>CAJOIW010000013.1 GCA_905234845.1 uncultured Prevotella sp. | reverse complement strand
ATAAGTCTGGTTCCAGGTGTTCGGGTTGCAGATGAGTCCGTCGAACACGCAGCCCGTGATGTGGCATTGGTTGTATTGCGAACTCAGGAGACCCACGAAGCCGCCGTTGTTGGCAATGCCGCTGACGGTGCTGCTGATTTGGGTGCTCACGCGGCAGTTCTCGATGGTGAGATTGCCGTTGGCAGAGCCAACCAGACCGCCCATGTAGTGCCAGATGCCGCCTTCTATCAGTCCCGTTGCGTGCAGGTTGCGGATGGTAGCGCCGTTAGTGATGCGGAATGGGGCGCAATTAGGCCTATCAGCGGTGTAGTTGAAAATCAGCGTATGGCCGTCGCCGTCGAACATGCCTTTGAACGGATGGTCTGCGCTGCCCGCCATCGTTGTCACGGTGATGTTGTCACCCAGCATCACGGTCTTGCCGCTGAAACCGTTCAAGTCGCCGTCCACTTCCAAGCGCTGACAGAAGTAGTTCCAGCCCTCGGCAGTCTTGATAGTGTAAGTGTCGCCGCTCTGCGTGATGTTGTCTTCATTCAGCGGATACGTGAACGTAGCGCTGAGGTTCACGTCCTCGGCGGGCATATTGAACGTGTAGGTGTTGCCGCTTTGCGTATAGGTGATGTTGTCGCCCGACGTTGCGCCCGTCAGGGTCAGCCCTTCAAGGCTCTCGTCCATCTGCTGCGTGTAGGTGATGGTTATCTCCTCGCCCTCCAAAGCCGAACTCTTGCTCAGGCTAAACTGCGAGTAGACGTTGTTGACCTTATATCCTGCCAAGATGCTAAAGTCCTTGGTCAGCGTGCAGTTGTAGTTGTAACCGTCGCCGATAGTGACGGTAGCAGTGGCAGTGTAGTCGCCTATGGCTGAAGGTGCCGTATTGCTTTCCTCGTTGTTAGCTTTGTTTGTGTACTTGAATGTGGCAGCAATGTCGGTAATACCCGTTTGGTTGGTAAAATCCGTCAGGTTGAGCGTAGCATTATGACGGAAAGTATCATAGGATACATCCTCGGCATTGAGTGTCAGCGTGGACTTACGGTTTGTAAGACCGCAAGTGTGATACTGGTTGGCCTGGTTACAAGTGGCGGTCAGCGTATTACCACTGGCGTTGAACGTGAACGTGTGGCCGGGGTCAGATGTGTCTTCCACCTCGACTTCGTATGTAATGGTAATGCTACCTTCTTTGAACTTAAAAGATTGCCATGAGCTGCTACTGCCAGAAAACATTATTTTCAATGGATCCGATGTGCTGACAGCCACACTGCCCTCAAAAGTTGCAGAAACATAGTTTGTCGCATCAGACGATGGATAGTCGTAATCGCTATTGTTCCCTTGCAGATGGAGCAGTTTTGATGAGTTGCTTTTGTCAAGGCCAACATACATCTGATTTCCACTGTAAAAGAATTGAAATTGACACAACTCCACCTTTGTCACGGTTCCTTCCAAGTTGCTGAACTCGAGTTCACCATTATCCTGAATAAAGTTTCCTTTAAAATTTGTAATACTGGTTCTTTCTGTCAATAGAATCTTATCAACAGTCGTGTTCGTATTCGAATAGTGCAGCACTTTGCCTCCGCTTACTAACGTCCATTCGTCTTGAAGTGACGTCTTGCCCGATGCACCACCATCCAAATAGAACGTCACGGTTCTTGTCTCCGTTGCTGCTCCCGCCGTCTGCGCCATCGTGAGCATCACGGCGAGGATGAGGATGAGATGGAATGATAGTTTTACTTTTGTTGCCATACTTTCATTTGTTTTAATTGTTCTTGTATTATGGTTACTTTATAATTCTCTCATCAAAGTCTGGTAAGGGAAAGCACTATCGGTATGGGCATAAAGAAAGCGCAGGCCCCGTCCCATATTCTCCGACAGGCCTGCAACAGCCCCAAATATCCTATGGTGGAGTCTGCGCTGTGGCGCGCAGCTCCAATGGATACTTGGTTTTGCTCGTAAAATCTCGTTTGAGGTTGCAGTTCGTCGGAGAAATTGAGCAACAAAATGATTCGTGTTCCAAGAACACGGGTGTAAAGGTACAACAATTTTCGAAAAATGCGTTATACTTTCTTATATTTTTTTCTTATATTTAACGTTATTTTTTTCCCATTTTGTAGCTTCTTTGCACAAAATCTTGCTTTCCCGAGGCGTTTCGTTCGGCGTTTTTGAGGTATTTTAATCTGTTTGTTTGAGAATTCTCTTTCTGCGTTTTCGATAAAAGCAGACGCTTCGTTGCTCAATAAACATGGCAGATAGAAAAAGCTCAAAACGGCGATATCTGAATCCACGGAAACATTTGGTGGATGTATTCGCCGTTTTGAGCCACTTTGAGAATCATTTTCAACGATAACGCTAACGTTAACGTCAACTTTCAACTCTCGCAGTAATCGTTTCTTTAGTACGCTTCGCTTGCGAAGAAATCGCGGAAATAACAGAAATTTTCAATTTTCAACTTTACATAAATCGTTCACGCTCGGAAGACTTCAAGCAAGCTTGGTCTTCTCTTGCTTAATCACGATTTTCAACTTTCAACTTTTTAACGCGGCCTTACATGCAAACGGAATTTCATTCCGTGTCCCTCCGTGTTCTTCGCAAGCGAAGCGTACTAAAGAAACGATTACATCCGCTGCAAATTATGCATGATGTCCCGATGCGCCAGCCGATTATGCATTATGAATTATGAACCAACGGTCACTGTCGCGAAGCGGGTAAAGTAATCCCGGGGGAGTTGGAGGGGGCTTTACTACACCAGATGGCGGATGAGGTCTTCGCGGTCGCCGGGCAGCATGTCGATGACGGGCAGCTCAACCATGGTGTAGCATCCGGGCTGCTGGCGCAGCGAGGCACGCGCCACGTTGACCAGTACCTGTGCGGTCAGGGCGGGATTGTTGATGCTCATGTTGAACTCCATGCGCTGGTTCTGCGTCTTTCCGCTGACACCCTTGCGCACCAGATGCACGCCGTGGCCCATGTCGCGAACGTCGTCGACCGACTCCACCTGGAACACGTGTGTCTCGTCGGAAGCGAAGTAGGGGTCTTGCTTGATGGCGTGCGTCACGTCGTCGAGCTTGACACCGTCTTCCAGTTCCACGTAGACCATGCGACGATGGATGCCCTCGCCCAGAGGGATGGTCATCGACAGCGCATTCTTCACACCGGCCTTTGAGCGCACGCAGACGGAGTGTCCCATCGACATGCCCGGTCCGAAGTTGGTATAGCTGAGTCCTTTCGGGGCGAGGCTCTGCATCAGCGTGCGCACGATGCTGTCGGAACCCGGGTCCCAACCGGCAGCAATCACGCTGACGGTCTGCGTCTGCTTGTTGATGGCGTCGAGCGTACGACGATAGTCGACGATGCCCGTGTGGATGTCGAACGAGTCGACCGTGTTGATGCCCAGCGGCAAAATCTGCTTGGCATACTCCTCGCACGAGCGGGTGGGCGTTGCCAGTATGGCCACGTCGACATCCTTCAGCTCGCGAATATCCTTTACTACCGCATAGGGAGCCAGCTCCTGCGGCTTATTCTCATCACCGTTGCGACGCACGATGCCCGCAATCTCAAAGTCGGGCGCGGCCTCAAGGGCCTCAACCGTGAAACGTCCGATGTTGCCGTAACCCACTACGGCGGCTCTGATTTTCTTTGTCATAGTTCCTATCTTTTGGCTGTTTACAATCTTTTTCAGTTGGCAAAATTACAAAAAAACGCTGAAACGGCATGAAAAAATGAAGAAAAAAATGGGGAAGAATGCAATAAATACGGCAAAACGCACGTTAATTGATACGTATATATACATATTTGTTAAGATGATAGAATACATCAAAGGCGAGTTGACCGAGCTCACTCCCGCCCTGGCTGTTGTTGAAACAGCAGGTGTAGGTTATGCGCTCAACATCTCGCTCACAACTTACGCGGCCATACAAGGCCAGAAAGACGTCAGACTATACGTTCACGAGTCACTCATTACGGGCGGTCGCGACGATTCGTTCACACTCTACGGCTTTGCCGACAAGCAGGAGCGCGAGCTCTATCGCCAGCTCATCACTGTGAGCGGTGTAGGAGCCAACACGGCACGAATGATTCTCTCGTCGGCATCGCCCAACGAGCTCTGCGGAGCCATCGCCAACGGCAACGAGCGGATGCTCAAGGGTGTGAAAGGCATTGGTCTGAAGACAGCTCAGCGTATCATTGTCGACTTGAAAGACAAGATTGTCAGTCTCGGCATTGCCACAGAGGTTCCCGCCAGCGGTAGCCATCACCCATCACCCATCACCCAAGGCGTGCGCGACGAGGCTGTCTCGGCTCTCACCATGCTTGGGTTCTCGCCAGCACCATCGGTCAAGGTGGTCACTGCCATCCTTCAGGAACAGCCCGACATGCCTGTAGAGCAGGTTGTGAAGCTGGCATTGAAGCAAATAAAGTAATGTTAATGTTAAAAGGTTGAAAAGTTGAAAGTAAGGCAACTCATCATATCTGCAATCATCGCGTTGTTCGCCATCAGTGTAGCGAGCTATGCTTTCATTGTGCCTTACCGTTTCATCGAAAAATCCAAAGCAGAGGAACAACGTAACATAGAGAAGACCACTACTCAGTCTGAAGTTCAACCTTTCAACCTTTCAACCTTTCAACCTTCTCTTCCCCTTCCGCCCGACACCACGATCAACGCGCAGGCCATTATTGATGAGGACGAGGATATTCCCGACTCACTACTCAACCCACGCTGGCGTATACAGCGCACGTGGCCCATCACCTTCGACGATCTCCGTCAAGGTGCAGCCGACCTTCAACGGCCCGACAACTTACAACAGACCGTAGTATATAATGACACCATTGACCGCTACATCTTTGGCTCTAAGATTGGCAACACCTATGTCAGCGCTCCCATCATGATGGATAATGCGGAGTATCAACGGTGGAGTGAGCACAACTCGTTCCGCGACTTCTTCCGCAAAAAAAATGATGAAATCTATCAGGCCAAGGGCAAAGAGAAATTCGACTTTACCGATATGCACTTCGAGCTCGGACCGGCAGAGAAAATCTTCGGTCCAGGCGGTGTGCGTATCAAGACACAGGGAACGGCAGAGCTGAAATTCGGTGCCACGCTCAAAAACATCGACAATCCCTCGCTCCCCATTCGTAACCGTAAGACCACGACTATCGATTTTGATGAGAAAATTAACCTCAACGTCAATGGGCGTGTGGGCGACAAGGTGAACATGAATCTCAACTACAACACCGATGCTACCTTCGATTTCGATGCCCAAAGCCTGAAACTCAAATACGACGGCAAGGAAGACGAGATTATCAAACTCGTCGAGGGCGGAAATATCTCCTTCCCCAGCAACTCGTCGCTCATCAAGGGAGCGTCGTCGCTCTTCGGTCTGCGCACTGATATGCAGTTCGGGAAGCTCAAGCTACAGCTTGTGGCCTCGCAAAAGAAGTCGAACACCAAGAGTGTGGGCTCAAAGGGCGGTGTGCAGTTCACACCGTTTGAAATAGATGTGGCCGACTACGAGGAGAACCGTCACTTCTTCCTCTCGCAATATTTCCGCGACCGCTACGAGGCAGGCATGAAACAGCTGCCCAACCTCACCACCGGCATCAAGATTAACCGCGTGGAGGTATGGGTGACCAACAAGACGGGAACCACGCAGAACACGCGTAACATTGTTGCCCTGACCGACCTCGGCGAAAACACCAAGGTCTCCAACCCGCGCTGGACTACCACCGCCTCTCCCGTTCCCTGCAACGCAGCCAACACCGAATATTCCGAGATTGTCAACAACCACGCCGAGGCTCGTGACATCGACCAGGTTTCGACCACCCTCGACGGCATCGGACTCGTCGGAGGAAGCGACTACGAGAAGCTCGAAAGTGCCCGATTGCTTAGTCCTTCGGAATACAAGGTAAACACAGCCCTTGGATACATCTCGCTCAAGAACTTACAGACCGATCAGGTGTTGGCCGTAGCTTATGAATATACCTATGGTGGCCGCACTTATCAGGTGGGTGAGTTCGCGTCAGACCATACCTACGTGCTCCAGTCGCTCTTTGTCAAATCGCTCAAGAACACCAGCAATAACCCGCAGCAGGGTAACTGGGACTTGATGATGAAGAATGTCTACTATCTTGCCGAGTCGGTGCAGAAAGACAAGTTCCGTCTCGACGTGAAGTTTCAGAGCGATACCGCAGGCGTTTACCTGACTTATCTTCCCGAGCCACAAGTTAAGGAACAGCCGCTTATCCGCGTGCTCGGTGCCGACCGTCTCGACAATAATATGAAGGCGCACCCTAACGGCTATTTCGATTATGTGGACGGCTATACCGTTTCGGGCGGTCGCATCTTCTTCCCACAGCCCGAGCCCTTTGGTGAGAACCTCTACCAGACTCTTGTCAACAAAGGTGTTGCTGCCGACCGCGCAGAGCGTTATGCCTTTACCGAGCTTTATGACTCTACGAAGACTGTGGCCAAGCAGATTGCCGAGAAGAACAAGTATGTGCTTATGGGACAGTTCCGCGGCTCGTCGGCTAACGTCATCTCCCTTGGCGCTTATAACGTGCCGCAGGGGTCGGTGGTCGTCACGGCTGGCGGTGTCACCTTGACCGAAGGATCCGACTATACCGTCGACTACAATGCCGGCGAGGTAACCATTCTCAACCAGAGTATTATCGATGCGGGAACTGCCGTGAATGTGTCGCTTGAAAGCAACACCGATTACTCGCAGACGCGAAAAACGATGTTTGGACTAAACTGGGAGTACAATTTTACCAAGAACTTCCAGATGAGCGGTACGTTCCAGCACTTGATGGAGCAGGCACTAACCACCAAGGTGGCTATGGGTGCCGAGCCGCTGAACAATACGCTTTGGGGTGTGAATCTTAACTGGAAGAAAGAAAGCCAGTGGCTTACCAATGTGCTCGACAAGTTGCCCGGTCTGCACTTGACGCAGCCCTCTCAGATTTCGTTTACAGGAGAGTTTGCCCAGCTCATCGCGGGGCAGAGTAGGGGCACACAGGACAACGCCTCGTATATCGACGATTTTGAGAATACCGAGAGCTCAATCGACGTGTCCACGCCTGCCGCTTGGATTATCTCGAGTGTGCCTACAATGTTTAATGAGTACAAGGATAAGATAGGTCTGACCAGTGGCTTCAACCGTTCGCTGATGTCGTGGTACACCATCGACCCACTCTTTACCCGCCGCTCGTCGTCGCTGACCCCAGGACATATTAAGAGCGACCTTGAACAGCTCTCCAATCATTATGTGCGCGAGGTTTATGTGCGTGAGCTGTTCCCCAATCGCGATCAGGCCAGCTACAGTGGAACGACGAGCACCATCCCCGTGTTCAATATCGCTTATTATCCCAACGAGCGTGGTCCCTATAACTTCAATCCCGACCTTAGCAGCGATGGAACACTCAACAATCCTGAGCGCCATTGGGGCGGTATGATGCGCAAGCTCGACACCAACGACTTCGAGGCTGCCAACATCGAATACATCGAGTTCTGGATGCTCGATCCGTTCATCTACTCCAGTCGCGAAGGGAAGGCCAGTGAGTATAGTGGCGACTTCTACATTAACCTCGGTGAGATGAGCGAGGATATTCTGCGCGACGGCAAGAAGTTCCATGAGAGCGGCATGGCTGTCGACGGTTCTACTAATTACACCTATACGCAGTGGGGTAAGATACCCCATCAAGCTACCGTGACCTATGCCTTTGCCACGACAAGTGGCTCGCGAGCCAAGCAGGATGTGGGCTTCAACGGTCTGACCGATGAGGAGGAACGGCAGTTTGACAGTTATCAGGATTTCCTCACCGCCATACAGGGCAAGGTGAGTCAGGCTGTGTTCGACTCAATTATGAACGACCCCGCAGGCGACAACTACCACTACTTCCGTGGTCGTGACTACGATGAGATGCAGGCCAACATCCTGCGCCGGTATAAGTACATCAACAATCCCCAAGGCAACTCACCCGACAGCGAGACGCGCAGCGAGGGTTACGACACGTCGTACAAGACCATGCCCGATGTGGAGGATATCAACCAGGACTACACGCTCAACGAGTATGAGAAATACTTCCAGTACCACGTGTCGATACGTCCCGAGGACATGGTTGTCGGCCAGAACTACATTGTGGACAAGCGTGTCACCTCGCCTACTTTGCGTAATGGCGAGCGTGAGGAGGTCACGTGGTATCAGTTCCGCATTCCGCTTCGCGACTTTGAAGAGCGTGTGGGCTCTATCACCGATTTTACCAGCATCCGCTTTATGCGTATGTTCATGACAGGCTTCAAGAAGCCTATCGTGCTCCGCTTCGGTACGTTTGAGCTCGTTCGCGGCGAGTGGCGTGTCTATGAGCAAAACCTCGACAACTCAGCCACACAGTCGGGAAAGATGACCGTCAGCGCTGTGAATATCGAGGAGAACAACGACAAAACCCCTGTCAACTACACCCTTCCTCCTGGCATCCGCCGTGCGTTAGACCCCTCGCAGCCCCAACTCGTGGAGAACAACGAACAGGCGCTCAACTTCACTGTCACCGACCTCGGTACAGATGAGTCGAAGGCCGTGTATAAGAACACCTCGCTTGACCTGCGCCAGTACAAGCGCATTCAGATGTTCGTCCATGCCAATGCCATGGAGCCGAACGTCTCCAACCTGCGCGACGACCAGCTGGCAGTCTTCATCCGTTTCGGTAGCGACTACAAGAGCAACTTCTATGAATACGAGATTCCGTTGAAGCTTACCGATCCCGGGCGCTATGACACCTATTCGCTGGCAGGTTGTCGCGCTGTATGGCCTGAGGAGAACATGCTCGACATCGCCCTCAGCGAGTTCACTGCACTGAAGAAAGCCCGCAATAAGGCCAAGACAGAGGGCACGGCATCCTATAATCGTCTTTATTCAGTTTATAGTGAGGATCGGCCAGGCAACAGGATCAGCATCATGGGTAACCCGACGCTCGGCGAGGTGAAGACCATGATTGTGGGTGTGCGCAATAAGTCGGGCGAACCGAAGAGTGGCGAGGTGTGGATCAACGAGTTGCGACTGAAAGAGTACAACAACTCCGGCGGTTGGGCTGCACAGGGCAACCTCAATGTGCAGATGTCCGATTTCGGAACCGTCAACGTGCAAGGGCGCTACATGACGGAGGGTTTTGGCGGACTTGAGGAAGGCGTGTCGCAACGCTCCACCGATAATTACAAGACCTACAGCGTGACGACCAGCCTCGAGCTGGGCAAGTTCTTCCCTGACAAGGCCAAGGTATCGGCACCGCTCTACTACTCCATCACCAAGGAGGAGACCTCTCCGAAGTATAATCCGCTCGATACCGATATGGAGCTTAACGATGCCCTCGATGCGATGAGTGCCCACGAGCGCGACTCCATCGAGTCCATCGCCGTGACGAAGACCACCAACCGCAACTTCTCGCTCTCCAATGTCCGTGTCGGCATACAGGCCAACAAGCGCCATCCCATGCCCTTCGACCCTGCCAACTTCTCCTTCTCCTATAGCCACTCCCACCGCTACACCAGTGGCGAGACCACCGTCTACGAGAAGGAAGACAACTGGCGCGGCTCCATGAACTACTCGTGGACACCTGTCTATAAGGCGTTCGAGCCGTTCAAGAAGATGATTAAGTCGAAGTCGAAGTGGTTTGAGATTCTCAAGCGCTTCGGGCTGAACTGGCTGCCGCAGAATGTGGCCTTCAACTCCGACATTACCCGTAGTTATTATGAGCTACAGGAGCGCGACATGGAAGACCTTGGTGGCTCGACCCTCCCGCTGACCTTTAGCGAGCAGTTCCTTTGGAACCGTGACTTCTCAATCCGCTGGGACCTTACGAAGAACCTTCACATGAACTTCCAGAGTGCTACCCACGCCGAGATTGAGGAGCCCTATACCCCTGTCAACAAAGATCTCTACGCCGACCGTTACTCGGCATGGAAAGACTCTGTGAAGACGAGTATCATGCACTTCGGTGTGCCCCTCGACTACAACCAGACGTTCACCGCCAGCTATCAGCTGCCGCTCAACCTCATCCCCATCTTCGACTGGGTAAACGCTGACGCATCCTACAACTCCACCTACAACTGGATTCGCGGTACCGACCTCGAGGACGGCACGTCGCTCGGTAACACCATCAACAACAACCGCACCCTTAACATCAACGGCAACTTCAATTTCGAACGGCTCTACAACCATGTGCCCTTCCTCAAGAAGACCAACGAGCGGTTTGCCAAAGACCCTAAGGCCAACAGTCAGACCAATCGCAACACGCAGACTCCAAAGAAGAATGCGAAAGACAAGAAGGCCGATGCCAAGGATTCCAAGGAAACGAAGCAGGCTGAGGCGCAGAAGCAGGCCCTGCCCAAGAACAAGAAGAGCTTTGAGCAGGAGATAACCCTGTTGCCCGATACCGTCATCAAGGTTAGCCACGGCAAGAAGACCCGTCGCTTCACCCTCACCGCCAAGACCGAGGACGGCAAGCCATACAAGCTGAAATACAAGAAGAAGGACGACAACACTATCACCGTGCGTATGTCCAAAAAGGCAATGAAGGAGATGGAGCAGGCCGCCAAGGAAAAGCAACTCTCAGAAGAGGGTGGAGAGAAGAAAGAGGACAAGAAACTCTCCGTGCGCCGTGACCGTAAAGCCTCTTCTAACTCATCCAAGAAGAAGGAAGGTAACCTCTCCCCAACCCTCCCAGAAAAAGAGGGAGAAACCCCTGCGAACCTCCCCGAAGAAGATGGAGCTGTCAACCGTCAATTGTCAACCGCCAAACTTTCAGCACCTGCAGAAGCTGCAGAAGACTCTGGTGACGAAGCGAAAAAAGAAGAGGGCGGTAGCGATGATGCCGAAGCAGCTCAGGATGGCGATGGCGGCAACGATAAAGAGAAGTCCAAGGAAAAGAACAGTAAGAAGAGCAAGAAGAAAGAGGCCCATGACCAGCTTCTGGCCAAGATGGAGCCCCTGAAACTGAAGCTCACCCTCACACCGAAAGAGCCCCTCGACGAGAAAGGCTGGTACAAAGTCTCGCAGTCCGTCGCCCGATTCCTCATGATGGCCCGCAACTTCAGTATCAGCTATCGCAACCAATATTCTATGTCGCTGCCTGGCTTCATGCCCACCATTGGCGACGGCTTCGGACAGACACGATCCTACGGTCCGATGTCGCCCGGCCTCGACTTCGCCTTCGGAATGTCTGGCGACAGCTACATCGAGCGGGCACGCGAGAACCACTGGCTGCTCGTGAGCGACTCCATCGCCACGCCCGCCACCACCAACCAGACCGAGGACCTGCAGCTACGCATGACCCTCGAGCCCGTACGCAACCTTAAGATCGACCTTAATGCCAGCCGCACCGAGACCATCGGTAAGAGCATACAATACATGTACGAGGGCAACCCCACCACGCAGACCGGCACCTTCACCATGACCACCATCTCCATCGGCACTGCCTTCAGCAGCACCGGCGATGCCAACAACGGCTACCACTCGCCCGCGTTCGAGAAGTTCTGCAACTCGCTCGAGAGCTTCCGCCAGCGCGTAGAGGACCGCTATGCCGGAGTCCGCTATCCGCAGAACACCACATTTGGCGGAGAAATCTTCAACCCTGAGAACGGAGGCGTCAATCCCTATTCCGCCGATGTCATGGTGCCCGCCTTCCTCTCCACCTATACCTCCATAGGCGGCAAGTCGCTCGACCTCTTCCCCGCGCTTACCCGCCTGCTGCCCAACTGGACCATACGCTACAGCGGCCTGTCGAAGCTGCCGTGGTTCCGC
Source organism: uncultured Prevotella sp. (assembly GCA_905234845.1). Classification (GTDB taxonomy): domain Bacteria; phylum Bacteroidota; class Bacteroidia; order Bacteroidales; family Bacteroidaceae; genus Prevotella. The sequence goes on along the minus strand of CAJOIW010000013.1, from coordinate 34,212 downwards.
GACGTGTTCAAGTCGTTCAATATCAACCACGCCTACAAGTCCATCTTTGCCATTGGCTCCTACAGCACTTTTAGCACCTTCCAAGAACTCATGGGTCCAGGACTCGGCTTCATCACCGACGCCACCACAGGCAATCCCCTGCCGTCGTCGATGTACAACATCTCCACCGTGAGCATCAACGAGGCCTTCTCGCCGCTTATCGGTATCGACATGACCTTCAACAACGGTCTTACCGCCAAGCTCGAGTACCGCACCACCCGCGTGCTTAACCTTTCCATGACCAGTGTGCAGATCAACGAGGCTACCTCGAACGACTGGGTCATCGGCGCAGGTTATAAGATCAACGACTTCAACTTCTTCGGACTTGGCCAGCGCAACCACCGCGCCGTTAAGAAAAAGAAAGGCGCCAACGAGGAAAACCAGCCCGCCACCACAGCCACTCAGAAGAAGAGTGGTGTGAATCGCGACCTCAACCTGCGACTCGATGTCTCTCTGCGCAAGCAGGCCGCCATCACCCGCGACATCGCCTCCATTACCTCCGCCGCCAGCAGCGGCAACACCGCTTTCAAGCTCTCCTTCATGGCTGACTACACATTGTCAAAACTCCTCACCATGAGCTTCTACTACGACCGCCAGACCAACACACCGCTGCTCTCCTCCAGCAGCTATCCCACCACCACGCAAGACTTCGGCCTCTCCATGAAGTTCTCCCTCACGAGGTAAAGACCGCAGAGGAAATTTTGATGATTATCTGCAATCATACTACCAATGCCCAGAATGGGCTATAGATTATAGGCAGGGGTATAACCCCTGCTCATGGCATCGGTTATATGAGCTCTGAAAGAGCGACAGAATGGTCTGTCACCCCGTCGGGGTTCATAAACAACACCCCCGTTAGCAGGGGTTTCACCCCTGCCTGTAGTCTTAACAGCCCGTCGGGCTTCCTCGGTGGTATCTTGCGATAATCATATAATTTTTACTGGACACCAATAATAATTTTTCCCGATTTATAGTTGTATTCTCATAAAAAGTTGTATCTTTGCAGTGTTCTTTCTTCAAAAAGGACAAGACATATGGTTTAATTAAGCATTACTATTATTTCGTGTCTGCCGAAAACCACTGCAATCGTTAAGGAATAAGACGTAGAAATGATAATAATTAGATAGGTGTACCAGCAAAAGGTGTACTTATTTGCCTTGATAATAGATGCTCACACCAATAGTGTGGGTTTCTTAAAGGCAAAGTAAGGTTCCTTTTGCAGTGGTGCCTTGGCGACACGATAAGAAGCTCGCACTTTCTTATTGTGTAAAGACGAATTGATAGAATGCGTAAAAACTATCAATTCTATGCCAAATACCCAACTTACTGCTGCTCGAAATGCAAGACATGACGAGTTTTACACTCAAATTGATGACATTGCTAAAGAACTAAAACACTACAAACCCTATTTAAAGGACAAAGTAATTCTTTGCAACTGCGATGACCCCTACGAGAGCAATTTCTTCAAATTTTTTGCCCTCAACTTCAATGCATTCGGATTGAAAAAACTTATTGCTACTTGCTATGATGGCTCGCCGATAACGGGCAATGAATTGTCTTTAGACTTCGGTGATTTCTCGTCTGAGCCAAAGAAAATAGCGTATAAAGTTGAAATAACCGAGGTGAAAGACTATAACGGCGATGGAGCTGTAAACCTTGCCGATGTGCAATACCTCATACAAAATGAAAAAAATGTGTTATCCGTGCTAAAAGGCAATGGAGATTTTCGTTCTAAGGAGTGTATTGAATTATTAAAACAAGCAGATATTGTCGTGACCAACCCACCATTTTCCCTTTTCAGAGAATATGTGGATCAACTTGAAAAATTTGAGAAGCAATATGTCATAGTAGGAAACACTAATGCATTAGCATATAAAGAAATATTTAGATTATTCCAACAAGATAAGATTCGAACTGGTTATACAAACTTTAATGTCGGTATGTTCTTTTATGTCCCAGACTCTTATGAGAAGTACCACCATATGGAAAATGGTAAAAAAGTTGCTCGTGTTTCTACGTCCTGCTGGTATACTAATTTACCCGTAGAGAAACATAAGGAAGAATTTGTTCTATACAAAAAATATAATTCTGCTGAATATCCTAAATATGAAGACCACGATGCAATAGATGTATCGGAAGCACAACTGATACCAATAGATTATTATGGAATTATGGGAGTGCCTATAACATTTATAGATAAGTTCAACCCATCTCAGTTTGAAATTGTTGCTTGTTGTGAACCTTGTATAAAATTGGAAACACTTAAAAAAATGCCAGATTTTAAAGAATATCCATCGCGTCAGAAAATATACAATGGTGTTCTTTGTCAGAAAAAGTATCATAGGCTACTCATCCGCCGCAAACAATAAATATAGACATTATGGATATTACACTTCATCAGATTACAATCCGCGAGTTAGCTGCGGATTACAAAGACCTCAGCATGCAAGAGGAAGGTATTGTCGGTTATGGCGGACGGTTGAACATCCGCCCAAAGTATCAGCGCGAATTTGTCTACGACGACACGAAGCGCAATGCGGTCATCGACACCGTGTGGAACAACTTTCCTCTCAACGTGATGTATTGGGTTGAGGTCGGCAAAAGCGACGACAGCGAAATTGTCTATGAGTTGCTCGACGGACAACAGCGCACCATCAGCATCTGCTCGTTTATCGCAGGCGAGTTTATGATGAACATCGAGGGCAACCTCTGCGCCTGGGACAACCTGACACAAACGCAACAAGACAAAATTCTGAACTATCCTCTGCAAGTGTATATCTGCAAGAATGGCACCGACGAGGAAAAGCTGAAGTGGTTTAACATCATCAACATTGCCGGTGAGCGGCTTACCGAACAGGAAATCCGCAATGCCATCTACTCGGGGCCGTGGGTGACGGAGGCCAAGAAGCGTTTTTCACGAACAGGCTGTGTGGCTTTCCGTCTGGCATCCGACTATATGTCAGGTTCACCTATTCGTCAGGATTATTTTGAGACTGCACTGAAATGGATTGTCGATGCGCAGAAGAGGGGTGTCGTTCCGATGTGTAAAAATCAGGAAGTGTTTACCATTGAGGCGTATATGGCAGGGCATAAGAACGATAGCGATGCCGACGAGCTTTGGCAATATTTCCAGAATGTTGTCCATTGGACGAAAACTCATTTCACGAGGCTCTACCGGCGTGAGATGAGACAGGTGGAGTGGGGACTGATTTATAATCTTTACAAAGAAACACCGCTCACCGCAACGCATTTGGCTTCAGAGGTGGCAAGACTGATGCAAGACAGCGACGTACAGCGCAAAGCAGGCATTTTCTGGTATGTGTTCGATGGTGACGAGAGGCATCTTGGTATCCGTGCATTCGACGATAACACTCGCCGTGAGGTCTACGAGAGGCAAAACGGCATTTGTCCGCTTTGCGGTGGCCATTTCGACATCGACCAGATGGAGGCCGACCATATCACTCCCTGGGCGGAGGGCGGCCATACCGTCAAGGAAAATTGTCAGATGCTTTGCCGTGACTGCAATCGGCGGAAAGGGGCAAAGTAGAGGAGTGGTTTTTGTAAAAATTAACTATTTCAGAGGGTTGAAATGTTAACAGATTTTGTTGACCTGTACCTTCATTCTACGCGAGTGAAAGATATATCTTTCGGAAATTGAAAGTTGAAAGTTGATAGTTGAAAGTGGGGGAGAGTTGCGAAAGGTGTATGTTTCGGGTGGTAAAAGGCCGTCTTTTGGAGTGCGAAAGACGGTCTTTCGTGATGCGAAAGCTTAGCTCTCGCAAGCGAAACATATATCTTTCGCAATGCAACCTATAAGACTTATAGGGTTTATAAGACTTATGTGTCTTATAATCAGTGCGTTAGGTGAAATGAAGAAAGTGGCTCAAAACTGCGATATTTCCGTCCGTGAGAAAGAAGATTCAAAAAGTTGCCCTTCTCCATGTTAAATGGCGAAGGGCAAAAGTTAATTTTTTATAAATTGGTGTCCGGTAAAAAATCGGCCTGCAAGGCCAACAACCCATAGCCCAGGGCAACGCCCTGGGTGAATGTTGCACGCAAATTGCGCCCTGAAAGGGCAAAAGCATTTACTCTCAACGCTTTTGCCCTTTCAGGGCGTAGTTTCTTTATTGTCCGAACCCAGGGCAACGCCCTGGGCTATGGGTTGTTGGCCTTGCAGGCCGATTTTTGCAAGCCCCGTTTTTTTCTGAGGCAGAGATAATCCCTTTGTCTATAGGACATCCGGACTAACATGTTTAAATTTTACCGGACACCAATAATTTTTTATAAATAACCCCTCCCGGTATCCCCGAAGGAGAGGAGAACGCTCCCTCTTTTATCTCCCAAGGAAGGATTTACGGTTTACAGTTCCCCTCCCTTGGGGGGGGGATTAGGGCTGGGTGTCCTTGTCGTAGGCGTGGACGGGATAGTCGATGGTGTAGTGCAGCCCTCGGCTCTCCTTGCGCTCGAGGGCGAAGCGGGTGATGAGGTAGGCGGTGTTGATCATGTTGCGCAGTTCGCAGATGTCGCGGGTGGCGTGTACGCGCTTGAAGAGGTTCTCGGTCTCCTCGTAGAGCATGTCGAGGCGGTCCCAGGCGCGGTGCAGGCGCAGGTCGGAACGCACGATGCCGACGTAGTTAGACATGATCTCGCCAACTTCCTTGACTGACTGTGTGATGAGCACGCGCTCCTCGTTCGACATGGTGCCCTCGTCGTTCCATTCGGGCACGCGATCGTTCCAGTCGTAGAGGTCGACGTGCTCGATGGAGTGGCGGGCGGCCGCGTCGGCATAGACGACGGCCTCGATGAGCGAGTTGGAGGCGAGGCGGTTGCCGCCGTGCAGTCCGGTGCATGAGCACTCACCGATGGCGTAGAGCCTGTCGATGGAGGTTTGTCCGTTGAGGTCGACCTTGATGCCGCCGCACATGTAGTGGGCTGCGGGGCGCACGGGGATATAGTCTTTCGTGATGTCGATGCCGATGGAGAGGCATTTCTGGTAGATGTTGGGGAAGTGGCGGCGCGTCTCGTCGGGGTCTTTATGGGTAACGTCGAGGCAGACGTGGTCGATGCCGTGTATCTTCATCTCTTTGTCGATGGCGCGGGCCACGATGTCGCGCGGGGCAAGGGAGAGTCGCTCGTCGTATTTCTGCATGAACTCCTCGCCGTCGGGCAGGCGCAGGATGCCGCCGTAGCCGCGCATGGCCTCGGTGATGAGGTAGGCGGGGTGGGTCTCCTGCGGGTTGTGGAGCACGGTGGGGTGGAACTGCACGAACTCCATATCGTGTACGGTTCCCTTGGCGCGATAGACCATGGCGATGCCGTCGCCGGTGGCGATGACGGGGTTGGAGGTGGTCTGGTAGACGGCTCCCACTCCGCCAGTGCACATCACGGTTATCTTGGCAAGATAGGTGTCGACTCTGGCTGTGTCGGGGTTGATGACGTAGGCTCCGTAGCAGTTGATGTAGGGTGTGCGGCGAGTGACGCGGGCTCCGAGATGGTGCTGCGTGATAATCTCCACGGCGAAGTGGTTCTCTTTCACGGTGATGTCGGGGCAGGCGCGTACGGCTGCCATCAGCCCGCGCTGTATCTCGGCGCCGGTGTCGTCGGCATGGTGGAGGATGCGGAACTCGGAGTGGCCGCCCTCGCGGTGCAGGTCGAATGCTCCCTCGGCGTTGCGATCGAAGTTGACACCCCATTGCACAAGCTCGCGGATCTGCTCGGGTGCGTTCCTGACTACCTGCTCTACGGCTGCACGGTCGCTGATATGGTCGCCGGCTATCATCGTGTCCTCGATATGTTTGTCGAAATCGTCGACTGCCAGATTGGTCACCGAGGCCACTCCGCCTTGCGCAAACCGCGTGTTCGCCTCGTCGAGCGTGGACTTACAGATGAGGCACACTGTTCCTTTCTTCGCCCGTGCCACCTTTAGGGCGTAGCTCATCCCGGCAACCCCGCCGCCGATGATGAGAAAATCGTATTTATGAATCATAATAATTTGCAAAGTTAAGGAAAAAATTGTACTTTTGCAAACAAGATGAGAAAATATGTGATTTTATTTTTTGCGTTGTGGCTCTCTTACGGGTCATGGGCGCAGTACTATACATTTGACAGCGACAGTCTCGCGGGCGATACGGCCATCGTGGTGGAGTCGTGGGAGGAGCGGCTGCAAAACCGGCTGACTGCTCTCACGCAGGATGCGATGTTTGAGACCTCGCAGCTGGGCATGATGGTCTACGACCTTGATGCCGACTCCGTGCTCTTTGCCTATAACCACCGGCAGATGATGCGCCCGGCCTCCACGATGAAGGTGGTCACGGGCGTGACAGCGCTCGACCTGTTGGGAGGCGACTATCAGTTGGAGACACGCCTGTGCGTCGACGGTGTGATTGAGGGGCGCACGCTCAAGGGCAATGTCTATTGTGTGGGTGGGCTCGACCCGCTTTTCGATGAGGAAGACATGCTGGCGTTTGCCGATAGCCTGCAGGCTCTGGGCATCGACAGCATCCGTGGAAGCATCTATGCGGATAATTCGATGAAAAACGGCGACCGCTATGGCGCGGGCTGGTGCTGGGACGACGATGAAGACAACCCGCGGCTTGTGCCCCTGCTCTATAAAGGCAAGGAGGGATTCATGGATGAGTTCATAAAGACGCTTCGACGGCGCGATATCGTGATAGACGCGTTTGCCTCGAATGGCACGTGTCCGAAGTCGGCACGCACCGTTTGTGTCCGTAGGCGGAACATCGACCAGGTGTTGCAGCCGATGATGAAGAATAGCAGCAACCTTTGTGCCGAGGCGCTGTTCTACCAGATAGCCATGTATGGCGGCAACCGACCGGCGAAGGCCGCTGATGCGGTAAAGCGGGTGAGCCGCCTTATCGACAGGGTAGGGCTGAATGCGTCGGACTACAGCGTGGCCGACGGTTCGGGACTATCGCTCTATAACTATGTCTCGCCCGAACTCGAGGTGCGCCTGCTGCGTTATGCCTGGCGCAACGAGCATATCTACAGTCATCTCTATCCCTCACTGCCCGTCGCTGGCATAGATGGAACGCTGAAGAGCCGTATGACCAACGGCAGCGCACAAGGCAATGTGCATGCAAAGACGGGAACGGTGACGCGTATTAGCTCACTGGCGGGCTATGCCACTGCCGCCAATGGTCATACCCTCTGCTTCTCTATCATCAACCAAGGCGTGCAAAAAGTAAGTAGCGGAAGAGATTTCCAAGATCGCGTGTGCAGTGTGTTATGTGAGTGATATCCTCTTACAGTGGTTTCGCGAGAACGGACGTGAACTGCCTTGGCGCGAGACAAATGACCCTTATGCCATCTGGCTGAGCGAGGTTATCCTTCAGCAGACACGCATAGAGCAGGGATGCGACTATTGGCTGCGCTTTATGCGACGCTGGCCGACGGTTGAGGCGCTGGCAGCAGCAACAGAGGACGAGGTGTTGCGCGAGTGGCAGGGACTCGGTTATTACTCCCGTGCCCGTAATCTGCATTTTGCCGCACGACAGATAGTGGAACGGGGTTGTTTTCCCGACACGTTTCTGGAGATACGCAAGCTGAAGGGTGTGGGCGACTACACCGCCGCCGCCATTGCCTCAATCGCTTTCGGCGAGCCGGTGGCGGTGGTCGACGGGAATGTCTATCGTGTGCTCAGTCGCCATTTCGGCATCGACACTCCCATCAATACTACCGAAGGCAAGAAAACCTTTGCTGCCCTTGCACAAAGCCTGTTGCCACCGAAAGAGGCATCGGCCTATAATCAGGCAATCATGGACTTTGGTGCCATTCAGTGCACACCTCGCAATCCGCGTTGTGTGCTTTGTCCGTTGCAGGAGACGTGCGACGCGCTGCATAGCGGGCGCATTGCCAAGCTGCCTGTGAAACAGAAGAAGCTAAAAATTCGTGAGCGGCACCTTACCTATATTTATATCAGGTGTAAGGGAAAGACTGCCATTCATCGTCGTGGCGCAGGCGACATCTGGCAAGGGCTGTGGGAACCGTATCTGATAGAGAATGGAGATACTTCGTTTCTCAATCCTCGACCCTCCACCCACAACTCTCAACTCTCAACTCTCAACTTTCAACTAAGAAAAAAGGCTATGCGCCACGTGCTTACCCATCAGGTGCTGCTGTCCGACTTTTATCTGCTTGAGACCGACAAGCGACCACCTCTCCCCGATGACTACATCTGGGTCAATGAGGCCGACCTCGACAGCTACGCCAAGCCTCGGCTGATAGAGCGTATGCTGGAACTTCTTAGCTAATAATTGACAATGGAAAATGCTCAAATGTCAATTATCAATATTCGATTGGACGACATAGCGTATTTCGGCATAGCTTACCTCTTCGGGGCAGATTTCCTTGATAGACTTCATGCCTCCTTCAAGACCGATGCGGCTGATTGCCTGGCGAATGATGGCGATGTGGTGTGGGTCAATTACTTCGCTGATGTCGACCTCACCCTTTTCTGCAAGTTCAAAAAGATGATTTTGGATAGTGGAAAGGGAAAGCCCGCGCCGTAGGGCAATCTGCTCCGCGTTTAGTCCTTCGTTAAACAGACGAAGCGTCACCATCCTCGTATCCTCGCGTTTTGGTTTTTCCTTTACGGTCTTCTCGGTTTTCTTCTTTCCGGTTTTCTTCCCTTTCTTGGGCAACTTTCCATCAATGGCGTCGAGCAGCGACTGTTGCTTGGCATGGAGATAGACGACGGTGGTGAATGTCTGGCCATCCATTCTTTCAAGCAGGTAGCGCTTGAAGAGCCATGCCTGAAGCAAATCGCCAAAGGCATTGTCGAAACGTTTTTGGTTTTCCTTGTTGCCCGATTTCACCTCCTTGCACAGTCGTAGGGGCCGATTCATCACCTGTTCGAGTTTCTCGGAAAAGTAGGTTACGCTACGCTTCACACGCTCAAGGAAATCAGTATTGTGAAGCTGTTCAGCCGTCATGCGGCTGATGGTTGTACGCCAACGGTCGGCAATGCTTATGACCTGCTCTTTCAAATCACGAACGGTTTGCTTATGCAGGTCGGTCAAGGCATTGTGGCTACGGTAGAAACCGTCGATGAGTACGCGCGACAGATGTTCCTCGGCATAGTAAAGATCGTTGAAATTGAAAAGCTCAAGGATAAGAAACCGCCGATACTCCTCTTTCAGCGTAGGCAGTTGGCGGATGCTCTCCTGCGCGGCTTGCTCCTGTAGGGCGATATATCCGTCTACGCGCTGGTCGTTGATGATGGCCCGTTGCTCTATAGGAGTGGCAAGCACCATCCCGTCGAGCGTCTTGCAACGGCTCAGAGCCACGTAGACCTGCCCTGGAGCAAACGACTGATTGGCATCGATGATGGCGCGTTCGAAGGTCAGCCCTTGACTTTTATGGATGGTGATAGCCCATGCCAGCCGTAAGGGAAGCTGACGGAATGTGCCCAGCACCTCAGTGGTAATCTCACGTGTTTGTGGGTTCAGTGTGTAGCGGGCATTCTCCCATTCCTGTGGTTCCACATCGATGGTCTTGTCATCGCCTGGGCAGATCACTTTTACGTTATCATCGCCCAATTCTACCACATAACCTATCCGACCGTTGTAGTATCGATGCTCTGGGGAAGGGTCATTTTTCACGAACATCACCTGCGCACCTTCCTTCAACGTAAGCGAGGCGGTAGTGGGATAGGCGTATTCGGGAAACGTGCCTTCAATCTCGGCATCGAAGGTGTATGACTGCGAGGTTAGTTTTCGTAATTCAGACTCGTTGTAGTTATTTGCCGTCACGTTGTGGGTGGTCAGTCGGATGTAGCCTTCGTTTGGATTGGGAACGAAAGCTGGCTGGCATCGGCTGTTGAGCAAGGCGAGGTCTGCTGCCGACGGGTGTCCGCTGCGAATATGGTTGAGGAGCGAGAGGAAATGCTCGTCCTGTTGCCGGTAAACTTTGTCAAGCTGAATGGTCACATAATCGATTTGCGATAGTGCCTTCGACCCGAAGAAATATGGCGTGTCGTAGTAGGGGCGGAGCATCTCGATATCTTCTGCTGTGACGACGGGCGTGAGTTGTGCCAGATCGCCGATCATGAGCAGTTGCACACCACCGAATGGCACGTGACGATTGCGGAAGCGACGCAGCACAGTGTCGATGGCGTCGAACAAGTCGCTGCGCACCATCGAAATCTCGTCAATGATGAGCAAGTCCATCGAGGCGATGATCTTGCGTTTCTCCTTACTGAAGTCGAAACGGTTTTTTACCTTTGCATTGGGGACAAACGGTGACAGCGGCAGCTGGAAGAACGAATGGATGGTCATGCCGCCTGCGTTGATGGCGGCCACACCAGTAGGCGCTACCACCACGGTGCGCTTGGTGCTTTCTTCCACAACGGTCTTTAGGAAAGTAGTCTTGCCAGTTCCCGCCTTTCCCGTCAGGAAAATGCTTTTTCCCGTGTGCTCCACAAAGTCCCACGCCTCGCCGAGCTGCCTGTTCGTTTGCATATTATAAAATGAGAATGGAGCCCCCTGAGGGAAGAGGAGGCTCCATGATAACTTATTTTGTTATTGCCAGTTCAATAACTTTATCTACCGCCTGATGGATTCCGTCGAGCAGTTTGCCGCCAGCCGATGCGAAGTGGGGCTGTCCACCGCCGCCGCCTTGGATGAGCTTGGCAGCCTCGCGCACAATCTGTCCGGCATTCAGCCCGTGTTCCTTTACCATGTCGTCGCTGAGCATGACAGACAGCAGGGGCTTGTTGTTCGCTGTGGAGCCGATGACGCAGACGAGCTGCTGGGGAATTTGTTCGCGGATTTTGAATACGAGGTCTTTGGCCTGTGCGGCTTCGATGGGCAGAACGGCCTTTACCACGCTTACGCCATTGACTTTCTCTGCACGATCGACAAGTGTTTGCTTCATGCGCTCAACGGCCTGAGCTTGGAATCGCTCGATGTCTTTCTTCATCGTGTCGTGTTCTTCGATATATTTCTCCACGACTCCCTTCAGGTCTTTCGCATTGTTGAACAGCGAACGGATGGCACGCATGGTATCTTCCATCATGTAGACAGCCTCTTCGCAGTTTTTGCCCGTAAGAGCCTCAATGCGGCGGATGCCTGCTGCGATGCTCGACTCAGAAATAATCTTGAACATACCGATGTGGCCGGTGGAGTTGGCATGAATGCCGCCGCAGAACTCGCACGACGGTCCAAAGCGGACGACTCGCACACGGTCACCATACTTCTCACCGAACAGGGCGATGGCTCCCATTTTCTTCGCTTCCTCCATCGGAGTGTCGCGGTGCTCGTCGAGGGGGATGTCCTGCCGGATCATGTCGTTCACCATGCGCTCCACCTCGCGCAGCTGTTCGTCGCTGACCTTCTCGAAGTGTGAGAAGTCGAAGCGCAGCGTGTCGGGTGCGACGAGTGAGCCCTTCTGCTCCACATGGTCACCGAGCACTTGCTTCAGCGCGTAGTCGAGCAGGTGGGTGGCGGTATGGTTAGCGGCAGAGGCCTCGCGCTTGTCGGTGTCAACGCAGGCCATGAATGGTGCCGACGGGTCTTTGGGCAGTTGCTTCACAATGTGTACCGACTGCCCGTTCTCGCGTTTGGTGTCGATAATCTCGACGGTCTCTTTCTCATTCACGAGTACACCGCGGTCGCCTACCTGTCCGCCCATCTCGCCGTAGAAAGGCGTATTGTCGAGCACAAGCTCATAATATTCGTTTTTCTTCTGCGTCACCTTGCGGTAGCGGATGATGCGGCATTCGTATTCGGTATAGTCGTAGCCTACGAACTGTTGCTCACCGGTACTGAGCTCTATCCAGTCGCCGTTCTCCACTTGTGCGGCGTTGCGCGCGCGGTCTTTCTGCTGCTGCATCTCGACATTGAACTGTGCCTCATCGACGCTGTAGCCGTTCTCGCGGCAGATGAGTTGGGTGAGGTCGAGGGGGAAGCCGTAGGTGTCGAAGAGTCGGAAGGCGGTGGTGCCGCTCAGCTCCTTCTTGCCCTCAGTCTTCATCTTTTCCATCTCATCGTTGAGCAGGCTGATACCACGGTCGAGCGTGCGCAGGAAAGAGTCTTCCTCTTCCTTCATCACGCGTCCGATGAGTTCGCGCTGTGCAGGCAGTTCGGGGAAAGCGTCGCCCATCTCCTCGATGAGTACGGGTAGTAGGCGATAGAGGAATGCCTCTTTCTGGCCGAGGAATGTATAAGCGTAGCGCACGGCACGGCGCAAGATGCGTCGGATGACGTATCCGGCCTTGGCGTTCGACGGCAGCTGTCCGTCGGCAATGCTGAAGGCCACGGCACGCAGGTGGTCGGCACAGACGCGCATGGCGACGGCAACATCTTCCGTGCTCTCGTATTTCAGTCCGGTAATCTCCTCTTCAGTTTTGATAATCGGCTGGAAGATGTCGGTGTCGTAGTTCGACTGCTTGCCTTGCAGTGATCGAACCAGTCGCTCAAAGCCCATGCCCGTGTCGATGACGTTCATAGAGAGAGGTTCGAGCGAACCGTCGGCCTTGCGGTTGAACTGCATGAAGACAATGTTCCATATCTCGATGACCTGCGGATGGTCTTTGTTTACGAGGTCGCGCCCGCTAATGCCCGTCTCACGCTTCTCCTCATCGGTGCGTGAGTCGAGGTGTATCTCCGAGCACGGTCCGCACGGTCCCGTGTCGCCCATCTCCCAGAAGTTGTCGTGCTTGTTGCCGTTAATGATATGGTCTTCGGGCACATGCTTGCGCCAGAATCCTGCAGCCTCGTCGTCGCGTTTCAGTCCCTCGCTGTCATCGCCCTCGAAAACGGTGACATAGAGGTTCTCGGGATTGAGCTTCAGCACGTCCACGAGATATTCCCATGCCATATCGATGGCGCCCTCCTTGAAATAGTCGCCGAACGACCAGTTGCCCAGCATCTCGAACATAGTGTGGTGATAGGTGTCGTGGCCCACTTCCTCGAGGTCGTTGTGCTTACCACTCACGCGCAGGCATTTCTGCGTGTCGGCACGTCGGCGCGGCTCTGGGTTGCGTGTACCTAATATAATATCCTTCCACTGGTTCATGCCGGCGTTGGTGAACATCAGCGTCGGGTCGTCTTTCACTACCATAGGGGCCGAGGGGACGATGGTATGGCCCTTGCCCTCGAAAAACTGCTTGAACGATTCGCGAATTTCCTTTGCTGTCATCATTTTTTTGTCAAGTTTGAATTATTTGACTGCAAAATTACTGCTTTTTTCTGACATTGCCATCGTTTTCCTCTTTTTTCATATCCATGAACAGAAAAAAACCGTAGTAAACAATTGTCACATAAGACCTTTCGGCAGCCAGCATCGTGAAAAACCGCTCTCCATGAGACGAAAGATACCCCTTTGTAATCCGAAAGCTAAGGTTTCATCAAGTAATAGTATATATTTTACTCGGTAATATATATACTTTTACTGAGTAATATATATACTTTTACTCGGTAATATATATACTATTACTTTGTGAAAGACCGTCTTTTAGATTGTGAAGGCTTAGCTTTGGGGTTGTGAAGACGTATCGGTGGGGGAGAGTGATGAATTTGGTTGAAAAAAACTTTTGTTTTATTTTGTGTTGTTTTCGATTTTCACTACCTTTGCAACGGTAAACAAAAAAACGAAGAATAATCATGGCACTCAACCCGAACAAAAACCTCAAACTCTACTACTCCATCAAGGAAGTAGCGAAGAAGTTTGGTATCAACGAGAGTACGTTACGCTATTGGGAGACGGAGTTCCCGCATCTGCGTCCGAAGACCAATGGGCAGAACGTCAGACAATATACCGAGAAAGATATCGATCAGATACGCACCATCTATAATTTGGTGAAGGTGCGAGGTTTCAAGTTGTCAGCTGCCCGCAAGATGCTCAACACCAACCGTCAGGGAGCCGACCGCAGTGCCGATGTGCTGCAGACCCTCATCACCGTGCGCGATGACCTGAAGCAGCTCAAGGCGCAACTTGGTGCGCTGGGTTGAATTTTTTAGGCTTTTATTTTTTTATTCTTCATTTTTTTGTTACCTTTGCACCCGCTTTGGCAATTCAGGTCCCGTAGCTTAGCTGAATAGAGCGTCAGATTCCGGTTCTGAAGGTCTTGGGTTTGAATCCCAACGGGATCACAAAAAAATAACAGGGGCGTAGCTCAGCTGGTTTAGAGCGCTTCAGTCACATTGAAGAGGTCATCGGTTCGAATCCGATCGTCCCTACCACCAGAAGATACCGCTTGGCCGAAACACGGTCGGGCGGTTTTTTCGTGATATGGTTTAATCAAAACGTTGGCTTCCAAATAAATTTCTGGTTTTTGTTCAGTGAATTGGATTTTTTTTGTAATTTCGCAGCAGAATGTAAAAAAACAATAACGATAATGGAACTTACTGAAAGATTTTTGAACTACACAAAGTTCGACACACAGTCTGCCGAGGACTCGCAGACCGTGCCGAGTACGGCGAAGCAACTGGTTTTCGCTGAGTATTTGAAGAAAGAGTTGGAAGCCGAGGGACTTGCCAACGTGGAGATGGACGCGCAGGGCTATATCTATGCCACACTGAAGGCTAACACCACGAAGCCTATCCCCACCATTGGCTTCATCTCACACTACGACACCAGCCCCGACTGCTCGGGTGCCGGCATAAAACCGCGCATCGTGGAGAATTATGACGGTGGCGACATCATCCTCTCGGAGGGCATAGTCTCGTCGCCCGCAAAGTTCCCCGAGCTGAAGGCGCATGTGGGCGAGGACCTTATTGTGACCGACGGGCACACACTGCTTGGTGCCGACGACAAGGCGGGTATCGCCGAGATAGTGCAGGCCATGTGTTGGCTGCGCGATCATCCCGAGATTGAGCATGGTGACATCCGTGTAGGGTTCAATCCCGATGAGGAGATTGGCATGGGTGCCCATCATTTCGATGTGGAGAAGTTTGGTTGTCAGTGGGCATATACCATCGATGGTGGCGACCTCGGCGAGTTGGAGTATGAGAATTTCAATGCTGCCTCGGCTAAGATACAGATAAAAGGTGTGAGTGTGCATCCGGGTTACGCGAAGGGTAAGATGGTGAACGCCAACTTGCTGGCTGTGGAGTTCGCGCGGCTGCTGCCTGCCGACGAGGTGCCTGAGCATACCGAGGGCTACGAGGGTTTCTATCACCTGCTCGGTATCAAGAGTGGTATCGAGGATGCCACGCTCTCGTATATCATCCGCGATCACGACCGTGCACGTTTCGAGGAGCGCAAGGCGTTAATGGCTCGGTGCGTGGAGACGATGAACGAGAAGTATGGTGAGGGTACAGTGGTTGCTGAAATCAAGGATCAGTACTACAACATGAAGGAGAAGATTGACCCTCAGATGCATGTCATCGACATCGTGCTTCAAGCCATGGAGGATAGTGGTGTGCCACCCCGCGTGCAGCCCATCCGTGGCGGTACCGACGGTGCACAGCTCTCGTTCAAGGGGCTGCCCTGTCCGAACATTTTTGCTGGTGGCGTGAACTTCCACGGCCCTTACGAGTTTGTTTCAATACAGGTGATGCAGAAGGCTGTCGATGTCATCGTCCGCATCAGCGAACTCACAGCACAGAAAAACTCATAGAACTTATAGAGGCCATATAGGACTTATATGCCTTATTCATCTATCTTTGAATAATTAGATGGAAGCGCTGATAAAGGACCTTACACTGATACTGGTGGTTGCCGGGGTGGTGACGCTGGTGTTCAAACGGCTCAAGCAGCCGCTTGTGCTTGGCTACATCGTGGCTGGATTCCTCGTGTCACCTCACATGCCCTACATCGCCTCGGTGGTCGATAAGGAGAACATACAAACGTGGGCCGACATCGGAGTGATGTTCCTCCTTTTCTCGCTCGGACTCGAGTTCTCGTTTAAGAAGATCCTAAAGATGGGGCTATCACCTGTCATTGCCGCCTGCACAATCATCTTCTCGATGATGCTTCTGGGCATCTGTGTGGGCAAGTTGTTCGGTTGGTCGCAGATGAACTGCATCTTCCTCGGTGGTATGCTTGCCATGTCATCGACCACCATCATCTACAAAGCCTTCGACGACATGGGCCTGCGCCAGCAGCGGTTTGCCTCGCTCGTGATGAGTGTGCTCATATTGGAGGACATACTGGCCATTGTGATGATGGTGATGCTCTCGACTATTGCCACAGGGAAGAATCCTGACGGCGGGCAGATGCTCTATAGTGTGCTGAAACTGAGTGGCATACTTGTGTTGTGGTTCGTGATAGGAATCTTCTTCATCCCCATAATTTTTCGGAATACACGAAGGCTGATGACCGACGAGACACTACTCATCGTCTCGCTCGGACTATGTTGCCTGATGGCTGTAGTAGCCACGAAGGCAGGTTTCAGCTCGGCCTTTGGCGCGTTCGTTATGGGTAGTATCTTGGCAGAGACCATCGAGGCGGAGAAGATAGAGCGCGTGGTCGAGCCTGTGAAAAACCTCTTTGGTGCGGTGTTCTTCGTGTCGGTCGGTATGCTGGTCGATCCGAAGATACTGATAGACTATGCCCTGCCCATCCTCGTATTGGTGCTGACAATTCTGCTCGGTCAGAGCATCTTCGGCTCTACGGGTTTTCTGTTGAGTGGTCAGCCGTTGAAGACTGCCATGCGCTGCGGCTTTTCGATGGCACAGATTGGCGAGTTCGCCTTTATCATTGCCTCGCTTGGTCTGTCGCTCGGTGTGATAGGTGATTTTCTCTATCCTGTAGTGGTAGCCGTGTCGGTCATCACCACGTTCCTAACCCCCTACATGATTCGGCTTTCTGAGCCGGCCTATCGGTTGCTGGAACGACGGATGCCCAAGCGGTGGTTGCGGCGGTTGAACCATTTAGGCTCAGCGGAACAGGCGACAGCCTCGGAGAAAAACCTTTGGCGCTCATTGCTCCTGCAGATGACCGTCAACACGGTGGTCTATTCCATCCTTTCCATTGCTGTCATCATGTTCATGTTCACCTTTTTCCTTCCTTTCGCACGTAACCTTCATCCCACATGGGAGTTCCACTGGTGGGCAAATGGTGTTACGGGACTACTTACATTGCTGCTCATCGCTCCCTTCCTGCGGGCCATGGTGATGAAGAAAAACCACTCAGAGGAGTTCAAGGCATTGTGGACGGAGCGGCGCATCAACCGCCTGCCGTTGCTGTTCACCGTATTGGCACGTGTGGCCATAGCAGCCAACTTCGTGTTCTATATCATCAACTATCTCTCGCGTTTCAAGAGTGCGCTCATCATCACGCTTGCCCTCGTGGCTGTCGTGCTGATGGTTATCTCGCGCAGACTGAAGAAACGCAGCATCCGTCTGGAGCGTATGTTCGTACAGAACCTGCGCTCGCGCGATATTGCAGCAAGAGTGTCGGGACGCAAACGCCCGCTTTTCGAGGGTCATCTGCTCGACCGCGACATCCACATTGAGGAGTTTGAGGTGCCGAGCGAGTCATCGTGGGCAGGACAGACCCTTCAGCAGCTGCGCATCGGTCAGCGCTTCGGCGTACACATCAGCAGCATTCTTCGTGGTAGGCAACGCATCAATATCCCCGGCGCTGACGACATGATATTCCCTGGCGACCGTATACAGGTCATTGGCGACGATGAGCAGATGCAGCAGTTTGCCTCGACCATGCGTGATGAACTCATAGAGGAAGATCCTGAGATAGAGCAGCGTGAGATGCGGCTCCATAAGCTCATCATTGCTGCCGATAGCCCTTTCATCGGCAAGACCATCGTGGAGAGTGGTATCCGCGACCATTATGGTTGTATGGTCGTGGGTGTCGAGGAGGGCCAGCGCAACCTTACCCTTGTCAGTCCCCGACGGCGTTTCGAGCAGGGCGATGTGGTGTGGGTAGTCGGCGAACAGGCCGACATCGACCGACTGGAGAACTCCTCCCGACCCATAAACCATAACAACTCCCCCTCTAAGATTAGAGGGGGCAGGGGGCGTTGAATAACTCCCTTAACTCCTTTAATTTCTTTAAATTCTTAACTTCTTAAATATGAAAAAGATTCTCTTATCAATCATCGCAGTGCTTGCCTGCACATTTGCAGCTCAGGCACAGACCATCCGCGAGGGCGACAAGTTCTTCGATGGAAGCACGCTTTACACCGTACAGGAAGTACGAATGGGAAGCATCGTCTACATGACAAGTGGTAACCCCATGAGCGAGCCTGATAGTGAAGTAACCTTGGAAAAGGTAAAAGGCAAGCAGGGCGAATACACCTTGCAGCCCAGCAGGCAGGCCGACGAACCGCCTTTCCTGTTCGCCGAGTTCGGTTGGCGTGTGCAATACGTCAGACAGGAAGGCATGAACTTCCTTGCCGTCCGTAAGCCAAACGGTGATGCCATGCACATCATGGTGCTCACACCCGACAACTTGGAGGATTGCTTAAATCAGCAGGAAACGCTGGAGTCAGAGCTACCCAGCGACATTCTTTGCACAGCCCTGCTCAACAAAACCTATCTCGAAAAGATTCCTCGCGAAGAGTTACGGCTCATGCGCAACGAGATACTTGCCCGTCACGGCTATCGCTTTGCTTCGAAAGACCTGCAGGAACTATTTGAACCGATGCCCTGGTACAAGCCCTGCAAAGACAATAATGCCATCCGTCTGAATATCATCGAGCGTACCAACATCGAGATGATCAAGAGCGAGGAGGCACTGCCCGAAGGTCTTCATCCTGCCGACGTGGCCGGTGATGTAGACCAGTCAGACTTTGAAGAATGAACCCCTCCTAACCTCCCCGAAGGAGAGGAACTGTAAACCGTCAACCGTTAGCAAACCAAGAGGCAAAAGTGTCGTCTTAACTCCTTGAACTCCTGAACTCCTTTAACTCCTTAACCCTAAAAAACAAATACATGAAAAAGATAGTTATATTATTATTGCTGGCCGCACTGGTGGCCGCAGGTTGTTATTTCGTGCTTTCTCCCAAAGAGGGTAAGACCAATGAGGAACTGGCATGGTATGAGAACGATTCGCTGCTGCAGGCCGATCTGGCTGCGGCTATCCGTGATGCACAACAACTCGACACATCGAAAATCTCGCACAGTCTGGTGCCTATCCGCAAAGACTATCCTGGCGAGGAATGGACTACTATCGACGGCCACGATATGGTGCTCTGTGTGACGCTTGTCGACTCAAGTCGCCTGCAGCGGTTCTTCAGTCGTGATGACCTGCACCGCATAGACCGTGAGACGGGCACATGGGTGACACTGCCAGTGAACTGGAAACAGAAAAAGCAGGCGTTTGCTGGTCTCGACAGCATTGCCGCCCACATGCGTATGATACAGATGTACGGTCTCAGTCCCGACTGCGACTACGACATCATGGTTGAGTTCTATGCCGATCCGAAGACCACGTTCCGTCCCGCCCATGATCCCGACATTACCACCACTTCGGCCGGTCTCGATTTCCCGTCATACGCTGACGAGAAATACACCATTGGCGAGACGAATTTCCGCGAGTGGTATCGCTACAGCGTGTCCTCAGCCTACGAGGACGACAGCCCATTGCCTTGGACACAGTTGGGCTATACCTACGACTGGCATCACGGTGCCCCGCGTGAGGGCCTGTCCGAGTATGTCGTCTCCCACAACAGCCTTATCAAAGTAAAGAAGCACCAGACCGCCTGGCAGTTCGTCAAAAACCTATAACCGCCTGGCAGTCTTATCCCAGGCCCATATCAAGTAAAAAGGAAGCTAGCTTCCTTTTTTTATTTCTCCTTAGCCCATGGAGCATAATTTCATTCTATCTCCATTTTTTTCTACAACATTTTATCTCTTTTCTCAAAAATTATTTGTAATTTTGCAACATCCACACCCATGCTATTGTGCAGGGGGCGGACAACGACATATTGAAAAGCGTCATTGATGCTTTGTTTTTGGCCATTTGAACGTCGGAATTCAAATCCAAATCAAGAACAAAAGCGGAGGTGGATGCTACGGGTGTAGTATATACTCCCGGGGTGTGCCGAGGGCTGCCATGCCCTCATGCACACTTTTCGGGGTACATTATACTTACCAGCGTGGGTATTCAGACTTTGCCAGTTTTATTTGGTAGGCTTCCGACGGCCGAAATGGTGAAACGGGCAGATGAAGATACCCCGCTTTTTGTGTGGCGTTATGGAAATAACATTAATCTTCTGGTAATTAGGTATCGACTGGAAAAAATAAAGGCATTACAGATTTTTTTTAAAGAGAACTAATAAGACAAGTATTTATAATTCTGTATGTCAATACTCATATATGGCTAGAAACAATCAGAAAAAAATCAAAAAATCCTATAGAGTTACCAACGCTAAAGAAGCAAAAACTATAGGCACAGGCTATTTAAGAACGCTAGATCTTGATAAGGCAATTGATTATGGACTTCCAGAAATAGATGATCGATTTAATATTTGGAGGATTCCATTAAAGTCCAAATCAGGGGATAGAGTTGGGGAGATTGTAATAGATGCTTTTACAACATTTATTGACTCAGATAAAACCACATCTAAGATTCTACTGGAAAATCGTTTGCTGGGGAGAGGAGGAATTTTAAAAAAACGTATTAGAAAACTAGACACTCCAAAATTATCGATGCTTAGGAATACTATAGGTATTGGTGATTCTGAAATATTATTGAGAGAATTACCTAATGAGTCAGTTGACCTAGTTTTTACTTCACCACCATATTATAATGCAAAACCAGAATATGCAGAATATTTATCCTATGAAGAGTATCTGTTGAAAATGAGAAGAATTATACATGAATGCGCTAGAGTTCTTAATGAAGGACGATTTTTTGTGTTAAATGTATCACCAGTATTAATCCGCAGAACAAGCCGAAATGAAGCATCCAAGCGGATTGCTGTACCTTTCGATTTTCATAGGTTATTCATTGAAGAAGGTTTTGAATTTATAGATGATATTATATGGGTAAAGCCAGAGGGTGCAGGCTGGGCTACAGGAAGAGGAAGAAGATTTGCTGCTGATAGGAATCCATTGCAATATAAACCTGTTCCTGTAACTGAATATGTTTTAGTATATAGAAAGAAAACGGATAAACTTATAGATTGGCTTATAAGAAAACATCCTGATCAAAATGCTGTAACTGAATCAAAAATTAAAGACGGGTACGAAATCACAAACATATGGAAAATAACTCCTGCTCATTGCAAAGAACATCCTGCTATTTTCCCTATTGAACTGGCGGAGAAAGTCATAAGCTATTATTCGTTTAAACATGATGTCATATTAGATCCATTTGGAGGAATTGGCACAACAGCAAAGGCTGCAATTATGCTTGATAGAAGATTTGCCCTTTTCGAAAAAGAAGAAGAGTATGCAAACCTTTTGGAAAAAAAATTATCATTTGATACCGAAGGGAAGAAATTAGATATTAATTGGATTAACTTACAACAAAATAGTCAGATATGACCACACTTAAAGAACTCATACCGGAAGAGGGCATTAGACTTGTAAAGTTTAGCGCTCAAGATTTAATAGATCGTTTGGGCAGAGAAATAATTTCAGGTGTTGTAGAATCCATTCTGTATGGAAAAAACTTTAGAGATCTTACTGAAGGTTTAACACAAAGAAGAATTCTTTTAATGAATGCTTCTTTAATTACAACTTATATGAAAGCATTAAATTCAATAGAAAACTTTCAAAACAATCTTTCTCATATCGTTAAATCAGAAGTAAGTACAAGAAGGCTTAATGCAAATACAAAAAAATACCTCTATTGGTTTTTGGGATTGACAGGAAAGAGTATACAAAATGTTGTAAGGAATGAAGATGGTTTCGAACGATACTTGTCATCATTAGATGAAAATCTTGAAGAAATATCCCGATATGTAACCAGATTATATGGTAATTTAGATATTAGAATTAAGAATAATGGTGTTGAGTACATGATGAAATGGCCTTCCCTGCTTCGTTGTATGCTAGCAATGGGAGCACAGGCTCTGACTATTAGAGGTTCTGAAAAATCTATGTATGGCAAATTTTTTGAGAAACTCGTGTTGGGTTCTGTATTATCATTAATCGGTGCTAAATATATAGACAAAAATGATACTAGCAAGAGGAATATGGTTTTTTGGCTATCTCAGACAGATGAAGAGAAACGTGAATGCGATGCCACGTTATTAGTTAGGTCTGGGTATGGTGTCCGTTTTGATATTGGCTTTATTGGTCAAGGGAATTCGGAAATACCCGCAGACAAACTTAGTAGATACGAAAGAGTTTCAGAACGTGGAGATAGGAGACTATACACTTCAACTATCGTATTAATTGACAAAATCGGCAATGATAGTAATGTCTTGAATATTGCAAGAAGAAATGGAGCTTATGTAATTCAAATGAGCGGATCATATTGGGTATATGAACTAGCTCAAACCTTAAAAGAAGAATTTGAGTTTTATGATAATCCTCTTCTTTCAATGTCAAAAGAAGAATCTATCAATTACATTAGGCAAAACATTCATAATATTGATATGACTTTATTTGTCAATGGCCTTAAAGGCTTTTAACATTCGGCCGTTTTCTTTTAACACTGAGAATGAAGATTTTTCGAGCAGAAAATCTGTGGGTGTAAATTTCTCACGTACGCGTGTGCAATTCGGGAGGCCAGTAAATAAAGTCGGGATGACGGATGAGGGGTAAGCGTGTGCAAGTTTTAATTTGCGAAAGGTATATGTCTCGCGTCTGAAAGGTAAGCTTTCGCATGGCGAAAGACCGTTCTTCGGACTCCGAATGACGGCCTTTTGCAGGGTGAAACATATATCTTTCGTAAGTGATAAGTGAAAAGTGATGGGTAAAAAGTTGGTGAGAGGGAGAGAAAATGACCTTTTTTTACTCTAAAATGAAGGTAAAAGTCAACGAAATCCTTTAACATTTCTGGGTCTGATTTAATAATTATTAACGTGATTTTCGACAAAAAAGAGGGGAAATGAAATAAGATATGTTTTTATCTTAACACGTGTAAAGAAACAAAAAAGCTTCATTATTTGCTTTTTTGCGCAAATATGTTTACCTTTGCACAATGTATTATCATATAGAAGACTCTTATAGAGTCTTTTTGCGCAGCTATTACACTTAATCTGAAACTCATGATTGAGAATCTTCTTGAAGAGGAAAAAACATTAAAATTAATATTAAGGTTTACATGATGAGACAAAAATTTTTAATGGGGCTACTCCTGTCGTGTTTATCGATTGGGGCCCAAACGGTGACGCAAACCATGTACTTTGACTTTGGCGAACCTAACCGCGATGGGCGTGGTAGGACTACTGACGGTCAAGACGCGAATGGTCATTATTGGAATAACATCAGTTCGCAGGCTGATGATCATTTCTATCCGTCTACGTTCACGATTGTGAACGCGTCGAATGCCGACACGGGTTACAAACTAAAACTTAACACGCGTTTCATGGCCAATGGTCAGAGTGGCGGCGGCGGACTTACTTCTCCTTCTGCTGCCTTACTGGGAGACCTTTCCGTTGCGACTGCTACCGAAGACTATATCTTTGCAGAGAATTTTCAGGATTGCCTGAATATGACTTTTAACCATCTTAATCCGAACAAAGCCTACCGGTTCTATCTTTTTGGCAGTCGTGTAGTGGCAACATCGCGTTCCGCCAACTTCGAATTGATAGGAGAAAGCTCGTGGACAGGGTTTCAGGCGATGAGCGGCAGTGGTATTGGTGCTAACGGATACAATGGAAATAACAATAACATATTGCAAAGTCCCGAGATCTATCCCGACGTTAATGGCTGCATTCATCTCTACATCCGTCAGGTAGATGGCGACATGGCGTATCTGAATGCCATGAAGATTGAGGAGGTCGAGGGTGCCAGTCGCGTTTATAACAACGTACAGTTGGTGCAACGCATGTATATCGACTTCGGTGAACCTGGAACCAACACCAGTCGCGGAACCAAGACCGAAGGGGCTGACAGCAATGGCAACTATTGGAGCAATGTCCACACGTGTGGGAATAACTACCTGTTCTCCGGTGTTCAATTCCCCATCGTAAACTCGAACAACCAGTCTACGGGTTATAGTATTATCGCGAAAACACGCTTCATGAGTAACGGCATGAGTGGCGGTGGCGGACTTACAGCACCGTCTGCCGACCTCTTGGGCGATATGGCTATAGCCTCCGCCACTCAGGATTACCTCTTTGTAGAAGGGCATCAGGACTACAACATCATCACTTTCCGCAACCTCAACCGCGAACATGGCTATCGGTTCTATACTTTCGGGTGCCGTGTGAACGACGATGAACGCACCGCATACTTCATCTACAATGGAGAAAACATGTGGAGTGCCACTCAGCAAGAGGCGGGTAAGACATACGGCTACTATATCGGTGCCAATGACTATAACGGCAACAATGCCAATGTGATTCCCTCCGACATTATTTTCCCCGATGTCAATGGAAATATAACACTCTCTATTGGCAAGAAGGCTGATGGTGGCATGGTACACCTGAATGCTATGAAAATAGAGGAATTCACAGGTTATCCCCGTCCCAATGCTGATTTGACTACGACACAAACCCTGCTTATCGACTTTGGTGAGGTGCAAGGCTCGACAGGCCGCGACCATGGTATCGCTGTCGATGTGGATAAGTATTCGCGCAAGTGGAATAACATTTATTCCACCAGCAACGATGTCATACCCGCAGGCTCAGCCTATAGTCTGCTCAACACCAGCAGTCAATCGTCGGGTATTACCGCTACGATGAACAAAAATGCCAAAACAAACGGAACAACCGCGTCGAACAATTCAGGCGGTTTGGTAGGCGACAACTTCAATATGGCAACGCTGTATGACATGGATATTGAGGATGCTACCCGCGACTACCTCTATCTCGACGCTAACGGATCTACCAGTATTACCTTCTCAGGGCTTGATCCTTCAAAGAAATATCGTTTCACGACATTTGGATGCCGTATTGGAAATAATGGAGATGATAACCGGCAGAGCTGGTATCGTTTTGAGGGTATCAACAGTTGGCAAACGAAGATAACTACTTCGGGTAGTGCTGTCGGCGGACTGGTAGATGTGTCAGATCCTATGAAACAAGCTAATATCGGTCGCATACAAGGCAATATTTATAATTCTCCTATCAGTCAACCCATCAGTCCCTATTTCGACGGTACCATTACCTTCACAATAGAGGCTGCACGCAGTCTGGCTCATCTGAACATGATGAAGATAGAAGAGTTGAGTACTGGTGCGCCCGCCATTACTCCCTTTACGGTCAGTAGCTTGAAAGTGACAGGTTCTGCTGTAGAAGGAGGAACAGATGTGACAATGACGGAATTGCGTCCTAATGGAACATCAACTGGCGTTTACGAAACCTATGTAAAACTTCAGAATGGTTCCTATTCCTTCAGTGCCACAACAACAGACAACACTACTGTAACCTTGGGGCAAGGCTCAACTGACGATGTGCTCGGAGTGAATGGAAGTGCGTTTACCCAAGCTACCGAACAGGTTGTTCGCATACGTATTAACTCGCGAACGATGGAGGTGAGTGTTATTCCTGTTACGCTCTACGTAAAGGGCAATATCTGCAACGATAACACCACGATTGCCTACAAAGGCAATGGCGTATGGGAACAGCAGGTGGCAATGGATGCAGGAAATGTGTTCCTCTTCTCGGATAAGTATTTCTATTTCGCTTTCAACAACACCGACAACCTCGCCGTGAAACGCGTGAACGGAAGCCGCACACAAGTGGGTATGGGCAGTGAAGGATTCAGCGTAGGTAATATTCGTCTGAACCGAGGAACCTATACCGTAACACTTGACATGCGCAACTATACCTTCGACCTCAACGCACCCATTGACGAAAACAAGATATCGTTCTTCGGATCGTCTGTCTGCAACGGACAGGGTGCCAACGGCAACAAAGGTTATGCCTATCAGTATGGTGAGCAGTTGGCTAATCGTTTCAACGATGGAACTTCAGATAACAACTTCACGGCCTCGGGCATCTCCATCGGAGGTAACACTACCAATGACCTCAACAACCGTTACGATGAGCTTATTCACGATTTCGGGCGTTATGTGGTCTTTGGCTTGTCATTGGGCAATGAGGGCATTCATGGAGCCAGCAATCAAGAAGCGATTTTTACACAGTGGCGCGATAATATGTTAGCTCTTGTGGCAAGGGCACGTCAGGATGGTAAGATTCCTGTGGTGATGAACAACTACACCCGTACAGATTTCAACAACGACGACTATAGCTATGTGAAACGTCTCAACCTGCTGATGCAGCAGTGGGATGTTCCCACCATAAATGTACTTGGAGCTATCGACGATGGCGCAGGTCACTGGGTTACCAGTTATAGAGCCGACGATGCCCATCCAAATACAGCCGGACACATGGAATTCATGTATGCCATGCCCCCCTCACTCTTCGATGCATTGGAAGCAGAAAAACCGCTGCCTACCCGCGACCAGACCAAGTCGCTCACACTCAATGGCGGCCATGTGATTAACTTTGCGGGTGAGGGAACTGTTCACCCCTTCACCTTGAGTGTAAGAGTGAAAGGCAATGCAGTGGGCAAGCTATTTACCTTTGCTCATGGCGCGACAACCGTTGGCACAGTGGGCGTGAATAGCGAACAGAAGGTTTACTATACATCACCTAACGGGTCATCGACCATAACTGTAGACCAGACATTGAACAACGACGACTGGTACACCGTAACGCTCACCCACTACTATGCGCAGCAACGCACGTACCTTTATGTGAATAAAGTAAGCCAGAATGTTCAGGAAACGCTGATACCTACTGCGTTCAGTATCGGTGATAATGACAATAGCGTTTCGCGAAATTATAGCGAACTGTTCTTCTGGCGTTCTGCCATGAACAGCGAAGAGGTATCAGCCCATGTCGACGGTAATATGCTTAAGTCGAGCCTCGAAATCTATATTCCACTGGCCGACGCAGCAAACCTTATCAACTTGGCTCAGAGTATGAACAACACCGTAAGCTATACTACTGAAGAGCTGCCTGAAGCGGCAAACGAGGGAAATGCGCAATATGTTACCTTTACCGCCACGGGAGGATCTGGCTTCGGTAATAATGAAGGTTGTGACAAGGCACTGGACAGCGACCTCAATACGAAATGGTATACCAATGCCACTGAAAAAGTATTACTTTTCGAAGCCTCGGAACAGACCGTATTGTCGGGTTACACCTTTGTAACTGCCAACGATAATGTCACCTTTGGGCGTCGCATCCGCGAGTGGGAAATCTATGGCAGTAACGACGAGGCTTCTAAGACCGATGCCAGCCACTCATCATGGACAAAGATAGTACGTGCGCGTGAGGCCAACAATCAGGTGATGCAGAAAGAGAACCACACGGCATATTACTATGCCCTCAACACTCCCGAGGCCTATAAGTATTATAAACTTAGCTTGACGGGTTATGCTGGCGACATTCAGATTTCGGAGTTCATTCCAGCTTATCAGCCAGTCTATCGGGCTGCGTACACTCCTATTGATGGCGTGGGAGGCACAGGCAGTGAAGGTTATCCTTCGGTTTTCGACGGCAGCACCTCTACGAAGGTATGTACCTCAGAAGACGCAGGCAAATTCTGGTACGTTATCTTCAAGAGAAATGTCGCAACAGCTGTAAGCAAGTATAATTTTGTAAGTGGCGATGATGATGCAAGCCGTGACCCACAATCATGGGAGCTCTATGGCATGAACACTAATGCGGATCCAACTTACACCAGTGCAGGTTGGCAACTGATTGACAAGAAAACTAAAGTCAGCAATTATCCAACCGAAAGATCCACAAAAATAGAATATACTGTTGACAATCCTACCAATGATCAATATAACTATTTCTTCCTGAAGATTACCAAGAACAAAGGCAATGGACTTATACAGTTCCAAGAGTTTGCGCTTAACGACGACACAAGTGGCTATACCGCCATCAGTGGCTCATCAAGTGGTACTACTAATCAAACCTATGCTCAGGGTGTTGATGGTGACACAACTAGCAAGATATGCTCTCCCAACAAATTTGGTGATTCTCTTTATTATTTCATATTCAAGGCAGGTAAAAACGTTTCTGTATCGAAATACTCTATTGCTACGGGTAACGATGCTCACGACCGCGACCCCAAGACATGGAGGCTGTATGGTATGAATGCCAACTCTGATCCCGATCTCACGGATTCAGGTTGGCAACTCATCGACAGTAAAAACAATAACAGCGCCCTGTATAATGCTGAAAGGTGCACATGGGTTGACTTCACTGTTGACAATCCCACTAACAACCGATACAACTACTTCAAACTTGAGATAACCGCAAACCACGGGTCAAACCTTATCCAGTTCAGCGACTTTAAGATAGATGGCTTAGATTCTAAACCCATTGACGGACTTGTGCCCTATATGGGAATAGCCAGCACAGCGTTGTTCGATAACAATCCTAATACCTATTGGTCTGGAGGTTTTACAACAGGCGGTTACGGCATATATGCCATCTTCGGCCCTGCTGACACAAGTAAGGGTGTTTCCATCAATGGTTACTCGTTAATGTCGTCCGACCGCAACTATTGGTCTGACCGTCATCCGAAGAGTTGGACGCTTTATGGAGGTAACGACCGTACTGTGCCAGAAGCCACGTGGGAAGTGATTGACAAAGTTGAGAACGATCAGCAAATTGGTAATAACACTGATAACTACTGTGTCTACAGCCATCGTCATCTTAGCGCTCCCTCAAAGGAGTATAAATACTTCAAGCTCATTATTGATGAGACGTGGGGTGCTAATGATATAGAACTGGCTGACATCGTGCTTCATTACACCCACGGAAACCAGATGAACTGGCTGAATATTCCAGACAACACATCTCCCGTGTTCAACGGCAACATCACGGTGAAAGATTTTACCTATCGACGCTATGTGCCTAATAGCTGGGGTACGGTTTGCCTGCCATTCAACGTAACAAGTGATAGTGGGAATGCAAAATATTATGAACTCTTTGAGGTGACAAATAGTGCCGACGGAGTGGCTGACGGTGTGATGAAATTCAGAGAAGTGAATGATGTCGTTCCGGCTTATAAGCCTGTTGCTATGTATGTAGACCCTGTGAAGAATGTAAACTATTCTGGTTCAAATGTAGTTCTTTATTCCACTCCTTCGGTTGTGGAGGTAGAGGCAGCAGCCTCTGGTTGGAAGATGGTTGGTGTTGCCAAAACTACTACTATAGATGTGGCAGGAAGGACTGAGTCAACCGACGATGATGTAAATGATGCTGAGGTGTTCTACATCAGCAAAAATAAGTTTATGCATGCCACTGGAACCGTAAATGTGAAGCCTATGCGCGCCTATTTTAAGGGTCCGAAGGGTAGCACAACCTCAGCTAAATTTGCCATTGAGATTGGCGATGAGACGACGGGGATTTCACCAGTTCATACCTCAGAGCCTGTAGTTCATAGATATAATAATGCGGTTTATGATTTGCAGGGGCGGAAGGTCGCAGATAATTATGAATTATGCATAAAAAATTATGCATTAAGACCAGGCATCTATATCGTGAACGGAAAGAAGATTGTGATTAGATAATGAAGGAGGATGACAATATGAAAAAGACATATATGATACCTGAAAGCGAGATAGTCTTCGTAGCGCAAGATCTTCTTCAAGCACCTCAACTCTCTGGTGGCGGAGATGATGAAGGCAATGGTGAAGCTGAGGCTAAAGGATGGATGGAGGAAGAAGACCTCCCTGACATGTGGGAGTAATGGCATAAAATAATAATTAGTAAATGCCCATTTCCGTGTTAAAAGGAAATGGGCATTTATTGTTTGAGGTCCTTGCTCGTCAAGAACTCTTCAAAAAAGTATGGGACGTTGTTTTATTTATGATTCTATTGCGGTTTTCAATTGGTCGAGTGCTTGGCGGACGATGGTGCGAGGCTTGCCGACGTTGAGGCGCATGAAGCCGTCACCCTCTTTGCCGAACATGGCTCCGTCGTTGAGGGCAAGGCGGGCACGGTTAACGAAGAGGTCGATGAGGTCGTCGTGGCTGAGGCCGAGCTCATGGCAGTCGAGCCATACGAGGAACGATGCCTGCGGGCGGATGGGATGTATCTGCGGTAGGTGCTCGTGGCAGTAGTCCTCCACGAAGCGGATATTGTCTTCCACGTAGTGGAGCATCTGCTGTCGCCATTCTTCGCCTTCTTCGCTGAAGGCTGCGATGGTGGCTATGGGGGCGAAGATATGGGGATAGTCGAACTCATTGGCTTCGAGCCAGCCGATGAACTGTTGGCGTAGCTCGGGGTTGGGCACAATGGCATAGGAGTTGACGATGCCGGCAATATTGAACGTCTTGGTGGGTGCTTGGAAGGTGATGCTGATGTCGGCGGCCTCGTCTGACACACTGGCAAAGGGGATGTGCTTGTTTCCGAAGAGTGCCATGTCGCAGTGTATCTCGTCGCTGATGACGAGGATGCGTCTCTCGTGGCAGAAGTGTGCCAGACGGATGAGCGTCTCCTTGTCCCAGCAGATGCCGATGGGGTTGTGAGGGTTGCAGAGGATGAGCAGTCGGGTCTTCTCGTTGCACACCTCGGACAAGCGATTGAAGTCGATACTAAACCCATCAAGCGGACATGTGACGACTTTCCGCTTGTTGCCCTCGGGGATGTGGCGGAAGGGATGATAGACGGGGGGCATGATGACGACTTCGTCATCGGGGGTGGTCATGTGGTTGACGACCAGTCCTATACCTCTTACGATGCCTGGGATATAGCTGACCCACTCATGGCGTATGTTCCACTGATGGTGAGAGCTGACCCAGTCGACGATAGCCTGACGATAGGCTGTCGGGGTGCTGGGATAGCCGAGGATGGGATGGTCGAGTCGCTTCTTCAGCGCGTTGAGGATGAATGGTGGTGTGGCAAAGTCCATGTCGGCCACCCACATGGGCAGCAGGTCGCTGCGCCCGAACTCTTCCCGCAATCCGTTGTGGCTGTAGCATCCAGAGTTTCTGCGGTCGATGATTTCGTCGAAATTGGTTTTCATGTATTGTTTAGGGTTTAGTGATTAGACATATCAGCAAGGTAACAGATTAGGCCATAAATAAAATAACATAATGGATACATGATCTTTGCCCATCATTTCTCATTTCCCTTAATACCATT
Source organism: uncultured Prevotella sp. (assembly GCA_905234845.1). Classification (GTDB taxonomy): domain Bacteria; phylum Bacteroidota; class Bacteroidia; order Bacteroidales; family Bacteroidaceae; genus Prevotella. Next base: position 3,011 of record CAJOIW010000013.1, on the reverse strand, counting down.
GTACGGCGTTGGAGTAGCCTGAGCGTTTGTCGTATTTCAGCGCATCGGTGAGGGTTGACGCGTTGCAGCGGAACGAGAAGTTATAGCTGGTGTAGGGTGCGAGCACTACAGAGCATGACATGTTGAAGCAGTGGAGGTCGCGCTGCAGCGAGGCGGTGGTCATCGACATTTTGTGCGCTTCGAAGTCGTAGCCCGACGAGAAGGCGATGTTCCACCCGTCGGAGATGCGCACGTTACCGCTTACGTTGAGTGTCTGCGTGAACTTATAGGGGTAGCGCATGCGTTTGGTGTTGAACTTCTTGACATCGGTGTGTTCGCGCATAGTGATGCCGTAGCCGAAGGTCAGCGACCAGGGCATGTTGAACTTCATGTAGCCGTCGTCGTCGGTTTCGGCCTTCCCGCCACCACTCTTGCGTTTGGCACGTCGCTGGCCATTGACCATGTCGTCATCGATGTTGCTCTCTATATCGGTGTCGATGCCTTCTTCGTCGTTCAAATCCTCATCGTCCTCCTCGTCGTCTGAACTCCGTGAGAACCATTTCTTTATCTTGTCGGGTGTCAGCGTGTATGAGAAGTTCTGCGACATGCCCTGGAACCGGCCGAAGCGACCATAGCCCCATTCGGTGTGGTTGCCCACATAAGGACGGCCTTTCTCGTCAAGCTCGTAGGCATAGGTGGCGAAGACGGCGTTCAGGTTGAACGTGTATGACTTCCACCATTTCAGTCGGATGTTCATAGTCAGGTCGCTCCACGGACGTTCTTTGGCCGCCATGTTGTAAGACATACGCAGGCCGAGGTTGTCGATGAGACTGATTCTTTTGAAGCCAGTGGAGTCGGTCTCAGACTTTATCTTCATCTCCAGATTGTTCTCGAGCGACATCAACACGCTTCCCGTCTTTCCAGTATTAGGAACGCCGTAAAGGGCATTGGCATAGGGCGAATATTGCACGAGTGAGACGTTGCCATCGGCATCGGTGCGCTGATACGTTTCCCAGTAGCCATAGCGCGCGGCACCGAAGTCGGGCGCATAGCTGAAGCTGACGGTTGGCGTGAGCACGTGACGGATGGCCTGTATCTTATCGCCAAACATCTTGTTCACGGCTTTTATTGGCGTCCAGAAGCCATATACTTTGGTTGACAGTCCGAGCGAGAGGTTCCAGTCATAGACATTGTGGAAGCCGTAGGTCGTATCGGCCACCTCCACTTGCTGATTGGTATCCCACGAGCGCATAATCTTGCGGGTGTACATACGATCGGCAAAGCTTATCGTCGGGCTGACGTTGATGTAGTTCAGTAGTGTGAAATTGGCCGATACGGGTATGCGATGCTCGAATCCGTTGCGCCATTCCTTGATGAGGTTGGCCTTCATGATGTGGTCTTCCTTGTCGGTGATGGAGTTAGATAAGCGTCCCGTGTAGCTCATGGATATTTTCTCATACCAGCGTTCCTTTCCTGCCATGTGCTTACGGCGGAAGGGATAGAAGCGCGAGATGGAGATGTTGAGGTCGGGTAGGGTCATTTGGACGGTGGAGTCGCGCATGTTCTGTGCCAGGTTGGCCGACGAGCTGAGTGTCATGCCGATGCTGGAGAACGTGGTGCTCCACGATACCGACGAGGTGCGTGTCGACTGTGTGAGTGCCTGCGGGTTATACATCGAGGTGAGGTTGTTTCGCTCATAGCTCGATGTGGCGAAATTTACGCTTGCCGACAACGAGGAGAACGGGTTGGCCTTGGCATCCTGATGATGGCTCCACTGCACCTTGAAACTCTCCTCGCGTGCAAAGTCGGGCATACCCTTGTCGCCTGTCTTTGTGTCCTGATAGCTGAAGAGGAACGAGCCGTTGTACTTGTAGCGTTTGTTATAGTTCGAGGCCACTGACAATCCCCACGATCCTTTTGTGTAAATCTCGCCAAGTAGCTTCAGATCCATCTTATCGCTGATGGCGAAGTAGTAGCCGCCATCGCGCAGGTAAAATCCGCGGTTGTTCTCATCACCGTAGGAGGGCATGATGAATCCGCTGGAGTAGCTCTTTGTGAAGGGGAAGAATCCGTAGGGAATGGCCAACGGCAGGGGCACATCGGCCACTACGATGTAGGCAGGTCCGAACACCACGTCCTTGCCTGGCCGTACCTTTGCGCGTGACAGGGCAATGTAGAAATCGGGGTGCTCCTTGTCGCAAGTGGTATAGGTGCCGTGGCCCAGATAGAGGTCGCCGTTGTCGTTGCGTTTGGCTATTTTGCCTCTGAGGAAACCCTCCTGTTGCTCGGTATAGACATCGCTGATGAGACCTTTCTTCGACTTGAAGTTAAAGGTGATGTTTTGGCTCTCATAGGCATCCTGACCCATGCTGAACTCAGGTGTTCCTGTTTGTTTGATACCCAGCGTGTCGGTAGTATCGCGTACACCGAACGAGCGTATAAGCGAGCTATCAATGCTGACCATCATGCGCTCACTCTTCAGGTCGTAACTCTGATATTTCACCTGTGCATTACCGAAGAGCCATGCCGACTTCGTGTCAGCTTGATAGACCATGGAGTCTTTCGCCTCGTAGTTGATAGGTGCCTCGATGCCATTCGACTTTGAACGATAGATGGAGTCGAGACGTATGGAGTCATCAATCAGTCTGTTGTGTTCCTCAATGGCCAGACGGATGGAGTCTGGAATGGAGTCAGAAGGGATGAGGGATGAGGATCTCCCCTCTAATCCTCCCGATAGGGGGATGCTGATGAGGGATGAGGAAAACGTGTGTGTGCCTGCCGCCACAAACATGGCTACAAACAATAATAGCGATATGATAGTTTTCCTTCTCACTCGTAAATAATCTTTACAATCTGCAAAGGTACGATTAAGTGAGCAGAATACAAAACAAAAAAACATTTTTTTGTTTTTATTCTCAAACGCGAGTACCTTCTGCAGAGTCAACCAGCAAGTGCAAGTTGGGTGCAAAATTATGAATAATGTTTGAAAAACTCTTCTTTTGGTGTGTTAAAATTCAATTTTTCTCTTGGTC
>CAJOIW010000012.1 GCA_905234845.1 uncultured Prevotella sp. | reverse complement strand
AAACCAATAGAGAAAAGCATGTTTGTATCCATGACTGCAAATATACTACTTTTATCGAAAACATATTATTGATTACCCACTCAAATCAACATAGACCCAGTTTAGCTTTGGGAAGCGAAAGGTATATCTTTCGTCCACCAGCAGCTTACCGACAAGTGCCAAAAGACCGTTTCCCTGCCTCAAAAAGGCAAAAAAGAAAATGTTAAAACGCGATTTGCGTTTTAACATTTTCCCAGCCGAAAGCTATATCTCTCAGCCTGTATGTTAACATTTATTATCAGTTCGCCATTTCAGAGAGGAACTTGATGCGCACAAGGCGGACTTCCTCCTCGGTATAGTCGCTGTCGAGCTCGTCGAGGGCAGTGTCGACATCGTCGGTCTCGCTCTCACTGAAGTAGTCGTAGATGTCGTCCACATGGTCATCGTCCATCTCCTCCTCAAGGTAGTAGTCAATATTGAGCTTGGTGCCACTGTAGACAATGGCCTCTATCTCGTCGAGCAGATCGTCGAAACTGATGTTCATCGACTGCGCGATATCGTCGAGCGCTATCTGGCGGTCAATACTCTGGATAATCTGCACCTTGAGAATGGATTTCTTGGCTACAGTGCGTACGCGCAGCTCCTCAGGACGCTCAATGTCGTTCTCCTCACAATGACGGCGAATAAGCTCACAGAACTCCTTCCCGTAACGTTTGGCCTTTCCTACACCCACACCTTGTATGTTCTGCAACTCCTCAAGCGTGACGGGGTACATGGTGGCCATCTGGCGCAGCGACTCTTCCTGGAAGATGACATAGGCTGGCAGGCTGAGCTTGGCAGCCATCTGCCGGCGCAGGTCCTTGAGCATGGCAAAGAGCTCAGGGTCGAGGGCAGCACTGCCGCCATCGCCCTCATCGTCGGGCTCGTCGTTGAACTCGGTGTCTTCAACTATGGTAAATGCAACAGGATGCTGGATGAACTTTCGGCCAGTCGCCGTCACCTTGAGCAGTCCGTAGTTCTCCACATCTTTCTTCAAATAGCCTGCTATGATGGCCTGACGGATGACGGGGTTCCACAACTTGGGGTCGAGGTCCTCGCCCTGACCGAAGCAGTCGAGTTGGTCATGCTTATGAGAGACGATGTCGTCGGTGCCGCGACCTTTCACGAAGTCGATAATATAGTCTTGTCGGAAGCTCTCCTTCGTGGCAAGGACGGCATTGAGCACCATGAGCAAGGCATCTGTGGCATCGCGCTTCTCCTTGGGATGCAGGCAGTTGTCGCAGTTATGACAGTTGTCCTGCGGATAATCCTCACCGAAATAATTAAGCAGTAGTTTGCGGCGACAGACGGATGACTCGGCGTAGGCGGCAGTCTCCTGCAAGAGTTGTCGGCCGATGTCCTGCTCGGCCACGGGCTTGCCCTCCATGAACTTGCCGAGCTTGTCGAGATCCTTACGGGCATAGAAGACGATGCACTGACCTTCACCACCGTCGCGGCCAGCACGGCCAGTCTCCTGATAGTAGCCTTCGAGCGACTTGGGTATGTCGTAGTGGATGACGAAACGCACGTCGGGCTTGTCGATGCCCATGCCGAAGGCGATGGTAGCCACGATGACATCGATTTTCTCCATGAGGAAGTCGTCCTGCGTTTGCGAACGGGTCACCGAGTCGAGCCCCGCATGATAGGGCGCGGCCTTGATGTCGTTGGCCACCATGACAGCGGAAAGCTCTTCCACCTTCTTGCGAGAGAGACAATAGACAATGCCGCTCTTACCCTCGTTCTGCTTGATGAACTTGATAATCTCACGGTCGATCGTAGAGGTGTACTTCTGTCGTACCTCGTAATAGAGGTTGGGACGGTTGAACGAGCTCTTAAACTCTGGCGCGTCGGCAATGCCGAGGCTGCGCTTAATGTCGGTGCGCACCTTGTCGGTAGCCGTGGCCGTGAGAGCTATCACAGGGGCATCGCCAATCTTGTTGATGGTCGGACGGATGTTGCGATACTCAGGACGAAAGTCGTGACCCCACTCCGAGATGCAGTGAGCCTCGTCGATGGCATAGAAGGAAATTTTCACACTCTTGAAAAACTCAACGTTCTCCTCCTTGTTGAGCGACTCAGGCGCCACATAGAGCAACTTGGTGATGCCGTTGCGCACATCGTTCATCACCTGCGTGATGGCGGCACGATTGAGCGACGAGTTCAGATAATGGGCCACTCCGTTCTCCTCGCTCATACCATTGATCACGTCAACCTGATTCTTCATCAGCGCGATGAGTGGCGAGATGACAATGGCAGTACCGTCCATGAGCAACGAAGGTAGCTGATAGCACAGACTTTTGCCACCGCCTGTAGGCATGAGCACGAAGGCATCGTTGCCTGCCAGCAGATTGCGGATGATGGCTTCCTGGTCGCCTTTGAACTTATCGAAGCCAAAGTAGTTCTTCAGTATTCCGAGAAGATCGTAGTCCTTTTTCACTTTTTCATGCACTTTGTAAATGGGCCTTGTCGAGCTGCGACTTTGCGTATTCAAGCGTCACGGTAAACGTGCGCTTGCCAGAAGAGGGTATCTCAAACATGACATCCATCATGACAGCCTCGACAATGGAGCGCAGCCCACGTGCGCCGAGCTTATAGGCAACGGCCTTGTCGACAATATAGTCAAGCGCGTCGTCGGCAAACGTAAGTTTGATGCCATCCATCTTAAAGAGTTTCTCATACTGCCGGACAATAGAGTTCTTGGGCTCACGAAGAATACGATGCAGGGCTTCGCGATCGAGTGGATCAAGATAGGTAAGCACAGGCAAACGACCAATAATTTCTGGTATCAACCCGAACGATTTGAGGTCTTGCGGCTGCACGTATTGCATGAGATTCTCACGGTCGATGTGCTGCATGTCCTTTATGGAGTTGAACCCCATCACGTGGGTGTTCACGCGCTGGGCAATCTTACCCTCGATGCCATCGAAAGCTCCGCCACAGATGAAAAGGATGTTGCGCGTGTCCACATGGATGTACTCCTGATCGGGATGTTTACGCCCACCCTGCGGGGGAACATTGACGATGGTGCCCTCGAGCAGTTTGAGGAGTCCCTGTTGCACGCCCTCACCACTCACGTCGCGGGTGATGGAGGGGTTGTCGCTCTTGCGGGCTATCTTGTCTATCTCGTCGATGAAGACAATGCCGCGCTGCGTAGCCTCAACATTATAGTCGGCCACCTGCAGCAGTCGCGAGAGAATGCTCTCCACATCCTCACCCACATAACCCGCCTCGGTGAAGACGGTGGCATCGACAATGGTGAACGGCACATCGAGCATACGGGCAATGGTACGGGCAAGCAATGTCTTGCCTGTACCCGTCGGACCCACCATGATGATGTTCGACTTCTCAATCTCCACACCGTCTTTATCATCAGGCTGCTGCAACCGCTTGTAGTGATTGTAGACAGCCACTGACAGATAACGCTTGGCGTCGTCCTGACCGATGACATACTGGTCGAGGTAGGCCTTTATCTCCTTAGGCTTGGGCACCGACTTCGGCTTGAACTTCTCGCCCGAAGGCTTTGCAGTAGCGGCCAGATTCTCCTGTACAATCTGATAGGCTTGACGGGCACAGTTTTCACAGATAAAGCCATTCACACCCGTGATGAGTAGCTTCACCTCTCTTTCCGTCCGCCCGCAAAAACTGCACGTTTTCTTAGCCATTCTTCTCATTTTTACGATTGAGCACTGCGTCTATCATACCATACTCCTTGGCTTCCTCGGCATTCATCCAATAGTTACGGTCGCTGTCCTGCCACACTTTCTCGAAGGGAGTATGCGAATGCTCGCTGATGATGGTATAGAGTTCTTTCTTGTACTTCTGTATCTCCTTAGCCTCAATCTCAATATCGCTGGCTTGTCCTTGAACACCACCAAGAGGCTGGTGTATCATAACACGACTGTGAGGCAGCGCCTGACGCTTGCCCTCTGTGCCGGCCACGAGCAGCACCGCAGCCATTGAGGCGGCCATACCGGTGCAAATGGTGTTGATGTCGTTGGAGACAAACTGCATGGTGTCGTAGATGGCCAGTCCGGCCGTAACGCTTCCACCAGGCGAGTTGAGGTAGATGGATATATCGCGGTCAGGGTCAACCGACTGCAAAAAGAGGAGCTGCGCTTGGATGACGTTGGCCGTGTAGTCGTCTATCTCAGTACCGAGAAAGATAATATTCTCACGCATAAGCCGAGAGAACACGTCCATCTGTGTGACATTAAGTTGCCGTTCCTCGAGAATATAAGGATTCATGTAACTGGCTTGTGTCTTCACAACATCATCAAATACCATACTGTCTATACCCATGTGACGGGTAGCATACTTTCTAAATTCTTTCATTTTCTTTGCTTCTTTATTAAGTTACATTTAGGCGCAAAAAGAGGTTATCCGCCTTTTTCGTTCTACAAAGATACGAAAAAAACGGATAACCCCAAGTATTTTTTCAACTATTTTTTCTTAAAAAACGTTATTTAGTCGCGCATCATTGCATTAAACTCATCGAGCGTAACTTCCTTTTCATTGAGCTTCACGGCTTTTTTGAGAGCCTCACGCAACTTATTCTCGATGGCGCGATCTACGAAGCTGTCAATGTTCTCGCGCTTCTTGAGCAGGTCGTTGGCATAATTCTCAAGATACTCCTGCGGCACGTTGCTCATACCATACTGTGCGAACTGCGCGCGTGCGCTTTCTACTGCAACGGCTCTCACATCACCATCTTCGAGTTTCACACCGTGGGCTGCCACCAGCTGCTCCTTAGCCAGATGCCAAGTGAGTTCCTTGATAGAGCCCTCATAGTTTTTCTCCACATACTCCTGCCCCTTGTCTTCATTGGCATGGAGCATCACACGCTTCAGAATCTCATCGGGCCAGGTGAGCTTACCTATCTTCTTTTCCACGTAAGCGCGTACATCGAGCATGAATTTGTAGTCGCTGTTCTGCTGGAGCTGCGGACGAATCTCGTCGGCGATATGCTCACGGAACTCGGCTTCGCTCTTCACGTTGCCCTCGCCATAGACCTGGTCGAAGAGTTCCTGGTCGATGGCATGCTTCTTATAGCGGCTGATCTCGGTAATCTGGTAGCTGAAGTTACCCTCGTGCTGGGCAATCTCCTCTTTCGTTATCTTGAGCAGCGAGCTGACCTCAGCATCGTTTTCAGGATATGCCTTGCGGGGATTGAAGGTGACGATATCACCGAGCTTGGCTCCGTCGAAGAGTTTTTTCTGCTCGTCTACCTTGATATATTGTGGCATGAGCACAGTGTCGGCCAGCGTGATGCCGCCCTCCAGCGTATTGCCCTCCGCGTCGAGCTCGCGAAGGTCGCCCTTGAGCATATCGCGCTCCTCGGGATTATACTCCTGGGCCTTCTCATAGCTACCAGCACGCGAGGCATACATGTCGACCTGCTGGTCGATGAGCTGGTCGTCAACCTTGATGGTATAATAGTCAATCTTATTCTTGCCGTTCAGCTCAATCTTAAACTCCGGAGCTACGGCAATGTCGAAGACAAACGTATAGGGAGCCTCTTTCGAGAGGTCCACCTCCACCTGCTTCTCTGAGGGCAGGGGCTCGCCAAGCATCTTAATGTTGTTGTCCCTTATATACTTATAAAGCTCTTCGCTCACCACACGGTTCACGGCATCCATCTTGGCCGACAGGCCATACTGCCGCTTCACAAGCGACATGGGCACCATGCCCGGACGGAAACCGGGGAAGTTAGCGCGCTTACGATAGTCCTTAAGCGTTTTCTCTACATTGTCCTTGAAGTCTGTCTCTTCTACTGTGATGGTCATCAGACCATTCACTTTGTCAGGGTTCTCAAAAGAAATATTCATCTGTTATCTTATCTTTGTAATATAGTTAGTTACATTATGATAAAAATCGGGCTGCAAAATTACACATTTTTTTGCGAACGACCTAACATTCATGCGCAATTATTTGTTTTTTTAACCAAACAAGGATGCTAATCTCTTTGCCGTCGTCATATTCTAAATTATTGGTGTCCGCTAAAATTTAAACTTGTTAGCCCGGATGCGCTATAGACAAAGGGATTATCTCTGACTCAGAAAAACGGGGCTTGCAAACATCGGCCTGCCAATGTTTACAAAAACCTATCAACCATAAACCGATAACCGTAAACCGTTGGTTCGTGATAATTGATGTTTATATTTTACGGTTTCCCTCCCCTTGGGGGAGGTTAGGAGGGGTTCGGGGTTGTGTTTGCAAAAAACGGCCTATAAGGCCAGTCCCACACAGCCCAGGGCAACGCCCTGGGTAAGGCGGACAGATGATATTCGCCCAGCAAGGGCAAAAGCGTTGAGAGTAAATGCTTTTGCCCTTATAGGGCGCAATTTATGTGCAACAATCACCCAGGGCGTTGCCCTGGGCTATGGGTTGTTGGCCTTGCCGGCCGATTATTTACCGAACACCAATAATTTTAAATGTTAAAAATCGCCTTGGCTTGAAGGTCGATTTTAACACGCCTAAGCGCAAGAAATAACCGAGGTGGACTCGCGGTCCATTCTAAGAGAAATTGACCGCCACAGAGAGACATTCGCATTTAACTGAAAGACAACGAGTTACGCTCTTCTCTCATACAAATCATTGTCTTTCTTTTTCCGAAAGGTATATGTCTCGGAGACGAAAGGGCTCCTTTCGGGTGGTGAAAGGCCAGCTATCGGGACATGAAAGACGGTCTTTTGCCACCCGAAACATATACCTTTCGGAAAAAGAAGAGTAAAAAGAAGGGCGAGGAAGTGGTTTCCTCGCCCTACGAGAGCTATTTTACAATTGTTAAATCGAAAACCCCGATTTAACAATTCCACCTTCGAAAGGTCTATCTTTCACCGGCGGCATTAAGATTTTTTATCATTTTAAGCCTCTGCCGCCTCTTGATCTTTGCGCCGACGTTCCTCGTCAATAAGTTGGAAGTCTTTCTTGCGGAGCACAAACGAGTTGGTGAGGTATTTCTCACGCACCACGTCGTTGGCAGCCAGTTCCTCGGGCGACCCGTGAAAGAGTATACGGCCTTCGAAGAGCAGATAGGCGCGGTCGGTGATGCAGAGCGTGTCCTCCACATTGTGGTCGGTGATGAGGATGCCGATATTGCGGTATTTCAATTGCCATACCACATACTGAATGTCCTCCACGGCAATAGGGTCAACGCCTGCAAAGGGCTCATCGAGCATGATGAACTTCGGCTCGATGGCCAGACAACGGGCTATCTCGGTACGCCGGCGCTCACCACCAGAGAGACGGTCGCCGAGGTTCTTACGCACATGGCCGAGGTTGAACTCCTGTATCAGGCTCTCCAGCTTCTCAAGCTGATACTGGCGGGGTTTACCGGTCATCTCCAGAACAGCCATGATGTTGTCTTCTACGCTTAGCTTGCGGAATACCGAGGCCTCCTGCGGCAGATAGCCGATGCCTGCACGGGCACGCTTATAGACAGGGTATGAGGTGATGTCCTTACCGTCAAGATACACCTTACCGGCATTAGGTATCACCAGGCCCGTGGTCATATAGAAAGAGGTGGTCTTACCTGCGCCATTCGGTCCGAGCAGACCCACAATCTCGCCCTGTCGAACGTTAATCGACACACCGTCGGCCACCGTGCGTTTGCCGTAAATCTTCACCAGTCCCTCGGTGCGAAGCTCCACACCACCAGACTGTATGTTTTGCTGTTCCTCTATTGTCATTGCGCGGCAAAGGTACAAAAAAAAGTTGAAATGTTGAAAGATTATACTTTTTTTTGCTATCTTTGCAGCCAAAAGACCGCAGCATGTTCAATATCAAGAAACACCTGACAGCCTTCGGCCGATATTTACTGCTCATGGGTCGTACCTTCACGTGGCCAGAGCGGTTTCGCATGTTCTGGAAAAACTATGTGCGCGAGATGATGCAGTTGGGTATCAACTCCATCCCCATCGTGCTGCTCATCTCGTTTGGATTTGGTGCCATCATCTGCATCCAGATGAAACTCAACATACAAAGTCCTTGGATGCCGCGATGGGTATCGGGCTACACAACCCGCGAGATCATGCTGCTCGAGTTCTCCTCCTCCATTATGTGTCTCATCCTCGCCGGTAAGGTTGGGTCGAACATTGCCTCAGAGATAGGATTCATGCGCATCTCCCAGCAAATCGACGCGCTCGACATCATGGGGGTGAACTCAGCTAACTACATCATTCTGCCTAAGGTCATCGGTTTCATTACCATCATGCCCCTGCTCGTCATCTTCTCCACAGCCACTGGCATTATCGGAGCCTATTCTACAGCCTACATCGGCAACATCATCACCCCCGAAGACCTTACGACGGGTCTGTTGCACGATTTCAATCCATGGTTCTTCTGGATGAGCATGATCAAGAGTCTCTTCTTCGCCTTCATCATTGCCAGCGTCTCATCTTTCTACGGCTACACTGTGAAGGGCGGAGCAGTAGAGGTGGGCGAGGCCGCCACCAACGCTGTTGTCAACAGCTCTATCATCACTCTCTTCTCAAACGTGTTCCTCACCAATTTGCTTAGTTAAGTAGGAGTGCAGGAGTTCAAGGAGTGCAGGAGTTCAAGGAGTGCAGGACGATAGTTCTTCTTTTGCTACTATATTTATAATGATTATTAAAATATGACCTATAGCTTCGAAAATGTAATAGCATGGCAAAAAGCCCATGCCTTCACAATCCTTACCTACAAAATCACAAAACGTTTTCCCGATGATGAGAGGTATGGTCTAGTTTCGCAGTTTCGTCGTGCTGCAATTTCCATAGAGGCAAATATTGCCGAAGGATATAAGAAAATAGGAAAAGCAGACAAACTGCGGTTCATGAATATATCGGAAGGGAGTATTGCTGAATGTAGGAACTATATTATCTTGGCGAAAGATTTAGAGTATATTGATGATGAGCCTTATCAGCAACTTGTCTTTGGCTTAGAAGAAACGAGTAAATTTCTCACGGCTTATTGCAGAGGGATTATCAATAATAGTGGTATAAAATACTGATTCCCAAAAAGCAAATGTATCGTCTTGAACTCCTGCACTCCTTAAACTCCTTAAACTCCTTGAACTCCCACTTAAAAAATGATTACCGTCAAAAATCTCTACAAATCGTTTGAAGACAAAGAAGTCTTGCACGACATCAACGCCACCTTTGAGAACGGCAAGACCAACCTCATCATTGGCCAATCAGGGTCGGGGAAGACGGTGCTGATGAAAAACCTCGTCGGACTACTTCAGCCCACGAGCGGTAAAGTGCTCTACGACGGGCGCGACTTCGTGAAGATGTCGAAAGACGAGCAGATTGCCATGCGTCGCGAGATGGGCATGATCTTCCAAAGCTCAGCCCTCTTCGATTCGCTCACGGTATTGGAGAATGTGATGTTCCCCCTCGATATGTTCTCCAATAAGACTTATCGTGAGCGACGCCAACGAGCTATCGAATGTCTGGAGCGTGTGAACCTGAAAGATATAGAACAGAAATTTCCTGCTGAGATTTCCGGTGGCATGCAGAAGCGTGTGGCTATTGCCCGCGCCATCGTGCTCAATCCAAAATACCTCTTCTGCGACGAGCCCAACTCCGGACTCGACCCCAAGACCTCGCTCATCATCGACGACCTGCTCTCCGACATCACCCACGACCTCGGCATCACCACCATCATCAACACCCACGACATGAACTCCGTCATGGGCATCGGTGAGAGTATTATCTTTATCTATCAAGGCCGCATTGAATGGCGAGGCACCTCTGCCGAGGTCATCTCCTCAAACAACAAACGTCTCAACGACCTCGTCTTCGCCTCCGATCTCTTCAAGCGAGTGAAGGAAGACATGAGGAAAGATGAGAATTAATCATTAAAGGGGGAGGCTGCTATTGTCCGTCAACTTCACAGACCGAAAGCCTGTTAACTCCCGACAACTCCTAACATACAATATTTGAATATGAGAGACATGGACTGGAAGATACTCGACAGCGAGTACCTCATACGCCGACCCTGGCTGACGGCACGACGCGACCGTGTGCAACTGCCAGACGGACGGATTAAAGAAGAATACTACGTGCTGGAATATCCCACGTGGATCAATGTAATAGCGGTGACGCGCGACGGCGATATGGTGCTTGTGCGCCAATACCGCCATGGCCTGCGACGCACAGGTTTCGAAATTGTGGCTGGTGTGGTGGAAGAGGGAGAAGAACCTCTGGCCGCCGCAAAGCGCGAGCTGCAGGAAGAGACGGGCTACGGCGGTGGTGAGTGGCGCGAGCTGATGGTGGTGGCGGCTAACCCTGGCTGCATGAACAATGTGTCCCATTGCTTCCTCGCCACGGGTGTGGAGCGTATCTCCGAGCAGCATCTCGATGAGTGTGAGGACATCGAGGTGCACGTCCTTCCACGCGAAGAAGTCAAGGCGATGCTCCTGCGCGGCGACTTCATACAGGCGCTCATGGTGGCACCATTGCAACGTTATTTCTTTGTAGAGCCGACTCTTACAAATCAGAAAAAACAAGGTAAATAAAAACAGGATATCATCTGAGATACCATGTGCCCTCATGCTCTTTCATGGGCACAAGTATTTTCTCCTTGGTATTATCGGAGAACTTGAACATCAGATAGACATTGGCCTCATGGCGGGCGCTATCGGTCTCAACATGCGACACCTCCACACCAGTAATGCCTCCACGCTGAGATTTCTGACGGCTGGCTACCGACTCAGCATTCTGTATGAGTTGCCGACGATAACTATCGCTGATGCTATCGGAATGCCAGATACCATCAGCGAAGGCCGCATAATCGCCTGCGAGCAACTGCTCATAGTAGACCTTTGCCGTCTGCCCTGCCACATCGGCAGAGTCTTTATGCGAGCAGCCACAAACCACCACGCACACAACAGCTACCGACAAGCGTATGAATGATTGTCTCATTTCTGCCGGATGAAGATATTGATGGGACAGCCTGTCATCTGCCAGTTCTCGCGTATCTTGTTTTCGAGGAAACGCTTATAAGGCTCTTTCACGTATTGTGGCAGGTTGGCATAAAAGATGAACGAGGGAATCTGCGTGTCAGGAATCTGCGAGCAATACTTTATTTTTATGTATTTCCCCTTCACTGAAGGCGGTGGGAAAGCCTCTATCAATGGCAGCATCACCTCGTTGAGTTTGGTGGTACCCACCTTTGTCGTACGGTTCAGATAAACCTGTTTGGCGGTCTCGAGAACCTTGAAGATGCGCTGCTTTGTCACGGCCGAGGCGAAGATGATGGGGAAATCCTTGAAGGGTGCCATGCGCTCACGAATGGCGTTCTCAAAGGTCTTGATGGCGATGGTGCTTTTGTCTTCCACGAGATCCCATTTGTTGACCACCACGACGAGACTCTTCGAGTTGCGTTGTATCACCTGGAAGATATTCATATCCTGCCCCTCAATGCCTCGGGTGGCATCGAGCATGAGGATGCACACGTCGGAGTTCTCTATGGCACGAATGCTACGCATGACGGAGTAAAACTCCATATCCTCGGTCACCTTGTTTTTACGGCGGATGCCTGCGGTATCTACCAGATAGAAGTCGAAGCCGAACTTGTCGTAGCGGGTATAGATGGAGTCGCGCGTGGTGCCGGCAATATCGGTCACAATATTACGCTCCTCGCCGATAAAAGCATTGATGATGCTCGACTTGCCCACGTTTGGACGACCTACAACGGCAAAGCGAGGAATACCTTCCTCTATCTTCTCATCCTCAACAGAAGGTAGCCGTTGCATGATGACGTCAAGCAGGTCACCCGTGCCGCTACCCGAGATGGAACTGATGCAGAAGGGCTCATCGAGTCCCAGTTTGTAGAACTCGTAGGAATCGAAGATCTGAGTATTGCTGTCCACCTTATTGGCCACGAGGATAACAGGCAAGCCCCCTCCCGGCCTCCCCCCATTGGGTGCGGAGCGACGACGGAGAATCTCGGCCACATCCACGTCGAGGTCGGTCACGCCCGTCTTCACATCGACGAGAAAGAGCACAAGGTCAGCCTCCTCGGTGGCGATGAGCACCTGCTGACGAATGGCCTCCTCGAAGATGTCGTCAGAGTTGACCACCCATCCTCCAGTATCGACCACGGAAAACTCCTTGCCGTTCCACTCACACTTGCCGTATTGCCGATCACGCGTGGTACCGGCAGTCTCGCTCACGATAGCCTGGCGCGAGTTGGTCAGCCTATTAAAGAGTGTGGACTTGCCCACATTGGGCCGTCCCACGATTGCTACTAATGCCATAATTATTTTACCGGTTATTTCACAAGATTGCCGAGGATGTCACGAGTGATGGTGCGTGTGGCGGCAGAGGTGGCATTCTTGATGACCTTATCCTTGGCCGAGGTACGGCTCTTGGTCTTCTTGCCCGATATCTTGTCGCTCACCCACGTGCCAAGCACAAGTGCCAGAGTCGAGGTGATGGCGGTGGAGACGGCCTTAAGCACCTTTTTCATGATGCCTGGCTTCTTGTTCTTCTCCTCTTTCTCCTTTTCCTTGGCGGCTTTCTCTTCCTCTAAGGCCTGCTGAGCCGCAGCCTGCTGACGAGCCTCTTCCTCGTTCTCCTTTTGTATGAGCTCAAAGGCACTCTCGCGGTCCACCATCGTGTCGTACTTGCCGTAGATACGGCTCTGCTTGATAATGTCGCTGCGCTGACCTTCGCTGATGGCACCAATCTGTGACAGGGGGAACAATATCTTTGCCCGTTCCACAATGCTTGGTGCGCCTTTCTCATCGAGGAAGCTCACGAGTGCCTCGCCCGTCTCGAGCTGCATGATGGCCTCGTCGGTCTTGAACTCGGGATTGGCGCGGAACGTGTCGGCTGCTGTCTTCACCGTTTTCTGGTCTTTCGGTGTGTAGGCACGCAGGGCATGCTGTATGCGGTTGCCCAATTGTCCGAGGATAACCTCTGGAATGTCGGTCGGGCTCTGTGTCACGAAGTAGATGCCCACGCCTTTCGAACGGATAAGACGAATCACTTGCTCAATCTTGTCCAATAGTGCTTTTGACGTACCCTCGAAGAGCATGTGAGCCTCGTCGAAGAAGAACACGAGCTTCGGCAATTCCATATCACCCACCTCGGGCAGCGTGGAATAAAGCTCTGAGAGCAACCACAGCAGGAAGGTGGAGTAGAGCTTTGGCTGCATCATCAGCTTGTCGGCTGCCAACACGTTCATCACACCCTTGCCGCCCTCGGTCTGCAGCAGGTCGTAGATATCGAACGATGGCTCGCCGAAGAACTTGTCGGCTCCCTGAGCCTCCAGCTGCAGCAACGCGCGCTGGATGGCACCAACGGTGGCCGAGGTGACGTTGCCATACTGTGTGGTATATTCCTTTGCGTGCTTCGACACCCAGTCGAGCATCGAGCGCAGGTCTTTCAGGTCGAGAATGAGCAATCCGCGCTCGTCAGCGATGCGGAACACGATGTTGAGCACACCATCCTGTGTCTCGTTCAGCTGAAGCAGTCGTGAGAGCAGTTGCGGTCCCATCTGCGATACAGTGGCACGCATGGGATGTCCCTGCTCGCCATAGACATCGAAGAACCGGACAGGACAAGCCTGGAACTCAGGGTTCTCTATTCCGAACTCCGGCAGGCGCTTCTCGATGAAGCCACTCATCTTGCCCACCTGCGAGATGCCCGAGAGGTCGCCCTTCATGTCGGCCATGAAGCAGGGCACGCCCACCTGCGAGAAGGTCTCGGCCAGCACCTGCAGTGAAACGGTCTTACCCGTACCCGTGGCTCCGGCAATCAGTCCGTGCCGGTTCGCCATCTTACCAATAATACTCAACGCCCCGTTGGCGCAATGGGCCACATACAGCCCCCGTTCTTTATCGTACATAGTTATCTAGTTTTTTATTATTCAAATATACATCATCAACCCAAAAGAATGCTAACGCCTCACTGCGCTTTAACTTGGCAAGATCCTCTTTAGTCTTCGGAGCATAGATAATCCTATACTTCATTCTTAATTCTTAAAGTGAATTAAGCCAAGCATTCATGCTTTCTTTATTTATTAGTAAAATCTTCTGCAAAGATACAACTTTTCCCGCAAATCCGCGCAATTTTTCCACTTATTTCGTCATTTTTCTTCGTTCACGGAGTGCTCAGACGGGTTTGGTGGCATCGCGGAGCCAGGCGGTCTCCTCCTCATCGTTGAGGTGTGGCGCGAGGCGGTCGAAGACGAGCGCATGATAGTTGTTGAGCCACTGGCACTCCTGCTCGGTGAGCAACTCGGGCATTAACGGTGCCGTGTCGATAGGACAGAGCGTAAGCGGCTCAAACTGGAGAAACCGCCCAAACTCAGTCTCCATGCAGGGT
The DNA here is from genome assembly GCA_905234845.1 of uncultured Prevotella sp. Classification (GTDB taxonomy): domain Bacteria; phylum Bacteroidota; class Bacteroidia; order Bacteroidales; family Bacteroidaceae; genus Prevotella. The sequence continues at coordinate 33,362 of CAJOIW010000012.1, read as the reverse complement.
ACGACGAGCAGCGTGTTTTCTATGCGCACGCCAAAACGGCCCTCGAGGTAGATGCCTGGCTCGTCGGTGACGGTCATACCTGCGTGTAGCGGTGTGGGCTTCCACTCCATGCGTATCTGGTGCGGACCCTCATGCACACAGAGATATGCCCCTACACCATGCCCTGTGCCGTGGAGGAAGTTCATCCCCGCCTCCCACATCGGTTGCCGCGCAATGGCATCGAGCTGTGTACCAGCCGCGCCATCGGGGAATTTCAGGTTCTGCAGTGCCAGATGACCTTTCAGCACAAGCGTATAGACACGCCGTTCTTCGTCGCTGACAGGCCCGAGGGCAATAGTGCGGGTGATGTCGGTAGTACCGTCAAGGTATTGGGCACCGCTGTCGAGAAGGAGGAACCCACCCCCATCCCCGGGGATGGGGGTGGGTTCTTGGTCTTGGGCCGTATAGTGCACAATGGCTCCGTGGGGACCATAAGCGGCGATGGTGTCGAACGAAAGGCCGCGATAGCCGTCTTGCTCGGCACGGAGCGCCGTCAGTTTCTCGTCGATGCTAATCTCGGTCTGCCCGCCTTGCGCGACTGCGGGCTTCAGCCACATCAGGAACTTCACCATGGCGATGCCGTCGCGGAGCATCGCATTATGAAAACCCGCTATCTCGGCCTCGTTCTTAATGGCTTTCATTACCGGAATGGGCGACGTGCCGCGCACTATCTCGCGCGTGGCGGCGCGGTAGAGCATATAGTTCACCTCGTGCGGGTCGAGCAGGATGTTATACTCGAAATAGTCTTTCAGTCCCTTCTGCACGTTCTGGTAGTCGTCCACGGTCACGCCCTCGCCTTTCAGGTAGGCCACCACCTCAGCGGAGAGTTTTCCTCGATGGACAAACAGCGTGGCACTGGTACTGGAGATGAGCAGGTAGCTGATGAAGACGGGGTTGCAGTGCACGTCGCTGCCACGCAGGTTCAGCGTCCACGCGATATCGTCGAGCGCACACACCAACATGCCGTCGGCGTGCTGCTGCCGCAGTGCCTTGCGTATGCGTGCCAGCTTCTCATGGGCGGGCTCGCCGGCCAATGAGAGCGGATGCACCGTGATGGGGTTAATCGGCACGGGCGGCCGGTTGGTCCATATCTGCGCCAGCGGGTCGAGGTTTGTGCGCACGGTGATGGCGGCACGGCGCATGTCGGCGATGAGCTGTTCCACATCGGCTGCCGGGCTGACCATGCCGTCGATGCCAATTTCCGTATAAGCCCCCTCCAACCTCCCCCCACTGGGGGAGGCTTTACTGTCGCCTGAGCATGACAACTGTCCGATGATCCACTCGCTCACCGAGGGCGTGCCCTCCACCTTTAGCCTCATCAGCTGAAAGTCCGTGCCTTTCAATTGTTCGGCGGCCTGTATGAAGTAGCGCGAGTCGGTCCACAGCGCGGCCGAAGTAAGTGTCACTACTGCCGTGCCTGCCGACCCGTCAAAACCACTGATCCACTCGCGACCTTTCCAGTGGTCGGCCACATACTCACTCCCATGGGGGTCGGTGCTCGGGAAGATGAACGCCCCGAGCCGTTCGCGCCGCATCACCTCGCGCAGCGCCGCTAATCGTTGCTCTATCATGATTGTCGTGTTTGTAGGATTTCCGACACAAATTTACAAACATTTCCCATTTGCGCCAAATAATTCGCATAGAAAATAATAGGTGATGGTTAATAGGTGATGGGCGATGAGAGCGCTTTATGTTTCGTTAACAATCGCCCGATTTCTTTTAACACGAATTCTGGCGATTTTGTGAACAAAACTTCCCGTGCCCGTAAATTCTTCAGTTTTGAGCCATTTTCCCGATTTTTGCTAACTCGCTGGGAATAAGCCATATAAGTCATATAGGGCTTATCAGACTTATAGGTCGTATCGCGAAAGATATACCTCTCACCTCCGAGAGCTTAGCTTTCACCATCCGAAAGACCGTCTTTCGTACTCCCAAACGCCGTGTTTTACCACCCGAAACACATACCTTTCGCATTCTAACCATACTTATCGCTTCTCACTTCTCACTTCCCTCTTCTGAAACATATATCTTTCACTCGCCTAGAATGCAAAAAAATCCCGACAGAATTTGTTAATTTTTCCACGCGTGAATTATGTTTCTTTAACAACCGGCACGCAAAAAAGTCGCCGAGCTCACTCGAGCACTCGGAAATGCAAAGAAAAACAAGCTTTTCTTTTGCATTGCACTCGTTTTTTCGTAACTTTGCGACAAAAGTCGCGAAGTTACTGCGCCTCAGCATAAAAAATAAACAAGTTTATTTTGTTCTGCACTCGTTTTTTCGTAACTTTGCAGTCGGAAAGAAATCATCAATTAAATAACAAAAAACGATATGGCATTTTTAACTAACGAGAAACTGACCATTGTCGGCGCAGCCGGCATGATCGGATCAAACATGGTACAGACCGCGCTGACAATGGGTCTGACAAGTGAAATCTGTCTCTACGACGTATTCTCTCCCGAGGGTGTGGCCGAGGAGATGCGCCAGAGCGGCTTCGACGGTGCGAAGATCATCGCCACCACCGACGCAGCCGAGGCATTCACCAATGCGAAGTACATTATCTCCTCTGGCGGTGCGCCCCGTAAGCAGGGCATGACCCGCGAGGATCTGCTCGCTGGCAACTGCAAGATTGCCGAGGAGCTCGGTCAGAACATCAAGAAGTATTGCCCCGACGTGAAGCACGTGGTCATCATCTTCAACCCCGCCGACCTTACCGGCCTCGTCACCCTGCTCTACTCGGGACTGAAACCCTCGCAGGTGACCACCCTCGCCGCGCTCGACACCACCCGTCTGCAGTCGGCACTTGCCAAAAAGTTCGGTGTGATGCAGAACGAGATTACGGGCTGCGCCACCTATGGCGGACACGGCGAGCAGATGGCCGTCTTCGGCAGCCACGTGGAGATTGCAGGCCGCAAGTTGACCGACATCATCGGCACACCGGAGTTCCCCGCCGAGGAGTGGGAACAGATGAAGACCGACGTCACACAGGGCGGTGCCAAGATTATCGAGCTGCGCGGACGCTCATCATTCCAGAGCCCGGCCTACCTCTCCGTAGAGATGATTCGCTCGGTCATGGGCGGCGAGCCCTTCCGCTTCCCCGTAGGCACCTATGCCAAGACAGAGAAGTACGACCACATCATGATGGCCATGAAGACCACGCTCGACACCACCGGCGCACACTTCGAGGTGCCGCAGGGAACAGCCGAGGAGAACGCCAAGCTCGACCAGAGCTATGAGCACCTCTGCAAGATGCGCGACGAGCTCGTCACCCTGAACATCGTGCCGCCCATCAGCGAGTGGAGCAAGATCAACCCCAACCTCTGATTTTTCAGGAGTCCAACAACGAATTTAACGAATTAGACGAATTGCAATTTGTTAGATTTTCAAGAATTGGCCAATTCGTCTAATTCGTTAAATTCGTTGTTTCAGCTTTGACACGGTTGCCTCTATTTTTAATTAGATTGTTTGTCATTGATGAAATTGATTAAAGACCAGTCGTTCGGAGGGGAGCGACCATTGTTCGGTATTGAGGACACGCGACTCGAGCACATCACGATTACCGATGGCGAGTCGGGCATCAAGCAATGCCGCAACATCGAGGTCGAGGGCTGCGAGTTCTACGGCAAGTACCCGCTGTGGCATGTCGACGGTGCCCGCATCACGAACTGCTATTTCGCCCCAGGCTCACGCTCGGCCATCTGGTACACCAACGACTTCGTAATGAGCGACTGCATCATCGACGGTCCGAAATTCTTCCGCGAGATGAGGAACGTCGAGCTGGAGAACGTCACCATCAACGACGCCGACGAGACCTTCTGGCGCATTGATGGTCTGCGCCTCCACAACGTCACCCTCCACGAGGGCACCTACCCCTTCATGTTCTCGCGCAACATCTACATCGACGGGCTCGTGAGCGACGCGAAGTATGTGTTCCAATATTGTACGAACGTAGAGATTCACAATGCCAAGATTGTGACCAAAGACTCGTTCTGGGAGTGTGAGAACGTAACCGTCTACGACTCCGTCATCGACGGCGAGTATCTGGGCTGGCACTCGAAGAACGTGCGGCTCGTGCGCTGCCACCTCGCCGGCGAGCAGCTCCTATGCTACGGCACCAACATCGTCCTTGAAGACTGCACCTTCGATGCGGCCTGCGACCGCGTCTTTGAGTATACCACCGTAGAGGCTAATATCCGTGGCAATATCACCGAGGTGAAGAATCCCACCTCCGGCCATATCACCGCCGACCATATCGGCCGTGTCACCATCGACCAGTACCTCCGCCCGCCCGGCAACTGCGTCATCAAAACCCGTTCCTGATTTATTTTTCGACCACGTATTAAAAAATATTGGGGCACCTTTATTTGAAGTGCCCCAATATTCTTATCTGGAAATTCCAGAGACTCCGGAAAAAACCGGAATCCCTGGAAAATCGGTTTTTATCTTACGACAAACTTTCTTCCGTTGCGAACGTAGATACCAGGCTTGGTAGGACGGTCAACAGCAATACCCTGAACGGTGTAGAACTTGCCGTCGGTCAACGAGCTCTGGTTCTCCGTATTCTGTACATTCTTGATGCCAGTGGGATCACCGGGATCCTCGGTGCCGTAGTACTTCAGGCGGAAGTTATCGGCCATAATCCAGTGCTGCGAGCCTGAACCACCGGCGTCATCCTGCTGAATACCGAAGAAGATGCTCTTAGTACTTCCAATTTGAACAATAAGCTCAATCTTATAGAGGCCGTTCTCGAAATATTTGATAGCCGCTACATGATCACCGGGAACCTGACCTGCCACCGTATTCGCTCCAATACCAGGAACCTTGTCGGCCTCAGCCGTCATCAACGGCAGATTAAGCTTTTTATCTTCCACGAAGAGATAGGAGTCGTAAAGCAAATCCTCACCATCGGCTACCATCTGTGCCACTTCGTCAGTCTTGCCCGGACGGCAGAGTGCCTGAACGCTGATGCCATAGTATCCTTCCACGGGTACATCGATTTGCTGCCATAAGAGCAAGTTACCTTCCCGTTCATCGGCTTCGAAAGCAAGGTCACCATTCTGATTGTTGAGTCGATCGTTACGGCCCGTGAGGTTGCCGCCGTACTCAACATTCCATATACCGCGCCAGCCTTTAACCACGCCTTTATCGTCGTAGTCAAGGTTAGGATTGTCTTCATCAGAGAACTCACGCTGACTGAAGTTCGGCATCTTGATGAGATAGGAAAGGTCGGCAGGTTTCGACTTCGTAGCCTGATCAATAAGTGCGTCGCGCTGCTCCTGAGTGATGAGCATCCACTGGTTGGTGGCCAAAGTGGGATCAGACTCATAGGAGCTTACCGTGTTGAAGCAGGGCCATGTACCAGCGTCGGTACGACCGTGATTGTTGTAGCCGAGATAGTCGAAGTAGTTGTATTCGCCGGTTTCATCGTCTACACCTCTCTTGCAAATGTTATAGACATTTGTCTTTCCCTCTACGGGAACGAAGTACCAGGGATAGCGACTGTTATCAAGATATCCGCCAGGACCCATAAAGTTGCCCTGCCACTGGTTCTCGGTACCACCATTGATACCATATTCGCTGTTGTCCCATGAGCAGTGCCACATGTGGGTGCCAATGTAGAAGCCTTCACCGTCGTCGGTGGGTTCAAGCATCACGGTGATGCCCGGCCAGCCGATAGCTGCGTGTGCGCCCCAGTCGGAACCGCCTACGAGGAAGCTCTTCATACCTACATTGTAGAGATAGTATTCGCCCTCCTGAGCTGGTTCTGCCTCGCGCTCGGTGAAGACGTGGTTAGAAGTCTCGATGTGGGCGGCCCAGCGGTCGATGCGCAGGTCGTTGAGCTGTTCGTCATAGGTGCTCTCGGTACCCGTGTTGAGGTAATTCTCATACTTGACGGTGTTCACCTTTTCTTTCTTAGCCAATGCGATGGTCTTCTCCCAAACATCGCCACTGAAGTTGTTGGCCTTCACCTTGTCGAAGAGCTCGTTGAACACACGGTATTCAGTCATCTGCTCATCGTTGGTACCATTGGCGATAAGGTTCTTGGTCTTGGCAATCTCAGCGTCGAGCTGGCTCTTCAGCGCATTGGTAGTTCTCGACGTAGCCTCGAATTCCTCAGCAAGGGCAACAGCTGCTGCCAGTTGCGGAGCGAACGAATAGGTCACAGGATAGACAGCTCTGGAGACATCCAAGTTCTTGAAAGCAAAGATAAGGTCTTTGTCATCCTCTACCAGACCGAAGTTGAACACCAGATAGTGATGGTCTTGAGTAGCTGTGAACTCGAACTCGATGTGTTGCGGATTGCCTTCATCCCAGAGGAAATTGTAATAATCGTCGAAGCAGGCAGGCTCGCCATACTCGTCAACAGCGATAGTATTGGTACGCGGCAGAGAATGATAGGCGAGAACACCATAGGTCTGGTCATCACCCCCCCAGTCACCGTTCACAGAATAGTTGCTAGTTCCAAGGGTCTCCGGACGTCCGCTGCAAACAACGGCATTCATGAATTTACTGGTCCATGAACCCCATGCCTGACTTTGATAGTCGAAGCTGTAGGTATAGGTCGTATTGGGTGTTGTCGGAATCTCTGCCACCAATGGCTCCCAATAAGGACCTCCACGATAAGGATTGAAAATATTGATATCCTCTAAATCGTCGTAGAACAGTCCTGCGAAGCAGTCGGCTTTTTCTGCAGGGAAGTCCCAAGTGGTCATGTCCTTATAGTCCGTGTTAGCAAGGGGCTCTCTTACCATCTGACCCTTGTCAACCCACTGACCGCCAGTGTAGAGATACTCGTGGTTGTTGGTGGACAGGCAGACGAGCTTGCCCTCGTAAGCTGTGATACCACCGCCGGCAAGTGCTCCCTCAGCATCGGGGTCGACACCGAAGTTCACACCATTGGGTGAGAAGAAGCGCTGCCCGCTAATTCTGTCTTTCATACCCGATCGACCGTCACCCGTTACGAGGGGCACGAGATCCATGATGAGTTGATCATCCTCATAAATCTTAAAGCCGTAGAGTTTCATGAAGGTGCGGCTATTATCCACACGAGCACCGCCAGTTCCAGCCGTATTCAAATCGAAGATGAACATGCTGTTCACACCTTCATCAATATTTCCTGTCGTCTGAATAGTGAAGAAAGGTGTGGAATCTCCTGGGAAATAGATTCCGGCTACATCTCCAGAGGCATCAATGATGATACGCTCTTCTGTAGGCATGTCGGTATCACCCCTGCTCTCTGCGCCACTACGGTTATACACACCTTGGTTATTCACCCCGTTAATGCCATTGCGCCAGAAGAAAACAAAGGCATGATCTATAAACGAATTCTGCCTTGCTCCAAAGATGGCCTGCCAGTCCTTTGTGTCGTCGTAAGTAATCTCACAATCGACCACAACACGCGTGTTGGTCTTGTGGATGTAGCCCGTGTCGATGTAAGGCATGGTCTGCATGTCGGTTGTTGTCTCAATGTACTCGCACTCCTGGTCGGCACCAGCCACACCCAGTGTGTTGACCTTCGAGTACAAGCCATACTCCTCGTAATTGCCCAGCGTATTGTAAGCATAAATCTTACCGTCCGCCTTGCAATAGACGTAGGTGTCGGTTCCAGTAGCGTCAGACATTTTGTCGACCACCTTCACCGTGACTCCCTGAGCGAACGCAAGTCCACTGAAGAGAATCCCCATGAAAAATAGTAAAAACTTTTTCATCTTTTGTTAGATTTTAGTTATTAATAATAAATGAGTAAATAAATAATTTCAGTCAGGTTTATATATGCTTCCATATCGGATTACAACAATTCGACATGCAAAAATATGTATTTTTCTTTATATTTCCAAATTTTTTTATAAAAAAGTGAGTTTTTTCTTTTCTTGAGAAAAAAAAACATTACCTTTGCAACATGGAATGCCAACAAAAACCAATATTGCTATGAAAAAAGTAATGCTCATTCTTTGCTGCCTGATGACGGTATGTCTGAAAAGTATGGCCGACGGAGGTACAAGCCTCGTACAACTAGCCGACCCGTACATTCTCTTAGACAACGACACCTACTATGCCTACGGCACCCATGCGGGCAGTGGCATAGAGGTGTGGACCAGCACCGACCTGCACGCCTGGCAGAAACGCGGACTGGCCCTCGACAAGGTCAACACCACCGAGACACAATGGTTCTGGGCACCCGAGGTGTATTATAAAAAAGGAAAGTACTATATGTACTACTCCGCTAATGAGCACCTCTATGTCGCTACCGCCGACTCGCCCCTCGGCCCCTTCAAGCAAGAGGGCGGGCGGCAGATGGCCTCGCTCATCGGTGATGAGAAATGCATCGACTCGTCGGTGTTCTTCGACGACAACGGGAAGGTCTACATCTTCTTCGTGCGCTTCACCGATGGCAACTGTATCTGGATGGCCGAACTGGGCGACGACCTCATCACCCCAAAGGCGGGCACTCTGAAGAAATGCTTCGCCGTGAGCCAATCGTGGGAGAACAAGCAAGGACGCGTGAACGAAGGCCCGAACATGATCAAACACGACGACACGTACTACCTGACCTACTCGGGCAACGACTACCACTCACAAGACTATGCTGTAGGCTACGCCACGACAACATCGCTCGAGAACCCATCGTGGGCAAAATACAACAACAACCCCATTGTGTGGAAAGTAGAAGGACTGATGGGCACGGGTCACCACTCGCTCTTCACCGACAAGGAGGGGAAGCTGCGCATTGTGTTTCATGCCCATGAGTCGACCACCAGCGTAGGCACCCGACGGATGTATATCGGCACCATGACATTCAACGGAACACGCCTCATGATGGACAGTGAGCCCATCATCCGCCCGGGCACAACTGACTATCCGCTCATTGCCGAGATTATCGACACCTCGCTGGGCTATCAGCGCGGCATGATCGTGCCCTGCGACCTGAACGGTGACGGCATACTCGACATCCTCGGCGCAGGGTCGGGTAACACCGAGACCAGCGAGACAGGTACAGCTTTCAACCGGACACGACGAATGGACATTCGCACCTACAGTGCAAGCACAAGACGGTGGAACACCTTGTCAACCACCAATATTAGCATGGCGGTGGCCGACGCGCCCAGTCTCATTCCCTGCGATCTGAATGGCGACGGTACCATCGACTTGGTGGCGTTTGAGGCTGCCGGTACCGTCGCAGGAAACGAAGCCTACGAGATGACTAATCAAGGTATCTTCCTTGGCAAGAGGACGAATGCATTTACCAAACTCAACGTCACGGTGGAAGGCTGCGATTTTGACTTCGACATCAAGGCACCCATCGCCGCCTGTGTGCTCGACATCGACAACGACGGACTGTCCGACATTGTCTGCTCAGGCTGGCAGAGCGACAACCTCTACAACCTCGTGCTGCACAACAAAGGAATAGACAACGAGAGCATTACCTTCGAGGCCACTGTCTTCGAGCCGGATCTGAAACTGAACTACCCCGTTATGCAAGCGGCCGACTTCAACAACGACGGTTTCTGTGACTTTATCCTCTCGGCCTCGGTAACAGGACGGGCCGATATGGTGTGCATGACGGAGATCTATCTGAACAATCCCGAACATCCCGGACAGTTCACTCCACTCGGAATAGGCAATCAGGAGAGCGGTGTGCTACGCAAATATTGGGGTGGCATCGGCGTAGCCGACTTCAACAACGATGGGCGACAGGACTTCTTCCTTGCCGGCTATGGCGACAGGAACACCGGCGAGACGCCCTACCGGCAACGCATCTTTCTGAACAAAGGAGGTGACCAACTAACATTTGAAGTCGTGGAAAGCGACCTCACCGAAGACCAATATCTCGCACAGACAAGTGTCGGCAACGGCGTAGGCATCATCGACTGGAACGGTGACGGACATTTTGACGTCTTCGTGTCGGGTACTGCCAGCAACAACTCCTTCAGCCAACTCTACCTGAACGATGGCACCGGACACATGACCCGCCAGACTCAGATGCCTGGCGTGACGACACCCAGCATCGCCTTTGTTGACTGGAACGGTGACGGCACGAAAGACGTATTGATAACGGGAGTGGCAAACAACAAAAACTATCTTGGAGAGGACTATCAGGGTAAGCAGGCCATCGGCTTCTACAACCGCCATCCCGCCCCCGCCCTACCTGAACAGCCCACAGGCTGCACCGCCCAAACCGACGGCAACCGCGTGACACTCTCGTGGCAGCCTGCCAGTAATGCCTTGGGCAATGAGACCTATGAGGTATATATCAAGAACAGTGATGGCAAGCAGGTGGTCAGCAGTCTGTCGCTTATAAGCGGGAAAAATGCCGGTAAGCGTCGCGTCAACCAACCGGGCAATGCCGGAACAAACCGCAGCATGACCTATACGCTCACTGAAAACGGCACATACACTTGGGGCGTGCAGACCGTCAACAGTGTCTACAATGGCTCACTCTTTGCCGAAGGCCCAACCTTCACCATCGAGACAACAGGAATCTCCCATCCCTTGACCCTCATCTCTCAGCCCTCATTATACTATAACTTGCAAGGCCAACAGCTCAGCCAACCCACGAAAGGAATAAACATCAAAAAAACTGACAACGATAATATTAGAAAAATCGTTGTCAGATAAAATATCGTTTCGTCAACATAGCATCGCGGTGCTACAGATTTAATTCTTTCAGGATACGCTGTGTGGCACCGGCACGAATCTTCACGAGCCGTCCCGCCTGATTACCCACCTTTAGCAGATAATTCTCATCGTTCATGAAACGGCTCATCAGCTTAGAGAGCTCACTGTAATCTTTTATCTCAAAACCTCCTAAAGCCATTTTCAACTCCTGCGCCTCGTGGAACTTCTTGTTCTTCGGCCCGAAAAACACGGGGATGTTCCAGACAGCCGCCTCAAGCACATTGTGGATGCCTGCGCCGAATCCGCCACCAACATAAGCCACATGACCATAACGATAGATGCTGGAGAGCAGACCGTAGCAGTCGATGATGAGACAATCGGCCTGTGCAGCCTCCTCGGGCGAGGTCTGGGTGTAACGCACCGCACGACGGTCGAGCTGGGAAAAAATCTGATGAAGGTGCTCTTCACTGACCACATGGGGGGCAATGATGAGCTTCCACTCGCGATGCAGATTGAAATAAGGAATAAGCAACTCGCCGTCGGCAGGCCATGTGGAACCAGCCACAAAGACCTTGTCCTCTTGGTTTACAAAAGAATCGACGATGGGCAGCTGCTTCGCAATATCCTTGATTTGCATCACACGGTCGAAGCGTGTGTCACCCACCACACTCACATTCTTGATACCAATGGTGGAAAGCAGATACTTGCTAATCTCATTCTGGACAAAGAAATGGGTAAAACACTTCAACACATGAGCATACTCGCGGCCATACCAACGGAAGAACACCTGTCCCGGGCGGAAAATGCTCGACACACTATAGACGGGTACCTTACGATGGCGAAGAATGTGAAGGTAGTTGTACCAAAACTCATACTTGATGAAGAAAGCCATGACGGGCCTCACTGCACGCAGGAAGCGTCGGGCATTGCGGACGGTGTCGAGCGGCAGGTAGCAGATGATATCGGCTCCCTCGTAGTTCTTGCGCACCTCGTAGCCCGAAGGCGAGAAGAAGGTAAGCAGAATTTTATACTCCGGATGGTCGCGACGGAGCTGCTCCATGAGTGGACGGCCCTGCTCAAACTCGCCGAGCGACGCCGCATGAAACCATACATACTGTGCCGAGGGGTCAACCTTTTCCTTCAACACCCTGATTGCCTCACGCTCACCGCGCCACATCTTACGCACCTTCGTGCTGAAAAGGCTGCATATAGCGACACCTATTAAATAAAGATATATTCCTAAATTGTACATTTATCCAAGTACTTCTATTGCTTTGTTAAGTCGTTTAAGTGTTTCTGCCTTACCTAAGAATGCCGATATGTCAAACATGCCGGGACCCTTGCCCTCGCCGACAAGCGCCAGACGGAACGCATTCATCACGTCGCCCAGCTTGTATTCTTTCTGCTCTACCCATTGCATGACAACGGGTTCCTGGCCCTCAACAGAGAAATCGTCAATGCCTTCGAGCACGGCTGCCAATTCGGTCATCTGCTGAGCCGAATAGTCCTTCCAACGTTTGCGCACGGTCTTCTCGTCGTAGGTTATTGGCGGAATGAAGAAGAACGAGCACAACGGCCACAGATCCTTAACGAACGACACGCGGTCTTTCATCATACGCACCACTTCGATGACACGTTCCATCGGTTCGTCCACACCGTTGTTGGCCACAATGGGAGCGAACAACTGGGCAATCTCCTCGTTACTCTTCTTGAGAATATACTCATGATTGAACCAAATGCCTTTCTGATAGTCGAACTTCGCGCCAGCCTTCGAACAACGGCTGATATCGAATGCCTCAACCAGCTCGTCGAGGGTGAACATCTCCTGCTCGGTGCCAGGATTCCAACCCAGCAGAGCGAGGAAATTAACCACTGCCTCGGGGAAATAGCCACTCTCACGATAGCCGCTCGACACCTCGCCGGTCTTCGGATCGTGCCACTCCAACGGAAATACGGGGAAGCCCAACCTGTCGCCGTCGCGTTTCGACAACTTGCCCTTGCCCTCGGGTTTGAGCAACAACGGCAGATGAGCGAAGCGGGGCATGGTGTCGGTCCAACCGAAAGCCTCATAGAGCAATACATGGAGCGGTGCCGAAGGCAGCCACTCCTCGCCACGGATGACATGGGAAATTTCCATGAGATGGTCGTCGACGATGTTGGCCAAATGATAGGTGGGCAACTCATCGGCACTCTTGTAAAGTACTTTGTCGTCGAGGATGTCGCTCTTGATGCACACATCGCCGCGAATCATGTCGTTGACATGCACCTCACGGCCAAGTTCTATCTTGAACCGTACGACATACTGCTTGCCATCCTGAATGAGCGCGTCGACCTCCTCCTCGGGAAGTGTGAGCGAGTTGCGCATCATACCGCGTGTACGGGCATCGTACTGGAAGTTCGGTATTTCCTGACGCTTCTGCTCCAACTCCTCGGGAGTGTCGAAAGCGATATAAGCACAACCGGCATCCAGCAACCGACCCACATATTCCTTATAGACGGCACGCCGCTCACTCTGACGGTAAGGACCATACTCGCCGCCAAACGAGACACCCTCGTCGAACTTGATGCCCAACCAGCGGAACGACTCGATGATATATTCCTCTGCTCCAGGGACAAAACGATTGGAGTCGGTATCCTCGATGCGGAACACGAGGTCGCCGCCATGCTTGCGGGCAAAAAGATAGTTATACAATGCTGTACGCACGCCTCCGATATGAAGCGGACCAGTAGGACTGGGTGCAAAGCGTACCCTCACTTTTCGGTCAGACATTGAGATTAAATTCTATATATCTTTATAATTTTCTGCAAAATTACAAAAAAAATGTCATTCACCTTTCATCTTTCGCTTTTTTTTTGTATTTTCGCAAGGTAAATGCGAATAATAAAAGAGAGAAAAGAAAATGACAACCTACTCAGAAGGGCATAAATGGCGTAATTTTGCCACAAAACTTATTCTCATTATTGCCTCCATCGCTATCATTGTCTGGTTTCTTCCCCGCACCACCCAACAACGATTCCACTACGACACGGGGAAGCCATGGCCCTATGCCACGCTTATTGCCAAGTTTGAGTTTCCCATCTACAAAAGCGACGAAGCTGTAAAAGCCGAGAAAGACTCGCTCATGCAGTACTTCGAGCCTTACTACACGTTGAACGATGATATCGAGCGCGTACAGACGGCGCGCTTGCTCGCCGAACTGAAGGATGATACCGACGGACTGCCCCGTAGCTTCACGGCCACCATCCTCGAACTGCTCCACGGTTTCTATCATGCGGGCATTATCGACAAGCAAACGTGGAAGTCGAGCGAGGAAACTGATACGATGAGACATGTGCGCGTTGTCACAGGGAAACAAGCTGTCAGTGTACGTGTAGATAGTGTATTCACCACGCTCACCGCCTATGAGAAGCTACTTGCCGATCCGCAGATTAGCGAGCACCGGCAGGAGATACAAAAACTGAACCTCAACGAATATATCGCCGCCAACCTCATCTACGACAAAGACCGGAGCGAGGCTGAACGGAACGACCTGCTCTCGGGTGTGGCGATGGCCACAGGAACCATCGTGCCCGGACAGCGTATCGTAGACCGTGGACAAATCGTCGATGCGGAGACCTATCGTATCTTAAACTCCTATGAGCGCGAGCTGAACAGGCGTAGCAACGCATCGGGCACGGAGAAACTTTACCGTATGTCGGGGCAACTGCTCATCATAGCCATCCTCGTGCTACTCTTTACCTTCTATCTGCAGCTGTTCCGCCGCGACTACTTCGAGAAGCCACGCTCCATCATGATGCTCTATGCCATCATCACTCTCTTCCCTGTGATCACCTCTCTCATGATCAGCCACAATATTCTAAGCGTCTACCTCATCCCCTATGCCATCGCACCCATCTTCGTTCGGGTGTTCATGGACTCGCGCACAGCCTTCATCACCCACACGACGATGATTCTCGCTTGCGCGGTGGCGGTGAAATACCAATACGAGTTTATCTTCATTCAACTGCTGGGTGGTCTCATCGCCATCTACTCGCTACGCGAACTCAGTAATCGGGCACAGGTATTCAAGACGGCTATCTTTGTCACCACGGGATGCATCCTCGTCTATTTCGCTCTCCAACTCATGCAAGCCGATGAAGAGATAACCATCGACCGCGATATGTTCACCTATTTCATTTTCGGTGGCATACTGCTTCTGCTGGCCTACCCGCTGATGTACCTCATTGAGAAGACCTTCGGCTTTACGTCGAACGTCACGCTGTTTGAGCTATCGAACACGAACAAAGGCCTGTTGCGCGACCTGAGCGAGATAGCGCCCGGCACATTCCAGCATAGCATCATGGTGGGCAACCTTGCCTCAGAGATTGCTAACCGCATCGGAGCCAACTCGCTGCTTGTGCGTACAGGCGCCCTCTATCACGACATCGGCAAAATGGCCGATCCTGTGTTCTTCACCGAAAACCAGGCAGGGGTGAACCCGCACGACAATATTCCCTACACCGAGAGTGCGCGCATCGTCATCAACCACATCACCGAGGGTGTTAAGATTGCAGAGAGAAACAACCTACCCACCATCATCAAGGATTTTATCCTCACGCATCACGGCACGGGCACGGCTAAGTATTTCTATCTCAAATACAAAAGCGAGCATGAGAATGAAGACGTCGACCCGGCTCCGTTCAGCTATCCCGGTCCCAACCCCTTCACCCGTGAACAGGCTCTGCTCATGATGGCCGATGGTGTGGAGGCGGCCTCGCGCTCACTCAGTGAATATACGGAGGAAAGCATCAAACAGGTGGTTGAGCGCATCATTAACTCACAAGTCTCCGATGGCTATTTCGCCCAGTGTCCCATTACTTTCCGCGACATCGCACTGGCCAAGGCAACTCTCATCGAACGCCTCAAATCCATCTACCATACCCGCATCACCTATCCCGAGGATCAATCGGAGAAATAATATACACAAGCTTTATTCTTTTGCACAGAGAATAAAAACATAAAATACCGCACGTCTTGCACACTTCACGCAAGAACGTGCGGCATTTATGTTAATGTCCGTTAAAACATCAGCTTTTTCTATGAAAAAACAGAACAATATAGGTACTTTTGCAGCCAATTAAAATAAAGGATATGAACAAAATGAAAATACTCACGGCCGCACTTTTCTTGGCCGTAGCAACCTCGGCCACAGCCGGTGGCCTTTTAACACACACCAATCAAAACGTAATTTTTCTCCGTAACCCATCGCGCGACGCCGCCATCGGCATCGACGGTATCTACACCAACCCCGCAGGTGTGGCCTTCATGACCAATGGTTTCCACTTGTCGCTCAATTGGCAGTGTGTCCACCAGACGCGCACCATCACATCCGCCTATGGACCGCTGTTCGCGATGAACATAAAGAATCCCGCACCCATCAGCGAAGACAACGATGGCAGATTTGCCTATCGCAAATTCAAAGGAGTAACTGATGCACCAATCGTCCCATCTATACAAATGGCCTATAACACAAACCGATGGAGTTTCCAATTCGGACTTGCCATAAGTGGTGGTGGTGGAAAGTGTGAGTTTGATAATGGTCTCGGATCGCTTGAAGGCATTGTCGCCAAGCTGGCTCAGAAGAGCGGTATGACGGGTTATAGCTTCAACTCCTACCTGAAAGGACAGCAATACTATTTCGGCACCACGCTCGGAGCAGCATATAAGGTTCTGCCCAACCTCTCCGTCTATGGTGGTGTGCGCATGCTTTACGGTACGGCTAAATACGAAACCCATGTGAAAGACATCATGGTTGCCGGTCCGACAACAGGAGGAAACGAGATGGCTGCCGCGCAACTGTTCGGAAAACTGAAGAACGATGCCATCACTGGTGCCGAGCAGGCCGCAGCAGCAGGACTGGCCGAGCAGGCCGCTGAGTTGCAAGCACGAGCCAGCCAGCTGGGCACATACGAAGTTATTGCCAAGGGCATCAACCTCAACTGCAAGCAAAAGGCCTTCGGCGTGGCTCCCATCATCGGCGTGGATTATAAGATAGGTAAGTTGAACCTCGCCGCAAAGTATGATTTCAAGGTACGCATGCGTCTGAAGAACGACAATCCCGACCCCAATTTCAACGTCATTGCAGCAGCCGTTCCCCAGCTGGCAAAGTTCGCCGACGGCCAGGAAGTGCCCGAGGACTCCCCCGCCCTGCTCACCGTCGGCGCACAATATGAGATTACTCCCAAATGGCGCGTGATGGCCGGTTATCATCACTTCTTCGATGTCGACACCAAACAATACACCGACGACCTGCTCGACGACACCGATGAGGTGAACGTCGGAACGGAATACGACGTGACCGACTGGCTGCAAGTGAGTGCAGGTCTGCAAAAAACCATGTACCACTTAGAGGACGACTTCATGAGCGACATGTCATTCAAAATACCATCCTACTCTTTCGGTTTCGGCGTGGGGGTGAAGGTGGCCAAGAACGTGAAAGTGAACGTGGCTTACTTCCAGACCAATTACAAGACACGCGACGTGACAAGCAATGAGGGAACGGTTAAAAACTCCTACACCCGCACTAACCGTGTCTTCGGTCTGGGCTGCGACATTGATTTCTAAAATCAAGTTTATTAAAGTCGCAGAGAAAAGTTATCTACCTACCATCATTAAGAATATTACCACACCCGTATCACCTATCCCGAGGATCAATCGGAGAAATAATATACACAAGTTTTATTCTTTTGCACAGAAAATAAAAACATAAAATACCGCACGTCTTGCACACTTCACGCAAGAACGTGTGGCATTTATGTTAATATCCGTTAAAACATCAGCTTTTTCTATGGAAAAACAGAACAATATAGATACCTTTGCAGCCAATTAAAAAAAGTTTAAAGGATATGAACAAAATGAAAATGCTCACGGCCGCACTTTTCTTGGCCGTAGCAACCTCGGCCACAGCCGGTGGCCTTCTTACAAACACCAATCAAAGCGTACTTTTTCTCCGTAACCCATCGCGCGACGCCGCCATCGGCATCGACGGTATCTACACCAACCCCGCAGGTGTGGCCTTCATGACCAACGGTTTCCACCTGTCGCTCAACTGGCAGTGTGCCCACCAGACGCGCACCATCACATCGGCCTATGGTCCGCTGTTCGCGATGAACATAAAGAATCCCGCACCCATCAGCGAAGACGGGCTGGCCTATCGCACGTTCAAGGGAACGGCCGACGCGCCCGTCATCCCATCGATACATGCGGCCTACAACACGAACCGATGGAGTTTTCAGTTCGGATTTGCCGTTAGCGGTGGCGGTGGCAAGTGTGAGTTTGACAACGGTCTGGGATCGTTCGAGGGCGTTGTCGCCAACCTGGCTCAGAAGAGCGGCATGACGGGCTATAGCTTCAACTCCTACCTGAAAGGACAGCAATACTATTTCGGCACCACGCTCGGAGCAGCGTACAAGGTTCTGCCCAATCTCTCCGTCTATGGCGGTGTGCGTATGCTTTATGGTTCAGCTAAATATAACGGCTACGTGAAAGACATCATGGTTGCCGGTCCGGCAACAGGAGGAAACGAGATGGCTGCCTCGCAGCTGTTCGGAAAACTGAAGAACGACGCCATCACTGGTGCCGAGCAGGCTGCGGCTGCAGGTTTGGCCGATAAGGCTGCCGAACTGCAGGCTCAAGCTCTTCAACTGGGTGCATACGAGGTTGTTACTCAGGGCATCAATCTCAATTGCAAGCAAAAAGCCTTCGGCGTGGCTCCCATCATCGGCGTGGACTATAAGATAGGTAAGCTAAACCTCGCCGCAAAATATGATTTCAAGGTACGCATGCGCCTGAAGAATGACAATCCCGACCCCAACTTCAACGTCATTGCAGCAGCCGTTCCCCAGCTGGCAAAGTTCGCCGACGGTCAGGAAGTGGCTGAGGACTCCCCTGCCCTGCTCACCATCGGCGCACAATATGAGATTACTCCTAAATGGCGCGTGATGGCCGGCTACCACCACTTCTTCGATGTCGACACCAAGCAATACACCGACGACCTGATTGACGACACCGACGAGGTGAACATCGGAACGGAATACGACGTGACCGACTGGCTGCAAGTGAGCGCAGGTCTGCAAAAGACCATGTACCACATGGAGGACGACTTCATGAATGACATCTCGTTCAACGTTCCGTCCTACACCTTCGGCTTCGGTGTAGGTGTGAAGGTGGCCAAAAACGTGAGGGTAAACGCCGCCTACTTCCAGACCAACTACAAGACACGCGACGTGACAAGCAATGAGGGAATGGTGAAAAACTCCTACACCCGCACCAACCGCGTCTTCGGCCTGGGCTGCGACATCGACTTCTAAGACCTTACCAAAAAATTACGGGGTATGAGGGACATCCTGATAGGTGTCCCTTTTTTTGATGCATCCGACAAACTTTCACGATACAACAATTACACGATCAACAGTAAACAAACACCTCGGCTCGGGGTATGAACCGCCGAACCGAGGTGACAGATTTCACTCACGGAGTTTTTTATTCATCCTCCTCATCCCAGGTACCGTGCCAACGGGCACCGGCAGGCTGGTTTGGCTGGCCGGGAGGTATCACGTCCCCGCTGCTGGCGCAAATGATGTGCGACTGCTGTATATCAGCAACCCGTATGGCTGGTTTCATGTATGCTCGTTTCATTGTCATTCCCTCCTATTACTTAATGACAATCTTGCGACCACCAACGACATACACACCGCGCTTCATCGGCTTGCCGTTAAGTTTCCGTCCGTCGATCGTGAACCATGAAGCCCCCTCCAAACCTCCCCGGGGGGAGACTCCGCTTTCATCCCCCTCGGGGGATAAGAGGGGGGCTATTCCCGTCGTCTCCTCACCGTCGTAGAAGTACATCTCGCGGGCATAGCTTGGCGTGCCGCCAAACTTGCTGGTCTTTCGGATAATCCAGCGGTATGGGCCAACGGTCACCACACCATCGTTGCCCAAGCTGATGCCGCCGTCGATGCCCACGTAATAGAACGGATTGGTAACCGTAGCGGTAGTGTTCTCGTAGGTGGCGTAGAAGGAATAGACGTCCTCCAGCGTTTCCGTCTTGGCAAGCACGCCCGTGTTTCTGGCCTTCAGCGTGGCAGGAGCAGTGGTGAACTCGTAGTCGGTCACGGGCTCCAAGGGCTTATAGACGTAGGGCATGTTGGCATGGAGCACTGCGCCCTCGTCGAGCCTCGTCAGGAACACCCACATCTCGCCCGATGCCTCTACGCTGGGCGACGGCGAGTTGGCAATCATGTTGATTTTGTAGAACGTGAACTTCTGCATGTCGGCAGCGGTGATGGTGTAGTCGAAGGGCACGAGCCAAGCCTGGTGCTTGTCCACGCGCTCCAAGCCGAGGGTCTTGGTATAGGTGGCTGAGGTGACTGTTAAGTCTTTCGTCTGAGTGTATGCCGTTCCGTCGGCCAACACTACACCAAACACTGCCGTCACGACGATGTCAGCATCCCCTATTGTCACGGTATAGACACCGTTCTCATCGGGTGTCAGCCCGGTCTCACCATTCTTGACATCGCTGACGATAGCTGCATAGGCATCCACAAACTTGAAGGTGATGACCGTCCCCGCGATATACTTCCCGCTGCCATCGGCAGCAAGCGATGCGCTGAGCAGTTGCGTATGCTCCGGCAGCGTAAGGGCATAGGTGGGCAAGAGACTCGCCGTCACGGTCACATCTGCTGCGGGCATTGTGAACGTGTACTGACGGTTGCCAATATCGGTAGTCGCCACTGCGCCACTGTTTACCTGCAGCGTGGCGGCATCGACGAGGTGGCTGAGGGTGAGCGTCACCGTACTACCGGCAACAGCCCTGCCCGCGTCGCTGCTGATGAAGCCGCTCATACTGCCAACTGTCGTGATGTTATGGTATATCTTTGTATCTTCTTCCGTTATCTGCGTTGTGCAGCCGGCATCGCTGAAATACCTGCCGCACATCGAGCACTGCCAGTACTCTATATGTGAGTCTGTGGCGGCATGGTGTACGCAAGTATGGGGGATTATCGGAAGCACCACGTCAGCAGCGTTGAGTTCGGTTCCACCCCACTCCTCGTCGAAGTATCTGCCGTCGTTGCGCAGATAGCAGTCTTGTGAAATGCCCGTCTCGGTGCAGGTGGCAGCCTGCGCCGGAAAGTAAATATAGTAGTAGCTGAAGAGTCTGACTTCTTCTATCTTTACTTTTCTATCCGGCACTTCGAAATCGACTTGGAAATACTGATATTTGGCATCTCCCGCATTATTACAGTATAAAGGGATTTCTGCTCCACCAAGCAAATCTGACTGGGTATAGGTTCTAAATAGTTCTGTCCACTCATCAGTAGGGAATGCCTTTGCTTTAAGAATCACCCTCTGAGGGCTACGATAAACAGAGTTGTCCGAGTAACAATTGTAAACAAAACCCTTCGGCATGATGGGAACGCCGGAATAAAACTCAATAATAGAGTGTGAGCTTACACCATTGCACGTCGTCTTAAGATTTCCGTCCACAATGTTTCCATACGAATTTTCATATCCAGTCGCATTAGTGGCGATAAAACCCGTGTACAACGTCCAAGTCTTTTTATCGTAGTTATAGGTGGATGTTGTTGTCGGAATTGTCGTCTGTGCTGTCACTGTCACTGGGGTTTCGGGGCTGTTCAGCAGGATGTCCTCATAGCCGTTGCCGTTGTTGACGGTAGCATAGATTTTCACATAAAGGGGCATCTCCGTGAGTTCTTCGAACAAATCAGGATAAACCTCGATGCATATTCTGAAGCCGTGCTTGCCGCTGAGATTGAACGTCGAGTTCACGTCGTCCCTCACAACATATTCCACATCGTCGCTTCTTTGATCCCAGCCCTGATCATTCGGACTCCTGGAAAGAAAGGCAGAAATTTGAATCTCCTCGCCCGCCTGCCAGTGCTTGAGGCCTTGGTCATACACCCATCCTGCGATGAATACGTATCCTCCAGGGGCACCTTCGCAGCAGTCGATATTGGATACCAACTGTGCCCGCGTCGTGGCGGCGGGCATCAGTAATACGAGCAGCGTCATCACCGTCCTCGTAAGGAATGAAATGCTTGTTTTTCTTTTCATTGTTGTCTATTGTATTTTGAGTTCATCGTCGAGTGAAC
Organism: uncultured Prevotella sp.; assembly: GCA_905234845.1. Lineage (GTDB taxonomy): Bacteria > Bacteroidota > Bacteroidia > Bacteroidales > Bacteroidaceae > Prevotella. The sequence goes on along the minus strand of CAJOIW010000012.1, from coordinate 11,557 downwards.
GCTCGTAGGCCGGCATCTTGCTGCGATTGCCACCGTCCAGCCCATCTTTCTGGCTATCGTCTTGAGGAAAGCCGGTCGCCCTTCGGCAGATTTTAAATGTCGGCACAAATATACGATTTTATTTTGAATATCGGTTGCATTTATGCCACCCGACCTCTGTTTTTTACTTTCGTTAATAATTGGCGGGATTCGTTTAACACGAAATCGGGCAATTTTTTGAAAAAAACTTTCCGCGCTCGTAAATTCTTCAGTTTTGAGCCACTTTTCTCCTTTCCGCCTAACTCGCTGAGAACAAGCCCCATAGACCACTTTTCACTTCTCATTTGTCACCCTTCACCCGCGAAAGATATACCTCTCACTTCTGAGAGATAAGCTTTCGGGGTGCAAAAGGCCGTCTTTTGGAGTGCAAAACCTTGTTTTTTGCGACCCGAAAGCTTATCTTTCGCAAGTGAACACCAAGAATTGCACGAATGAAACGGAATGAAAAATCAGCGAAAAACTGAAACATATATCTCTCACTCGCCTAGAATGAAAGTTTTAGTCAACAAAATCCGTTAACAATTCAAGTCCAGTTTTTAAATTCATTAACATATCGCGAATTCAACCGTAACTACTCAGTCATGCTCTTTTGGTTGCGCTTCGCGCAAGAAATTACATAAATCGCTCTCGCTTGGCCATTTGCAAACAAGTTTGCATGGCACTCACTTAATCACGATTTTCAACAAATCTTTCCAAATTTAACAACAACAATTATCAATATTTGTTTGATTTTGAACTTAATTTGTTCGATTTCTCGCCGTAGGCGACCCTCACAATCAAGATGACTGAGTAGTTACATTCAACCGGCAACTGCAATTACTCATTTATTGTATAAAGTCCTCTTCGTCCTCCAGGATCTCCTTGACAGTGATTGTCAGCAGGTCTGTGCAGACGTTCAGATAATCCCAAGTTCAAGGTAGAAGTGCAATTTTTGAAGAGGAATATTAGCTCAATTATACAAATTTGCGTTACGCAAATTTGTATAATTGAGATTACCAGTGTCTTCCCCTGCGTTTACAGCGGGTCAACGTCGTAATAGACTTGCAGGGCGGCATAGCGCTTGTCTTGCATCAGCTGTTGTTGGGCGAGGGTGAGGTATTGCCGCACCTTCCAGATGTCGATGCCGTTCTCCAGTTTCAGGACGAGCTTTCGGATGCAGAGCGACTTCACCTTTGCAACGGAAGGCTTGTCGGGGCCGAGCACACGTTGGCCGAACCACTGGCGCAGCCGGCTGCCCATCTCGATGCCCGCGGTGTCGACAACGTCGTCGCTGCGATGTTTCAGATAGACATAGATGAGCCGGTAGAAGGGTGGGTAGTGGAAGTCGCGACGCTCGTCGAGCAGGTCGTGATAGAACGAACGGTAGTCGTGTTGTATCACCTGTCGGATGACAGGCAATTCCTTGTTCTTGGTCTGTAGCATCACAAGGCCTCGCCGCCCTTTCCGTCCGGCACGTCCGGCCACCTGCGACATCATCATGAAGGCGTGTTCGTAGGCGCGGAAGTCGGGCTGGTTGAGCATGGCGTCGGCATCGAGGATGCCCACCAGTTGCACGCGGTCGAAATCGAGCCCCTTCGTAATCATCTGTGTGCCGATGAGCACGTTGCTGCGCCCGGCAGCGAAGTCGCTGATGATGTGCTCGTAGGCATTACGCGAGCGGGTGGTGTCAAGGTCCATGCGGGCCACACGAGCCTCGGGTAACAGCTCGCTCACGAGGTCCTCAATCTTCTCCGTGCCGTAGCCGCGCGACCGCATGTCCTTCTCGTTGCAGGCGGGGCAATGGTCAGGGATGGCATAGGTATAGCCGCAGTAGTGGCAGGTGAGGATGTTGAGGCGCTTGTGCCACGTGAGCGACACGTCGCAGTTTTTGCATCGGGGCACCCATCCGCACGTGCGACACTCTATCTGCGGCGAGAAGCCACGGCGGTTCTGGAAGAGAATCACCTGGCGACCCTCGTATAGCGTCTGCCGCATGGCATCGATGAGCTGCGGCGAGAAAGGTCCGCGCATCATCTTGCGCCGTTGCAGGTCTTTCACGTCGATGAGCTGAATCTCGGGCAGCTCGATGTCCTGATAGCGTGTGGTGAGGCTCACCAGTCCGTACTTGCCTGTCTGCGCATTGTTGAAACTCTCGGCCGATGGGGTAGCCGTACCGAGCAGAACGTTAGCGCAATCACCTCCCCTTCGGGGGGAGGTTGGGAGGGGGCTTCCCATCATTATCGCCACATCGCGGGCATGATAGCGTGGCATGGGGTCTTGCTGTTTGAAACTGGTCTCGTGTTCCTCGTCGACGATGACCAGTCCCAGGCGTTGGAACGGCAGGAACACGGCCGAGCGGGCGCCGAGAATCACGTCGTAGGGGTCGCGCGACAGTTGCTTCTGCCAGATCTCCACACGCTCGGCATCGCTGTAGCGCGAGTGATAGATGCCCAGACGGTTGCCGAAGACGCGGCGCAGCCGTTCCATCATCTGCACCGTCAGTGCAATCTCGGGCATGAGAAACAGCACCTGCCGCCCTTCGTCGATGGTCTTTTGTATGAGATGGATGTAGATTTCGGTCTTTCCCGACGACGTCACGCCGTGCAGCAGCACCACTTTCCTCTTCATGAACTGCATCAGGATGTTGTTGTAGGCATCCTGCTGGGCCGTGTTCAGCTGCTTGGCCAGATCGGGATGCGGTTCGCCGCCCTGTCCCAACCGTCCCACCTCGTGCTCATAGGTTGCAAGGAAACCGCGGTCGATGAGTTTTTTCAGTGTGGCGGCCGTACAGCCCGTGATGTTCATCAGCTCGTCGCGAGCCATGTCCTCGCCCCTTTCGGACATTGCCGTCAGCACCTTGCTTTGCGCAGGACTGTTCTTCAGGATGTCGAAGGCGATGTGCAGCGACTGCTCGTCGTGCAGCTTGTCGGCCAGACGGATATAGGTCTCCGTCTTGGGGCGATAGCCCTCCTCGGCCTTCAGTCCCGCAGGCAACGCCGCCTTGAACACCTCACCGACGGGCGACATGTAGTAGCGTGCCATCCACTGCCATTGCTCCAACTGCCGTGGCAGCAGGACAGGCTGCTCATCGGGCACTTGTATGACGGACTTAATGTTGAAGTCGGGCTTCTCGTCATGCACCCGCAAGGCGACACCCATATACTTTTTGCTGCTGCCAAACGGCACCAGCACGCGCATCCCAGGCATCACCCGCACGGCCTGTTCCTCAGTCAGCGAGTAAGTAAACGTGCCCTCTAACGGCACAGGCAATATCACTTCAACATACCGCATAAACGATGCAAAGATATAAAAATAATTCATAATCTGCCTTTCATCGTCATAAAAATTTTGTATCTTTGTAGCGGAATTTTGAACTTTTCTTTTTAAGAACCACAATGAGAAAAATGATTTTTGCCGCGATTGCCGGCATGTTCTTTATCAATCATTTAGCCATGGCACAAGTGAACAACGGAAATCCCACAGCTGGCACGGACGGGAATAAATACGTGCCTTACGACGAGCGCACCGGCAACGAGTCGGTGGTGTATTTCACGCGCAACCTTTCGCCCGAAGGACTTATCAAAGCCTACGAGCAGGTGAACGGGAAAATCTGCGGCTACGTGGGTGTGAAACTACACACAGGTGAGCAGAACGGTCCCAACATCATTCCCAGCGAATGGGTGAAAGCGCTGATGGAGAAAGACCTGAATGGGGCCAGTATCATCGAGACCAACACTTATTACGAGGGCGACCGCTACACCACTGAGCTACACCGTAAGACGCTCGAGGTAAACGGCTGGACATTCTGTCCTGTCGATATCATCGACGAACAGGGCACCACCACCCTGCCCGTCATCGGCGGAAAGTGGTTCAAGAAAATGGCCGTGGGCAATCACCTGACCAACTACGACTCGATGGTTGCCCTTACACATTTCAAGGGTCACACCATGGGTGGCTTCGGTGGCTCGAACAAAAACATCGGCATCGGCTGTGCCGACGGTCGCATCGGCAAGGCATGGATTCATACCGTGCCAGGCAGCGACAACCAATGGAGCATCGCCGAGGAGGAGTTCATGGAACGTATGACAGAATCGACAAAAGCCACCATTGACTACTTCGGTGAGCACGTGACCTACGTGAACGTGATGCGTAACATGTCGGTGTCGTGCGACTGTGAAGGACTCGCTGCCGAGCCCGTTGTCACTCCAAACGTGGGCATCCTCTCATCGACCGACATCCTTGCCATTGACCAGGCCTGCGTCGATATCATCTATGCCATGACCGCCGATGAGCATCAGGCTATGGTGGAGCGCATCGAGACGCGTCACGGCCTACGCCAGCTCTCCTACATGAAAGAGCTGGGCATGGGCAACAACCGCTATGTGCTCATCGACCTTGACAACGGTGGCCGTCGTATCACAGCCAAGGAAGCCGCCAAAGGGCTGAAACCCTTTGTGAAGAAATGACAAAGAGTCGCCAAGCACATAACCAGTATGCCGCATAAGCCCATAGCGGGGCGACAAGCAGAATGGTTGTGAAATAGAAAAGCTTTGCTTCTGCAAAAAAATCCCTAGGGAATTTTCTCTGAAAGATTATCTTTCGCAAGAAATTCCCTAGGGAATTTTTATGGAAACGTATGGTTTCGCGCTTGGAAACCTCGTTTATGAGTTTAGAAGTAGTAGGCTACGGCTATCTGCCAAGCGTTGTTCTTGACATCGTCCTTCTTGACAACATCCTTCAGCACACCAGAGGCTTCGATGTCGCCAGTCTTTCCACAGGCGATGTTGTAGTTGGCCGACACTTGCAGATGCTTGAGCACGGTAGCACCAACTCCAAGGTTGATGCTGAAGTTTGAGGTCTTCAGCTTCCACTCGGCAGCCTGATTCCAGAGTTTCTGCTCCTTGTCGCCTACATTAAAGCCGAACTGCGGTCCTGCAAAAAGGAATATCTCAGCTGAGTCGCCAAGGCCGATGCCATAACGAAGATTGATGGGAACGACTACCTGATCTTGCTTCAGAGTCTCCTCGCCTCGCAGATTGTTGTCCTTGTCTTCCACACCGACCTTTGCTGAGCGATGGTCATAAAGGGCAGCTGCATCGACTCCAAGACCGACGATGGGAAGCGAGAACTTGACGGTCGGACCAAAGAAATAGCCTGCCTGATTTGAAGCATCGAAGACTTTGTTGTCAAGAGACATGTCTGTAACGTTGATACCGCCCTTGACACCAAGTTTCAACTGTGCATTTGCGCTTGCGGCAAACACGAATGCCAGCAGCGCTACGGAAATAATCTTTTTCATATTCAATCGATTTTTAACTAAATACTCAATGACGTTCGCGGCGCACGGTGACACGGGCCGACGATGAGGCTGACGACGTACGCGTGGTGTTGCCGCGTCGGGTCTTCACGGTCTTCGTGGCCTGCTGGTTACCGCCTGCACGACGGTTCTGCTTCTTCAGCGCACGCAACTCTTTCTTGTCGAGGTTGGCGATGCTGTCGAGCGAGTCTTTGTTCTCGGGCTTACCCCAGATGTTCTTCTCGAAGGCCAGCAGCTCGCTCTCGATACGTTTCTGCTCCTTGGTCATGAGCGAGTCGCTACCACCCGTAATCTGACTGAGCGACTTTCCGAGCATGTTGGTGGTCTTGTAGATTTTGCCACGGTACATGTTCTTCGTGAAATAGTCATCCACGCTCATCGTGGCGGCATTGTTGAGGTTGCTCGTCATGATGGTTTGCTTGGCCAGATAGGGAGCAAGGTCGTCGTACTGCACCCAGAACATAGGATAATTGGTAGTGCCGTCACCGAAATCGTCCTCACGCTTCATGATGGGACAGAGAGCAAGCACCTTGTTGTGGAACGTGGCGGTTGCCTGGTCGTAATAGGCACTCTCCTTGATATAGTAGCCTGTGACCTCGCGCGAGGGGATATCGCTGTCGTCGATATGAATACCCTTATCGGTACGCTCATAGTAGATGTGGTAGTTGTCGAGAATGGACATCTGCTTAACCTTCGCATCGTCGGTGAACACCTCATTACCGTCGAGACGGTACTCGTATGCCGGCACAGCACGACGCATAACGAGCTTGAAGATGTTAGTAAACAGGTTCATCTGTGTACCGACGGGTTCTACAGGATAGTAGAGTCCGGCATTGGCGTCTTCGTTGAGGTCGAGCTCACGATAGATGTCGCGACGCCACACCACGTCTTCCTGCATCGGTGCCTGGGTGGGGAAGGAAATCTGTGCACGGGTCGTCATGTTGTTGGCATTCGACTTCTGTGCAGCCTTCTGCTGTTCTTCACGTCGCGATGCGGGCTGGGCAACTATGGTCTCAGCCACGCAGGCTATCAGTAATACAAATAATATACGTTTCATGTTTTATCTGTTTTTACTTCACAATAATTTGCATGGATGCGTTGAGTTTACGGGTGATGCCGTCAGGACCGACAGCACTCACGTTGGTAATGTAGAACCGCTTGTTGCGCGAGAGCTTGCGGAAAGCTTCCTTCTGCCGCTCGGTGAATGCCCCTCCGGTTGAAGCCATCGGCACAGCGTTGCCCATGTTGTCGAAGAACACTGCCTCGAAGCCGAGCACACGGAAGGGGATGTCGAGCAGGCCGTCGTCGATGGCCGCGCTGACGGTTGAGGCTCCCATAAGCGAGCCTTTAGCCAGTCCGCCACCCTTGAAACGGTCGTTACCTACAGGAATGTAGATGGTCGGATCGGGCAACTTGCGCACCTTAAAGGTAAACTTGCCCATCTCGCGGCGGGTGCCCTTGTCATTGGCCGAGACGGTGAACGTCACGTCCTGACCGACAGCCGACGGCACGGCGATATAGTGGCCTGCACCACCCGAGGCGGTAAGCGTTCCGCCCGACATCGACACGCTGACATCAGCCTGCGGCACACCAGGAACACTGACACTCATCGGGTTTTTGTAACCCGCATAGAGCACGTTCATCAAATCGGCTGCCACGGTGGCTCCGCTCGGCGGGGAAATGACGGTGTACTTTCGGGTAAAGTCGCGGCGCAGCACATCGCCCTGACCGTTGCGCATGAGCATATAGCCTGCGAAGGTATGCTCGCCCACACCACCCACATTGAAGGCATAGTTGCCATTCTGGGTGTTTACACGGGTACCGTTGATGTAGATCTCAGGATGCTGTGTCGTATCCACAGCCGCCATGACGATCTGTGCCGTCATACGCTCGCCAGGATAGAGTGTGGTCTTGTCGGGGATGACAAAAGCATCGAGCTTGTTCACGCGGATATCCTTCATGTCGATGTTCGACACGAGAGTATGGAGCACCTCGCCCTCGGCATGGCGCACGTCGCTCTGCAACTTAGAGAGCAGTGTCACGGCGGCGGCCACAGGCATGTTCTCAAACATGTACTGCTGCCAGTTTTTACCCATTGCGTTGGCATTCTTGGGCAGCGTGGTGGTGAGATTGCTCTCGATAATCTTGCGTTGCTCCGGGTCGGTCACCATCTTCATGATGCGCTCGCGATAGCTGTTGATGGCATTGAAGAGCTGGCGGCCCTTTCCTGTACCGGGGGCAAGCATGACGTGGCTGGCTGCCTCGAGGTTGTCTTTATTCTCTATATTCAGTACGTTCCCGTCTTTACCGTCGGCCTCTTTGACAATAGCCTCCTTCAGCTCTTGGGCAAAGTTGAAGAGCGAGTCGCTCATCGACTTCACCGCGCTGGCTTTCTCGAACCACTCCTTTACCTTTGCCGGATTGCGTTTCATCTGTTCGGTGAAGTCACCGAACAGTGATTCGTTCACCTTGGTAGAGTTGGCAGTAGTGCGGTTGAGACTCTCTTCCACGATGGAGAAGCCATTGAGCACCTCGGTCGAGATATTCAGCGCCAGCATGGCCATGAGGACGACGTACATCAGGTTGATCATCTTCTGGCGGGGATTTACTGGTCTTTTCTTTATTGCCATTGTTTATAGTCTTCTTTCTTTGATTTTTAAGGACTTATAGGCACCTATAGGGCTTATAGATTATTATCCCCGGCAACTGTGACGTTGCTTGCTCCGAGACCTGCTGCGGCAGCAGGCATATTGACAGTCATAGCCTCGATCATACGGGCGTAGATCTTGTTGAGCTCGGCTATCTGCTGAGCCAACTTACGCGTCTGCTCATTGATTTCGTCGATGGTGCCAATTTGTGCGCTTGCGCCCTTAAGCTGCATCTCGTAGACCTTGCTGATGCCGGTGAGCGTGCGGTTGAGATTTTCCATTTCCTCGGAGTCGCGGGTGAGCCGCTGGCTCTGCTCCTCGACTTTTGCGAGGGTTTCGTTGAGTTTCTTCAGGTTCTCCACATAGTTGCCCTGAGCCTCGATCATCTCCAGAGAAGACTCGGCCTGCTGTGCAACCCATGTGGCACCGCCAGACACAGGCACGCCACCTACTACGCCGTCTGCCAACGTATGCGGCATATATTCCTCATCGCCCTCTGCCGGCGACATGGCTGCGGCAACTCCAGTGCCTGCGCCACCACCGATGATGATGGTACCGCCTCCGGCCACGGCGGCCGGACGCATCTCGCCAGTCTCAACATCATACTCACCACCTTCGATTTCAGCCTCTGCCTCTGTCTCAGTTTCTTCTGCCCGACGACCTATGTGTGTGGGCAGTTCACGACCATCGGCAGTCTTGTCGAACGGACGGTCGAAAGCCGACAGGAAGAACACGACAACCTCGGTTCCCATACCCAAGAAGAGCATGAAGTTGGCACCGGGAAGGTGGGTAAGCTTGAACAGGGTACCCAGGATAACGATTGATGCACCCCAACTGTAAGCGTAGTTCAGGAACGTCTGTCCCGGCACGCTGTCCATCCACCGCTGCAAGCGGTAGACGAGATTGAATTTACTATATTCAGACATTATTTCTTACCTTTTTTCTGTTTTCCACTTGTTGTATTTGCCAGACTGCGCACGCAACGGAAACCGATGTACGAGCGGGGCTGGTTCTGATATTCCCATGTGCGCCATGCTGAGCGGATGTAAGACTCTGGGTCTTTCCATGAGCCACCACGCACACTCTTCTTCTTCATCTTGTAGGGGTCCTCCTTGGCAGCCTTATACTCGAGCTGCGGATTGAGGTCGTTCATGGCTTCCACACCGGCCTCGGTGAAAATAGTCGAGGTCCATTCGGCCACATTACCAGCCATGTCGAAGAGGCCATTGGTATTGGACGAGTAGATGCCGACCTTCGAGGTGATGAGGTTGCCGTCCTTCGTATAATTGCCACGGTCGGGCTTGAAATTGGCAAAGAAACAGCCGTCGCCATTCTTCACGCTCTCATGCTCCCACGGGAACTCATTGCCGGCCTTACCACGGGCGGCATACTCCCACTCGGCCTCGGTCGGCAGACGGTAGCGCTGCACGTAGCGAGCCTCGCCACCTAAGCCTTTCAGCAGGTAGTCTGTGCGCCAAGCACAGAAAGCATTGGCCTGCTCCCACGTCACACCTACAACAGGATAGTCATTATAGGCAGGGTTGGAGAAATAGTTACGTAGATAGGTCTCATTCTCCGAGTTTTTGAAATCGTTAACCCAACAGGTGGTGTCGGGATAGACGTTCACAATATAAGTATTGAGGAAGTCCCACGGGCCGGAGAGCGGACGGTTGATGGTTTCACGCACGATGCGCCCCTCATCGTCGATGTAGGCCGTGTCCTTCGAAATCATGACCACCTCGTTGGGATCCACTACGATGTCGGTGTTCAGGTTACGCTCTTCTACATTCATACGGTTACGACGCAAGGCGGCAGCGGTATAGTCATAAACCTCGTAGCGGTAGTTGAGCTGGCTATAGTCAAGTAGCTTCTCGCCTGTTACGGGGTTGATGACATAAAGACTCTCAACGGCACGTTGCTCATCTTCGTTCATCTTACGCGGAAGTTGCTTCTTCCAGTTCAGATGAGGAGTGACGGGATCGCCGTTCTTGTCTTCGGTAATCATGTAGGTCTCGTCGCCACCATAGGCTGGGTCGGCCATACGCGTGCGCAGAATGCTGTCGCGTACCCAATAGACAAACTGCTTGTATTCTGAATTGGTCACTTCCGTTTCATCCATCCAGAAACCGTCTACCGAGATTTCCTTTACCGGGGTCTGCTTACCCCACAGACTGTCTTCTTTCTCCAGTCCCATGCGCAGGAAGCCACGCTCTATGCGGGTCATGCCGTAAGGAGCCGGTTCGTTGAAACTTTTGCCACTAACACCTGTCACCTCACCGCCACGTCCCGACGACGTAGCCATCTTGCCGCCAAAACAGCTGGCAAGCGAGAACGAGAGTGCAATGATGCAAAGTGCGATTAAACTTTTCTTCATTTCCATCTTATTTCATGTTTCACTTAAATTTCCTTTTCCTTATATATAGAATTATAAGATTCTCACGCTCTTGTGCAAGTTCTTACCTTTCTTAAAGAGATTGATATCAATCTGATAGCCAACGAAAAGCTCGTGACCGCCGTTACCTGGACTTATGGACGAGGTATAAATCTCGTAGCTGTAGCCGACATTGATACCGTGGAACATACCGCCCACCAGCACCGTTGCCGAATTGGTGGGACTATAAGCCACACCTACATACATTTGTTTCTTCTCATTCGTATAGACCAACCTAGTGGAGATATCACCCCGCCAGGCTACACCATCGTATTTTACGAGAAACGAGGGCTTTATGGTTAAGAACGGATTTCTGAGTCGAATATTGTATCCACCCGTCAAATAATATGCCGGATCAATCTGCAATTCGTTCCGCTCACCCAGTTCTACCTTCGGTGCGGTGAGGTGCTGAGCCGAGATTCCCACATACCATGGCCCGTGCTGATAATAAAGACCGACACCCATATCGAGCGCATTGCCGTCAGCCTCCGATTGTGGGAATGCGGGATCACTGGTATCATCAAGATCTATCTTCGACGGATCAATGCTCTCTGAGAGCAGTCCCACGTGCAATCCATAGGCCAGCCGTCCACCGAAGAGCTTATGGCGAAAAGCATATTGCAGCGCAAGCTTCTGATGCGTGAACGCACCAATCTTGTCGTTCACAAACTGCACGCCTGCGCCATGATATTGATTCATGAAGAAAAACGGCATGTCTGCAGCAAATGTCATCGTCTGAGGATTGTGTTCAAAACCCGCCATCGCCATGGCATAATCTGCCGTGACGTTAATCTTCGAATCCTTTCCCACTGCAGCCGGATTAAACGACGGCTCCATGTCGAAATAATGACTGAACGACGGGTCGTATTGGGCACTTGCGCATACGGCCAAGAGCCACAAAACCACCGTTAATATAGCTATTCTGCGACTAAACACGTCATTATAACGTATTTTTCAATATTTTATTGTATCACACACTAAATGAAACATAGAAAACAGAGAAATCCGCCTTCAAATTCTATCATGTATAAGAAATAGAACAAAAAAAAGGGCGGCTCCAGATCCACAGACCTGAAACCGCCACAGGGAAAAAAACGGCAGCTACCTACTCTCCCGCATTGCGGCGCAGTACCATCGGCGCAA
>CAJOIW010000011.1:18233-66317 GCA_905234845.1 uncultured Prevotella sp. | reverse complement strand
TACGCCCCTCTCCGCTACGCTCCGAGGAACGTACATCACCCGGAGGTGACTTCCCTTCCCATCACCCACTCAGAATTGCACTTCTATCTTGAAAGTGGGTTATTTTGCGTACAGGGCTCTCCTCCCATATTTGTTAAACATTGTTATAAATTGAATGAGATTGTAGCTATTTGTTTGTTAAATATTGTTATAAATTAAATGCGATTGCAATTATTTATAGCCTTCTTGCGTCAAACGGACAAAAAAATAAAACAAGATAAGAATATGAGGAAGATTTCATTTCATTTAAGACTAACAGTCATAGTGGCTGCAATGATGATGGCGATGACGAGTTTCGCCAAGACACAAAACGTTGCCGGAAAGGTGATTGACGAGAACGGCGAGCCATTGCCCTTTGTGAACGTAGTACTACTGTCACTGCCCGACTCTGCCTTCGTGCAGGGAGCGATGACCGATGAGCAGGGGATGTTCAACATCGCAACCGATAAGAGTGAGGGTCTGCTGAAACTGACGAGCATAGGCTATCAAACGCTCTATCATCCCTTCAAAACCGGCGACGGGCTACTCCTTCAAATGAAAGAAGACACGCTGATGCTAAGCGAAGTGGTGATAAAAGGTCAGCTACCAAAAACCAAACTGACAGGCGAAGGTATGCAGACCAACATCCACGGCTCTGTGTTGGAGAACGTGGGATCGGCAAACGATGTGCTGGCCAGGACTCCTGGCATGATAAAGGGGCAGAACGGACTGGAGGTCATCGGTAAGGGCACACCGCTTTATTTTATCAACGGACGGAAGGTAACCGACAGCAGTGAGCTGGAGCGTCTGCAGAGTAATGAGATACAGAGCATTGAAGTCATCACGAACCCTGGCCCACAGTATGATGCCACTGTATTCAGCGTGGTCCGCATCCGCACTATCCGCCGACAGGGCGATGGCTTCAGCTTCGACCTCAACGCCTCCGATGAGCAGTCGCTCCGTTGGTCGAAGGGCAACGACCCCTTCGGGGCCGTGAATATGAACTACCGCATAGGTGGTGTCGACATTTTCGCTGGCGTAAACTATGACCGCAACACCTCGCGCCAAGACAGTTATGCCGAGACGGCCAGCTATGGCATCGACAGAAACGGCGACAACTATCTGTTCGAGAACAAGGGCGATGTCCTGGCCGAGTACATCGGACAGAGTCTCTACGGCAACGCCGGCGTAAACTGGCAGATTGCCAACGACCACTTCCTCGGCGGCAAGATAGAATGGGGAAAGCAGTTGGACTACGATGTTCATACTGTGGTGAACAGTGATGTATTTGAAAACGGCATTCAGGTTGATGGGCTCACCACTTCGTCGGACGACAAACTCGGCAACAAGAGTTTCTATAACCTCGGTGCAAACCTCTATTATAATGGTACGGTGAACGGGAAATTAGGCATCGACGTGAACCTGGACTACTACGGCACGGACTACAGCACGGGATCTGTATCGAAAGAGATCAGTACGATGACACATGACGCAGACATCAGCAGTGACAGTTACAACACCGGCCGTCTATATGCCGCGAAGAGTGTGCTGTCGTACCCCATCTGGAAAGGGCAATTGCAGGCAGGAACGGAAGAGACATTCTCACGCCGCACCGACAGCTACACCATCAAAGGTATCGACATCCCGTCGTCAGAGGCCAAGGTGAAGGAGAACAATTATGCGGGCTTCGCCTCCTACGCCTGCCACATACCCAAAGTGGGACAGCTGAGTGCCGGCGTGCGCTACGAATATGTACGTTATCATTACGCCGACGCGCAGAATCCGTCAGCCGACCTGACGCGCTCCTACAGCAATTTCTTCCCCACCGTCTCCTACGCTGGGCAAGCTGGTCCCGTGCAACTGATGCTCAACTACAGTTCCAAGACACGCCGACCAAGCTACGCCAATCTCTCCAGTGCCATCCACTACAACAGCCGTTATATCTGGCAGAGCGGTAATGCACAATTGCAGCCGGAGCTCTCGCACAACGTCGGCGTGACAGCCAGATGGAAATACATCACACTGGCCGTCAACTACACCCACACCGACGATGCCATCATGGTCTGGTCGTCGCCCTACAACGATGAGGGTGTGGTACTGGTCAAGCCCCGCAACATCGAAACCCCGTATCGTTATATGTCGGCGTTCGTCAATCTCTCGCCCACGATAGGTCCCTGGACCATGAACTACACGGTGGGCATACAACCGCAGTGGCTCACCATCAATGCTCCAGACCCGCGTGAACCGTCTGGCATCCGCGTGACCAAATTCAACAACCGGCCCATCGGCTTCGCACAATTGTTCAACACGCTTACCCTGAAGGGCGGCTGGCAATTCGAGCTGGGTGGTAGCCTCAACTCAAAGGGCTATTCACAGAACATATACCTGACTAACGTTTACTTCGACCTCACTGCTGCCGTACAGAAAACGCTCCTGAAAAACGGCTCACTCGTGCTCCGGCTCGAAGGCAAAGACCTCACCAACACGGCACGTTACAATGTTGACTCCGACTTCGGCAGCCACACCATCTGTCAGACTAACAGGATGGATACTCAGAAAATCAAGTTCTCTCTCCGCTACACCTTCAACACGGCGCAGAGCAAATACCGCGGCACCGGTGCCGGCAAGGATGCACAGGAGCGAATGAAATAACAACTGTTAACGGATTTAACGAATAAGACTGGCAGAAATGTTAATTCTTTCTGCCAGTTTTTTGTCGTTTAAAAAATGAAAATCACCCTCTTCACCACCCCTTCACTCCTTTTTTCACTCCCGTTTTACTCCCCTCCTTTTCCAAACATATATCTTTCACCTTGCAAAAGACCGTCTTTCGCACTCCGAAACACGGTCTTTCATGATGTGAAAGCTAAGCTCTCGCAAGCGAGAGATATATCTTTCGGAAGCGACAAGTGAAAAGCAAAAAACAAAAGGAGACCTACTGGGCTTATTACCAGCGAGTTAGCAAACGCTTCAAAAAGTAGCGCATTTTGACAAAATTTTGCGCTGAGGAGTCGGCGGTCACAAAAACAGCCGTTTTTGTGTTAAAAAATAGAGGCTCGACTGTTAATTTATCATAAACCGCGCTCTTCACACAAAGCCATCTGAAAGCAGGCGGGTCATTGTAGCAAATCATCCATAAGAAAAAGAAATACATTACTTTTCTTTTCGCTTAATCGGATTTTTAGTAACTTTGCAGAAAATAGAAGCTACCGATGGAGACAAAGACACGGGCCATTGTGCTGAGAACATTGAAATACGGCGAGTCGCAGCTCATCATCGACTTGCTGACCGAACAACAGGGCCGGCTGTCGTTCATCCAACACATTGGCAAGACACCGAAAGCGCGAGTGAAAAAGCAACTTTTTCAACCGCTCACCCTGCTTGACGTGGTTTTCGACTATCGGCCCAAGAGCAATTTGCAGCACATGCGCGACGTGCGCATTGCCATACCCTTCACCTCGATTCCCCTTAACCCGATCAAACTCTCCATATCGTTTTTCCTTGCCGAGTTTATCTATTATAGCACGCGCGACGAGCAGCAAAACACGCCGCTCTACCGCTATTGCGAGACCGGCATACGATGGCTCGACGGTGCACAGAACAACTTCTCCAACTTTCATCTGGTGTTTATGATGCGTCTGTCGCGATTTATCGGCTTCTACCCCAACCTCAACGACTACTCGGAAGGCTGCTATTTCGACCTACGGGCAGCTGCCTTCATCGTCGGACAACCGCTTCACCCCGACTTCCTCCCCCCCGACGAGGCCGCTCACATCACCACGCTCATGCGCATGGACTACGAGACTATGCACCTCTTCACCCTCTCGCGCGAAGAGCGCAACCGCATCACCGACCGCCTCGTCGCCTATTACCGGCACCACGTCCCTGGATTTCCCGAGCTGCGCTCACTTGACGTGCTGCGCGAGACTGCCCGATAAATCCGATATTCCTTTCATCAGACTCGGTGTTGCAAAAGAAAAAAAGAGACGTGCCAGTTGAACACGTCTCCTTTTCAAATGATTATTTAAAACTTCAGATTATTTCACGATGACTTTCCTCACCTGTCCATTGCTCATCTTGACAATGTTGATACCGCGCTGCAGACCAGCCTGACGCGTGCCGTTAGCCGAGAAGACGGCCTCAACAGTGCCGTTGGTCTTCGTGGCAACCTCAACAGCCTCGATGGCTGTAGCAGTGTTGGTGTAAGTACCATTCTTCTCATAAACCTTCCCATGAGTCGGATCGAAGATAGGATGGTCATCGGTACCGATGGTCTGGAAGAACACCTCGCCACCATTCACCTTGCCATTGAGCAGCCAGCAGAGCTCACCGCTACTTACCTTACTTGCATCAATGGTTACCACCTGCGAGCCGATGGTCTCATAGCAGTTGATGTATTGTGCGCTGCCACCGTCGGAACGCCCGAAGGTGTTAGTGCCATCGAGTCCGGCCACGTCACCCGTATTGTAACAGTTCTCTACAACAGCATTCTTACCGAGCCATCCAGAGATACCAGCACTCTCGCGTCCACCAACGATTTCACCGGTGTTGTAACAGTTGCGGATGGTGATGAGCATTCCACCAAGATCATCCACACCAAGAATACCGGCTGCATTGGCTCCTTCTACTGTCACAGGGGCTTCATTACCGCAGTTCTCAATAATCAGTTTACCTTTGCCCTTAGCACAACCGACAATACCAGCAGCATAGCCTGCGCCGAAGATTTCGCACGAGGAGTCGATGACCACATTCTTTATCGTTACGACGCTACTGGATGTTTCGCCGCCAACCACACCAAATAAACCGATGTTGTTGCCACCCTCACCCTCAAGAGGAGCGTCGATAAGCATATTCGTGATACGATGTCCTTTTCCGTCGAAGCTTCCCGAGAAAGGATAGTCGCGCGTGCCAATGCCAGTGTAACCGCTGATAGCTTTCATGTTGATGTCATTGGCAAGTATAATCTCGATAGAACCGTCAGCAGCACCAACATTCAAATCGGCAGCATAATCGAAGAGCTGATCAGCCGTGCTGATAAGACGCGCACCGCAATTCTCGCAAATACCATCAGCATCAAACTTGTGATTGGGTCGCTCGGGCGTACCGTTTGTATTGGTATAAGTCAGGGCGTCAGGTGTGCCATCACAACGCAACGTTCCTACAGCATAGACAATCCTATGAGAGTTGAACGGAACGGGCATATCGTCGGAACCGATGTTCTGATACCAGTTGGTTCCGCCACTGACACTTTCGTTGAGCAGGAAGGCCAGCTCACCACTGGCGATTTGAGCGGCAGTGACAGCAGTTGCCTCATAGGAGTCAAATAACGAATTGGTATCGAGATAATAGCAATTCTCTACTATAGCACCATTATTACGGGTAATCAAAGCATTGTTGCTGGAAAGGATATACGTTCCGCCTATGAAGCAGTTTTGTATCTTCACGTTGCTTCCACCATTGGGATAACCCATCACGGCTGCCGAGCCTTCACTCAATTCTGCGTCGATATCGCCAAGTACGGCACAATTAAGAATGGTACAGTTGCCATGGGCAAAGCAGCAGAGACCACCGTGTGTGGCATCATAGTTAACACCCGTCTCGCCTGTTTCCGTATTCTCCCAGGAATCGCCCTCGAAAGTACTGATAAGGTTGGCCTTGATGATACAATTCTTGATGACATTGGTACCCCAGCCTGCTGCGAACAGACCTGCGCCAAACTTGCGTGAGGTCTTTACTTCACCGGCAACAACAAGGCGCTCGATGGTGGCGTCCTCGATGCAACGGAACAGAGCGATGGTATCGTGACTACAGTTATATTTCACTGTGATAGTGTGCTCCTGACCGTCAAACGCACCCTTAAAGCGCGGATTCTGCATACCGATGGTCACATCCATCTGGGTGTACTTCGAGAAGTCGATGTCGTTCATGAGCTTACCCTTAATCTCGTTATGGCCGAACTTCACGGCTGCAGCGAACCAGTTGAGGTGCTCAGGCGTAGACAGCTCATAATAGCCGCCCGACTGCGTGGTGTACCCCATATCGGTGTAACCGCAGACCTGACATACACCATTATAGTAATTATGTGGCGTTACAATTGACTGGTTGGTGTTGGAGAAACCGTCGGAAGTAGCGGGAGTACCGTCACAGTTCAGCGTACCAATGGCATAAACAACACCGTGTGACGAGAACGGCACGGGATAGAAGTCTTGATCCTCACCATTGTCGAGGTTCTGATACCACACCACCTCAGAAGACTGGTTACCATTGATGAGATAGCACAACGAACCATCCATGGAAAGATACTCATAATCGTTGAAGAACGTACCCTGACCCTCGTAGTTGCAATAGTTGTTTGAAGCCTTAGTATTGCCATTACGGTAAAGATAGTTTCTCCCGTCCACACCGTCGATGGTTCCCAAGTTATAGCAGTTTTCTACAACAGAACCACTGTTGCCACACCAGCCAGAGATAGCTGCACATTCTCGCGCACCACCTACGAAACCGGCATTATAGCAGTTGCGGATAATGAAACCGCACTCACTGTTCATACTCACACCGATGATACCGGCGGCATTCTGCTCCGTAGCAGTTATTTCACCCTCATTGCCGCAGCACTCAATGGTAATAGAGCCTTTACCGTTCGAGCCACCGGCGATACCGCCCACAAAGCGAGCACCATGAACAGAACAGCTACTGTCAATGATAACGTTCTTGATGTGGGCGCCGTTGCTCAACACGCCGAACAGACCTTGATACTCGTCTTCGGTATCGATAATCATGTTCATGATGCGGTGCTCCTGACCGTCAAACGTACCATAGTAAGTAGAATACACTGAACCGATGGGCAGCCAGCTATAGCCGCTAAGGTCGATGTCTGCTGTCAGCACTGCATTAGCACCGCCTTGTCCATCAGCCACCAAATCGGAAAACTCTTGCAGATCGTCGGCATTGGCAATCTGATAAACACCGCCGACCTCCGTTAACGCATGTGCCTGCATATTGCACATCCAGAGTCCGAGGAAGGCAAAAAGCACTGAAAGTAAATTTTTCTTCATAATCGCGTATTTTTTTGTTTAAGTTAAAATATTTATTTATGTTTTTTCTTTTTCGACTTTCTGCTGCAAAGTTACTCTATTTATTATATATTATAAAACAACACAAAGAAAGTATAATCCTGTTTTATTTCTATAAAAATATAAGTAATTGATTTTTAGCTAATTGTAAACTTACACCTATGTCGTTTTGTATAACAAGATTCTTATCTTTTCAAAACATTTTCCTAATGCGTAGAAGGGCAGCGGCAAGCTGGTCGATTTCCTCTTTTGTATTGTAGAACGCTATTGAGGCCCGCACGGTACCAGGGATTCCGAGACGATCCATCAATGGCTGGGCACAATGGTGCCCAGTACGCACGGCGATGCCAAAACGGTCGAGCAACGTACCGATGTCAAGGTAGTGAATGTCTGTTATGTTAAACGAGACGATGGCATCGTTGTCGTGCCCGTAGATTGTCAGCCCATCAATTTCAGACAGGCGGTCAACAGCATAGCGGGTCAGGTCTTTCTCATAAGCATGGATGCTGTCAAGACCAATGTTGCTGACATAATCGAGGGCTACTGCCAACCCGTGGGTGGCGATATAGTCGGGTGTCCCAGCTTCAAATTTCAATGGCGGACGCTCAAAGGTGGTCTTCTCAAACGATACGTTGACTATCATCTCTCCACCTCCCTGATAGGGCGGCAGGCGGTCAAGCCATTCCTCCTTTCCATAGAGCACTCCCACACCAGTAGGTCCGTAAGCCTTATGGCCGCTGAAGGCGAAGAAATCGCAGTCAAGTGCCTGCACATCAACCTTAAAATGGGGTGCGCTTTGTGCACCGTCAACCATGACGGGCACACCGTGCTTATGGGCGATGCGAACGATCTCGGCTATCGGGTTCACCGTTCCGAGCACATTCGACACATGCGCCACACTTACTATTTTTGTCCGTTCGGAGAACAACTTCTCATAGTCAGATAGACAAAAATTACCCTTCTCGTCAATAGGAATCACCTTCAGACGTAATCCCCGACGCTCAGCCTGCAACTGCCATGGCACAATGTTGGAATGATGCTCCACGGCGGACACGATGATCTCATCACCCTCCTTCATGAATGCCTCACAATAGGAGCTTGCCACGAGATTGATGGCCTCGGTAGTGCCACGGGTAAAGACTATCTGCTCCCGTTTCGGGGCATTTAGGAAACGCGCCACGGTGTCGCGTGCCTGCTCATGCAAGTCGGTGGCTTGCTGCGACAGATAATGCACACCGCGATGCACATTGGCATTCACGTTCAGGTATTCGTCGCGCATGGCATCGAGCACGCAGAGAGGTTTCTGCGTGGTGGCGGCATTGTCGAGGTAGACCAGTGGCCGCCCATATACCTCGCGCGAGAGTATGGGAAAATCATTGCGTATCTGCTTGATGTCGTACATAATATCGTCTTTTATTCCTTATTTACACAGTTTGCAACCCTCGCACTTGCTCAGTTCGCCCCGGAATCGCTTCTCAACCAAATAGCGTAGTCGGTCGCGCAATGGAGAGAGTGCTATCTGATCGAGAACTTCGCCAACGAAAGCCTGCTCAAGCAACAGACGGGCCTCACGCTCACTGATGCCACGCTGGCGCATGTAGAAAAGAGCCGCATCGTTTAGCTGGCCTACGGTGCTGCCGTGCGAACACTTCACGTCGTCGGCATATATCTCGAGCATGGGCTGGGTGAACATACGTGCCTCTCGCGATGCACAAATGTTCTGGTTGCGCATTTCCGAAGAGGTCTTCTGTGCCCCATGCTCCACAAGCACACGACCGGCAAACGCTCCGGTAGCCTGCTCATCGAGCACATATTTATAAAGCTCACTACTCGTACAATGCGGAACATGGTGTGTGACGAGCGTGTTGTTGTCCACATGCTGCTGTTTGTCTGCTATGACACATCCGCCCAACTCACATTCCGCACCCTCACCGGCAAGTTGCACGTCAAGTCGGTTACGGGTGATGCCGTTGTGCAGGGTGATGATGTTGTGGGATACATGACTATTGCGGTCTTGCCGGATATAGACATTGCTCACACGGACATTCTTGGCGTGAGTCTCCTCCAGACAGCAGAGATCGAGACGGGCACCCTCGCCCACATAGGCCTCAATGACCTGAGTGGCCAAGAAAGGTAGGTCGTCGGCAGCATGGTCGCAGAAGAGCAGGCTCGCCTCCGCACCATCCTCTATCACGATGAGCACACGCCGGTTGACCATGAGGGCCTCGTCACCATCCCTTCCCCAAAGAGGGGGAGCCTTCAGGATATTGATAACCTGTATGGCCTTGTCCATCTTGACATTCTTAGGCACATACACCAGCAACCCGTCCTGAGCCAACATGGTGTTGAGTGCCGTGACGGCATCAACGGTGACATCAGCCAGCTGGGCATAATAATTCTCGATAGGCCAACGGTCACCGCCAACGGACAAAAGCAAATGAGCATTTTTCGCCATCGAGTCTATCACCACGCCCTCAGGCAGATGGCCTGTCTGCCGAGTCTCGGTGTAGAACGCGTCATTTACTACAAAATAGAGCAGTGTAGAAAGGTTAGGAACATCGCACTGAAATGCCTTATAGGGATCGACGGGAATTGAAAAACGGTTGAGATTTAAACCGTAGTCGGGCGCAAAGAGCTTTTCTATGTCAGTATACTTATAGCGCTCCACCTTGCGCGACGGGAAACCTTGTCGCGCGAAAGCCTCAAAAGCAGCATCGCGCACGGCATTCATCGATGCGGCAGAGTGGTCGCAAATCAAGTTGCGACAATCATTATACAAATCTATGTATTGCTGCTCACTCCTCATCTCCCAACTCATTTTTTATCCAGTCGTAACCGCGCTCTTGTATCTCCCCAGCCAGTTCCGGACCAGCAGATTTTACAAGGCGTCCGGCATAGAGCACATGGACGACATCGGGGCGAATCATCTCCAGCAGGCGGTCGTAATGGGTGATGACAATGCACGACGTCTCTGGCGTGCGCAGTTTATTCACGCCTTCGGCCACGATGCGCATGGCATCGACGTCGAGGCCCGAGTCGGTCTCGTCGAGGATGGCGAGTTTCGGCTCGAGCATAGCCATCTGGAAAATCTCGTTGCGTTTCTTCTCGCCGCCACTAAACCCCTCGTTCACCGAGCGGCGTGTGAACTTCGAGTCGAGCTCTACGATTTTCCGCTTCTCATTCATCAGTTTGATAAACTCGGGAGCTTTCATCTCGGGCAGTCCCTGCGCCTTGCGCTTCTCGTTGATGGCCGCCTTGAGGAAATTGGTCATCGAGACGCCAGGTATCTCTATAGGATACTGAAACGAGAGGAACAACCCCTCGTGGGCACGCTCCTCAGGCTTCATCGCAAGCAGGTTTTTGCCGTTGAAGAAAATCTCACCCTCGGTCACCTCGTAGAGCGGGTTACCCACGAGCACCGCGCTCAGTGTTGACTTGCCCGACCCGTTGGGACCCATGATGGCGTGTGTCTCTCCATCGCGAATGGTAAGGTCGATACCTTTCAATATCTCTTTGCCCGCTATCGTGGCATGTAGATTACGTACTTCAAGCATATATAATTATAATAATTCATAATTCACAATTCACAATGCATAATGCATAATTCTGATAGTACTCCTCTCCTTCGGGGAGGTTGGGAGGGGTTTACGGTTTACCCCTACCCCACAGTTCCCTCGAGCGTTACGCTGAGGAGTTTCTGGGCTTCGACGGCGAACTCCATGGGTAGTTTGTTCAGCACCTCGCGGGCGTAGCCGTTGACGATGAGGCCTACAGCCTGCTCGGTGGGA
This sequence comes from uncultured Prevotella sp., assembly GCA_905234845.1. Lineage (GTDB taxonomy): Bacteria > Bacteroidota > Bacteroidia > Bacteroidales > Bacteroidaceae > Prevotella. Next base: position 55,438 of record CAJOIW010000011.1, on the reverse strand, counting down.
ATGCCACGCTGGTTGCAATAGAAAAGCTGGTCCTCGGAGATTTTCGAGGTGGTGGCCTCGTGCTCGAAGACGGCAGTAGGATTCTTCACGTCCATGTAGGGAAAGGTGTGGGCACCGCAGTCGCTGCCCAGCAGGAGCGAGTCGCACGAGGAGTAGTTGCGGGCATTCTCGGCTGTGGCGGCAGCACGGACAAGCCCGCGATAGGAATTCTGCGAGTGGCCTGCGGAGATGCCCTTCGAGATGATGGTCGACTTGGTGTCGCGGCCGATGTGAATCATCTTCGTGCCCGTGTCGGCCTCCTGATAGTTGTTGGTGACGGCCACGCTATAGAACTCAGCCTGCGAGCGGTCGCCACGCAAGATGCACGAGGGATATTTCCACGTGATGGCCGAGCCCGTCTCCACCTGTGTCCATGAGAGTTTCGAGTCTGCGCCGCGCAGGTCGCCCCGCTTGGTGACGAGATTGAACACACCGCCTCGGCCCTCCTCGTCGCCAGGATACCAGTTCTGTACGGTAGAGTATTTCACCTCGGCGCGGTCGCTGACGATAATCTCCACGATGGCCGCGTGCAACTGGTTCTCGTCGCGCATAGGAGCGGTGCAGCCCTCAAGGTAACTGACATAACTGTCGTCGTCGGCCACGATGAGCGTACGCTCGAATTGTCCCGTGTTACGGGCATTGATACGGAAATAACTGCTCAGCTCCATCGGGCAGCGCACACCCTTTGGGATATAGACAAACGAACCGTCGGAAAAAACGGCAGAGTTCAGTGCGGCAAAGAAATTGTCACGGTAGGGCACGACGGTGCCAAGATACTGGCGCACCAAATCGGGATGCTCCTTCACGGCCTCGCCGATACTGCAGAAGATGACACCTTTTTCCGAGAGTTTCTCCTTAAACGTTGTCTTCACACTGACCGAGTCCATGATGGCATCGACAGCGGTATTACCGCTCAGTGCCAGCCGCTCCTCGAGAGGAATGCCGAGCTTGTCGAAGGTCTCCATCAGCTTGGGGTCTACCCCACCCCCAGCGACAACCCCTCCTAACGTCCCCGAAGGGGAGGAATCTGCGGCTCTGCGTGAGGACACAGCCCCCCCTCCAATGGGAGGGGGCTGGGGGGAGGCTTTTGTTGGGTCCGCATAATAGCTGATGGCCTGATAGTCGATATCGGGAAGATGGACATGCCCCCACGTGGGCTGCTCCAATGTCAGCCAATAGCGGAACGCCTTGAGCCGGAAGTCGAGCAGCCACTCCGGCTCGCCCTTCTTCTGCGAGATGAGCCGCACGACATCCTCGTTCAGCCCACAATCAATAATCTCGGTCTGCACATCAGTGGTAAAGCCATACTCATACTTCTTCTCCGCAATCCGCCGTACCAACTCGTTGTCAGCCTTTTCTTTTTTCTTTTTCTTATTTTTCCCGTCCATCGACAGTTTCCCGTTTTGCCTGCAAAGTTACGAAAATTCCGATTAAGCGAAAAGAAAAGCAATGGATTTCTTTTTTTGAGCAAGAGGAATTTATGCCATAAACGAGAGAGAAATGTTAAAATCATCGGGGGTACCAGCTGAAATTTTAACATGCCCTGAGCGCTGAAAAATGGTGCAGTGGACAATATGTCCAACAGGACTGCGAAAACCCCACAGCGACAACCCGTTGTAAAGAACTGATGCTCAACCCGTTAGCTCACTCCTCGCTCTTCATTTTTCACTCTTCAGTTGCGAAAGATATATGTCTCACTCGCGAAAGCTAAGCTTTTGCCTCTTAAAAGACGGTCTTTCAGACCCCGAAAGACCATCTTTTGGAAGGTCAAACATATATGTTTCGCACGAAAAGCGCTTTTTTCGGCTTGCCGAAACTCGTATCTCTGCCCATAGAACCCTGTCTGGCATCCTCGGAAAACAAAAAAGAAAGTGTTAAAACAGAATCGTTGCTTTAACACTTCACGGGATGAAACCTATATCTTTCGCGTGGGCGATTATGATTTCTTAACGCTCCTCTGACATTCACTAAATACGCTTACTTCACGACGATTTTTCTTCCGTTCATGATGTAGATGCCGGGCTTTAAGAATTGAGAGTTGACAGTTGAGAGTAGAGAATTAGATTTCCTCTCCTTCGGGGAGGTCAGGAGGGGTTGTACTATTTTTCGTCCTTGCAGGTCATAGATAGATGATGAGTAATGGGTGGTGGGTGTTGAACTCTGAACTATGGACTCTGAACTATGAACTGTTTTTATTCCCGTAGTGGGATTCAGATAGCGCGACCGGCTGAGTTGTATGCGGTCGAAGTTGGGGGCATAGCCGTTATCGTTGCCCAGCGTGATGGTGTTTGTGCCCTGGCGCAGCGACACCTGCACGGTACGGCAGGCCAGTCCGTCGCTGTTCCAGCTGAATCCGTTGCCTTTCATCTGACAGGTTGTCTTCTCGTCGTCGTTCACCTGCACGTCGCAGTCGCGGTTGTCGAGGGTAATGAAGAAGAGGGTGAGGTCGTAGACGCCATCGGCTGGTGCCTCGTAGCTGAACGTGATGCTGTTGCCGCCGCCTACCCAGCCCACATATTTTCCTCCCGAGCAGTTGCCGTTGGTGTCGGTCTCGGTGGTTATCCCGCCCTTGAAGGTTGCTTTCTCAGCTTCCAGGATTACGGGCACAGGCTGCGCCACAGGCTTTTTCGACAATCGAATGCTGACGCCGCCGTTGGCCTTCACGGGAATGCTGAGCGTGGTTGTCTTGCCGACGCGCTGCTCCTCGTATTGAATGTCGGAGGGACAGGTGCCGTCTTTGTAAATCTGTGCGGTATAGGTTCCTTCGCCGAGGAAGTCGAGCGGCAGCGAGAGTGTGCGCGCCCGGGTGCTCACACTGCCTACATACCAGTCGTCGCCCTTTCTGCGGGCAATGGTGACGAGGTTTTCGGCATTGGCTTCCAGACAGCGCGACTCGTCCCAGGCGGCGGGCAGACCGCTCAGCAGGGGGGCTGCCGTGCTGTAGACGATGTTGTCGGTGCAGTCGGCAATGGTCTGCACGGCCGACTCGAAGATGATGGCGAGTGCCACCTGATGGCTCCACGAGGTGTTGTGGCGAATCACTCCATCTCTGCGGGCAAACTCGACGGGGGTGTACTCCATCGGTCCCACGATGTTACGCGTGAAAGCCAGGATGATGTTGTGCGAGGCAGGTGTGGCATTGCTGTTGAAGAAATATTGCTCGTTGCCATAGACAGCTTCGCACGAGAGAAAATGCGGATAGGTGCGGCGCAGCCCGTTGGGCTTGGAGCAGCCGTGGAAGTTGAGCATGAACTGCAGCTGTGCCGCCACACGGAGCAGCTTATCGTATTTGCTCATCATGGTCTGGCTGTCGTCTTCGAAGAAATCGATTTTTGCACCCACGAAGCCCTTGTTCTTCCAGTCTTGAAGGATGTTGCGTATCTGCGTCTCGTTGTTCTGAAAACGGTTCTGATGCGACCAGATGAAGCAGCTCACGCCGCGCTCGGCGGCATAGGAGGTCACGTCGGTCAGATTGTAGGGTGCTCCGTCCCACCCCTCGTCGAGGGTGAAGTATGGCCAGCCCATCGTGGAGGCCATGTCGATGAACTCCTTGATCACGTTGAGGTCTCTGGTCTGCTGGCCGTCTAAGCCGCCCCAGTCCCACGACGACAGTCCTGGCTTTATCCAGCTCGTGTCGTCGAAAGCCGTCGGCGGGCAGAGATTCTCGCATAGTGTCGACTCAACCATGTCGGCCAGCGATCCGATATAGACCACGCGCCAAGGTGTGTAGAAAGGCAAACGGTTGTTGGGCTCGCCGATGAGTGAATACTTGAACAGCCCTTTCTCGGTGCTCTGACCGCAGGCAATGGCCGAGGTGCAGAACTTCGCGTCGACGGCTGCGTCGGTCATCAGGCACCAGTAGTCGTCGCCCAGAGAGGTCTTCACCAACACAGGCGCACAGAAACGGTCGGCAGCCCCCGCCGTGCCCACCCACGAGCGGCCGGTGTAGTGACCTTCGTAATGGCTGACGTAGGGCAAGGCCCAGATTTTACTGCATTTAGGGATGCGCACCTGAGAGGAATCGGCCGTCGCCTTCAGCGTCGCGCTACCGGAAAACTGGTAGCGGAAGGCGAGCCCGTCGTCGTAGACGCGCATCAGCAGCGTCATGGCGTAGTTGTCTTTGGTGAACTGCGCCTGCAGCTCCTTATAGTGGTTGGTGTAGGTGCTGGTCTTGCCGACGGGGAGCTGATAGGTCTCGCTCATCTCGCTCGTCGAACATCCGCCGAGCGTCAGCCCTGTGGTGAAATCGCCTCGCGAGGTGTTCATGCCCAGTCGCGACGAGGCGATCAGCTCGTTGCCGTTGCGGCTGAGGGTATAAAAAAGCATGCCGTCATTGTCCAACTGGAGAATGACGACATTTTGTCCGTCGGGCGATGCCACTCTGCCGATTTCCTCTGCATGGCAGAAGAAAACCGACAAGAGCATCGCTGATATGACGGTTACTCGTTTCATATAGAAGGGTGTTACAGTTTCTGCTCGACCTCAATCTCGGTGTAGGTCTCGATGATGTCGCCTTCCTGAATGTCGTTGAAGTTGACGAGCGAGATACCGCACTCGAAGCCTGTAGCCACTTCCTTGACATCGTCTTTGTAGCGCTTGAGGGCATCGATGGGGGCAGAGTGGATGACGATACCGTCGCGAACCACGCGGCCCTTGTCCTTGTTGTGCACCTTGCCTTCGGTGACCAGACCGCCGGCAACCGTGCCCACCTTCGAGATTTTGAACACCTGCTTCACCTCGACCTGACCGGTGACGATTTCCTTCTTCACCTTGTCGAGCATGCCGACCATGGTGGCCTTGATATCGTCGATGGCATCGTAGATGATGGAGTAGGTGTTGATGTCGACGCCTTCGCGGTCGGCAGCCTTGCGGGCCTCGGCCGAGGGACGCACCTGGAAGCCCACGATGATGGCATCGGAGGCTGAGGCGAGCATGACGTCGTTCTCGGAAATCTGGCCCACGGCCTTGTTGATGACGTTGACCTGAACCTTCTCGGTTGAGAGCTTGAGGAACGAGTCGCTGAGGGCCTCGATACTTCCGTCGGTGTCGCCCTTGACGATGATGTTGAGCTCGTGGAACTCGCCCAGGGCGATGCGGTGGGAGATGTCGTCGAGCGTAAACTTCTTCTGTGTGCGCAGTCCCTGCTCGCGCTGCAGCTGCAGTCGCTTATTGGCAATGTCGCGGGCCTCCTGCTCGGTGTCGAGCACGTGGAACGTGTCGCCGGCGGTGGGGGCTCCGTTCAGACCCAGAATGATGCAGGGTTCGGCAGGACGGGCCTCGGTGATGCGCTGGTTGCGCTCGTTGAACATGGCCTTGATACGACCGTAGCTCGTTCCGGCGATGACATTGTCGCCCACGCGCAGCGTTCCGTTGGAGACGAGCACGGTGGAGACATAGCCGCGGCCCTTGTCGAGCGACGACTCGATGATGGAGCCTGTGCCCTTGCGGTTGGGGTTGGCCTTCAGGTCGAGCATCTCGGCTTCGAGCAGCACCTTCTCGAGCAGGTCTTGCACGCCGATGCCCTTCTTAGCCGAAATCTCCTGGCACTGGTACTTACCGCCCCATTCCTCGACGAGCAGGTTCATCTGCGAGAGGTCTTCGCGAATCTTGTCGGGGTTGGCACCGGGCTTGTCGATCTTGTTGATGGCAAACACCATCGGCACGTTGGCAGCCTGAGCATGGGCGATGGCCTCCTTGGTGGTGGGCATCACGCTATCGTCAGCGGCGATGATGATGATGGCGATGTCGGTGACCTGTGTACCACGGGCACGCATGGCGGTGAAGGCCTCGTGGCCCGGGGTGTCGAGGAAGGTGATGCGGCGGCCGTCTTCGAGCTTCACGTTGTAGGCACCGATGTGCTGGGTGATGCCGCCGGCCTCACCGGCAATGACGTTGGTCTTGCGGATGTAGTCGAGCAACGAGGTCTTACCATGGTCGACATGTCCCATGACGGTGACGATGGGCGAGCGCGAGATGAGGTCGTTCTCGTCGTCTTCTACCTCGCTGACGGCCTCCTGCACCTCGGCGCTGACGTATTCGGTCTTGAACCCGAACTCGTCGGCCACGAGGTTGATGGTCTCGGCGTCCATGCGCTGGTTGATAGACATCATGATACCCACCGACATGAGGGTGGAGATGACCTGCATGACGGAGATGTCCATCATGGTGGCGAGCTCGCTGACGGTGACAAACTCGGTGAGCTTGAGCGTCTTGCTCTCCTTGCGCTCGGCCTTGGCCTCTTGTGCCATCTTTTCCTGAACAGCCTCACGCTTCTCCTTGCGGTACTTTGCGCCTTTCTTGTTCTGGTTCTGCTTGTTGGTGAGGCGGGCAAGCGTCTCCTTAACCTGACGTGCAACATCCTCCTCGTTCACTTCGAGAGGTCGTTGGTTGCGGGCTTTCTTCTTTTTCTTGCCCGCGTTCTTGCTCTGCGCCTGCTGCTGAGCGCTGACCTTGTCGGCTTGTCGCGCGGCGGCGGTGATGTCCACCTTCTGCTTGTTGATGCGCTCGCGCTTTTTCTTGCCACCTTGCTGTTGGGCTTTCTCCTCACGCTCCTTGCGTTTCTCCTCTTTCGACTTCTTCTTCGGACGAGTGCTTTGGTTGATGGAGTCGAGGTCGATCTTACCCAACACAGTCACCTTCTGAGCGTTGAGGGCTTTCTTCTCCGCCTTAGTGGTAAAGATTTCAGGGCCTTCATCCACTTCCGGCTCAGCGGTTTCCATAGCTTCAGGAATCTCCGGCGTTTCCGGCTCTACCAGAGCTTCGGGGGCTTCAGGCTTTTCAGACACTTCGGGCTTGGGGCTGACGGCAGCAGCCTCTTCCTTCTCAGGCTCCTCAGGAGCCTCGGCAACCTTTTTCGGCTTTTCCACCTTCTTGGGTTCCTCTTTTTCCTTCGGAGCAGCAGACTCCTTCTCCGCAGTTTTTTTCTTCAGGCTGTCGAGATCTATTTTCCCAACGGCTTTGAATTGTACCTGCGGAGCCGACTTGAGCAAGTCCTCAGCCCGTTCCTTCTTCGGTTCGGGAGCGGGTTTCCGCTCTTTTGTTTTTTTCTGGAACAGTTTGGCGGCATCTTTTTTCACGTCCTGATCACTCTTGAACGCACTGGCAAGTGCCTCATACTGCTCGTCGCTGAGCTTAAAGTTGGGATTGCTCTCAATCGCGCCCAGGTCTTTTCGTTTTTCAAGGAAATCAACTGCCGTTTGAAGTCCTATATTCAATTCTCGAATAGCTTTGTTTAATCTGATGCTCATCTATGTTTGAATGTTGAAATGTTGTAATGTTGATGGGGTGAAGAATGTGTCAGGATTCAAATTCCGCACGCAGTACCTCAAGTAGCTGGTCAACTGTCTCTTCTTCGAGGTCGGCTTTCTCCACGAGCATTTCACGCGGAGCCTTGAGCACAGCCTTTGCGGTATCGAGGCCGATGGCCTTGAGCGAGTCGATAATCCACTGATCAACCTCGTCGGCAAACTCGTCGAGATAGATGTCCTCTTCGTCATCATCAGCTGCCTCGCGGAATACGTCGATAGTATACTCTGTAAGCATGGAGGCGAGCTTAATGTTGAGGCCACCGCGACCGATAGCAAGGCTTACCTCCTCAGGTTTAAGATACACCTCAGCCTTGTGCTCCGCCTCGTCAATGTTGATACTGCTGATCTGAGCGGGACTGAGTGCACGCTGGATGAAGAGCTTGATGTTCGTGGTATAGTTGATAACGTCGATGTTCTCACCAGAGAGCTCACGCACGATACCATGCACGCGGCTGCCCTTTACGCCCACACAGGCTCCGACGGGGTCGATACGGTCATCGTAGCTCTCTACAGCCACCTTGGCGCGCTCACCCGGCATACGTGCGATGCGCTTGATGGAGATAAGTCCGTCATTGATTTCGGGCACCTCGGCCTCGAGCAGTCGCTGAAGGAATGTAGGACTAGTGCGCGAGAGAATAATCTTCGGATTATTGTTCTCGTTGTCCACACGAAGGATGACGGCACGCAGCGTGTCACCCTTACGGTAGTTTTCATTAGGAATCTGCTCCGTCTTCGGGAGGATGAGCTCGTTGCCCTCATCATCGAGGATGAGCACCTCGCGCTTCCATGCCTGATAAATCTCACCGGCAACCACTTGTCCCTCGCGATCCTTATACTTGTTATAGAGCGAGTCATGCTCCAGTTCAAGCACTTTAGAGGCGAGAGTCTGACGGAGATTCAGGATGGCACGACGGCCAAACTTGGCAAAGTCTACTGATTCAGACACCTCTTCGCCCTCCTCGTAGTCCTCATCAATCTTTTGAGCCTCGCTCAGCGAAATCTGCTTATTTTCGTCTTGCACTTCACCATCGGGAACGACCTCGCGATTGCGATAGATTTCAAAGTCGCCCTTGTCCGGGTTTACAATCACGTCGAAGTTCTCGTCGCTGCCGTAAATTTTTGCGAGCACATTGCGGAAACTCTCCTCCAGCACGCTCACGAGCGTGGTGCGATCGATGTTCTTCGTTTCCTTAAACTCCTTGAACGTATCGATCATGCTCACGGTTTGTTTTTTTGCTGCCATAGCTTTTTACTTGAAACTGATTAGATATTTTGTATATTTTACATTATTCATGTCATACTCATGGTCGGTCTCCACGAGTTGCGGGCGTTTCTTGCCCTCCACCTTTACCTTCTCCTCTGTGGTCACGGTAAAATTGCTGCCGTCGACAGCCTTGAGCACGCCCTTCACCTTCTTCCCCTCGGCGGTAAGCACCTCGACGGGCTTGCCTATGTGATTCACGTATTGCTGCGCCACCTTGAAAGGCTGTCCGATGCCAGCAGAGCCCACCTCGAGTTCATAGTCCTGCTCGTCTCGACTTAGATGTTCCTCGATGTAGCGGCTCAATGCCACACAGTCGTCAATCCACACCCCGTCGGCATGGTCAATCTCCACCACGATGCGGTCGGCTGCATCGGTTTCCAGATCTACGAGGAAGTAGTCTTTATCCTTCAACCACTCCTCAACAATCTCTTTAACAATGTTCTTATCTATCATTTTTTCCTAATTAACACAGAATGAGGAACTCGCTCGGAGTTCCTCATTCCACTGAACGGGCGCAAAGGTACGCATTTTCCTTCACACCACCAAACTTTTCCCATATTTTTGTGGAAAATGGGAATTTCTTAAACATTTATTAACAGTTGAAACTCTGTTCCTCAATATAAATGCTTGAAAATAGCGTTACCCTTTCCGGAATAGTTTGTCGATGATAATAGCGATGGCGCCGTCACCAGTGACGTTGCAGGCGGTGCCGAAACTATCCATGGCAATATAGAGGGCTATCATGAGAGCCTGTTGGTCGGGCGTGAACCCGAGGATGCTGGCTAACGGAGCGAGGGCTGCCATGATGGCTCCGCCAGGCACACCTGGGGCGGCGACCATGACGATGGCAAGCATCAGCGTGAAGTTGAGGAACATGGGCAGACTGTGAGGCGTACCACTGATGAGACAGATGGTAAGGGCGCAGGCTGTAATCTTCATGGCCGAGCCCGACATGTGGATCGTGGCGCAGAGGGGCACGGTGAACGAGGCGATATCGTCAGAGACACCGTTTTTCTGTGTCTGTCTCAACGTTACGGGTATAGTGGCAGCGCTCGACGAGGTGCCCAGCGCGGTAAGATAGGCGGGCAACATGTTCCATAGCAGCCGCAGCGGGTTGCGCCGTGTGAAACCTCCGGCAATAGCGAACTCATAAAGCAGAATGAAGATGTGGAGGACGAAGATGACGAGTATAATTTGGGCAAAGACGGCGATGATGCGCCACACCTCACCAGTGAATGTCATGGAAAGAAAGATGCCGAAGATGTAGATGGGCAGCAGGGGGATAATGGCCTTCGAGATGGTTTTTGAGATAATCTCTCGGAACTCAAGGAATACATATTTGAGTTTTGAATAACTATCAGCGTTTTCTTCCAGTCCTTCCTCCATTCCCCTTACTTCATCCTTATTCATGTAAGCTATGCCGAGTCCCATCATAAAAGCGAAGACGAGTGCACTCATCACGTCGAGCATTGGAGGAATCTTGATGGCGAAATAGGGAGCCAACTCTGTCGGCTTGCTGACCCCAGCCATGTGGGCAGTATGCTCGACCATCGAGGGGAATAGCCATGAGCCTGTTCCATAAGCGAGCAACGCTGCAAACACTGTGTCGAGGTAAGCGATGGCTACGGTCATGAGCAGCAAACGGCCCGCGCCACGGCCAATATCGGCAATGGCGGGTGCGACAAGGCCGACAATAATAAGGGGAATCATGAAGCCGAGGAACTGACTGAAGATACCGTTGAACGTGACAAACACGCGCACCCAACCCTCACTCAGCAAGTTGCCCAACATGATACCGAGCAAGATGGCTGTGATGATGAGCGGCAGCAGACCGATTTTTCTTAATTTACATCGCATGGATCTTTTCTCATTTACGTAGTGCTTCTGCCATGGCGCGGCCAAGAGCCTCGCACTGGGCTTTGGTCTCGGGTGTGAGTGCCTGTTTCATATCGACTGGCTCACCTACAGGCTCGAAGTGCAGATGCTGCTCGTTCCACTCGGCAATCTTGGCGACGGCTTTCGAGGCCCAGCCATGCGAGCCGAACCAACCGATAAGGTGATTGCCTTTGATGTCTTTGCCCGCTATCTCGGAAAGCAGCACTTCCATCTCATGGTAGAGACCAGTATTGTAAGTGGGTGCGCCGACGATAAGGCCGCGATAGCGGAAGATATCACGCAGGATATAACTGTGGTGAGTTTTTGACACATTGTAGACCACGATATTCTTCACGCCAGCCTGCGAAGCGGCACGTGCGATATGCTCAGCCATACGCTCGGTGTTGCCGTACATGGTACCGTAGCAGATGACCAGTCCTGGCTCTGTCTCGTAGCGCGACATGCAATCGTACATACCGACGACCTTTTCTATGTACTGATGCCAAACGGGCCCGTGGGTAGAGCAGATATAATCGAGCTTCACGCCGTCGAGCTTCTTCAGTGCATTCTGCACAGGAATGCCGTATTTACCAACGATGTTGGAGTAGTAGCGAACCATCTCTAACCAATAGGTGTCGCAGTTGATGTCGTCATCGATGATGCCGCCGTTCAATGCGCCGAAGCATCCAAAGGCATCGCCTGAGAAGAGCACGTTGTCCGTGAGAGTCATCATGGTCTCGGGCCAGTGAACCATCGGTGTGAGCACAAACTGCAGCTCACGCTTGCCGAGACTAAGCGAATCGCCATTCTTCACCTCAACGAGTCCATCGGTGATGCCGAAAAATCCCTGCATCATCTGGAATGTTTTTTTGTTGCCGATAATCTGCACCTCGGGATAGAATTTCCGCAGCAGGGCGATGCTCCCGCTGTGATCAGGCTCCATGTGGTTGACCACGAGATAGTCAACTGGCCGGTCACCAAGCACCTCACGAATATTCTCGATGAATTGGGTAAAAAAGTTCACTTCGACGGTATCGATGAGGCAGGTTTTCTCGTCATCGATAAGGTAGCTGTTGTAGCTCACGCCGTTGGGCAGGGGCCACAAGCCTTCAAAGAGCGACTTCGAGCGGTCGTTCACACCTGTGTAAAAAATGTTGTCAGTAATCTTTATCATAATGGGTTTTAGTTTTTAATTCTCATTTTGTGGGTAGTGTTGCGCGTTTGGCTTGACCGAAATCTTCGGAGACGTAATTGTAAATACTCTTACATACCTCTGCGGCAAACTGCTGTCCTTCAGCAATAATGCTGTCCCACTGTACAGCGGTAAGTCCCTGTGCAATATCCTGGCGGGTAATTCCCTGACGGAGGATGCCAAAGAGGATACCGGCATTAAAGTTATCGCCCGCACCAATCGTAGTGACGGTCTGCTCCTTCTTCACAGGATACTCGCGCCGCAAACCGTCAGACGCCATCAGCAGGGCAGGACGGTCGCTGTCAGTATAGATGAAGTTGCGACAGTAGTAGGCAATCTTCTCGGCATAGACTTTCTCGGCCTCACCAATCTGATAGAGCGTCTCGAAATCCTCGCGGCTGCCACGCACGATGTCGGCCATCTCGAGATTCTCCATGATGGCGGGCATGAGGCGCATCACCTCGTGACAGTGGGCAGGTCGGAAGTTCACATCATAATAGATGATGGCCCCTTGCCGACGAGCCTCCTCGAGTACGGCCTTCACCTGCTGACGCGTGTCGGGGTTGAGGGCATAATAAGAGCCAAAGAGCACAAGGTCATCGGAAGAAAGTTGCAACCCAACCCCTCCCCAAGAGAGGGGGGGTTGATTACTTTTTTCATTAGGAGAACCTATATTGACTCCCCTCCCTTGGGGAGGGGTTGTCTTATAGAAAATGTATTCCGCATCGTTCTTCTCGTTGAGAAAAGCCAGCGAGAGGGGAGTCTTTGCACCGGGAATGAGACTCATGTGCAGGGGGTCTACACCATTGTGCCTCATGAAATCGGTGACGAACCTGCCTACGCGGTCATCGCCTACCTCGGAGATGAGCGTGGCTGGGACACCCGAACGACCGAGTGAAATCATCGCGTTGAACGTGGAGCCGCCCGGAACGGCAGCTATAGGCTGATTGTCTCTGAAGACAATGTCGAGAACTGTCTCGCCAATACCAATTACTTTTCGCATGATTCTATAATTTCTTCTAATGTGTTTGCAACTATCAGGTCGTTGCGCCAACCTTGCCGCAGCACACCTTTTTCGTCCATTTCATCGAGCATTTTCAGCAACGGTTGCCAGAATCCTTTCATATTGTAGAGCACGACGCGCTTCCGATGATAGCCGATAGAAGCGGCCGAGAGCACGGTGAAAATCTCGTCGAGCGTGCCGATGCCTCCCGGCAATGCCACGATGACATCGCTCTTCGAAATCAACAGGTCCTTGCGGTCGGAGAGGTTGTTGCAGGGGATGTGTGTCGTCACGTATGGAGACACCTTACCATTCTCCTCCACGATTGAGGGTACGACACCGATGGTCTCGCCTCCAGCCTCGTGCACCGACCGGGAAATCGTCTCCATCAAACCCAGATTGCAACCGCCGAATACCACCGCGTGTCCGCTCTCTCCTATCCAATGTCCCAGTTCCTCCGTCATCCGGAAAAAGTCGGGGTCGAGATTGCTATTAGCCGAACAAAAAATACAGATTTTCATGCTGCAAAGGTACAAAAAAAGATGAAAGATGAGAGATGAAAGATGAAAAATTCGTACCTTTGCAGCCAGTTTTTTATGAAAAGTATAGAAACACCTACATTCATGGTGTCCATATAAACAATTATGAAGACATTTGAGGAACTGGGCGTGAATGCGGAGATACGCCGCGCCATCGAAGAAATGGGATTTGAGCAGCCCATGCCTGTTCAAGAGGAAGTGATACCCTATCTGCTGGGCGAGGGCAACGAGGTGATTGCTTTGGCACAGACAGGAACAGGCAAGACCGCCGCCTTCGGCATTCCCTTGCTGCAGAAGATTGACAGCGCGAGCCGCGAGACACAGGCCGTCATCATCAGTCCGACACGCGAGCTGTGCCTGCAAATCACCGACGACCTGAAGGACTTCTCCAAATATATGCCCAGCATCCACATCGAAGCCGTCTACGGCGGCGCGAGCATCGGGCTACAGATGAAAGCCCTGAAACGCGGTGTGCAGATTATCGTCGCCACACCAGGCCGACTTGTCGACCTGATGAACCGCGGTGTGGCAAAGCTCGAGAAGGTGAGGAACGTGGTGCTCGACGAGGCCGACGAGATGCTCAACATGGGTTTCTCCGAGAGTATCAACGCCATCTTCGAGGGAGTACCTGAAGACCGCAACACGCTGATGTTCTCGGCCACCATGAGCCGCGAGATAGAGAAAATAGCCAAGACCTATCTGCACGACTACAAGGAGATTGTTGTGGGCTCGCGCAACGAGGGCGCCGAGAACGTGAACCACATCTATTATCTGGTGAATGCCCGCGACAAATACCTTGCCCTGAAGCGTGTGGTCGATTATCATCCACGCATCTATGCCATCATCTTCTGCCGCACGAAGGTGGAGACACAGGAGGTGGCCGACAAACTCATCCACGACGGCTATAACGCCGAGTCGCTGCATGGCGACCTCTCACAGCCGCAACGCGACCTGACCATGCAGAAGTTCCGCCAGCACCTTACCCAACTGCTCGTGGCCACCGACGTGGCAGCACGAGGTCTCGATGTGGACGACCTCACCCATGTCATCAATTATGGCCTGCCCGACGACATCGAGAACTACACCCACCGATCAGGCCGAACTGGTCGCGCAGGCAAGAAAGGCACTTCCATCAGCATCATCCACACCCGCGAGAAGCACAAAGTGCGCAATATAGAGAAAGTCATCGGCAAACAATTCGTCGACGGCGACCTGCCCACACCAAAGGATATCTGCACCAAGCAACTCTTCAAGGCTATTGCCGAAATTGAGAAGGTTGACGTCGACGAAGAGCAGATTGCCCCCTTCATGACCGAGATTAACCGACACTTTGAATATGTAGACAAGGAAGACATCTTGAAGAAAATCGTATCGCGCGAGTTCGGTCGCTTCCTGCGCTACTATGCCGACGCGCCCGAGATAGAGAAACCCTCGGGAAAGGCTACGGGTAGGCGCGGCAGCGGAAATGAGGGGAGAAAAGAGGAGAGAGGAGAGAAAAAAGAAAAGAAAGGCTCACGGAAGGCAGAGAAAGGATATCGGCGGCTGTTCATCAATCTGGGCAAGACCGACGGGTTCTATCCAGGCGAGCTCATGCAGTTCCTCAACCGCCATATACAAGGCCGACAGGAAGTGGGCCACATCGACCTGCTCGCCAAGTTCTGCTACTTCGATGTTCCCGAGCGCGACGCCCAGCACGTCATCCGTGCCCTCGACGGCACGTTCTATAAGAACCGGCAAGTGCGCTGCAACGACGGTGAAAGACAACGAGTAGGCGACGGAACGTCGGGAATGACCGGCGACAAGAAGAAGAGGAAAGGAGAGAGAAGAGAGAAGAGAGGAAAGGCTGTCAGAGGACACGAGGCTCCCGAAAAAGGAAGAAAAGCCAAACGCACCAAGACCGTACCCGATAACCTTGTCGACGAAAACACCGACTGGCGGCAGTTCTTCAAATAAGAACCCCCTCGCTCCTCACAAGAGGAGATGGCTTACGGTTTACAGTTGATTACTTTGGCGCAACGAGAAAAGCGAAAGAGAAAGACCAATCTGCTGTAAACCGTAAACTTATTAAAGCGGCATTCCCTTATATTTCGGATTATGCGTTTCGTAGTTGCGAAGCGTGGATTTCTTTGTCGGCCTGTCGAGCTTTATCCGATAGCCGTTGACCTTCATCCATTCCACAATTTTGTCCATCCACTGAGCCGCCGAGGCAAAGGTAGGATGAATGCCGTCCTTGCCCCGCACGAGATGCACCTTCGTCGTATCGAAGAAGTGATTCTCGCCTGTGTTGCGGCAGATAATGCCGCCGATACCGTTGTCCTTCACACCGCGCAGCATGGTCGGCCCCACCCACACATACGGCACCTTGCCAAACGTGGCTATGATGGTTTTCACATACCCCTCACGCCTTTGCAGGTCGTAATAGCCCAGATCGTTCGACCCGCAGCTGAACACTATCAGCGTGGGACGCTCCTTCGCAATCTGAAACGCCATGTCTTTCGTTGTCGCCCAATGGCGCGTCGTCGCTCCGTACCAGATAAACGTGCGCAAGTAGTGCCCGTTCGCGTCGGCATAGTCCTGCAGGCGGCGGCACAATCCGTCGAGCATCGAGTCACCGATGAGTAATATCCGCTCTCCCGACCCCTGCGCCATGACACCACAGCATAGACCGAAGGACAATATCAATACATTCAGAAATCTTTTCATCGTCTAATACATATTTATATAATGTTCGTTGCCTTTCTTATGTTTCTGACTGCAAAGATATTATATTTTGTCAGAAAAACCAACAATCTCGCCATATTTGCCAAAAAAAACAAGCCTTCATCTTACGAGAGACAAGCCTTTACGATGCGAAAGCTAAGGTTTCACAAAGTAAAAGTATATATATTACCAAGTAAAAGTATATATATTACTCAGTAAAAGTATATATATTACCGAGTAAAAGTATATATATTACTTTGTGAAACTTTAGCGTTCGTATCGTGAAAGACTAACTTTCGGTCTATGGACATGGTTCGTTTAGCAATATGACCGATTGCCCAAAATGACCGCTTGCCAAAATGACCGCTTGCCACCATCACATTAAATTTTATTACCACTTGATAGTAAAACTCGAAAAATATGCTTATCTTTGCATCACAAAAAGAAATTAGCCTACCTCTTAAATTCTTCCCAAAAAGGAAGGAAAGGTTAAAAACCAATAACCGATAACCGATAACTAATAAAACCATAACCACATCATGAGACGATTTCTTATTTCATTCTTCCTCTGTATGGCGGGAATAGCCATGAGCGGACAAGACTATGCCCAGTATATTGATCAACGCATCGGTACGGGTGGCAACGGACACGTATTCCTTGGGGCGAACGTGCCTTGGGGACTCGTGCAAGTGGGGCCAAACCAGTACACGCGCGGCTGGGACTGGACATCGGGTTACCACGACAGCGACTCCATCCTGATCGGCTTCGGGCACATGCACCTCAGCGGCACGGGCATCGGCGAGCTCGGCGATGTGGCGTTCATTCCCTTGAAAAAAGATGAGAGCCTTAGCGGGCCGCACGAGATGAAATTCTCACACAACGACGAGATGGTACAACCTGGCTACTATAGCATCCAACTGAGCGACCCTGCCGTGCGCGTCGAGCTGACAGCCACACAACGCGTGGCCATGCACCGATATACCACCTGTTCCCAACCCTACACCCATTTACTTGCCATCGATCTCGCGCAGTGCATCGGCTGGGACAAGATGACAGAGTGCTTCATCACGCAGGACAGTCCCACCATGCTCTCAGGCTACCGCCACAGCACGGGATGGGCTCAAGACCGATGGACCTATTTCGCCATTGAGTTCTCCGTACCTATTCAGCTCGGTGGGCAGTCGGGCGATACTCTTTACACCATACAGACGGCAAAAACCGAAACGCCCTTGTTGGTGAAGGTAGCGCTCTCGCCCACCTCAGCCGGCGACGCGAAAGTAAACATGATGAGCGAAATGCCAGGCTGGAACTTCGACGAGGTGCGACAGGCAGCCTATGAGGCATGGAACAAAGAACTCTCACGCATACGCATCGAAGCCAGAGAAGACAGGAAAAAGGTATTCTATACCGCCATGTACCATCTGATGACAGCACCCTCGGTGTTCTGCAACACTGACAAGAGCTACCGCGGTGCCGATGGGAAGAACCATCAGGCCGACTATACCACCTACACCACCCTCTCGCTCTGGGACACCTATCGTTCCGCACATCCGCTCATGACACTCATCTGTCCCGAGAAGCAACGCGACTTTGCCGAGACATTCATGGCCATCAACGATGAGCAGGGCCGCCTGCCCGTATGGCACCTCATGGGCAACGAGACCGACTGCATGGTGGGCAATCCAGGAGCCATCGTACTGGCCGACCTCGTACTAAAAGGCTTTGTAAAAGACAAAGAACGCGCCTACCAAGCCCTAAAGCAGACACAACTGCATGACGGTCGCCTACTGGGAACGCTCCAACAGTATGGATATATCCCTTACGACAAGGTCAACGAAGGTGAGACGGTGGCAAAGGCCTTGGAATACTGCATCGCCGACGACGCCGTGGCACGGGTCGCCAAACTGCTCGGACACGACGAAGACTACCGTTACTTCCACAACCGCAGCCAGTCGTACAAAAAATACTTTGACCCGAAGACGAAATTCATGCGGGCCATAGACTCAAAGGGAACATTCCGCGAGCCGTTCGACCCCATCAAATCGCGCCATCGCGACGACGACTATACCGAGGGCAATGCCTGGCAATACACCTGGCTCGTGCCCCACGACATAGCGGGACTTGTCAAACTCTTCGGTGGAAAGAAAAACTTTATGAAGAAGTTCGACCAGTTCTTTATCATCGAAGGCGACATGGGTGAGTTCGCCTCACCCGACATCAGCGGACTCATCGGGCAGTATGCCCACGGCAACGAGCCCAGCCACCATATGATATATATGTACGACTACGTCGGCGAACCTCAAAAGGCCGCGCCACTGCTGCGCAAGGTAATGGACGAGATGTACCACACGGGACGTGACGGACTCATCGGCAACGAGGATGTCGGCCAAATGTCGGCATGGTATATCCTCTCGGCTATGGGTATCTATCAGGTGGAACCCGCTGGCGGACACTTCGTCATCGGCACACCCGTCGTTGACAAAGCCGAAATCAATGTGGGCAACGGGAAAACGTTTACCATCACCGCCGAGAACAACAGCCGCGAGAACATCCACGTAAAAGCCGCCTACCTCAACGGCAAACGACTAAGCCGCAACTGGCTCACCTTTGAAGAAATCTCCAAAGGCGGCCACCTGCGACTGGTGATGAATGCCTTTCCTTAACACCTCACAAGGAAGAACAAAAAATCGCATACGGGGATGCCCGTATGCGATTTTTGATTTAATTCAGTTATGTCTTTATATGCCCTGCTCTCTCCTTACAAAGGAGGGCGAGGCTATTCATTCCACAGACAATCCCTGTCCATGATGAGTTCGGTATGGCCGAGGGTTTCTTCGGGATGGTAAATCTCGCACTTCTCCATCAGTATGCGGGCATCGATGGCGAAGAGCAGGCCTTTGTTCTCGGCGAAGTAACAACGACGGAAGTCGATGTTGTAGGATTGCTCGCCACGGATCTCCACAAGTCCGAACTCTCGACAGCGCACAAAGCGACA
The DNA here is from genome assembly GCA_905234845.1 of uncultured Prevotella sp. Taxonomy (GTDB): domain Bacteria; phylum Bacteroidota; class Bacteroidia; order Bacteroidales; family Bacteroidaceae; genus Prevotella. The sequence continues at coordinate 36,524 of CAJOIW010000011.1, read as the reverse complement.
GTCGATGAAGTTGACATTGTTGGTGTTGACAAGTTCCATGATGCCGTAGCTGCAGTCGCGGATGGTGGTGCGGGCACAGCGCAGCTCGCTGGTGTTGTAGGCCTCGATGCCCATAGTGCCGCAACCGTAGAGGTCGCAGTTGTCGAGCTTCACGTTCTCGCAGTTGTCGAGATAGAGCACTCCGCCCTCGCAATAGCCCTCATCGGTGTGTCCGAGTGTGAGGTTGCGCAGGGTGATGTTCTTACAGTTGAGGAATGTGAGCACGTTGGCATAGCGCGGCTCGACGACTATCTCTGCCCCGCTGCCGCCATCGATAGTGAGATTGGCAATGTTCTTGAGTGTGAGCTGTCGGCCGTCGAAGCGGGACTCGCTAAAGAGCATCTCCTTGATGCCTTTCTGCTCTGCGCCATAGTCGATAAAGGGTATCTGCACTTCGAGACACTGGTCCTCATACTCGAGGATGAGCGAGAGGTTGAGTTTCGTGCCATCGGCAATTTTGATGACTCGGTTGCCGCCGAGGGCTCGCAGGAAGTCGGCCTCGTTGTCAACCGTGATGGTTTTCATTGTTCCTGCGCTAGCGGTCATGCCAACTGCAAGCAGGATAAAGGTTAATAGCTTTTTCATTTTTTTATCGTTTATACGGTTTTTATAGGGAGTTAAAGGAGTTCGGGAGTTCAAGGAGTTCAGACGATACTGGAACCCCTCCTAACCTTCCGGGGAGGAAACCCGACTGGCAGAAGCCTCTCCTCGGGGAAACTCCCCCTCTCCTTCGGGGAGGGATGGGGAGGGGTTTCGGGGTTGGGGTTTATCTTATTCCGCCGCCACTGCCGCCACCAGAGAAGCCACCACCGCCACCGCTCGATGCCCAGCCGCCGCCACCGCTGCTACGACGTTCCGACGGGTCGGTCCACGAATAGGCCGACTGCATACCGGTATGGCTGTTAAGGACAAGCGAGTTGTAGAGCATGAAGTAGTCGCGGTCGGTCTCGAGGGTGGAGAAGATGCGGTCGAGGTTCTTGTACGCGGGATAGAGTTTCTCCAACTCTCCCATCACTTCCTTGGCAATGCCGAAGAGTGTGGCGAAGACGAGATACTCCTTCCACAGCTGCACCTCCTGGATCTGCCGCTCACCTGACAGCGTGAACTCCTGCAGGTATTTCTTCAGTCCGAAGAGCTGCCGAGCCTCCTCCTCGTTGATGGTCTTATAGCTGATGTCGTTGTGCATACGCTTGGCCCAGGGCTGTAGATCCTCAGCATGCTTGCGCATATACTTCTTCAGCTCCTGCGGCTCGAGTATATCGTCATCGCCAGCAGCATCGCAAAAGATTTGATAGAGTTGCTTGATGTTACGAGCGTCCTCATTGTCGACGGGGAGTGCTGGGGTCGATACCATGCGGAAGCATTTCACGAGATTTCCCTTCGAGTTGCTGACGGCATCGAAACGGATGAGTCCCATGTAGAACATACGGAGGATGTAGGCAGAGAGCAGGTTGTCGTAGTTGCTCTTGTATTGCAGACGGTTGAGGATGCCATTGGAACGTTTTAGGTCACCACCGACAGCCATGCCACGATACCACAACAGATTTTTCTCATTGCCAAGCAACTTCCGTCGACGGCGCCATATCTGGATGGGAACAATAACGGCTGCCCACAGGCCACTACCCATGATTGCCAACACGAAAAGGAATAGCTCAAAATTCTCTTTGACCGCATTGAGGAAACCAGACGACTTGGATTTCTGCTTGTAGTCGCTTCCCTCGAAGGCACGCTCCTTGACTTGCTCAAACGACTTCTCGCTGGTGCGGTCGGGATGGAACATACCCTTGTCGAACTGCGCCATGATTATCATGGAGTTGCCACTATTGAAGGGCTCGGTGGTCTCGGCCACGATTTTCCCGTCCTCAAACTCGATAGTGCCCTGATAGCGGAACGCCCAGACTTTCACGGGGCCGAAGACATAACGAGTGGTGTCCTCATGGGCTATGGTCAGCGTGACATGCTCGGGCAAAGGCGACATGTCCTCGGCCACGAACATGAAATTGAACCCGTCGGCATCCTGATAGCCACGCACGAGGTTGGTGACGGTGTAACTGGTCGTATAGGTACGCTTCCCCGCATCACCGACACCCCAGCACACCTCATAACCGTCAGAGACATTGTGTATGCCACATCGGTTGCGCTTGGCCTCACGGCTGCGGTCGGTATCCCAGTTGCCATTCTCGACAAGATAGTTCGTGCCGGTCTCGTCGCTGACGGCAAGGTCGCAGACGATGCTGCCGTTCTTCAGGTTGTAGATGGGAATGTAGCACTCGGTACCTGAAGACATGACATTCATCTCGCGCACCTCGGTGATACGGGCATCACCGTTGTTGTGGAGCACGACATTGATGTCGAGGTTATACAACTTATGGTCTGCCCATGCCGCCGTCGACAGCAATAGCAGAAGTAAGAGCCATTTAACTTTGTTGGCCATAGAGGTCGGGATAGTTGTGCTTCTTCTCCTCGTCTTCCTTGAGATATTCCTTTTCTCCGAAGCCGAGCATACTGGCCACGAACGAGGACGGCCACTGGCGCACCATGCGGTTCATCTTCGTGGCGGTGTCGTTGTAGACCATACGGCTCATACGAACGTTCTCCTCATATTGGCGGATGCCGTTCATCGTGTCCTTGTACAGGTCGGCGGCCTGTAACTGCGGATAGGCCTCGGCTACGGCCATCAGCCTGCTGAATACCGAGGCAAAGGCCGACTGGTCTTCTTGATACTCTGCAGGTGTGCTGACATTGGTCTGCTTGCGTGCCTGAATGGTCTGGATAATGGTCTGCGACTCATGCTGGGCATACTGCGTAGCAGTCTGTGCAAGAGCCATGAGCGCATCCCAACGAGAGTTGAGCTGAACGCTGATCTGGCTGAACGCATTCTTACAAAGTTCGTCGAGACCTACAAGGTTTCGCTGAGTTGAGAAAATGTAAAGTGCCACTATCACAATCAATCCGAGAATAATGGCTAATAATACTACTAATACAGTTACCATAGTTTTATAAATTTAATGAGATTAATAATTCTTCCAGTTGTCGTTCACTCCTCACAGTCGGGGTCTACACCGTTGTAATCGGTATGGTTGGGGAAGGCTGTAATGCGCAAGCGGGCTGCTCCCATGGGAACAAGGGTAAGTGTCTCCTGCTCCTCGCTCTTTTCGGCAAAGCGCGTGGGCAGGATGTTTGTCATGCCAGTACTGTCGAATCCCCATGAGGGAATCTTACGACCCTTGGCGGTGAACTCGAACGGCACGCTCTCAAGGGTGAAGGGGAAGTTGTCGGCAGGCCATGCCTTCTTCGTCACGGTGAAGCCCTTCGGCTGGTTTTGCTCGTCGGTGTCGAGGGCATAGTTCCAGTCGGACTCAGCAAAAATTTCGTAGGCGGGCCACAAAGAGGCGTCCACGCCCTCCTGCCAGTGAGAATCGTCTTGCACGATTTCGTGGTCGCGACTGTCGCGCTGGTTGTAGCGTTCGTTGATTTTCAGCGACAGCGTGAGCGGTCCGTAGTCGATGCTGACGCTACCCTTGTTGGCAGTCCACACGCGCGTCTTCATGGTCATGGGCAGGGTGAGCACGACGCGGTCGCCGTCTTGCCATGTGCGGTTGATGCAGATGTATTTGCCCGGCTCGGCGGTGACGTCGACGGTCTGGCCGTTGACGGTGGCCGTTGCGCCTTCAGCCCACTTGGGGATGCGCAGGTAGAGGGGGAAGCTGACGGGGGCGGCGGTGTTGAGCGTCAGCCGCACCTCGTCTTCAAACGGGTAGTTGGTCTCCTCGGTCAGCCGCACCTCTTGCTGGTTGGCTACCTTGGCTGTGGTCTCGCTGGCTGCGTAGAGCATGGTGGCGAGTCCGTTGTCGGCGGTAGCCATGACGAGGTGCTCGGCATAGTAGGGCCATCCCATACTGTGGTTGTGTTGGCAGCAGCGGCTGCTGAACGGGCTCATCGAGAGCATGCCGCGCAGGGCGTTGTCGATGGAGCCTCCGTGGTTCACTCCGTCGCTGATGGCCATGTTGGGTGAGGTGATATAGCGCAGTGCCCGCATGTCGGGTGTGAGGGCGGCGGTATAGGTGTTGATGGCCACGTCTTCGCAGTTGTCGGCCCAGAAGGGGTCGCCCGTGATGCCCATCATGATTTCGTCGCTGGCCATCTGCTCGACGAGTGCGCAGGTCTCGGCTCCCTGACGGGGGTCGCAGAATCCCACGCGGGCATTCTCGTCGGCGCCATACATGCCGCCGGGCACCTGTCCGAAGCGACGTCGCATCTCGTTTTGGTTGTCGTAGGCAAACTGCAGATGCTCTTCGTTGCCGGTATAGACGTAGTAGGTGGCGGGCTCGCGGAAGCCCTGTGCCACGTTCACGCCGTGCCAGTTGGGCAGGTTGCCTTTCTGCATCCAGTTGCTGGTGTTGTTGTGCAGCTTCTCGATGAGCGGCAGCAGCGAGGCGTCGCCCGTGCGGTTGTAGAGCCAGATGACGCTCCACTCGTTGTCGCCGCCGCGCTGATGCTCCCAGTAGTCCTCCAGGAACTGGTCGTCGGCCAGTGCGAGCTCCCATTTGAAGTAGTTGGTCATGGCCGAGAGCACGCGCTCGTCGCCACTATAGTCGTAGTAGGTCTGCAAGGCCCAGAGCATGATCATCTGTGCCCACACCTCGGGTTTGCCGCCCGATGAGTTTTTCGGTCCGAGGAATCCGTCGCTCTTCAGGTTTTTGAACACAGCGTCGAACCATGTCTGCGCTTCGGCTTTCATGCTTTCGTCGTTGAGGATATAGGCCAGACTGCAGTAACCGCGGAGCCAGTAGGGCACCTCTTCCCATCCGTGGTCGCCTGTGGAGCTGAGCCACTGGTTGTTTCTCTTCTCAAGCCATGCGCTGACGGTGCCGAGCTGTCCGTTGAGTCCGGCAGCCTGACGTCTGAGGTATTCGAGCAGCCATCCTTTGGGTTGTACGCTGCCTACGGGCAGTTTCAGCAGATAGCCGCCGTGCAGCGGGGCACGGTAGGCAGGGTAGTTGTTGCTTGTTTCCAGTTGCGGACGCTCAGCGATGGTGGCTTCAATCTGCGCATTGGCAGCCGGAGTGTTGAGAAGCTGCAACGCAGCAGTGATGACGGTTGTAATGAATAGTCGTTTCATGTCAGTTTATTTATTTATGATGATTTTTTTACCGTTATAAATATAGATACCGGATGAGAGATGAGGGATGAGGGATGAGGGATTATCAGCGACCTTTCTTCCTTGCAGGTCGTAGACGGATGAGGGATTGCGACTTTCGTCCTTCATCCTTAATCCTTCATCCAGACTGATGCCTGTGGGCTCCACATAGGGGAAGGCGATGGTGAGGCCGTAGTCGATGTGTCCGCTTCCGCCACCTTGCTGCAACGAAACGGCCAGCACGTTGTCGCCTTCGCGCAGCAGGTTTTTGTTGGCTCTGGTGAGGGAGTAGTCGGCATAGTTGTTGTCGTTCCATCCCGATGCGCTCCAGATGAGAGTGCCGTTGAGATAGACCTTCGGGTTCTCGTCGTAGCTGCACGTAATGGCAACCCTGCGGCGGTTGATGTCATTGAGGTCGTCAGCGGTGAGTGTGAAGTGTCGTCTGACGAGCAGGGGCTGCACTGAGCTTGCCCACTCGGAGACGAGGAATCGGTCGCGCGAGTTGCTGAGCGGCCCGTCGCCGAAGGCCCAGTCGCTCTCGTCGACGCACAGCCCGGCCCATGTCTTGGGTGCCAGTGCGTTAAGCTCGTCGTTGCTGTTGAGCGTGTAGTAGACACACGGCCATTGGTCGACCTCGTTCAGTGTGGGCAGGATGGCAACAGTGTTCTCTGTGAGGCTCTCGTAGAGTCCGCAGTCGGCAAATGCGCCGCCCCAGTTCTGATGCACATGCACGGCGATGACGTTTTCCGATCCGTCGGTCTTGACGAGGTTGCGCTGCTCGGTTGTCAGACGTATAATCTCGTCGTTGTTCCATCCGTCGCTGACTGTTTTCACGAGTACGCCGTTGATGTAGAACTCGGCGGGACCGTCGTCGTGTCCGCACGAGAGGTAGAGGTCGCCGCCGAAACCTTTGTCGACGGTGAACGTGCGGCGCAGATAGATGTCGGCCATGATGTCGCCCATGGCCCAGCGGGTAGAGCGGAGACCTTTGTAGAACTCGTCGGAGCTGAAGGGCGCCTGCATCTCGCTCCACTCGACGCTGCCGTCGGTCAGCTCGTAGCCGGGCTCATACCATGCGCGTCCGTTGCTGTCGGCGGGCGGTGTGCCGATGACCTTGTTGTAGTACGGGTCGCTGTAGCGCTCGTTGTTGTTGAAAATCATGGCTTGCGCGGTCCACTGCGAGTCGGTCCATTGTGAGGCCGGCAGTACCACGCGCCAGTTCTTTCCCGTAGGTGTCACGGCACCGATGTCCAACGTGACAATTGCGAGAATCAGATAAAGAAAAAGTTTTTTAATCATAAGTTTTATAAAAATGTTATTTGAGGCAATCTTGATATAGTAATTGTAATTGTGCATGCAAAGTTATAAAAAAAAAGGAAGTCGTACAATTTTTTGCCTAATTTTCTATATCTTTGCAACCACGAAACCATTTTAACTAAAAACAAACATGAAAAAATTATTTGTAGCAATGGCCGCGTTGACCATTGTGGCATTTCAGGCAAGGGCACAGGAGATAGAGATTTCCTCGGCCAAGTTTCACACGGGCGACAACATGGCTTGGAGCCAGCCGTCGTTTAACGACTCGGAGTGGCCGACGATGTCGGTGACGCGGCTTTGGACCTATCAGGGAGTGGAGAACCCGAACAACTACGCGTGGTATCGTATGCGCGTGGTCATTCCCAGTTCGCTTCGCAACGAGGCTGTCGTGAAAGACGTGGTGACCTTCCACATTGCCAAGGTCGACGACTGCGACGAGACCTACCTCAACGGTCAGCTCATCGGCAAGACCGGCTCGATGCCCGGCGACAAGGAGGGCTACCAGATGGCTTACGACGCGTGGCGCGACTATCAGGTGAAGGCCGACGGCGGACTCATCAAGTGGGACCAGGAGAATGTCATCGCCGTGCGCGTCTATAACGGCAACGACCCCGGCGGCATCTTCGACGACAAGGTGCGCGTGAAGATGGCCGGTTTGCAGGATTTGGTGAAGATCGCCCCCATGCCGTCGACGACCAACGGCAAGGGCGGATTCTCAGTGGCGCTCACCGAGCCGATGGGAGTCAGTCCGCGCGGTGCGGTGAGCATCGAGGCCTTCGACATGCTCACCCGCGAAGCCTACGAGGCATCCCAGAAGAGCGTGCGGCTTGGCAAGAAACCTGTCGTGGTGAGCGTGCCCTACGACAGCCACCGACAGACCCGCATCGCTGTGCGCTATACCGACCAGAAGACAGGCAACCGGTTTACAAAAACCTTCATCCCGAAGTACATCCTCACCCCCGACGCACCGCTTACCCCACGCTACAACGGACCGAAGGTCTATGGCGTGCGCCCTGGATCACCTGTTATCCTCCGTCTGGCTTTCTCGGGTGAGAAGCCCATGCGATACAGCATCGACAATCTGCCCGAAGGCCTGCACGTGGACAGCCAGACTGGCGTGCTCTCAGGCAGCATAGCCAAGCCTGGCAGCTACACCGTGACCCTCCGTGCCGAGAACAGTCGCGGAAAGGCTGAGCAGCAGTTTATCTTCCGCGTAGGCGACAAGATAGCCCTCACACCGCCCATGGGCTGGAACTCGTGGAACTGCTGGGGACTGAGCGTCTCGCAAGAGAAAGTGCTCTCCTCGGCACAGGCACTCTTGGACAAGGGGCTCGCCGACTACGGCTACAGCTACATCAACGTCGACGATGCCTGGGAGGCCGCAGAGCGCAATGCCGACGGCACCATCGCCACAAACGAGAAATTCCCCGACATGAAGGGACTCGGCGACTGGCTTCATGAGAACGGACTGAAGTTCGGCATCTACTCCTCGCCCGGCGACTATACCTGCGGACGCTACCTCGGCTCCATCGACCACGAGGAGCAAGACGCACAGACCTATAACCAGTGGGGCGTGGACTATCTGAAATACGACTGGTGCGGCTACGGACGCGAGTTCGACAAACATCCCGACAAGACCGTCGCCTCCTACGTGCGCCCCTACCTGAAGATGGAGCGCTACCTGCGCGAGCAGCCCCGCGACATTTTCTACTCGCTCTGTCAGTACGGCATGGCTGAGGTATGGAAATGGGGACATGCCGTCGACGCCAACTCGTGGCGCACCACCGGCGACATCACCGACACGTGGGAGTCGCTCAGCGACATCGGATTCCGCCAGCAGGTGGGCCTTGAGCAGTATGCCCAGCCCGGCCACTGGAACGACCCCGACATGCTCATCGTGGGCAAGGTAGGCTGGAGCGACAAACTGCGCGACACCCGCCTGACCGCCGACGAGCAATATACCCACATCTCCCTCTGGGCACTGCTCGCCGCCAACATGCTCATCGGCTGCGACATCGCACAGATGGACGAGTTCACCGTGCGCCTGCTCTGCAACAACGAGGTCAACGCCGTGAACCAAGACCCGCTGGGACGACAGGCCAAGCAGGAGATTGTTGACGGTGACATACAGGTATGGAAACGCCCGCTCGACGACGGCTCCTTCGCCATCGGCATCTTCAACCTTGGCGACGACGACTGCATGGCCGACCTCGCCCAGTATCTCAGCCACCTCGGCCTCGACCGACTCACCGCCGTGCGCGACCTCTGGCGACAGAAGGATCTCTCCACCACCGACCTCACCTACTTCCTCCCCTCCCACGGAGTGAAGCTTATCAAGGTGAAATAGCATCTTCAAAATAACTTATCAACAGCCGAAGACCTAAGCCAGGTTTTCGGCTTTTTTTGTAAAGTTTTTCGCTTTGCTTGGGTGACAGACCATTCTGTCGCTCTTTCAGAGCTCATATAACTGCTGACATGAGCAGGGGTTACACCCCTGCCTGTAATCTGTGGCCCATTCTGGGCCTTGGTGGTACGCAGATAATTTAAAAAAATAAACGAGTTTATTTTGTTCTGCGCTCATTTTTTCGTAACTTTGCAGCATGCATTTGCCATTTAGCCCTGAGCGCAGGGGGCAATGCGACTTTCGTGGGTAAATAGATAGTTGTATCTATAATTCTATAGAGACCTCTGCAAATTCCGACCAAGAATGTAACGAGTCTCAATGGAATGGGGATACACCTTGCATAAAGGTGTACCCGTTCCATGTATGCTTCGTTACGGGTCTTTGGTCGGATACCAGCAGAGAGTGTATATGGCAACGTGGTACACTTTCTTTGTATCTGCATTTTTATATCGTTTCATATAAAATCCGACCAAATGACCGTAACGGACGATAAAGAGAAGCAGGTTGTTTCGCGGCAGCGTGTGGCCGACCATGGCGAGGTCTATACCGCCAAGCGTGAGGTCAATGCAATGCTCGACTTGGTAAAGGAAGAAACGGAGCGCATCGACTCCCGCTTCCTTGAGCCAGCCTGTGGCACAGGCAACTTCCTCGTTGAAATCTTAAACAGGAAGATGGAAGCGGTTCGCCGACAATTTGCCACCCCTCGTCGGGGGAGGATGCAGGGGGCTCGCGTTGAGTACGACCAGGCCTCGGCCATGGCTGTCAGCTCAATCTATGGTGTGGAGCTGCTGCCCGACAACACCGAGACCTGTCGTCAGCGATTGCTGGCGCAATACCTCGACACTTACAAGGATCATCTTTCCCTTGATGCCTCGCCAGCATTAGTGCGATGCATCCGATTCCTTTTACAGAAAAACATCCTCTGTGGCGATGCCCTCACGATGCTTCAGCAAGACGGGCAGCCCATCACCTTCTGCGAATGGACTTTTATCGGCATGGGCGGCAAGGTGAAGCGGCGCGACTTTGAACTCGCCGAGTTGTTGAAGAATGTGGAGTACGACAAGCCCAAGACAGGCGAGGAGGGCTTGCTCTTTGCCGACACGGGCGAGCCCACGTTCGTGCATCTGCCCAAGCGCGAATACCCTTTAACCGACTACCTCAAACTTCCCGACTATGACTAACTCCCGAAAGACCTACAATCCCGATGTGCTCTCCTGCTTGGCCAATCTGAGCAACGACGAGGTGTTCACTCCCCCGCAACTGGCCAACCAGATGCTCGATATGTTACCGCAGGAACTGTTTCGCAGCCCTGAGACAAAGTTTCTCGACCCCTGCACCAAGAGTGGTGTCTTTTTGCGAGAGATTGCCAAGCGGCTGATTGACGGCTTAGCCGATGAGATACCCGACCTTCAGCAACGCATCGACCACATCATGCACCATCAGCTTTATGGCCTTGCCATTACCCGACTGACGGCATTGATGAGCCGTCGGAGCCTTTATTGCTCAAAGGATGCCAGCGGAAAATACAGCCTCTCTCCCTTCGACAATGAGGATGGAAATATCCGCTTCTCTGAAATCCGACACACCTGGCAGAACGGGAAATGCCGCTACTGCGGAGCCTCGCAAGAGGTCTACGACCGTGGCGATGGCCTCGAATCCCATGCCTACGAGTTTATTCACACAGACAATCCTAACAAACTCTATAACAATATGACTTTCGATGTAATTATCGGCAACCCGCCGTACCAATTGGAAGATGGCGGTGGAAGAGATTCTGCAGCAATCCCACTTTATAATAGATTTGTTACTCAGGCAAAAAAACTGTCACCTCATTACTTAATTATGATAATACCAGCAAGATGGTATTCTGGTGGTCGTGGTCTTGATGATTTCAGAGATGAAATGATTAATGATGATAGAATAAAAGTTCTTCGAGATTATCCAGAAACTAACGACTGCTTCCCGGGACTAAACATCAGAGGAGGAATCTGTTATTTTCTTTGGGACAGAGACTATCATGGAATGTGCAAAATAACCAACTACATCAAGGGCACACAAAATGAGAACAAAAGATATTTAAAAGAGAATGATTGTCCTATTTTGATACGTTATAATCAATCAATATCTATTTTACATAAAGTACAAAAATACAAAGAAGACACGTTCAACCATTATGTAAGCGTCAGCAGACCATTTGGAATGCGTTCAAATTTTGATGGTTTCGTCAATCGAAAAGACAAGAAAAACTATATTCACCTTTATAGATTTGGAGATAATGGTTATGTTTCATTAGATAAAATTACAAGCAACAACCAACTTCTTAACAAATATAAGGTTATAGTGTCCAAAGCAAGTCCAGGCGGAGACGAATACCCTCATTCAATAGTAAGTGCTCCAATTATATCTGAACCTAATTCTGTGTGTACTGAAACTTATCTTGTTATCAAAACAGTACCATCGAGAGAACAGGCTTTGAATCTTGTTTCCTATATTAAGACAAGGTTCTTCAGATTTATGATGTCTCTTGTGAAAAATACTCAAAACATTTCAAGGGGGAGTTATATGTTTGTCCCCCTTCAAGACTTCTCGAAGCCTTGGACAGATGAGGAGCTTTATGCGAAGTACGGTCTGACGGATGAGGAAATCCAGTTCATCGAGTCGATGATAAGACCAATGGAATAAGAACAAAAGAATAATAACAGGCGCTCTTTGACAATTTGTGGGAGTTTTGCTTGCCTGCCTTGAGGAAAGTTTGTATCTTTGTCCTCAAATAGCAAGGGTATGGACGACAGCGTCAATAAAAACGAGAAGCAGGTACTGCGCAAACAAGCCAACTGGGAAGGGCTTTATTTCTATCAGAAGTCGAATGTGCTTTACCAGTTGACCTTTTCCTTTACAAAGCGTTTCCTTACCCGCGGCGACCGTACTATTGACCAGATGGTGCAGGCTGCCCGTAGCGGAAAGCAGAACATCGTTGAAGGCTCAGCCGACGGTGTCACCTCAACAGAAATGGAGCTGAAACTGCTGAATGTAGCCCGCAGCAGCATCAAGGAACTAAAGGAGGACTACGAGGACTATATCACCTCGCGCCATCTGGAACGATGGGGCCAAAGGCATGTCCGCTATGACGGGATGCTGAAGTTCTGCCGAAAGCACAACCGCATCGAAGACTATCAGGGCTACTTTGAGAAATGGTCTGACGAGGAGATGGCAAACATCGCCCTGACGCTCTGCCACATGGTCGATAAGATGATGACCACCTATCAGAAACAGTTGGAAGAGACTTTCATCAAAGAAGGAGGCATCAAGGAGCGGATGACCGCCGCCCGCTTAGGCTATCGCACCAACCAGCGCGAGGAGATTGCACGGCTGAAGCAGGAACTGGAGCAGGCCAACCGCCGTATAGCAGAGCTGGAGGCCAAGCTGACAGCGAGGAGTGAAGAGAAGGGGGAGATGGCTAGGTAGACTAGCCAAGCTAGAAAAGCTAGATAAGGCTAGATGGACTAGCCAGGGGAGATTGGCTAGATGGGCTAGATTCGCTATATTCGCTAGATTCGGTAGAAAGGCTAGAGCCTCCCACAAGATAAGGGCGCCATAACGAAAGAAAAGAGTTATGGCAACAACACACGATTATTTCCCTCGGAAGTCGGAGGCCGCTCCGATGATTTACGCGTATGAGGACAAGTATGACCCTAACCTGAAGGGATTGCTGAAGGTGGGTTATACTACTATTGGCGTGCGGGAGCGGGTGAGGCAACAATACAACATCGTGCGCCCTGGCGAGCCTCCCTATCGCATCGTGGTAGAAGAGAGTGCCATGCGGCAGGACGGATCATCGTTCATGGATTACGACGTACACCGCCAACTGATAAGAATGAAATGTCAGCACATGGAAGGCGAATGGTACAGGTGTACGCCGGCGCAGGTAAAGGCGGCGATTGTTGCCGTGAGGGAGCGGAAGGAGGTAGCTTGGAACCGTGACAAGACTTTTGGCATGAGACCTGAGCAGCAGGCAGCGGTTGACAAAACTGCAACCTACTTTGAAAGCTACAAGAGAGAAGCTGACTGTGTGCCCCACTTCCTGTGGAACTGCAAGATGCGCTTCGGAAAAACCTTTACCACCTACCAGCTGGCCCTGCGCATGGGATGGACACGGATGCTGGTGCTGACCTTCAAGCCTGCCGTGGCTCAGGCGTGGGAGGAAGACCTGATGACGCACGTGGACTTTGACGGCTGGCAGTTTCTCGCCCGCAACCCCGAGGCAACCATCGATTATCAGTTCGCTCATGCCGACCCGTCGAAACCGATGGTGGTGTTCGGATCGTTCCAAGACTTTCTGGGCAAGAACACCGCCAACGGTGGTATGAAGCTGAAGCATGAGTGGGCACGGGAGTTCAACTGGGACTGTATCGTGCTCGATGAATACCACTACGGCGCATGGCGTGAGAACGCCCGTGAGCTGATTGGCGTGAGCGAGGACTTAGGAGGAGAGATAGAGAATCCCGACTACTTCGACGAGGATCTGATTCCCATCACCTCGCGCCACTATCTCTACTTGTCGGGCACACCCTTCCGCGCCATCGCATCGGGAGAGTTTATCGAGGAGCAGATTTACAACTGGACCTATTCAGACGAGCAGCGCGCCAAGGAGGAATGGGGCAACAAACCCGACAATCCCTATGCCTCGCTGCCACGAATGGTATTGCTGACGTATCAGCTGCCGACGGAAATAGCGAGAGTGGCAGAGGAAGGCGAGTTTGACGAGTTCGACCTGAACTCATTCTTCAAGGTCAAGGGCAAAGGCGAGGATGCGGTTTTCAAACACCATGACGAGGTACAAAAGTGGCTCGACATGCTGCGCGGACAATACCTGCCCACATCTGTCAACGACCTGAAAGCCGGCAACCGTAAGCCTCCCCTACCCTTTCTCAGCGGCGACCTCTATACAAACATGAACCACACACTGTGGTTTCTGCCCAATGTGGCAGCGTGTTTCGCCATGCGGAACCTGCTGAGTGAATTGCAGAACACTTTTTACCACGACTACAAGGTGGTGGTGTGTGCGGGTGCCCGAGCAGGCATCGGCCAACAGGCACTGCCACCCGTAGAGCGAGCCATGGCTCATCCCGACCCTCTGCACTGCAAGACCATCACGCTGACCTGCGGCAAACTGACGACAGGTGTGACCGTGCGTCCGTGGACAGGAATCTTCATGCTGCGCGACACATCGTCGCCCGAGACCTATTTCCAGTCGGCCTTCCGCGTGCAGTCGCCATGGACCATCACCAATAGCGACGGCCTGCATCCCAACGAGACGGAGATATTGAAGAAAGTGTGCTACGTATTCGACTTCGCACCCAACAGGGCATTGCGCAAAGTGGCAGACTATTCGTGTCAGCTGAATGTGCAGGAGGGTAATCCTGAGAAATGCGTGAACGACTTCATCAAGTTCCTGCCCGTGCTCTGCTATGAGAATGGTGTGATGAAAGCCCTGTCGGCCAGTGACGTTCTGGATATGGCCATGAGCAACACATCGGCCACGCTGCTGGCCCGACGCTGGGAGAGTGCGCTACTGGTAAACGTGGATAACTTCACTCTGCAACGACTGATGAACAATGAGCAGGCCATGGCGGCACTAATGAAGATAGAGGGATTCCGTTCGCTGAACCAAGATATCGAGACCATCATCAACAAAACCGATGCCATCAAAAAGAAACGCAAGAAGCATGAGGAGGGACTGACTACCACGCAGAAAAGAGAACTGACGGCAGCCGAGAAGGAAATCAAGAGCAAACGCCGGCAGATACAGGAAAAACTGATGAAATTTGCCACACGCATACCCATCTTCATGTATCTGACAGACTATCGGGAGTATTCATTGAAAGATGTCATCCTGCAATTAGAGCCACTACTGTTTGAGCGGGTGACGGGTCTGACCAAACAAGACTTCGCACTACTGGTGAGCCTGAACGTGTTTAACGAAGCACTGATGAACGATGCCGTCTATAAGTTCAAACGCTACGAGGACAGTAGCCTGACCTATGCGGGCGTAAACCGTCACGAAGAAGAAAAAACCGTTGGCGGATATAGTACTGTCATTACGACAGAAGAATATGACAAAATTTAACATTCCGACTTTTGTATTTTAACATTCTGCGAGTCCGTTTTTCTGGTTTTTCAGCATTAGCGATGAAATTATCAGAAAAACTGGCTCTTTTTGTGCGGATTGTTATCCTGCTGATTCTTAACTCGTTAGTCGATTCTTTACGTTTCATTCTTCACTTTTCATTTCCGAAAGGTATATCTCTCGCTTGCGAGCGCTTAGCTTTCGCATCACGAAAGACCGTGTTTTGGCATGCGAAAGACCGTGTTTTACAACCCGAAACATATATGTTTGAGAAAAAAAGAGTGCGGAGGAGGAGTGAAAAGGGAGCGAAAGGGGAAGTGAAAGGGTTGTTTCGTGGCAAAAAAGGCAAAAAAACAGGAGATTGAAAATTAACATTTCAACCTCCTGTTTTTGTAAACAAATATTAAATATCTTTTATCTCACGACAACCTTTTTCCCATTTACGATGTAGATACCCTTCTTTAATTGAGAGTTGAGAGTTGAGAGTTGAGAGTTAGATTTCCTCTCCTTCGGGGAGGTCAGGAGGGGTTGGACTATGGACTGTGAACTATGGACTATCTTGCGTCCTTGCAGGTCGTAAACAGCCCCCTCTCCTTGGGGGAGGGATGGGGAGGGGCTTAGGCTGATGCCTGTAGGGAAGTCGGTGGCGAGGAGCTTCAGGGGCATCCATGTGGAGGAGCATTTGGCCAAAGCACTGGGGATGACTTCGGTGTTGTAGCCGTTGACATAGTCGAAAAGCTCGATGTTAATGGCCATAGGCATGTTTTCCACCGCCTCACGAGTGAGGGGTGCAGTGATCCCGAAGTGCTTCCAAGGTATGGCGCACTCAATGATGTAGTAGGATTGAGCGTAGGTGGTGACGTAATGGATGTCGTCGCCAGTGTCGTAAGTTCGCCAGATGCTTCTCTCTCCCCTCTCTCCCGTCATGGCTCCTGACACCTTGAAGAAATAGCGGTAGAGTCCCGATGCCACGCCCTCCTTGGTATTGGAGAAGGCACCCACGGCATCGATGCTCACGCGGACACCGTCTTCCTGTCCCACGTCGTGGCGCGTGCGGTCGGCCACTCGGAAGAAAAGATAGAGCGAGTCGCGGTCGTAGGCAAGGTCGCCAAAGAGGGGTGTGCCAATCTGCTGGCCCATGGTGATCTGCGTGGCGGCTGAGGTGAGATAGCCCTCGTTGCGGGTCAGCTTACCGTCGATCTTGGGCGAGCCGTAGGCGGCCTCGAACTGCCGCTTGGGGTAGCCCTTGATGGCTTGTATCTGTCCGTTCACGTTGCCTATGGCCATCACCACACCGGTATCGACCACGGCCACGGCGTTCCATGTCACGGTGTTGCCTTGCCCATTACCGAAGGGCGTGGAAAGGTCGCGGAAGTCTTTTGCCTCCTCGTTGCCGACGGCCACCCAGAGGTTGAGCTTCCCGTCGTTCTTATAGGACGACTGCCACGAGATGACGGTCTCGCCCGTAGGCAGCATACGCAGGTAAGGCGCTCCGCCGGATGGACGGGGAGAGTAGTCGGAGGCGATGGTCTGCCAGCGGGCGGAGCTGTTGCCGTCAACCCAGTAGTTGTTCCAGTTGGTGGCGAGCGGACAGACGGCGATGGTGGGGAAGAAGTCGCCGATGCCCGGCCAGCCGTTGTCCTCGAAGACGACGGCAATGGTCTTCCTGTCTTTGAGCAGAAGCGGCACGGGCATGCCGTCGCGCGTTCCGGCACGGAAGATGACACGCTGCGCCGCAGTCCATGTCTGTCCGCCGTCGTAGGATCGGCACATGGAGATCTGCTGCTCATTGCTGTTAGTATAGGGCCCCTCGTCGGCAAAGTACAGATGCACCTCGCCCGATGGCAGCTGGAGCATGGAGGGCTCCCAGCAACCATCAGCAAAGGTATGGGACGCGTCGTTGACGAAAATCTCGGGCCCCCACGTCTTACCATTGTCGGTAGAGCGCTTGCACCGTATGCCGAATTTGCGTTCCTCGCTGTAGGGCTCGCGCGGACGGGGGTTGTAGGCCACGATGATGGTGCCGTCGGAAAGCTGGATGAGATCGGGAACAGCATTGCTCACCTTGTCGGGATTGGAGGCGATGCGCTCCTCCGACGACCACGACTTTCCCTTGTTCGTGCTGTAGGCAACCACGATGCCGCCCCGCTCGCACGTGGCCATCAGACGGCCGTCCTGCAGCTCTATCACACGGGCATAGTTGCCCCCAGAGAAGATGGTCGCCTTCGTGGTGCTGTCCCAGAAGATGCGCGACCGACCGTAAGGCTCACCAGCGTAGGAAGTGATAAGCGATAGGTGATAAGTGATAAGTGTGGTTACTAATATCCTTATCATAAATTTACCAGAACTACCCATCATAACTAATTACTCATTTGCGAAGCGCACGCGGGTGTCGGCATAGATGCTGGTATTGTCGGGCAAGGTGCGCCGCAGGGTATAGACGCGCTCTGTGTCGGTGAGATCGACGACCGCGCCCGAAGGCACCTCCACACCGTCGGCATAGAGCTTGACATCGTCGGTACAGGTATAGACGAGAGCAGCCTCAGCCGGATTGGCTACCGCAGCACTATAGACAATCAGGTCCTGATAGAACGCATCACGCGTGAGCGTGACTTTCTTGCCGCCAAGGGTAATCGACGAGAACTCCGGATAGACGAGCGTGTGGAGTGTATAGTCGCGCGTGGCTCCCGAGTAGGCACTCACGTGAATCTGGTGGGCCTGTGTGAGGTCGTAGTAGGCGCGTGAGTCGTAGAGATCATCGTCGATAAATATCTTCGTGGAGTCGCTGGCAATATCGAACGAGAGTCGCTGACGCTTGGCGTTGAGAGCAACCTCGCGCTTGTTGTAAACCTGCTTCGTAGGGATGCGCAGCACCCAGTCGGCATCGCCAACGAGCTCAGCATAGTAGACATTGGGCGTGATGTTAGAGTAGATCTGCTCGATGTCAACGATATTGTCGGTCACCGTCACGTCGAATTCAGTCGTAGCTGTCTGCAACCCGCCGGCAAGATAAGTGTCGTAAGTGGAAGCTATCACCACCACGTGGAATCGTCCCGGAACAGCATAGGAATAAGTGAGCTGACCTTTGTTCATCACCAAGCCCGTATTCGACTGCTCACGCAGGGCATAGTCGTGACCCTCGTCGCCAGTATAGACCACCACCTGGTCGGCCACACCGTTGAATGTGATTTCCATCGACTCGTTGATATTAAGGTCGGTCTTATCGACCAAGATAGCTGCCACGGGTGTCCGCGCCTCCTGATT
>CAJOIW010000011.1:0-18214 GCA_905234845.1 uncultured Prevotella sp. | reverse complement strand
CCCCCCCCCCGAGGGGGGGGAGGACAGTTGCAAAAAGCACTTTTATTATGGATTTACTGAAACTTATCATAGTTATCAATTCTTAATGATTAATTAGCGAAGCGTTTAATATCCCGGGTTCTGTTCGACAACACCGTTGGAGAGGTCGATTTCGTTCTGGGGAATGGGGAACACCTCGTTCACACCTTCACGGAAGAAGAAACCCCGTCGGTTTGCACGACCCGCACCGTATGCCTTGATAACGCGGGCTGCCTGATGCTGACGCACAAGGTCGAAGAAACGGTCCCACTCGAAGGCGAACTCCATGCGACGCTCCTGCCATATCTGATCGCGGATAAAACCGTAACTGCCGGCAGTATAGAGCGTGGTACCATTATTGATGGTGTTCACCTGTGCCTTGCAGACATTGAGCTGAGTGAGCGCTCCCTCACGATCGCCACACTCGTTGAGCGCCTCGGCATACATGAGGATTATCTCGGGATAGCGCATGATGCGACGGTTGCGCCCGTTGTCGCCCGCATACTTGGGTTTATCCTTGCGCGGGGTGTACCACTTAAGCGACACACCACGGCCTTCGCCACCCTGCCATGTCTCACCATCGGGTGTAGTGGTCTGATGGAAGATAAGGAACTGCCGACGCACATCACTGCCAAAGAGTTGGGCGATGATATCGTTGGTACAGTACATGGCCACGTTGTCAAAATGGTCTATGCCGGCACCTTCGTTGGTATCGCCGTTGGTGCCGTCGGCACTTTCCTTGAACACCACCTCAAAGACCGACCCCTTACAGAATTCTCCGTCGGCATACCACTGATAGGCGTATGCCCACTTGTCGCCACCATGAAGTGGCTGATTATAGTAATCCCTGTACTCCAACGAGTAGACACCCTTGAGCGGTGGAAGGTTCGACTCGGGAGTCTCCACCGTCTCGCTCTCGCCGCTGATGTCGGCAGGCTTGAACCAAAGCCGCTGGCGCAATGCCTCGAAGTCGGCCTCGCTGCCCTCAAACTGCAGGATGTCCTTGAACTTCATCTGCTCTCCGTCAACAAAGTATTCCCCAAGCTGACGCAACTGCTCCCACTTCTCTGAGGGCACACCTGGTACAGCCTGATACATGATTACCTTCATGAGCAGTCCGACAGTAGCACCGAGGGTGACACGGCCCGCATCGGCACTGTTGGGGTAAGCGGCGGGCAGCATGATAGCCGCCTCGCGCAAGTCTTTCTCAATGTAGGCATAACATTCCTCACGAGTGCTGCGAGGAATGACAAAGTTCTCCACCGTCTCCGTCTCAGGTCGGATGGGTACACCGCCAAAGGTCTTCACGAGGTTGAAATAGTAGTATGCCCGCAGGAACTTGGCCTGAGCCAACAGGTAGCGGATGCCCTGATAGGTCGCGGGTGCGTTATCGGCAATCTTCACGCGGTGAATATTGGCGATGACCTGATTGGCGCGATGGATACCCTTATAGTTAATCTCCCATCGAGAGCGAATCCACGTGTTCGACGTATTGAAGCGGAAGTTCACCAACTGTCCCATCTGCGACGACATACCCTCGTCGGTGCCGATGATGTTGTCGGCAATGGCTTCGCCGAACCGCCATTCCTGATCGTTGTACTGGTCGCTCTGGAGCACGTCATAGGTGGCGTTGAGCGCAGTCTGCATCTTATAGCGTGTGTCGTAGAAGGTCTCGTCGGTGGCGTTACCCTCTATCTCTTTATCAAGGAAGTCGCTACAAGAAGTGAAAAGTGATAAGTGACAAGTGACAAGTGCTGTGATAGAAAACAGCCTTACCATATATTTACTATATCTAATCATAACTATCAATTTTCCATTTTCAATTATCAATTAAAAGGCCAGTTTCACGCCAAAGGTGAATGAGCGTGCCTGCGGATAGTTACCATGGTCAACGCCCATGCTGAGGTTGGTTCCCTCAGATCCTACGGTACGGCCAACCTCCGGGTCGAATCCGTTGTACGCCGTGAAGGTAAGCAGGTTGTAGCCTGTGAGCGAGAGTGCCAGATTGTTCAGATGCCATTTCTGAAGCAAGGCCTGCGGCACGTTATAGACCAATCGCAATTCCTTGAGTCGCATATAAGATCCGTCGTGAACGAAGAAGTTGCTGGCGCGGAAGTTTCGGGCAGCATCATTGCCGCTCAGATCGGGCACGGATGCGTCAAGGTTGAGGGGGAAGAACTCGCGTCCGGAATCCAACTGACCTGACCAATGGTCATCGCGAATATCAGCACGCACATTACCCGATGCGGCATTGTAAAGATAGTAGTCGGTCACGTTGAAAATCTTATTACCTGTCTGCCCTTGGAAGAACAGCGAGAGGTCGAAATTCTTGTAACCGAAGGAAAGCGGAATACCGAATACAAACTTGGGGAGCGGCGAGCCGAGGAACGTACGGTCCTCAGCCGTAATACGCCCGTCGCCGTTGAGATCTTTGAATCGGAAATCGCCAGGGCGTGTAGTCTGTTCCCAAGGATTCTTCCCTGGCTCATACTGCGCACTGGCCTCCACTTCTTCAAACGTGTTGAAGATGCCGTCGGTGATATAGCCGAAGAAGGCTCCCACAGGCTGTCCTACGGTTGTCTTGGTGACATAATCACCGATGCTACTTTCACTGAGATTTGCACCCCATACCGGCTCATTACCCGTGCCGAGGCTGCTTACCTTGTTCTTCATCCATGAGAGGTTGAAGCCTACCTCGTAGCGAATATCCTTTCCGATGCGGTCGCGCCACTTCACGTCGTATTCCCAACCATAATTTCTAATGGCTCCGGCATTGGTGAACGGGGCTTGGTTGAGACCGGCAGAGATGACCGTCGGCACACGAAGCAACATATCTGACGTTTTCTTGTTGAAATACTCAACCGTGACGAGCAAGCGGCTATCGAACAGTCCGAAGTCGGCACCGATATTGAACGTCTCTGTGCGCTCCCACTTGATGTCATCGTTCTTCACCACGGTAGCGGTCATACCTGGATAGATGGTGTGGTTGCCGAGTCCGAAAGGATAGTCGTAACCATTGGTCAGATAGGTATAGCGGGCTAACTCGTCGATACGATTGTTACCCAGAATACCCCATCCCACACGCAGCTTACCGAGCGTCAGCCAGTCGACATTTCTGAGGAACGGCTCGTTGGAGAACTTCCAACCTAATGACACCGACGGGAACACGCCCCAGCGGTTGTCCTTGGCAAACTTGGAAGATCCGTCGATACGCATATTGGCCTGTAACAAATAAGTGTCGTTGAGACTGTAGTTAATTCGACCGAGCAATCCGATGGCCGTCCATTCACGGGGCAGACCGTAGGTCTTGTCGCCCGTATAGGCACTGGTGAGATAGCGGAATACGTCCTCATTACTGGGTGTGCCGCGCTTGGTCGACTGCTGATATGAATACTTGTATCCCTCAGCCGTCTGTCCGGCGAGGAGGGTCAAGCTATGGTGCTTGTCGTTCCAGGCAAAGGTAAGCAGGTTGTTTACCTCCCACTTGCTGGTCTGCGGTTTATTCTGATAGACAGTGGTGAGATCGCTCATCGCGAAATCCTCGTTCAATGCGTTCACCTCGTAGAAGTTGTCATCGGTCTGCGGAGCGAGATAGTACGACACCTTAAACTGATAGGTAAGCCATTTCATAAGTTTCGCGTCGAGCGATAGATTCACGTCGAAACGGTTGCGCGTCATGCGCTCATGGTTGCGGTCGAGCACCGCCAGCGGATGACTCTCCGACCAGTAGCCACGCGAATTGTAGAGCATCACCATCGGACTCTGGTAGAGTGCCTGCTTGAGAATACTCGATGAGCCTTCGGGCACGCCTTTGCGCTGTTCGTTGGTAAAGGCGAGATTAGTGGTCATCGAGAGCCACTTGGTGAGTTGTACCTTCAGGTTAACACGGGCGTTAAAGCGCTGATACTTTGACGTGCGCACAATACCCTTCTCATCGAAATAGCTGGCACTGGCCAGATACTGCAAATCGTCGTTGCCACCAGAGACACTCACGCCATGGCTCTGCTTGATACCAGTATGGGTAATAGCATCCCACCAACTACGGGGTGAGTTCTGTCGGATGGTATCGACAAGGAAATGTTTGTACGAGTCGTCATAGTAGTTGCCATCGGCGTCTATCGACTGGTAAATGCGCCCATCGACAGAGTAACGCTGCTGGTCGTTGATGTAGTCGAGCATAAGGGCATAGTTCTCGGTATCCATCACGTCGATGGTTTTCCACGGATTAGAGAATCCGAAAAAGCCGTCGTAAGTGATATGTACCTTGCCAGCCTTACCGCTCTTGGTTGTGATCGCCACGACACCATTAGCGGCTCGTGAACCGTAGATAGCACTCGATGCGGCATCCTTGAACACCTCCACATTCTCGATGTCATTGGGGTTCAGGTAGTCGATGTTGTCGACAATAAATCCGTCGACCACATAAAGCGGGTCGGAATCGTTGATGGTACCCGTTCCACGCACCTTGATGGTAGTGCCCGAGCCGGGCGCGCCGGTGTTCTGGATGATGTTCACACCTGCGGCGCGTCCTTGCAAAGCTTGCAGGGCCGATGCCACGGGTATGTCGTTAATGTCTTTACCTGCGATTGACGAGATGGAGCCGGTGATGTCGCTCTTACGCTGTACACCGTAGCCGATGACCACAAGCTCGTCAAGCATTTCAGTGTCTTCGTGCATGGTGACATCGACGATAGTGCGTGAGCCGACAGCCACTTCCTGATCAGCATAGCCCATATAGGTAAAGCGCAGGGTAGCGCCTTTGGCCACACTGATAGAGTATTTACCATCGAGGTCGGTGACGGCACCGTTCGTAGTGCCTTTCTCCATCACGGTAACGCCCATGAGGGGCTCAGTGCTGTCGGTGACAGTGCCCTTCACGGTGACCTTCTGCGAAAAGGCCGCGATGCTGAGCATAAGCAGCATCAGCATCGTGGCCATACGTTTCATATAGTTCATAGTTTTTAGTTCATGGTTCATCATTAGCCGAAGATTATCGCTTCACAACCTTCTTACCATTTATGATATAGACACCCTTCTGCAGGTTCTTGTAACCCTTGGCAGAGTCGGCTACGCGCATACCATTGATGGTATAGACAACATTGTCGACAGTAGGCTCGGCCTCCACCATAGAGATGGCAGTGCTTTCTTCTATCTCCTTGCGTGTACGGAACTCGGGCTCCATCCGGCCTTTGTCGCTCTCACCGTCCCATCCGGGCTTGGTGTACTTATACACATATACACGCGAGCTGGTGTTGGAGGCAAAGATAACGGAGCCGTCGAGGTTGCGTAGAGTGTGAACGTTATCACCGCGGTTATCACCAAGGATGTGGTTGCACACGACGGGCTTCTCGTCTTTGCTGTCGAGACGATAGAGGCCGTTGCCGAAGCCGAGGTTGTACTCGCCATTGGTCTCGTTGAACCAATAGAGCGAGCCTCCTGCCACCATAGGCTCTTTCACCCAGTTGCTGGCAGTGCCGGGCACAAGCTCATGTTCCTTTACGTTCTCGCCGTCGAAGCTATAGAGCTCACCACCGTGACATTCGGGACGTGCACCGTCGAACTCAGTTGAGGCACAGAAGAAATAGAGTCCGTCGAACACGGCTCCCTGGTCGGCATATGAGTTATGGTCCTGCGAGGGTTCCCATTTGTTGATGTCGATGCAAGTGTAGTTGCCTTTCTCCATATTGGAGTAAGAAAACTCGTCACCTTTTCCTACACCATAGCCACGCCACATCATGTATTCTCCATAGGGTTCTGGGCTGGCCGCGAAGGTTCCGGCGTGGTAGCCGATGCCGTTCTCGGCCTTTCCAGGACGGGTGTCGTAGATCATGTAGGTGTGCTCGTCGCCCTCCCCGTCGGGCTGCACAGCCTCGCCCTTGGTACCGTCGGTTACCCATGGCTCACCGCCGAAGTCGGGTGTCCATGCCTGGAAGAAGCACTTCTCGTTGTAGTAGTTCATGAGGTTGTCGAGTCCACAGTTACGGGTCTGTCCAGGTTTTGCGCCTGCTTCCCAGTTGATGTCCATCACGAGGTAGGTTCCCTCTTCGGTTCCGTCGGTCACCCAAAGTTCCTCACCCGTCATGTGGTCGGTCTGGTCGGCCTTGAAGAACACGCGCCGTCCCACACGTATGTAGGTGGTGTACTGATTGGTATTGTCCTGTCCGGGGAAGCGCACGTCGGCTTGGTTTGGTGCGTCTGGGTCGCTCACCACGCGATAGGTGCCGGCCTCTGTTCCGTCAGTCACCCAGAGCCAGCGCATCGGAGCCCCCGGGTCGTAGTCATAGCTATCATCGTCGTAAGCGGCAAAGATGGCCTGCGTCTCGTTCATTTGGATGAAGCCTGCAGGGTCGCCGTCACCGAACGAGTAGGTGGCGTAGAGCATGTAGGTGCCCTCTTCTGTTCCGTCGCTGACGAAGGCCTGCCGGCCGTAGTCGGGATCAACTGCGGAGAAGAGCACCTTGTCGTTGAGTCGTCCGAGGTAAGAGGGCTCGGAGCTGCCGGGACCGTCGATGATGTCCTTCACCATGTGGGTACCTTCCTTGGTACCGTCGGTCACCCAGAGTTCTTCACCATGTTCATCGTCAGTGGCGGCGAAGAAGGCCTTATAGCCCTTCGAGGGCGAGCCAGCCACAACGATGTTTTTCTCTTTGTCTTGTTTTTTCTCATACTTCACGTTGGCGGTTACGCCTTCGGGAAGCAAGTCGATGTAAACACCTTCGTCGACATCGACACCGACTTGGGCAAAACTGCTACCAGCCATGCATACCATGGCGACAATAAGTAAAATTCTTTTTTTCATAGTTTAACAGGTTTTTTGGTTATTAGCTAATCTGGGAGCAAAATTACAAAAATGTTTTTAAAACAGTATATAAATTTGTTCTTTTTTCTACATTATTGTCGTTTTTTCTTTAAAAAATCCATTTCACGAAATGGGAGAAAGACTTTTCCCTATCTTCATATTCAATAAACCGCAAGTTGAGAAAGGCTGTATTTTTTAGATTCATTAACAAATGTGCTATTCAAAATTGGCTCATTTTTGCCGCCAAGACGAACGACGTGTCATTTTGTATGAAAAACGGGCTCTTTTTGTACGAATTGTTATTCCGTTGTGTATTAACTCATTAGCTAATCCTTCGCTCTTCATCCTTCATTTTTCTCTTCCGAAAGGTATATCTCTCGCTTGCGAGAGCTTAGCTTTCGCATTCCGAAAGACCGTGTTTTGGAGTGCGAAAGACCGTGTTTCGCGAGGTGAAAGATATATGTTTCAGAAATAATAAGAGAGAGGTGAGAAGGGAAAAGTATGGTAATGGGGTGTGAAGGGAAGGTTTTCGGACGCAAAAAGACAAAAAAGTAACAACCTGAAATTAATATTTATACACATATTTTCGGTAAATAAATGTTAATATCAGAAAGGAGGGGAGAGTGAAAGAGAAAGGAAAAGCAAACGATGGGAGGACGAAAAACTTAAAAAAATAAAAAATTATACTATATAATAAGGTGGAAGGGAAAGTTTTATGTACTTTTGCGCCCTGTTAGAATTTTATAAAGCAGAAAACATATCGCAATGCAAAAGAATTTAGTTATCGTAGAGAGCCCCGCAAAAGCCAAAACCATTGAGCGGTTTCTTGGCAAAGATTATAAAGTGATGTCGAGCTACGGACACATCCGTGACTTGAAGAAAAAAGAATACAGCATTGATGCTGACACGCTTGTACCCGACTATGAGGTGCCAGAGGAGAAAAAACGTCTGGTAAAGGAGTTGCGCGATGCTGCTGCCAAGGCCGACAAGGTATGGCTCGCCAGCGATGAGGACCGCGAGGGAGAGGCTATCGCCTGGCACTTGTGTGAAGTGCTCGGACTGGATGGGCAGAACACTGCCCGCATTGTGTTCCACGAGATTACCAAGCCCGCCATCGTAGCAGCCATAGAGAAACCGCGCCATCTGAACATGAACCTCGTGAATGCGCAGCAGGCACGGCGCGTACTCGACCGTATCGTGGGTTTCAAGCTCTCGCCCGTGCTTTGGCGTAAGGTGAAGCCGGCACTCTCGGCAGGTCGCGTACAGAGTGTGGCTGTGAGACTCATTGTGGAGCGTGAGCGCGAGATACAGGCGTTCAAAAGCGAGTCCTTCTACCGCGTGAATGCCATCTTCGGGGTCACCAACCCCGATGAATCACAGTCGGAGGTAAAGGCCGAACTCGACCATCGCTTCGCCACACGCGAGGAGGCTGTGGCCTTCCTCGAACAATGCAAAGACGCTGAGTTCCGCGTGAACAGCGTGAGTTCGAAGCCACTGAAGCGTGTGCCTGCCCCACCCTTCACCACCTCCACCCTGCAACAAGAGGCCGCACGGAAACTCGGTTTCACCGTGAGCCAGACCATGATGGTGGCACAACGACTCTACGAAAGCGGCCGCATCACCTATATGCGTACCGACTCGGTGAACCTCTCCAGTCTGGCCATCGGCACCGCCAAAGAAGAAATCGTGAAACTCTATGGTGAGAACTACAGCAAGGTTCGTCGCTACCGCACCAGTTCGAAGGGTGCGCAGGAGGCTCATGAGGCCATCCGACCCACCTATATGAACACCGTTGAGATTGACGGTACACCGCAGGAGCGCCGGCTCTACGACCTGATTTGGAAACGCACCGCTGCCTCACAAATGGCCGACGCGGAGATTGAGAAGACCACTGTAGAGATAGGCATTTCAGGGTCTGACAGGACATTTTTGGCCACTGGCGAGGTCGTCACCTTCGACGGTTTCCAGAAAGTCTATCGCCCCTCAACCGATGAAGACGAGAACCAGCAGAACGAACCAGTCTATCAGTTGCCGAAGCTCGAGAACGGTGCCGTCCTTGCACGGCGCGAGATTACCGCTACGGAACGTTTCACGCAAGGTCCCACACGCTACAACGAGGCTTCGCTCGTGCATAAGCTCGAGGAGCTTGGCATCGGACGGCCCTCCACCTATGCCCCCACCATCTCCACCATACAGCAGCGCGAGTATGTGGTCAAGGGCGACAAAAAAGGTGAGGAGCGCTCCTACACCATCGACACGCTGAAAGGAATAAAAATCAGCGAGAAACACAAAAAAGAGGTTTACGGGAAAGAGAAAGGTAAACTCATCCCTACCGACGTAGGCATAGTAGTCAACGACTTCCTCATAGAGAACTTCCCCAACATCATGGACTATAACTTCACCGCCAAAGTAGAGCAGCAGTTCGACAGCATTGCCGAAGGCAAGCAGGAGTGGGGAAAGATGATGCTGTCGTTCGACAAAAAGTTCACACCCACCGTCGACAAGGTAATGAAAGCCCGCGCCGAGCATAAAGCCGGTGAGCGGCAGATAGGCATCGACCCCGCAAGCGGGAAACCCGTGTTCGTGAAGATTGGGCGCTTCGGACCCGTTGTGCAGATTGGCAGCGCCGAAGATCAGGAGAAGCCACGCTTCTCGCAACTGCCTAAAGAAAAGAGCATGGACGACATCACACTCGACGAAGCACTCGAACTTTTCCGTCTGCCGCGAACCCTCGGACAATATGAGGGCAGCGACGTGGTCATCGGCGCCGGACGCTTCGGACCCTATATCCTTCACCAGAAGAAATACACCACACTGCCCAAGGAAGAAGACCCGCTTACCGTGAGCCTCGACACCGCCATCCAGCTCATCGATGCCCATCGCAGCCAAGAGCAGCAGCGACACCTGAAGAAGTTTGACGAAGACCCGAAACTCGAAATTCTCAAAGGCCGTTTCGGACCTTATATCGCTTACGACGGCAACAACTATCGCCTGCCCAAAAACCTGCACGACAAAGCCAATGAGCTCACCTATCAGCAGTGCATCAACATCGTAAAGGCGGCATCGGAGAAGAAAAAATCATGACTCGCGTCATCCTCATCGGCTATATGGGTGCCGGCAAGACTACCGTAGGAAAGGAACTCGCCAAGGCACTCGGCGTGACCTTCTACGACCTCGACTGGTATATCGAGACACGCCACCGCAAGACAGTCAAGCAAATCTTTGACGAAAAGGGAGAGGAGGGATTCCGGCGCATAGAGCGTAACATGCTCCACGAGGTAGCCGAATTTGAGAACATTGTGCTCTCATGCGGCGGGGGTACGCCCTGCTTCTTCGACAACATGGACTACATGAACCAGCAGGCACCTACCGTCTATCTGAAGGCAGCTCCCGAAGTGCTCCATGCCCACCTGAAAATGGGAAAGGGAGTGCGACCGCTGCTTCTCAACAAAACCCATGACGAGGTGGCAGCCTTCATAGAGGAACAACTCCGTCAACGCGAATCATTCTATGCTAAGGCACGCTACACACTCGATGTGAATCTCATGGACAACTTTGAGAAAATAGCCGATACCGTAGCCCATCTCCGCAACCTGCTGCAACTATAACAAGCAAAAACGATAACGATCTTAAAGTCCTTAATGACAACAAAGTCTTTAAAGACCTAAAAAGAAGAGAGAAAGATGAAGAAATGGACCATTGAAGATGCCCGCGAGCTTTACAACATCGCCGGTTGGGGCACCAGTTATTTCGGCGTCAACGAGAAAGGTAACGTCTATGTCACTCCCTGCAAGAACCAGACACAAATAGACCTGCGTGAAGTGATGGACGAACTTGCCCTGCGCGATGTCACACCGCCCGTGTTGCTGCGTTTCCCCGACATCCTCGATAACCGCATCGAAAAAACATGGAGTTGCTTCAAGAAAGCCACTAAGGAATACGACTACAAAGGCGAGAACTACGTGGTCTATCCTATCAAGGTCAACCAGATGCAACCCGTCGTGGAGGAGATTATCTCGCACGGACGGAAATTCAATCTCGGACTCGAGGCTGGCTCTAAGCCAGAGCTCCACGCCGTCATTGCCATGCAGTGTCAGAGCGACAGCATCATCATCTGTAACGGCTACAAAGACCTGTCGTATATTGAGCTGGCACTGCTCGCACAGAAAATGGGAAAACAAATCTTCATCGTCGTGGAGAAGATGAACGAGTTGGAGCTCATCGCCCGTGTGGCAAAGAAACTCAATGTTCGTCCAAATATCGGCATACGCATCAAGCTCGCTTCATCGGGATCGGGCAAATGGGAAGAGAGCGGAGGCGACGCATCAAAATTTGGACTAACCAGCGCCCAGTTGCTTGAGGCTCTCGACATACTGGACAAGAAAGGTATGCGCGACTGCCTGCGGCTCATCCATTTCCACATCGGCTCACAAATAACGAAAATCCGACGAATACAAACTGCCTTGCGCGAAGCAGCACAATTCTATGTGCAGCTCCACAAAATGGGCTATAACGTAGACTTCGTAGACTGCGGAGGCGGACTGGGTGTCGACTATGACGGTACACGCTCACCGTCGAGCGAGAGCTCTGTGAACTATTCCATTCAGGAATACGTCAACGACTGTATCTATCAGTTTGTCGATGCCGCCAACAAGAACGAAATCCCGCATCCCAACATCATCACCGAGAGCGGACGGTCGCTCACGGCACACCATTCCGTACTAATCATCGACGTGTTGGAGACGGCCACGTTGCCCGAGATGCCCGATGAGTTTGAGCCTGACGAGAACTCGCATCAGCTTGTCAAAGACCTCTATGAGATATGGGACAACCTCTCACCACGCAACGTGTTGGAAGACTGGCACGATGCCGAACAGATACGCGAGGAGGTGCTCGACCTCTTCAGCCATGGCATCGTTGACTTGAAAACCCGTGCCGAGATAGAGGCGATGTACTGGAGCGTGTGCCACGAGATCAATGCACTGGCGAAGCAGCTCAAGCATGTGCCGGAAGAACTCATGAACATCGACAAACTGCTGGCCGACAAGTATTTCTGCAACTTCTCGCTCTTCCAGAGTCTCAGCGACTCGTGGGCCATCGACCAACTCTTCCCCATTGTGCCCATCCAACGCCTTAACGAGCGACCCACACGCAACGCCACACTGCAGGACATCACCTGCGACTCGGACGGAAAGATTGCCAACTTCGTCACCAACCGCCACGTCTCCCACGTACTTCCCGTGCATGCCTTGAAGCGCAACGAAGACTACTACCTCGGTGTATTCCTGGTAGGAGCCTATCAGGAAATCCTCGGTGATATGCACAACCTCTTCGGCGACACCAATGCCGTGCATATCTCCGTGAAAGACGGAGGATACCACATTGACCAGATTATCGACGGAGAGACCGTTGAGGAGGTACTCGAATATGTGCAGTTCAATCCCAAGAAACTCGTACGCCAACTGGAGATATGGGTTACGAAGAGTGTCAAGCAAGGCAAAATCTCACTTGAGGAAGGAAAAGAGTTCCTCAGCAACTACCGCTCCGGCCTCTATGGTTATACTTATCTGGAATAAATGAAAGAAAAACTCACCATCATAAAAGTAGGCGGAGCCGTGGTTGAAGACACTTCTCAGCTCGAAGACTTGCTCCGTCAGTTTGCCTCCATTGAGGGCAGAAAACTGCTCGTTCATGGCGGCGGACGACGGGCTACGGCTGTGGCTACGGCTTTGGGTATAGAGACGAAGATGATAGGCGGCCGACGCATCACCGACCGACAGATGCTCGACGTAGTGACGATGGTCTACGGCGGACTGGTCAACAAGACCATCGTGGCGCGAATGCAAGCGCTCGGTCTCGATGCCATCGGACTGACTGGCGCCGATCTCAACGTCATCCTTTCACATAAGCGCCTTCCCAAAGACGGTATCGACTATGGATTCGTAGGCGATGTGGAAAACGTTGACGCTTCAAAAATTTCCCATTTCATCGAGAATAATTCCGTTCCTGTCATTGCCCCGCTCACCCATGACAGGCAAGGTAATTTGCTCAACACCAATGCCGACACAATGGCTTCGGAAACGGCAAAGGCCATGGCAACACAATATGACGTAACACTTGTGTTCGCATTTGAGAAGGCTGGCGTACTGCGCAACCCTGACGATGAAAACTCCGTCATTTCAGAAATCACCAGCGACAACTTTTTACAGCTCAAGGTCGACGGGATTATCACAGGCGGTATGTTACCCAAGATAGAGAATGCCCTTTCTGCCGTTGAGGCTGGAGTGAGTCGTGTGATCATCACCCGTGCCGATGCTATCGGTAAAGAAGGACAAGGCACCATTGTCAAAAGTTGAAAAGTTGAATTCTCAACATTAAATAATTAAATCAAAATAGAGAAAAATCAGAAAAAAGTTGCACTGCGCTGTAACTTTTTCTTTTACCAATCGTCATCCTAACAGAGAGAAGATGAAAAACGTCAGTTTCCGAAATGATGTGCTGCCGCTGAAGGACATGCTCTATAGGCTCGCCCTGCGCATCACGCAAAACCGCGAAGAGGCAGAAGACATCGTACAGGACACACTGATAAAGGTCTGGAACAGGCGTGACACGTGGGAGACCATCGACTCTATAGAAGCCTTCTGTACCACCATCTGCCGAAACCTCTCGCTCGACTATCTGCGTCGATCCGACAATCAGAACGAGGCGCTTGACGAGAAGGCACACGGAACACCAGACCGCAAATCTTCACCCTACGAACAGGCTGTTAGCCACGACCGCATCGACACCGTGAGACGGCTCATCGACAGCTTACCTGAGAAACAACGCACCGCCATGCAACTGCGCGACTTCGAAGGAAAAAGCTACAAAGACATCGCCAACGTGATGGGCATCAGCGAAGAACAAGTGAAAGTGAACATCTTCCGCGCCCGACAGGCGATAAAACAAAAATTCAGCAAAATTGAGAACTATGGATTATAAGTATATCAACCAGCTCTTGGAGCGCTACTGGAACGGCGAGACCTCGCTCGAGGAAGAGAAGATTCTTCGCACGTTCTTCAGCCAGGTCGACATTCCCGCCGACTTGGAGCAGTATCGTCCACTGTTCATCTATGCACAGGAAGAGGCACAGCGCACCATGCTGGGTGACGACTTTGACGAGCGTATCCTCTCGCTTGTGGGCGAGGAACCCACAGTGAAGGCTCGCACCATCAGCCTTACACGGCGTTTGATGCCGCTGTTCAAGGCAGCAGCCATGGTGGCCATCATCATCACTCTGGTAGGTGCATTGCAAATGCCCTTCCAACATGACTATCCCGAGATGGACGGTCAACCAGCAGCCATCCCCGGCATGTCGGTAGCACTGGGCGGCGACTCTACGAAGGTCGACACCTTGCAGCAAAGCAATTTGCAA
This sequence comes from uncultured Prevotella sp., assembly GCA_905234845.1. Taxonomy (GTDB): domain Bacteria; phylum Bacteroidota; class Bacteroidia; order Bacteroidales; family Bacteroidaceae; genus Prevotella. The sequence continues at coordinate 3,983 of CAJOIW010000011.1, read as the reverse complement.
AAGCTACCTCCTTTGCTCACACCTGTTAATGGCGATTTACAACCTGCAAATCTTTTGTTCGAAGAAGAGTGACAGGCAAAAAAATGATTTTTTCTATGCTTTCTCTATAAAACAAAAATTAGTAAAACAATCCATGAAGCTGTGAAGTTTCACTTTTTTCTCTCAATTTTTTATACCATAACTAATGTAAATCCGCAGCCCGAAACAGGGTTGCGGATTTGCTTTTTATATAGCCAAATCGCGAATATTCTAACTTTTGCACTTCATTTAATTTCAAATTTCTAAAATTTCTGTAAAAACAGAAGTGATAATTGAATATTTTTAGTATATTTGCAACGCATTATGGTAGGTATATCATTTATGCATGACTTATTGAAATAACAAAGCGTTATGCTTCTCTTGCTATAGGAAACCTGAGAAATTTCTTAAGCATCGCAAGGGAGTATGATGGTTCGCGCATATAGCGTGGGCTGTTCTACACCATTCAAGATGCAAGGTTTTCTCAGGACCTCCTATAGAAGAGTGGGCGTAATCAGTGCCACGCTTCTACGTAAAAATAGGACAGAGACTCCTTAAAGGTGCTGTAAGGGGGTGCAGAGGAACATATTGTATAGAGCCTTATGAACAGAAGACAACTCATCACGATTATCCTTGCGCTCATGCTGGGCGCAGTCATGGTACAGGCCGACATCGTAAAAGGCCGTGTAGTAGATGCAGACACTGGCGAACCGCTTCCAGGAGCGGAAGTTGTGTTCAAAGAAGAGTCGCTCGACATGCGCAGCGTCAGCCAAAGTACGACCAGAACCGACTCTGTTGGATGGTTTCATCATGCCTGTCAAATGGAAATGTCGAAGCTGAGCATCACGGCGAACTATTTTGGCTATCACAGTCAGACGGTGCAGCGGATGGGCAACAACGACCGCGACACCGTGACAATCGACGATTTCCGGTTGAAGATGGACGAGCACCTATTAGATGAGGTGACGGTGGTAGGCCGTATACGCCGTTTCTACATGCGAGGCGATACTGTGGTGTTCAATCCTGAGGCATTTAAGACTCAAGACGGTGCACGGCTGATAGAACTGATAGAACAGCTGCCAGGCGTAAGCGTCAATAACGGCAAACTGCTATGGAACGGTGAACCGCTGAAACTGATGATGAACGGACAGCAAGCATTCAGCGAGACTATGCTGACGAACCTGCTGCCCGTCGAGGCCGTGAAGGATGTCAAGGCTTACGACAAGAAGAGTGATTTCGAGCAGCAGACAGGTGTGGCCGACGGCAAAGAGGAACATGTGCTCGACGTGACCATCAAACCGGGATTTATGGACAAAATCTATGGTGACACGGAACTGAAGGGGCTTACAAGCAAGAATTATGCCGCCCACCTGCGAGCCATGCGTCTGAGCGACACCGACCCGCTGATGCTATATGGTCGTGTAGCCGACGACCCGACGAAAATCAATGCGATGACGATAAACCGCAGTAGCTCGTATGGAACCATCAATCCCATCCGTCAGCAAATGGGAGTGGCGGGCTATAGCCATCTGTGGAAGCCTCAGTACAAAGTAGACCGACCAAGCCATTGGAGTATCAACGGCGGAGCCAACCACACCGACCAACGAAAAGACAGCTGGGAAAACCGACAGAACTATCTGCCCGGCACTACTGCGAGCGAGACTGACCAGACGAGCAGTAATTATCAGCACGACCTGAAAATCCCCGTTGACTTCAGTTCCTTTTTTAACCTCTCTACGAACACGAAGTTGAATGTTTTTGCCAACCTCACCTACAATCGTAAGCGCACAACGATGGAAAACAAACAACAGACTTTTGACCTTGCAAATCCCAATACAATGACAAACACTTCCGACTATCACTCACTATCTACCGAGGAAGGCTTCTCGACAAACGTCAGGAGCAATCTGTCCTCTTTGCTCGGAAAGACCGAACTCAGTGTATCGGCTTTACTGACATACGAAAACAAGAAGAGTAACGGCGAATCAACGGGCTTATACCAGTATTTTCAAAGCGGTACAACTCAGACTGACCGCCAACATTATCACGCCCCTACCCACCACCTCACAGCCGAAGCCAGTGTGCAGGCCCGACGTGCTTTTGGCAAGAGCCTATCTGCGATGGTTAGTTGGCAAACCGCTTACAACAATAACTTCCGCGACGAGCAGCGGCACCGTGCCGACACACTCGACCTTGCCAACAGCCTTCGACGCGATGATGACACATGGCGCAACACTCTTTATTTGGAAACCAACTTCACGCAAGGCAAATTCAGCGCAAAGCCCATGCTTGACCTTACCCATTGGCATGAGCAGACGGATTACCGACGCGGGCGGCTCGACACGCTTGCACGTCGCACTCTTCTGCTTGCCACGCCCACACTGGAGCTGACCTACCGATTGCAAAAGCAGACCCGACTCAGCAGCCACATCGCTTACTCGTCCAACCGTCCCGACCTCATTGACTGCATAGGCTATCGAGACGATACCAATCCGCTCTATGTCACGTTGGGCAATCCCGACTTAAAGACCTCTCACACGCTGAGTGCCAGCCTCAACATTTCCTCGATGCTCACCCACGCCAGCCAAGTGCTGAACTTCTCCGTGAACTATAGCAAAAACTACAATCCCATCGGCACCATCCTCCACTATAACTCACTGACGGGAGCCTACTGCGCCCAGAAACAGAATGTCAGGGGCGGTGAGCGTTGGGGAGCCAGCCTCAGTTACGAACGCGACCTTGGCGAAGGCTTCCATGTCAGAAACGACATCTCTGAGGGCTACGGCCAGTCATACGGCATCATGACACTGGTGGATGATGCTACGGGCATCACCTACAACCGTCAGCGCAGCTCTGATTTCTCCGAGCGCCTGAACCTGCAATACTCCAATGGGGCTTTCTTCTTGTTCCTCGGGCAGAACTTCAACTGGCATCGCTACACCTATAGCAACGGTAACCAGCCACGGCAGAACATCTACAACTACCGTGCCGCATTCACCTTTAGCTACAAATTGAAAACTTGGGAGTTTCAGTTCATTCCCGACTTCTTTCTTGACCGCGGCTACATGTCCGATGCAATGAACACTAATCGTTTTCTACTCAATGCCCGCGTCAGCTACAAGTTCATGAAGAATAAGGCAAACCTCATACTCTATACCCAGGACCTCCTTAACCGTTCAACCAACAACTTCAGCGATGTCACGGCAACCTCCCTCACCGAGGGTGGCAGCTCGTTCCTGCATCATTACGTGTCGCTTACTTTTAACTATAAGTTTGACGCGAAGAAAAAGTAAATGAAAACGGAATTTAATTCCGTGTCCCTCCGTGTTCTTCCGCTGCTAATTTCAACTTTTCCACGGCGCGGCGGATGGAGGCGAGGCCGAAGTCGGCAGGGTGGAGCTCGTCGGGGCGTAGCCAGAGTACTTCGGCGGCGTCGTCGCCGGCACGGAGCGTAGCGAGGTCGCTCACCTCGCAGGCAAAGAACAGGTCGAGCGTGGGAATGTCGACGCCGCTATAGTGATAGATGTTGGGCAGGCTGAACAGGAAGCGCACGTTGGTCACGTCAAGGCCGGTCTCCTCCTTCACCTCGCGGGCCACGCCCGTCTCGGCCGTCTCGCCGGCATCGGCAAAGCCACCAGGCAGGTCGAGCGTGCCACGGGCGGGTTCACAACGTCGGCGCACGACGAGCAGCCGGCCTTGGTCGTCGTAGATGAGCGCCACGTAGGCCGCACTGGCGTTGACAAACAGCTCGAATTGGCAGTCGCTGCAGCGAAGGCTTTTCGGTCCGTTGGCTTCGAAATGAGAAGAACCGCACACGGGACAATAGCGGAATCTACGGGTTGCATACATAACTAAAAACTAAAAACTATTATTGCTGTCCGCTAAAAGTTGAAAAGCGACCAATCATGTGTCCGCAATGCCGATAAACAGGCATTGTGGACATAATTTTGAAAAAGTAAGCCCCC
>CAJOIW010000010.1:141930-157026 GCA_905234845.1 uncultured Prevotella sp. | reverse complement strand
CCAAGGGAAAAATTGAATTTTAACACACCAAAAGAAGAGTTTTTCAAACATTATTCATAATTTTGCACCCAACTTGCACTTGCTGGTTGACTCTGCATTATCTGAAAGACGGTCATTCATTTTTCATAAAACCTCGAAGAAATTTGCATTTTCGGTCATTTAGTTGTATCTTTGCAGCCATGAAGAAGTGTTTATTGCTTATGCTGCTGGTGGTAGCTACTGTTTCCGTTGCCCAGACACGTGGCCGCAACGGGATAAGGGTGATGTCGGCCGATACCGTTTCTCCGCGTGTGCAGGCTTACATCGACTCACTCGAAACCTGCCGGCAACATATTGACTCTCTTCCCCTCCATGCCGTTAGCAGTGAGCGGACAACTTATTCGCGCCTCTTCATACCAATGACCTTCTACCACAACATTGCCCGTCACCAGTTCAGCATCACACCATCGAGTGGAACCATTGAGGATGCTGAGATTGACCTTGCCCTACTCAAAGTCTATCTAAACCGTCCTGATTTGGTGATGAGTACGCAGAGTCAGCTCGACATCATCGGTCCGACGCTCACGTCGCAGACTGCAACCATCAGCTCGCAACCCAACATTGTAGAAAAAGTGTCGCCAAATACCATAGACCCGACAACCGGAAATGTGGATGTCGTCGTGAAACGGCCTAATTTCTGGACATTCTTTGGTGACGTGGGCTTGCAGGCTTTCCAGAACTATATCTCGGGTAACTGGTATCAGGGCGGCGAGAGCAACTACTCCTTCCTCTCGTGGATTAACCTCCACGCCAATTACAACAACAAGCAGAAGGTAACCTGGGATAACACTCTTGAGATAAAGCTCGGTATGCTCTCTTCGCGTAGTGACACACTGCACACGCTGAAAACCAATACCGACCTGTTGCGGTTTACCTCGAAGTTTGGTCTGCAAGCTACCAAGCGGTGGTACTATACGTTGAAGGTTGAGGCACAGACACAACTCATGCGCACCTATCGTAGTAACGATCCAAAGGTTTATTCCGATTTCACATCTCCCCTCAAAGTTAATGTCTCCATCGGTATGGACTATAAAGTCAACTGGTTCAAAAGTCGCCTTACTGGCGACATACACCTCGCACCATTGTCCTACGATTTCAAATACGTTGGTCGCAAGTCACTGCTTGCTGCCAACGGTATTCCCGAGCATCGGCACACCAATGACGACTTCGGTTCGCTTTTCACGGCTAATCTCAATTGGAAAATCTCAAATACCATTAGTTGGAAGACACGCATGAAGGCTTACTCTTCGTTCCATCGTGTGGAGTACGAATGGGAAAACACCTTCAGTCTGCGGGTCAACAAATATATCAGCAGTACCATCTTCGTATATCCTCGCTTTGATGACAACCGTCGTCGTGACGATCATCACGGCTATTGGATGTACAAGGAATATATTTCCCTCGGCCTCGGCTATTCGTTCTGAACACATGTCGAGACATTTCATCGATGTGTATCAGTAAAAAGGTTTAAACAAGATGAACAAATCAAGACTATGGATTGCTGCAGCCATTTTTATGGTTGGCTGCGTGGCAGTTGTCGGTACATATCGTTCAGGTAACAGCACACTTGCCACATCCCCCACAGATGACACCACTCAGTTTGTCACATTGACCGATGTCGTTCCCGATGCTATTCTGGAGATTCGCTACTTCGGAACCTATAACTTCGTAGGCGACCGCATCGACGGTTACCAAGAACCCACAGCGCTGCTTACCAAACAAGCTGCCAAAGCCCTACTCGAAGTGAGCGACGATGTAAGGGAGCAAGGTTATCGGCTGAAAATCTACGATGCCTACCGGCCACAGTGTGGCGTGGACCATTTCGTAAGGTGGGCGGCTGACCTCAGCGACATCCGCATGAAGAACTATTTCTATCCCGACCTTGACAAGAGTGTGCCTTCGATCAGGAGTACATCATGGCAAAAAGCGGACATACGCGCGGAAGCACCGTCGACCTGACCCTCTTCGACATGCAGACAGAGAAAGAGCTCGACATGGGAGGCACCTTCGATTGGTTCGGCCCCGAGAGCCATCCCGACTTCTGTGGTAATCCCGAGACAGGCGAATATACTGGCGATAATAGCAAATCACCCACAGGCCGCACCATCACCGAAGAACAATTCCGCCACCGTATGATTCTTCGCAAAGCCATGCTGAGCCACGGCTTCAAGCCCCTCAGTACAGAGTGGTGGCATTTCACCCTCAAAGACGAACCCTATCCCGAAACCTATTTCACCTTTCCCGTCAAACAACTCCGCCAGTAATTATTGTTTGTAGACAGCGTTTGTTATTGATTGTAAAGTGGGTCTTTCTGAGTATTGTTTATATATAAAAGTGGCGCATCTGTTTCGGATGCGCCACTTGACTAATAGGGCATAGGATTAAACCCTATACAATTGTTCGTGGATATTACTCCTCCCAATTCTCCTGTGTCTTGCGGACGTAGCTCTGGTAGCGGAGCTTGGCCATGCGCTCGGCCTCGCTGAAGAGCTCGTCGGCCTCGTTGGGATAAGCCTTTTGTACGCTGAGGTAGCGTACCTCGCCGAGGAGGAAGTCGCGGAATTTCTCCCATTGCGGTTCCTTTGAGTCGAGCGAGAACGGGTTCTTGCCCTCGTCGGCCAACTGAGGATTGTAGCGCCACAAGTGCCAGTAGCCACATTCAACGGCCTTGGCTTCCTCTGCCTGGCTCTTGCCCATACCGCCCTTAGCCTTCAAACCGTGGTTGATACACGGAGCGTAGGCAATGACGAGCGACGGTCCAGGATAAGCCTCTGCCTCGCGGATAGCTTTCAGGCACTGAGCGTTGTCAGCACCCATAGCCACCTGAGCCACATAGACATAGCCGTAGGCAGTGGCAATTATGCCGAGATCTTTCTTGCGGATACGCTTACCCTGAGCGGCAAACTGTGCGATGGCACCGAGTGGGGTAGCCTTCGACGACTGGCCGCCTGTGTTCGAGTACACCTCGGTATCGAGCACGAGGATATTTACGTCTTCACCACTGGCGATGACATGGTCGAGACCTCCGTAGCCGATGTCGTAGGAGGCACCGTCGCCACCGATAATCCATTGCGAACGTTTCACAAGATAATGGTCGAGTGTCTGGAGCTCCTTGCAGATGGGGCAGCCCTGAGAGGCACTCTCGGCGATGCAAGCACGCAGCTTCGGAGCAATCTCCTTTGTCTTTTCAGCATCCTCCTTGTTCTCAATCCACTCTTTGGCCAGAGCCTTGTATTCTTCGCTCTTGCCCTCAGCGTCAATCATCTGCTGGAGCAGCATGGTGACGCGCTCCTTCATTTTCTTGTTGCCGAGCACCATACCCATACCGAACTCGCAGAAGTCCTCGAACAGTGAGTTGTCGAAGGCGGGACCTTGCCCCTTGGCGTTCTTGGTATAAGGTGTAGAGGGGATAGAAGCAGAGTAGATAGACGAGCAGCCTGTGGCGTTGGCAATCATCTCGCGGTCACCGAAGAGCTGGCTGATTAACTTCACGTAAGGTGTCTCACCGCAACCGGAGCATGCTCCCGAGAACTCGAAGAGTGGCTGGGCGAACTGAGAGTTCTTCACGTTCGACTTCACGTCTACGAGGTCTTGCTTCGAGCTTACCTCCGTTACAAGATAGTTCCAGTCTTTGGCCATCTTCTTCATGCCCTCTGCATCGGGATTGAACGGTACCATAGTAAGTGCCTTGCCGAGTTTCGGATGTCCTGGACAAACATCGGCACAGTTGCCGCAACCGAGGCAGTCCATCACACTGGGCTCTATCACGAAATGCATACCCTTCATGGCAGCGGGGGCTTTCATCTCAATAGTCGGAACATCGATGCCCTTGAGCTCATCGTCGGTCAGTACGAACGGACGGATGGCAGCGTGCGGGCAGACGAAGGCGCACTTGTTACACTGGATACAGTTGTCCTTGTTCCATGCGGGAACGAACGCCTCTACGCCACGTTTCTCGTAGGCGGCTGTGCCGTTCTGCCAAGAACCGTCAACGGTATCCTGCTTCACGAAGTCGCTGACTTTCAGCAGGTCACCAGCCTGAGCATTGATGGGGCGCACCAATTCTTTCACGAATGCGGGAGCATCGTCGGCCATGGCCTCATCGTTAGGCAGGTTGGCCCATGCGGGATCAACGGCCAGTTGTTTGTACTCGCCTCCACGGTCAACGGCAGCGTAATTCATGTTCACCACGTCTTCACCTTTCTTGCCGTACGACTTCACGATAAACTTCTTCATTTGTTCCACTGCGAGGTCAACGGGAATTACACCAGTGATGCGGAAGAACGCCGACTGTAGGATGGTATTGGTGCGGTTGCCCAGACCAATCTCCTGTGCAATCTTCGTGGCGTTGATGGTGTAGACGGTGATGTTGTTCTTTGCAAAGTAGCGTTTTACCTTGTTAGGCATGAAGTTAACCAGCTCATCACCCTCGAAGATGGTGTTCAGCAGGAACGTTCCATTCTTCTGCAGACCGCGCGTCACATCGTACATGTGCAGGTAAGCCTGTACATGGCAAGCCACGAAATTAGGCGTGGTCACGAGGTAGGTCGATCGGATGGGCGTGTCGCCGAAACGCAGGTGCGAGCAGGTGAAACCACCCGATTTCTTCGAGTCGTAGCTGAAGTAAGCCTGACAATACTTGTCGGTCGAGTCGCCGATAATTTTTACGCTATTCTTATTGGCACCAACGGTTCCGTCGGCTCCCAGTCCATAGAACTTGGCTTGGAACATCCCTTCTCCGCCGAGAGCCATCTCTTCCACTTCGGGTAGCGAGGTGAATGTCACATCGTCCACGATACCTACCGTAAAGTGATTCTTTGGTTCGGGCAGGGCAAGGTTGTTGAACACGGCGATAATCTTTGCAGGTGTGGTGTCACTTGAACCGAGACCATAACGGCCGCCAACGATAACAGGCTTATTCTCAACATCATAGAACGCGCTCTTCACGTCAAGGTAGAGCGGTTCGCCTTCTGCTCCAGGCTCCTTCGTGCGGTCGAGCACAGCGATGCGTTTCACCGTCTTGGGTACTGCAGCGAGCAGGTGTTTTACAGAGAACGGACGATAGAGGTGAACGGCCACCATGCCGACCTTCTCGCCTTGAGCCATGAGATAATCGATGGCCTCGCGGGCAGCTTCGGTAGCTGAGCCCATGAGGATGATGATGCGCTCGGCATCTTTTGCTCCGTAGTAGTCGAAGAGGTGATACTCGCGTCCGGTGATTTTCGAAATCTCTGCCAGATAGTTCTCCACAACCTCGGGCACCGTGTCGTAGACATTGTTGCAGGCCTCGCGGTGGGTGAAGAAGGTCTCGGGATTCTCGGCTGTTCCGCGTGTCATGGGGCGCTCAGGTGAGAGTGCACGGTCGCGGAAACGCTTAATGTCGGCGGGATCAACGAGCTTAGCCACGTCGTCCTGCTCCATTACCTCAATTTTGTGATACTCATGCGATGTGCGGAAACCGTCGAAGAAATTGACGAACGGCACGCCCGTCTTCAGCGTAGCCAGATGAGGCACTGCCGTGAGGTCCATAACCTCCTGAACCGATCCAGAGCAGAACATGGCGAAACCCGTCTGACGGCATGCCATCACGTCTTGATGGTCGCCGAAGATACAGAGCGAGTGAGAAGCCAGTGTACGTGCTGACACGTCGAACACACAGGGCAACAGCTCGCCCGCAATCTTGTACATGTTAGGAATCATGAGCAACAGACCTTGCGACGCGGTGAACGTTGTGGTCAGCGCACCAGCCTGCAGCGAGCCATGCAATGCACCAGCGGCGCCACCCTCCGACTGCATCTCCTGTACAGAGACATTCTGTCCCCAGAGGTTCTTGCGGCCACGTGCGGCCCACTCGTCAACATGCTCCGCCATAGGCGAAGACGGAGTGATGGGGTAGATTGCAGCTACCTCCGAGAACATATAGCTCACATGAGCCGCAGCCTCGTTACCATCACAAGTGATAAATCTCTTTTCCTTAGCCATAATTGGTTTTTGATTATTTATTGATGATGTTTCTATATGTTTCTGTTTTCTTGCCTGTCGTCTGTTTAGGCAAATATATCTTTTGATACACCGCAAAGGTACTCATTTTTTATGAAAAAGACAAATCTTTCTCTCAAAAAATCACCAAATGATACCTCATATTTGGTAAATCAAAAATGAAAGATACATGTTTCGCATGAAATTCCCTAGGGAATTTTGTCTGAAAGACGACCTCTTACAATAAATTCCCTAGGGAATTTTTCGGAGATGTATATGTCTCATTTTGTGAAAAAGAAGCAATTACAAGGCAGAGAGGCGTCTTATATTGTATATTTGGTGTTTCTCTCGTACAAAAAACAGTCCGATTAATTAGTGATTGCCTAATAATCGGAGCTATTTTTCGTGATTCCGTTGGGGCTCGAACCCAAGACCTACTGCTTAGAAGGCAGTTGCTCTAATCCAACTGAGCTACGGAACCAGTGTGTTTTTGTTTGCGGGTGCAAAGGTACGAAAAAAGTTGAAAAGCTAAAAGGGAAAAACGAAAAATTTTACTGGTATTTTTCGATGAGTGGTTGCGCGCGCTCGTCGTTGAGGTCCTTGGCTTGTTCAAGTGCCTGCAGGCCCTCTGCTTTTTTGCCACTGTGGATGAGGGCAAGTCCTTTCACAATGTAGGCATCAGGGTAGTTGGGTGCTATACGAATGCAGAGGTCGGCGGCTTTGATAGCTTCTTCAATTCTGTTTACCTTGAGGTTGAGCGAGGCAAGTTCGGCAAGATAGGTAGGCTCCTGGGGATTGAGGACGGCGGCATGTGCGATGTCGCTGAGGGCCTGCTGATATTGGCGGGCTTTCACCTCGCACTGGTATTTGATGTAGTAAAACTCTGGGGCAGCGCGGAAGACCATCAGGGTGTCGTAGGTGTTGTAGTCGCTGATGGCTTTCCGATATTGTCCGGCAGCATCATAGGCTTGTCCACGTGCGAAGATATAGGGGGCTGCGATGTTAGTGAGGGGTTGGGGGCAGGTGTTGACGGCATTGTCGAGCAGTTGCAGGATTTCTTCTTGTGGGGCTTGGAGATTTGCTTTACATTGTGCGGCCTCGAAATAGAGTTCAGGTGTCATGCCGCTATCTTCTTGTTTCTCCTTGTTAGAGGCGGCAAGAGCAATGAACATTTCGTATGCTTGTTGATAGTCGCCTTTGGCAAATATGATTTGCGCTTGCTGGTGCTGATAGGCAGGTAGGGGATTGAGCTGATAGGCGGTTTGGGCTTCGGCAAGCGCCTTGTCGAGTGTCCAGTCTGCATATGGGATTTCTGATTTGTAGATGTTTTTCTGATAAATGATTTTCGCATACTCAGAATGTGCCTGGTCTTTCTGGGCGGTTTTTTTGATGGCTTGTTGCATTTCCCCGTCTGCGGCAGCAAAATCGTTGGCGTTGACGTAGCTCGTGGCTTTAGCAGCATATCCGTCAATCTCGTTCGGAAATTTACTGATATAGGCATCTACAGTCTGAGCATATTGTAACGAGTCGGCTTGCTCCCGTGTCATGATGAGGGCAAGAAGAGCGTCCTCCTTTTTGTCGGGAAGGGCTTTGCGTATTTTTGTCTGACTGAGTATGGGGTCAGTAGTACTGAGTCCGTTGGCAATGGCAAAGTGATTAGGATAGTTGATGTCTACAGCATGGAGCACAGCGTCTTCTGTTCCCTCCGCATTGGTGGGCAGTTGTGAAAGCGCGACGACTTGTCCGCTTGCGTTGACAAGGGTTGATGGCCGGAGGTTGGTGGCTGAAGGGCAGGAGACAATGTAGAAGGTGTATTGCTCCATGAAGGACTCAATACTTTTAACAGTCATTTCCTTAATTTCAGGCTTTTTCAAAGCATAGCCTACTTGCCAGACCTTGCTTCCGGCACCAAGAGGAGTGGGGGATAGCTTGGCGGGGATGCTGGCACCGGTAATGCGGAACTTGCAAACGTCGTAGAGCTCACTGGCTCCGATAATCTCTGCGACCTCGGATATTTTCCCAGTTGCGTCGGTAACGGTGGCGCGGATAGCTCCTACAAATGGTTTCCACGTAGAAATGGCTTCACCGTCAGTACCGACAAAGATACCCTCTGAAGTAGCTATCTCTTTGCCGTCTTGGGAATAAGTAGTAAGCGTGAAGACTGACTTTGCTGCCTTTTGTACAGCAGATGGCTGAGCCATAAGTTGACAGCTGAATAAATAGGTGAATAGGGTTATAATAATAGTTCTCATCTTTATTATTTCCATATTATTTCCATTTTGGATTATCATTTGCGATGTGCCAACAGTTCTTTTGCATTGTTGATGGCTGCCTGAGTGATGTCGTTGCCGCTTAGCATCTGGGCTATCTCAGTGATACGTTCATTATCGTTGAGGAGCTGCATACGGCTGACGGCTCCCTTATCAGTCTCATTCTTCTCCACGCGATAGTGGTTTTGTCCGCTTGCCGCAATCTGGGGCAGATGGGTAATGCAGATGACCTGTCGGCCACATTTGCTCATGTCGGCCATCATTTCTCCCATCTTTTGAGCCACACTGCCACTGACTCCTGCGTCGATTTCATCGAAGATAATGGTAGGTTGTCCGACGGTCTTGCTGATGAGTGTTTTCAGCGCAAGCATGACACGTGACACTTCTCCGCCTGAAGCGATGAGCTGGATAGGTTGGGGGGCTATGTTGGAATTGGCGGAAAATAGGAATACGGCCTTGTCGCATCCGTCTGCAGATAGTGGTTTCTCTTCAAAGTTGATACAGAATTGTGCCTTGGGCATACCCAATAGCCGGAGATGGGCAAGAATATCGCCCTCAGCCTTTTTAGCGGCTTTTTGTCGTGTGGCCGAGAGTATGGCGGCCTTTTCTTTGCATGTCATTAGCAGTGAGTCCGCTTGTTGGCGGGCAGCCTGCAGTTGCTCATCGCTGTTGTCGATTGTCGACAACTTGGTAGCAATATCGTCGCGCAGGTTAATAAGTTCTTCTATATTAGAAGCATGGTACTTTTGCTCTAAGCCATAGATGGTACTGAGTTTGTTGTTTATCTCCTCAAGTTTTTGGGGATCGTAAGCTATTCCGTCAATGGTGGCGCTGATGTCGTGAGCGATATCGTTGAGCTCAATGCGGCAACTGTCGATACGCGGCAACCAGTCTTTGCATTCTGGTAGCAAGTCTTCTATATTGTGAAGATGGTCGGCAACGGCCTTGAGTCGCATTGATATGCTATTATCTTCGCCCGTGATCATATCCGACGAAGCATAAAGTGCTCGTTTGATATCTTCTTCATGGCTCATGGCCTTGCTTTCCTGCTCAAGAGCCTCTTGTGAGCAGTTATCGAGTTGAGCAGCTGTAAGTTCTTTATATTGAAAACGTAGCAGGTCTTCTCTTTGTCGTACATCTGCTATATTCTTTTCTAAATACTCAATTTGGCGTTTTATATCGATGAATTCTCGATAAGTTTTTTGATAGTTAGCATATTGCTTTTCATCCTGCGCGATGGTGTCAATGGCATTAAGTTGGAAACTTTCATTACGCAACAATAAGTTTTGGTGTTGTGAATGAATGTCGATGAGCTTCTCACCAAGTTCATGCATGACATTAACTTGAACTGGTAAATCGTTAATGAAAGCCCTACTCTTACCGTTGATGTTTAGCTCACGACGGATAATACAGTCTTTTTCATCGAAGTCTATATCGTTTTGACAGAAAAACTCATCGAGTTTGTAGCCGCTGAGGTTGAAGTGCCCTTCTATGGTGCATTTTTCTTTTCCTTGCATGATGTAGCGCATCTCGGCACGATTGCCCAAGAGAAGCCCCAAGGCTCCGAGGATAATGCTTTTTCCTGCACCGGTCTCTCCCGTGATAACTGAAAATCCTTCGTGGAAGGATATGTCAAGCTCTTCGATGAGTGCGTAGTGCCTGATATAGAGTTGTGTCAGCATGTTATTCTTTTATTTTCTCCCACGAATTATTCTGGCTGGCATTAATGGAGAAGAGCAGTTCATAGATGCTTTCTTTTTCTTTCTGTGTGCCTTTGCCTTTGTAGATGTTAGCCAACTCGTCTTTCTTGTAGTCGGTCCATATCTGGGGAAGCAGACTCAGGGGTTTGTCCTCATGACATTTCTTCAGATGGGTTTCGAGGGCAGTAGTCACGTTAGTGCGTCCGCGTTCCACATTGGTGGCCATCTCATCAAGCCCTTGACGATAGTAATCATATTGTAGCTGCCTGAAGGGTTTCATACCACCGTCGAGATAGTCGTTGATGATGGCAAAACGATTTCGGTCGTTGTCAAATGCTTTCCATCCGGGGAACTGCAGGTTCTGGGCGTTATTGGTAAGGTTCATGCACCGTTGAAGGATGTCTTCGCCACCCATAGGTGAGAAGGTGTCAAGGTCGAGACCGATGATGAGATAGGCATAGTAGGCAAAGAGTGCTGTCAGCTGGCGGTCTACCATCTCCTCATTGAACTCTAATTGGTCGAACTGCGCAAACTCGAAGTTGAAATCGTTGTCGGTGTTGTTGTAGATGGTTGTGGTGTATGCCGAGTTGTAAACGGGTCGGTTGGCTTGAATAAGAGCCTTGCATGTGAACATATTGGACGAACGGTCGTACTTGGTTACGGTAATGTTGAAGTTACAGTTGATGCGTTCGTTCTTCTGAAACTGAAGACTTGTCCATTGGCGTTCGTTCACAAACTGGGTTAGCGTCTGTTCAAGATTTTCGAACACGCTATTGTCGGTTCCCTGTACCTGGTTATGGTTGATGGTGATAGTCGCTTTAAGCTCCTGCGCCTGCGTTTGCATGCAGAGAAGGGTAATGAGAGCGAGTATCAGATTAGCCGTTTTCTTCATAATGAAACATATATAAATAATGTGTCTTCAGATGATTTTTGCCAACTCGTCAATAATGTCGGCAGCCACTTTTGCTTTACTTTTTTTAGGATAGTCTGTTTGTCCGTAACTGGATATGATGGATATCTTGTTCTCGTCAGACTGAAAGCATGTGCCCTCATTGCGGAGGCTGTTCATAACAATGAAATCAAGATTCTTTTCTTTCAGCTTTTTAGCGGCATTGACTTCTTCATCATTGGTCTCAAGTGCAAAGCCGACAAGACGTTGGCTCTCTGACTTCATCTGTCCAAGAGCGGCGGCGATATCATGGGTGGGCGTGAGATGGAGGGTTAGTCCGTCGCCTTCTCGCTTTATTTTGTTTGCTGTGGTTTGCTCGGGTTTGAAATCGGCCACCGCGGCACAGAGAATAGCTGCGTTTTGCTGCTTGAACAGACATGTTGCTGCCTCATACATCTCGTCGCAGCTTTCCACATCAATTCGTTTGATAGCAGGAGAACATTTCAAGGATACTGGGCCGGCAATGAGTGTGACATCAGCTCCTCGTGTAGCACACTCCTCGGCCAAGGCAAATCCCATCTTTCCACTCGAATAGTTGCCGATGAAGCGCACAGGATCTATCTTCTCATAGGTAGGACCGGCTGTTATCAGAATATTTTTACCTTGCAAAGAGGGTTTGTTGGCTTCACAGAAGTAATCTTCCAGCACTTCTACGATTCTGTCAGGCTCTTCCATTCGGCCTTTGCCCTCAAGGCCACTGGCCAAGAAACCACTTCCAGCTTCAATGATGTGGTTGCCAAACGACCGTAGACGGTCGAGGTTTTGCTGGGTTGACGGGTGGGCATACATGTCGAGGTCCATGGCTGGGGCGATAAAAACAGGTGCTTTCATCGACAGATAGGTCGTGACAAGCATGTTGTCGGCAATTCCATTGGCCATTTTGCCAAGTGTAGAGGCTGTGCAGGGGGCTATGAGCATGGCATCAGCCCACAACCCGAGGTCCACATGAGAGTTCCATGAGCCGTCGCGACGTGTGAAGAACTCGCTGATAACAGGCTTTTGGGTAAGTGTGGAAAGTGTCAGCGGAGTAATGAATTCTTTTCCGGCTGGCGTCATCACCACTTGCACCTCTGCGCCTTGCTTGATAAGCTCACGCACGATGATACATGTTTTATAGGCGGCTATGCTTCCCGTGATTCCGACTACAATCTTTTTCCCTTTAAGCATGTTACGTTCTCCTTGTTTGATGATATGGTTTTATTTGTTCATTTCGCGAAGCTTGATGCGGGTAAGCACCTGTTTCGTGTTGTTCGTGAAGTCGCCATTGAGAATCCACCCGTAATAGCCAGGATCACTACGTAAGACATCGGTGACGGGCTTTCCCTTGTGCTTTCCGAAATTAAACACCTCCACGCGTTGTCCGTTAATCGTTTTCCAGGTTATTCGTCCGGCAAAGTCAACGTTGTCGTTCGTCTTGGAAAACTCGGCAAGCACGTTCATGTCGTTAGGCAGATGCTTGTCGGGCTCGGGCTGCACTTCAGGATTATACTTGTCGAGTTGTCCCATGAGCACTCTATAGGTGGCTTCGGTGTCCTCATCGGCACGATGTGCCTCAAAGTCCTCCTCCAGTTTCTTTCCGCAATAGAACTCGTAGGCGGCTGCCAAGTTGCGTCGCTCCATTTTATGGAATATTGTCTGAGCGTCAATCAGCCTTGCTTTACTGAAGTCGAAATCAATGCCGGCACGTAGAAATTCCTCAGCCAGCAGGGGAATGTCGAAGTGGTTGGAATTGAAACCGGCAAAGTCGCACCCTTGAAACTCCTTATTTAGATTCTCTGCGATGTCCTTGAATGTCGGCTGTTTTCTGGCAGTCTCGTTGGTAATTCCGGTAAGTTGCTCTACCTCTCTGGGGATGGGTATTCCTGGGTTGATAAGAATGTTGTTTCGCAATTCCTCACCATCGGGCATCACCTTGATGTACGATATTTGTATAATTCGGTCCTTAACCAAATCGAGCCCCGTAGTCTCCAAATCGAAGACTACAAGGGGCTTGTCAATATTCAGTTTCATTACTCTTTGGTTCAGTCGTTCAGCAACATTGGCATAATCAGCATCAGCACATCCTCGTCTTCCTGCTGCACGGCAGGTACGATAATGCCGGCACGGCTCGGGTCGGCCAGACGCACGGTCACCTCATCGCCGTCAAGGTTGTTTAGGATCTCAGAGAGTGAGCTGCCTTTGAAGCCGATGTTCATGGGGCTACCGTTGTATTCACATGTGACGGATTCCTTTGCGCTCGTAGCGAAGTCGATGTCTTCAGACGAGAGTTCCAGTTTTCCGTTCTCGATGTGTAGTCTGACGAGTTGACTGCTTTCGCTGGCAAACGGAATGACACGGCGCAACGCGCTGATGAATGCCTTGCGGTCAATGGTCAGCTCGTTAGGATTGTTCTGAGGAATAACCGAGTTGTAGTTTGGATAGCGACCCTCAATCAGGCGACAGCAGAGCAGACCGTCGGCAAATTGAATCTCAGCACTGCGGTTGTCGAACTTAATGACCACGTCACCTCCATCCCTGTTCAGCACGTTCTTCAGCAGGGTGGCAGGTTTCTTCGGTAGGATGAACGATGTCGGGGCATCGCTCTTGATACCGAAATTACGGTTGCGCACCAGCTTATGGCCATCGCTTGCCACAATGGCCAGACCCTCGGGTGTCAGATCGAAGAATACACCGTTCATTACTGGGCGTAGCTCATCTTGTGCTGTGGCAAAGAGCGTGCGAGTCAGGTTGTCTGCCAGCGTAGCGGCTCCCATCGTCACAACTGTCGCACCGTCGGGCATGGGCTGCATACGCGGATACTCCTCAGCATTCTGAGCCGAGAATGTATATAGACCATTCTGATAGATAATTTTTACCGTGAGGTCGGTTATGTTTACATCGAACGTTAGCGGCTGCTCTGGCAATTCCTTCATAGCATCCAACATCGTCCTTGCAGGTACGGCAAAGGCGCCTTTCTCCTTGCAGTCTTCCAAACCTATGGAAGACCGCATCACATTCTCGCTGTCACTGGCAGTAAGCGTGAGCACATTGTTGTCTACTTCGAAGAGAAAGCTGTCGAGTATGGGCAGCGAGCTCTTGCTGTTGATTACTCTCGATAAGGCTTGCAGGCGATTGCTGAGTGCACTGCTTGAAAGAGAAAATCTCATATTCCTGTTCTGATTTGAATTGTTAGTCTTATTATTTCAAGGTACAAAAATACAAAAAAACATGATGCCTGACAAAAAAAACAACAAAAAGTTTTCCTTTTTAAAACAATTTTACTAATTTCGCCAGCGAAAAGCCGAAAAAGAGAATTAAAATAAATAAAAGTTACAACAATGGAATTACAAGGAAGAGTTATTCATGCCACCGAGCCGCGAAGCGGTGTTTCTCAGCGTGGCGAGTGGAAAGCACAAGATTTTGTCATCGAGACCCATGAGTCGTATCCCCGTAAGATGGTCTTTTCCGTAATGGGTGAAGACCGATTAAGCCGTTTTAATATTCAAATCGGTCAGGAGATACAGGTCTTTTTCGATATTGATGCACATGAGTATAATGGTCGTTGGTTCAATAGCATTCGTGCCTATGACGTGCGTCAGGTAGATCCTGCCACCATAGGCGTGCAGTCACCTCCGCCTGCTCAAGCGCCTGGTGTCATCAATGCTCCTGCGGCACCTGCCGATTCCCAAGCCCCTGTAGCTGATGCCACTCCATTCCCTCCCGCACCGACTGCCGAGGGAGAGGCTGCCGACGACCTGCCATTCTGATTTCCAACGGCATTCCCACAGGTAAGGTTGAAAAGTTGAAAGGTTGAAAAGTTCAATTGTTGAACAACGAGACCTTTCAACTTTTCAATTGTTGTGGTATTTATTTCATTCTGTCTCTTTGTCAGAATCGTAAGGCTATGCTTTTCTTGTCTAAAGCAGTCCTTTAGGGTGTGTAAACCATAGCTTTAGTAAGTGTAAACCATAGCTTTATGACATGTAAACGATAGCTTTAGATCATTAAAAGGGCTGCTTTACGAGTCTAAAACCTATGCATCAATTACACTTTTCAATTTATTGGTATCCAGTAAATAAAATATTGGTGTCCGGTAAAAAATCAGCCTGCAAGGCCAATAACCCATAGCCCAGGGCAACGCCCTGGGTAAATGTTGCAAGCAAATTGCGCCCTGAAAGGG
>CAJOIW010000010.1:93499-141867 GCA_905234845.1 uncultured Prevotella sp. | reverse complement strand
AGGCCGTTTTTTGCAAGACCCGTTTTTCTGAGTCAGAGATAATCCCTTTATCTATAGAACATCCGGACTAACATGTTTAAATTATAGCGGACACCAATATAAATAAAACGGCCTATAAGGCTAACCTCACCCAGCCCAGTGCATCGCTCTGGGTAAGGCGGACATATAACATTCGCCCTGCAAGGGCAAAAGCTTGACGGCTAAAGATTTTGCCACGAGAGCAGTGCCTTCAATGATTGTCAGAAGGTGTGAAGCATAGAGTACGATAAGGACATTCAGGACAGCGTGCAGGATAGCCTGTCGGTTCGAAAACGGCTTCTTCGGTATAGATTTGCCGGAGCACGCTGTTAAGCTCGGTCTCGAAAGGCTGGCGATAGACTTCGATGTCGGTGATGGGCTCACCACCTATCGCCAGTGTCGGGTCGTAATCGTCTTTCCTCACGTTGCGGATGAAGAGCAATGCCGGACTGACGGGCAACCGGTTGGGGTTAAGCTTTTCCGATCGGCTGACGATGAGCGAATAGAGCATGGCCTGCAGATAGTAGTCGCCATGACATTTGTCGATACCCTTTGGAGAGAACACCTGTTCCAACTCTTTTATGGCTTGTGCAGGGGCATGGCCAGTCTTATAGTCTACTACACGGATGCGCTGCTTCCCGTCGGCTGTACGGATGAGGTCAAGACGGTCGATAAAGCCGTGAAACCCACCCCCAGCACCTCCCCAAGGGAGGGGAGTCTGGTTAGCACTACTCTTGGAAGAGCAATATATACTCCCCTCCCTTGGGGAGTGGTTGAGGGTGGGCTCTTCCACCTCTATCTCCAACCCGATGATATGGAATGGTGCGAGGGTCGCATCGGTTTCGAGCAATTGGCAGAGATAACGTTTGGCCGCAGCCTTGATAATAAGCAAGTGACCCAAGAGTTCTTCTCTTATCTCCTTCGGAGTAGAGTTTTTCTCTCTCTCTTCTTTGACCGCTTGTCCTACGAATCGCTCAATTTGTACCTCGTTGGCTAACAGATCGGTGATGGCAGTCGGTGTTACCTCTCCTCCGTTTGGCGCGAGACTTTGATAGGCCAGCTCTGCGGCACGATGGAAAATGTTGCCAAAGATGCGGTTGTCGGTGGGGTCGTCGGTCTGTGGCTCTCTGATATGCTGCACGTGGGCATAGTAGAATCTTAGCTGACAACGCAGATAGTGGTTAATGGCAGAAGGAGAAAGCCTAACCTCCTCCCCATTTCTTCCCGAAGGAGAGGGCAATGCAATCGGTCGTGTCGTCATGGGCAGTTGTCCGCCTGTGAGTTGGTAATGTCGGATGGGGTGGTGGCTTTCGGTGAGCAACTGCATCATGAACCGACTCTGCTGTCCGGTTTGTCCGTCGGTAGTGGCATTATTATAGGTAATGGTAATGTCGCCGGCTCTGCTGAGCAGACGATAGAAGTGGTAAGCATAGACGGCGGCACGGTTGTCGGATGTCATCAGCTCGTGGGCGCGACGGATGTTGTAGGGTACCATTGATGTGTGGTTCATGCCCTTCGGCATGTTCCCCTCGCCACAGGAGAGGATGAGCAGGTGGTCGAAGTCGAGGTTGCGCGTCTCGAGCATTCCCATTATCTGCACTCCCTTCACCGGTTCGCCATGGAATGGTATGGTGGTTTGACCGATGACTTGCCTAATGAGTGCTGAAAGGGTGGGGAGGTCAACGGTCAGATCGCCAGATTCCACAAGCGAGTAGATACGGTTAACAGCTGTGTAGGCACGGAATGCAGACTCGATAAGGAGGGAAGACAACCCTTCTCCCTCCCAAAGGGAGGCTTCCTTCGCTGCGAACACATCTGTGTCCCCCTCGGGGGACGAAAGGGGGGCATTGAGTTCCTTGATGGTTGTAAGTAGTGTCTCAAAAAGTCTGCGGGTCTTTTCTTTGTCAGCAGATGTGCCTTTCCATTTGGTTGTTGTCTTGGCGATGAGTGCGGCGACAGGTGTCTGGGCAAGCGGATAGCCGGTTGTGATATTGGCCAAAGTGTTTTCTGGCAGTGAGTGTATGGCTGCAGGTAGCAGCCGCTCATCGCATAGTACGATAGCCGTGCGGCTTCCAGCTTTCTGACGTTCTTGGTTATTCTCCTGCAACCATGTGGAAATGTAGCGGGCCTGCATGGTCTCTGTAGATGCCGAGATATAGCTGACGGTCTTTGGATGTTCCTTGTTGTCGAGTTGACGGAAAAGCACGTTGCCGGAATCTTGAAGAGCGTTGGGAAAATGCTCCAGATGGCGGCGCATATATTCTCCTGCTTCGTTTAGCGGGTTGTCAAGGTAGTAATGGTCGTAATCCCAATAGAATCTTGCCTTGCCTGTCTGTTTGAAATATCGGAAGAGTTTTTCCTCGGCTTTTTGCAGAAGGTTGAATCCCACAAATGCGTAGTGGTCGTAGTCGAGCCGGAGCTCGGCTTTCTCAACCGCATCGCGATAAAGCATTCCCTCGTAGGCCCTCCCCTGCTCTTGCAGTCTTTTGCGGTAGGCATCATAGATGTCGGCCATCCGACCCCAAAGTTTGATGAATCGTTCTTTAAGTACGGTTTGATGGCTGGGATTGAAGTTTAGGAAGAACTGGGTGATGATTTCCCTCTGCTCGGGTGTGAGAAAAGAGATGTCGTCGAGCTCATGGAGTGAGGCGACATTTCTGTAGATGCTTCTTGCGTTAGCCAGATTCTTGTCGATATCATCGAAGTCGGATGCGATGATTTGCCCATAACCATAGAAGTGGTCGAGTGTCTCATCCTCTCCCGTTATGTCTATGTAGCATTTATAGAGGTCGCATATAGCTTTAATGGGGTCGACGTACTCAAGCGCACTTTGTTGTTTGAAGAAGTCTTTGATGGTGAGACAAGACGGACTCCAAACAGGCTTCCTGCTGATGCGTGCAAGGTAGTCGTTCAGAAAGAGTGAGGCACGCTTGTTGGGAAAAACAACGGCTACGCGAGAAAGATCAGTACCGTAGATTGTGAGGAGATCATTGGCAACGTGGGCAAGGAAACTGTCTTTTTTCATAATGTATCTCTAAACACTAATGACTTGATTTCTATAAACATACCAAAGATAGCCACTGACATTGGCATAGCCCATTTCACGAAGCAATCCTGTGTAGAGCGCCACTTGGCGTTGGTGTTCCGGTGATGGCGTGGCAAACTTGAAATCGACAACAATGGTTTGCCTACCGTCTGTCATCACACGATCGGGACGACGATTGACGGTTTCACCTGTGTCGGGGTCGGTGTAAACAATATTGCATTCGTTGTGTACCAGCCAATGTGGAGAAAACCATTTGGACACTTGTGGGTGGTGGAGCCGCTCACGAAGCATTGCGATGAGTTTATCGGGGTGTATGTCGCCATCAGGCAAGACTCCTTCCGTTTCTAACTGTCGAATAGCGTGATCAACATCATCGAGGGTGCGAATGTTCGAGAGTACGTAATGGAGTAGGCTACCCAATTGGATGAAAGTGTTGTCTTTTTTCTCCTCGTCGGATAGCAGGAAAGTCTGACTTTGATTGCTTTGCAGAAACTCGAAATGACGCCCAGAAGGCTTGATGTCTAATTTGACGGTAAGTGGCTCTCGAATAAATACGTTGTCGGGGGTAACGCTGACGTTGCTTTTGGTTGATGGATCTTCTCTTCTTTGGGGAGGTCTGGAGGGGTCGATGACGTCTTCAAGGCTTCCTTTCCGCCATACTTTCCTCTCTCCATTTTCCTCTCTTCTCTCACCGTTCTCCTCTCCCCATTCTTCACTGTCGATGACCTCTTCGATAAGGTGTGACCGCCTGTTCTTCTCACCTTGCTTGCCAATAACATACAGACTCTTTGATGCGCGGGTGAAGGCAACATAGAGTAGATTCAGGTTGTCTACCATGTTTTGAAGGTGTTCCTGCCAATAAGCATCCTCGTAAATGCTGTCTTTCATTCCTCTGGCACTGAAATCAACAGGGACAATAGGCAATTGATTATAGGGTGCTTCGGTGGGTTCACACCAAAGGGTATATGTTTTTTCAAGAGTCCAATCACAGAAGGGTAAAAGAACATGTGGAAATTCCAATCCTTTGCTTTTATGAATGGTGAGTAACCGTATGCCAGTAGCGTTGTCGCTTTGAATGGTTTTATCGTGCAACGTATCGTCCCAATATGAGAGGAAACTTTTCACATCTGGCGTGTTATGTTCTTGTATGAAATGTGCCAACTCGTCGAAAAAGGCACACACATAAGCACTTTCCATGTTAAACCGCTCAAGGTGAAGTTTCGCGAAGATGCTCCAGGCAAGGTCGTATAAGGGGGTAGCCTCATTTAGGGGGGAGAGTCCTTCAGCATAGCTTTTTTCAACAATCGCTCTGGCAAGTTGGTTGTCATTTTGTATTGTCAGGCGCATGGCATTGATAAGAATATTCACCGCAGCCGATGAGTCTAAGCGGAAAGCCTCGTCGGATACGAAATTGATGGTGGGAAACTCTTGCTGAAGATATTGTACAAGGTCTTGTATGGTTTGGTTCGATCGGACGAGAACAGCTATCTCTTTCGGCTCTACACCATCATTTAACAACGTTTCAATACGCTCCTTGGTCAATGCGAGTGTTTGCTCGGCATATGTCATGGTCGTTGTTTCACTTTTGTTAGGAAGCAATGTGATGCTAATCTCGCCTTTCCATGGCATTTCTTTTGAACATAGCTGCTCCACATTCTGGTAGGCCCGTTTCAGTTGGCTGGCTTTTTCCTCGCCGACAGTATCTCTCAGCTGCCGATATTCCAAATCGGCAGCTATAGTGAAGAATCGATTGTTGAAAGCGATGATATTGCCTTCTGAACGGTAGTTTTTGTCTAATTGCTCTTCCTTGACAGGTATGCCGTTCATTTCTTGCTGGATATCGGCTAATAATCGCCAGTCACCCGAACGCCATCGGTAGATACTCTGTTTTACATCGCCTACGATAATCCCTGTACTATCACTATGGCTCAAACACTCTTCGAGCAAAATCTTAAAAGTGTACCATTGTGATCGGCTGGTATCCTGAAACTCATCAATCATGATGTGGCTCAGTGGTCCGCCAGTCTTTTCGAAAATGAAAGGTGCGTCACCTGTAGCGATCAGTCCGCCGAGCAAGCCACAAGTGTCGCTCAGCAGAAACCTGTTCAACTCTTCGTTCATCTCTCTCACCTTCTTCTCTATGTTACCTAATAGTCGCAGCTTGTATAGGTGACGCAGAGTAAGGTCTGCCGATTTATAGGTTTTCAGTTGTTTCTTTCTCGTTGTCTCTGCTTCCATGAGCAATGGCAGTAGCCGGTTTCGGACCACATCGACCCATTCGGGATGTATCTTTAAATCGTTTTTCCGCAGCCATGTTTCCGGATTAAGACTCTCAAGTGCGTTGACCACACGTTTACCCAACATCTTCTCATTGTCAGTAAAGTCGTTTTTAAGTTTCAGAAAGTAGCCGATGATACCCGATTTCCCGTTCGCAAAACAATCTAAAGTCATTCCTTCCTCCGCCATGATATGCTCAAAACGGTCGGCATAGACGATGATAGCCTGCTTGGCATCGTTGCGGAGAGTCTTTAGTAACTCGGTGTATTTTGGGAAAAACGCTTTTCTACTTATAATCTTAGAGAGTTGGTCGGCCTTTCCCTTATAAAAATCTTTGAGGATGTTCTCACCGAACGATTTCACTTTTTCAGTCACATTCCAACTCCGATCCTCATCCATTTGCTCGTTTACTAATGCGAGAATCCATTTCAGCATATCGCTACTTGCTTTCATTTCGCCCATGAGCAAGTCAACCGCCTCTCTGACAGCTAACTTATCGCCAAGTTCTATCTTAAGTCCTGTTGCCAAATCGAGTTCTCGAGTCAACTCACGCAGAATGCGTTGAAAAAAAGCATCAATGGTTTCCACACGCAGGTGGTGGTAATCGTGAAGGATGAGCGATAGTGCCGTGCCAGCTCTTTCGCTTATACGCTCTTTGAAAATATAACCGTTTATGGTAGTCAGCTCTCTTTCTACATCAGCGGCAAAGCCTTTACTCTCTTCCAGACCTTTCCACATGCCGTAGAGGTGCATCAGCACTCGTTGCTTCATTTCTTCGGTAGCCTTATTCGTAAATGTCACGGCCAAAATTTCCTTGTAGGCTGTAGGCTTTACGATAAGTCTCTTCACGATTTCAAGTGCCAGTCGATAGGTTTTTCCGCTTCCTGCGCTAGCCTTGTATATGGTTAGGTTGCTCATTTTCATGTTTGCAAAGTTACGAATAATTCTTTTCAAGAAAGAGTCTTTACGAAAAATTCTCTAGGGAATTTTCCATGAAAGCTTGTTTTTCATACAAAATTCCCTAGAGAATTTTCAGCAAAAGACCATTGTCCGAATTTCACCTACGCCATGGTCTAATTCCTTTTTCTTGGCTGTGACCTAGTGATAAAGATAACGTTTGATACTTTTCTTGGGTGTTTTTGCAAATTCCTCAGTATGGAGATCTATGGCTGCGATACGGCAATAGGGCGGTTGGGTTTGGTTGAGTGTCAGACGGTTTTGTTCCATCTGTCGGATAATGTCATCGTTAGTAAGTCCGAGTGACTGGGCTTCGTCGTAGTCAGGATGGACAAGAGCGACGATCTTCTCTTCTCGCTGTACAACGATACTCTCGCCCACAAGGGGCAGGGAGTTGAGCTGATCTTCTATCTCCTCGGGATATATATTTTGTCCGCTGGCACCAAGGAGCATGTTTTTGGAGCGGCCTTTGATATAAACGTTTCCTTCGTTGTCCATAGTACCGAGATCACCTGTGTGGTACCAACCGTCAGCGTCGATGGTTTCGCGAGTGGCTTCCTCGTTTTTGTAGTAGCCAAGCATTACATTAGGGCCTTTCGCCAAAATCTCACCAGGAACGTTTTCTGGATCATGACTGAGTATGCGCACTTGCATATTTTTAGCAGCTCGCCCGCAGGAGCCTGGTTGGAATTCGTCCCACGGAGCATAGCAGATAATAGGGGCGCACTCGGTAGCACCATAGCCTACAGTATAAGGGAAACTGATGTTATAGAGGAACTGCTCAACCTCCTGATTGAAAGCAGCTCCACCGACGATAATCTCGTAAAACCTTCCGCCGAAGGCCTCACGTACCTGTTCGCAGATGCGCTCATTGACCACACCCGAGACGACGGGCATGGTACGCAACAAGCGCATTCGACGCGTCTGCAGACGGGGAAGCACGCGCTTGCGGATGATTTTCTCGATAATGAGGGGCACAGCAATGATAATGGCAGGCTTTACCTCGGCAAAAGCTGCAGCGATAATAGCTGGTGAGGGAATTCGAGTAAGGAAGTAGATGTGCATGCCAGTGAGGAATTCGTAGATGAACTCAAAGGCCATGCCGTACATGTGAGCAAGCGGTAGTATAGAGATGACGTTCTGTCCACCCTCCAGATGCTTGCCCATAGCCTCGCATGCGAAATCAAAGTTAGACCATAGGGCGCGGTAGGGTATCATGACACCCTTGGAGAAACCAGTCGTGCCGCTAGTGTAGTTGATGAGCGCTAGTTCATCAGGACTTTGCTCGGTATAATAGCTGACATGCTCTTTACGGAAATATTTAGGGTAACGTTCTCCGAAGATCTTGTTCAAATTCTCTCGGGCATAGGTAAGTTTATCAGTACGCGAAAGCAGAAGTGAATAGTCGGGAATGTTGATAATGCCTTCGAGAAGGGGCATCTTGGTAGGGTCGATGGTGGGACCCACCACGTCGCCTACAAAAAGCAACCGCGCGTCGGAGTGATTCACAATATTGTGAACCTGTTCGGCGGTGAACTCATGAAGAATTGGCACAGCCACAGCTCCATAGGTAAGTGTGGCAAGATAGGCCACTGCCCAATGGGAGCTATTGCGCCCGCAAAGAGCTATCTTGTCGCCACGTTGCACACCACTATGCTCAAACATGATGTGTAGCTTTTCAATCTTGCGAGCCACATCGTGATATTGCAGAGTTGCACCTTTATAGTCGGTAAGTGCGTCAAGATCCCAATGATCAATGATGCTCTTTTGTATGAGTTCGTTAAAACTAGGAATAGTCATTTTTTTGTAATGAATAAGGGATGAGAGAAGAAGGATGAAGGATTGTTCCGTATTTATCCGTGTTCTTCCATTTGCCGATTATAAAATTCTTAACTCATTACGGTTGATACAAATAGCGTTTGATGCTCTTTTTAGGTGTTTTCTCAAATTCGGTTTCTCTGACTCTCACCTCGCTTATCTTGCTAAAAGGTGGGAGTAGTTGGTTGAGCTGCAACCGGTTTTCCTCCATTAGTCCGGCCACCTCTTCAGCACCAAAGCCCATGGACTCAACCTCTTCCATGTCGGGATAGACAAGTGCCACAAGACGGTCACCTTCTTGAATAACAACACTCTCGGCTATCATCGCCATTGAGTTGAGCTGATCCTCTATCTCCTCGGGATAGATGTTCTGACCGTTGGCACTGAGCAGCATGTTTTTCAACCGTCCGCGGATGTAGACAAATCCATCGCTGTCCATCGTGCCGAGGTCACCTGTGTGGTACCAGCCTTCACTGTCAAGTACCTCGCGCGTGGCTTCCTCGTTCTTGTAGTATCCGAGCATCACGTTTGTGCCGCGTGTGAGTATCTCGCCCGCAATATTTTCTGGGTCAGGACTATCAATGTGGCATTCCATATGGTAGATAGGCCGTCCGCAAGAACGTGAACGGAAATAATGGTAATCGCAGTAGCTGATGAGCGGAGCACATTCAGTTGTACCGTAGCCCACGGTGACGGGGAAGTCGATGCTCATGAGGAACTGCTCCACCTCCTGGCTCAATGCTGCACCGCCGATGACAATCTCATATGCATTGCCACCGAAAGCTTGATATACCTGCTCACATATCTTCTGCTTCACTTTCTTGTTCAGAATAGGCGTGTTGAGCAACAGGCGCATGGCATGGTTTTGTATCTTCGGGAAGACGCGCTTGCGGATAATTTTCTCGATAATGAGCGGAACAGCGATGACCAGCGAGGGTTTTAGCTCAGCATAAGCCTTGGCGATAAGTGACGGGCTAGGTAAACGATTAAGATAATAAAGGTGTACTCCATGGCATAGAGGGAAAAGAAACTCAAAAGCCATGCCATACATGTGAGCCATAGGAAGAATACATACCATGTTGCTATGATGGGGGATTGTCGTGCCCAGCTCGGTGAGAGCAAAGTCAAGATTTCCCCATAGAGCACGGTAAGGAAGCATCACACCCTTTGAGAAACCTGTCGTGCCACTGGTATAGTTGATGACCGCCAACTCCTCCGCCTTGTCCTCATAGTATGACACATGTTGTTTGCGAAAGAATTTGGGATACTTCTTGCCAAACATTTCGTTCAAGTGTTCACGGGCATAACTGATTTTTTCATTCCGTGACACCATTAGCGAGAAGTCGGGTAGGTTGATAATGGCCTCAAGGGTCGGCATAGCCTCCACATTGATGCCCGTAGCTACCCAGTCGCCAACGAAAAGCAACCGCGCGTCAGAGTGGTTCACGATGTTGTGCACTTGGTCGGCGGTGAACTCATGAAGAATAGGGACTGCCACTGCTCCATAAGTAAGTGTTGCCAAAAAAGCTACACCCCAATGGGAGCTGTTGCGGCCGCATAGGGCAATCTTGTCACCACACTGGATACCACTTTCCTCAAAAACGATATGAAGTTTCTCTATGATGCGGGCCACATCACGATATTGGAGCGTCTCGCCCTGATAATCTGTCAGCGAGTCTTGCTCCCAATTTTCAATTATTGCCCGTTCAATACATTTATTGAAGCTTTGTACTGATTTCATTGCACAATTTTAAAAATTTTGTGCAAAGGTAATCACTTCCATGCACATTTCCAAATTTTTTGTGCAGTTTTTTCAAAAAAGTTTGATTTTTAATCTTCTTTTTAATCTTCGCTTATTCGTAGCGCATGGATTTTGCTGGGTGGATATGCGAGATAAGATAGCTGGGAGCCACGAGTACGAAAATACTGATAACGAGTGTAGCTATGTTGAGTAGCAGGATTAGAGATAGATTGATTTCCACAGGTACTGTTGATACATAATAGGTCTGTGGATCAAGATGGACTATTCCAGTATGTTTTTGTATCAGTACGAGGGCAAAGCCAAGAATATTGCCAAATAGCATTCCTCTGCCGACGATGAAAGCCGCAAACCAGAGGAACGTGTGGCGGATAGTGTCATTGCGCGCACCTAAAGCCTTGAGGATGCCTATCATTGTTGTTCGTTCGAGAATAATAATGAGCAGGCCAGAGACGATAGTCACGCCAGCAACGGCTATCATCAGCGCAAGGATAATCCAGACATTCATGTCGAGCAGGTCGAGCCAGGAGAAGATTTGTGGGTTGAGCTGTCGGATTGTGGCTACCGAGTAGACGTTGCCAGCTGAGTCTTTTGTGCCGTTGATGTGCTTGGCAAATTTCGCAGCTATCTCGTCGGTCATATTGAAATCGCATACAGTCAGCTCTGTTCCACTTACCATATCATCCAGCCAGCCATTTAGTTTTACAGTCGTATAGAGGTCGGTGAAACAGATGAGCTGATCGTATTGTGAGAGGTTAGTCTGATAGATGCCACAGATAGTGAATCTTCGTGGTCGGACACCATTCTGGTCGATGAAGTAGGCAAACAGCCGGTCATTGGTTTTTAGCCGCAGTTTGTCGGCCATGAATTTTGAAATGAGTAATTTATTGGAACTTAACTTGTCGGAAAATTCAGGAACATTGCCAGAAATGAGATTAGAGGCGATGAATGTCGTATCAAATTCCGGTCCGACACCTTTGAGCACAACTCCGAGAAAGTCGTCGTCGGTTTTCAGAATTCCCTGCCGGTAGGCATATCGTTGCACGTGGGCTATACCCTTTGAGTAACGCAATACACCTAGGATAGAGTCAGACACAAGAACGGGTTGCTCTTCGCCGGTCTGATGGGTTTGGATATTCGCCAATTGAATGTGACTGCCAAAGCCGATTACCTTGTTTCGGACGGTATGCTTAAACCCCAACACCACACAGATGCTTACAATCATCACTGCCAGCCCGATGCCAACCCCTATGGTAGCTATACGTATAGCAGGACGACTCACTTTACGTGAGCCGCCTTCATCGTGGTTGATGCGACGGGCTAAGAATAGTGGCAGGTTCATGAATCCTTTTTTCCGGGATAGGCCTCTATAGCTTTTTGGAGTACGATGAGAGCATGTTCAAGGTCGCGTTTTTTCAGTACGTAGGCGATGCGTACCTGATTGTAACCTGCGCCGGGTGTGGTGTAGAAACCTGCTGCGGGAGCCATCATTACGGTGCAACCCTCATGTTCGAAACTCTCTAAACACCAACGGCAGAAGTTTTCGGCATTATCGACAGGTAGTTTGGCCACAGTGTAGAAGGCACCCATGGGAATAGGAGAATAGACTCCTGGGATGCGGTTTAGACCATCAATGAGACATTTGCGCCGCTCAACGTATTCATCATAGACTTCCCGTAGGTATTCCTCGGGTGTGTCCAAAGAAGCTTCAGCCACAATTTGTCCGATAAGGGGAGGGGAGAGACGGGCCTGACAGAATTTCAGAACGGTTTGTCTGACTGCCTTGTTTTTCGTGATGAGCGCACCGATGCGGATTCCGCATTCCGAATAACGTTTTGAGACAGAGTCTATTAGAATAACGTTCTGTTCTATTCCGTCCAAATGACAAGCTGAGATATAAGGAGAGCCTGTGTAGATGTATTCGCGATAGACCTCATCAGAGAAAAGGTAAAGGTCATATTTCTTTACGAGGTCACGAATCTGGTTCATCTCGCGGCGGGTATATAGATAGCCGGTGGGGTTGTTGGGATTGCAAATCATGATGGCGCGAGTACGTTCATTGATGAGTTCCTCGAATTTTTCCACCTTAGGCAAGGAGAAACCCTCCTCAATGGTCGTAGCAATGGTGCGAATGACAGCTCCTGCAGAAATTGCAAATGCCATATAGTTGGCGTATGCCGGTTCGGGCACAATAATCTCGTCGCCAGGGTTCAGACAGGAGAGAAAGGCAAAAAGTACGGCCTCAGAGCCACCTGAGGTTATAATAATATCGTCGGCGGTAACATCGATGTTATATTTTGCATAATAGCCAACGAGTTTTTCTCTATATGAGCGGTAGCCTTGTGAAGGTGAATATTCAAGAACGGTACGGTCTACTTGTTTCAGCGCATCGAGCGCCACCTTTGGTGTAGGCAGATCGGGCTGTCCAATATTCAGATGATAGACCCGAATACCCCTGTTCTTTGCAGCTTGTGCCAGTGGAGCCAGTTTGCGAATAGGCGACTCCGGCATTTCAAGGCCGCGTATGGAAATTTCCGGCATTTTTTCAGTCTTTTTTACAAATTTCGCTGCAAAGGTACAAAATAATTCATAATTCATGGTTTATAGTTCGTAATTATTTTTTAATTTTGCATGCAGAAATAAATTTATGTTTAGGTAGAATATAGTAAAATGAGAAGCAGAACAGCAAAATGGTTTGAAACCTCTGTCCGTTACGACAGGACTATGGAAGATGGTATGCCGAAAAAAGTGACAGAACTCTATGTTGTCGATGCGCTGTCTTTCGGTGAGGCTGAGGAAACGATTACGCGCGAGATGTCATCGTACATCAGCGGCGAATTTGAGGTGAAGAATATCACGCCAGCCATATATGGCGAAATATTCTTCAGCGAGAATGCCAACGACGACCGCTGGTATAAAGCCAAACTTCAGTTCATTACGATTGACGAGAAAACAGAGAAGGAAAAGCGCTCTACGGTAACCTATCTGGTACAGGCCGCTACGTTTAATGGGGCGGTGAAAAATATAGAAGAAGTAATGGGTGGTACGATGATTGACTATGTAATAGCCAACATCATGGAAACCAAGATAATGGATGTCTATGAGCATCGGACAAAATCTGAGGCAGATACAAAGTAGCCTTCCTGAGGATGTAGGGCTGGTAGCGGTAAGCAAGTTCCATCCTGCTACCGACATTATGGAGGCTTATGCTGCCGGGCAGCACATTTTTGGTGAGAGTCACGAGCAAGAGCTGCGTGTAAAGGTTCCGGTTTTACCCAAAGATATTCAGTGGCATTTCATCGGCCATCTTCAAACCAATAAGGTGAAATACATTGCACCTTATATATATATGATAGAGGCCGTTGACTCGCTGAAACTTCTGAAGGAAATTAACAAACAGGCTACCCGTTGTGGTCGTGTCATCAAGGTGTTGCTTGAGTTACATATTGCCGAGGAGACAACTAAATACGGTTTTTCACTCGATGATTGTCGTGCATTGTTGGCTGATGGGGAATGGCGTGCATTGAAGAATGTGGACATTTGCGGTTTGATGATGATGGCATCATTGACTGACAATGAGGAGCAGATACGTCACGAGATGCTTGTGGCTGCCAATTTCTTCGATGAGGTGAAAACACGGTATTTTGCCGAATATCCTTCGTTTTGTGAACGAAGCTGGGGTATGAGCGACGACTACAAGATAGCCTGCCAATGCCGTTCAACACTTGTCAGAATCGGAACGGCTATCTTCGGTCAGCGCGTATATTAACCCAAAGATCCGAAACGTTAACCTTTACGAAAATTTTCATGAAAATTTTTCGTAAAGGCTTATTTGATGTCAGTCTATCTGACTACGAACTTTTTCCCGTTGACGATGTAAATACCCTTCGGAAGTTGTGAGCTATCCGTCACACGACGGCCCTGCAGGTCATATACGGTCTCGCTGTTTTTATTCCTTATTTCATTATTCATTTGCGAAGTGCTCTTGATGGCAGTAGTGAAGTCGTTGTAAAAATCGAACGACACGATACCCGTGTTCACATCCTCAGAGATATTGCGCAGGGTTTGATAGATAGGGTATTTTTTGTCCGTAGTATATTCTTCGTTAGTAGCATCTTCTGGTTTTGCTGGGGTGTACCATACAAAGTTGGGCAGGCTGAGATTCCAACTCAGTTCGCAGATGTTTTTCTTTCCGGGGAAAGGGTCGCCTTCGTGTTGTTTATCGTAGTCAGCTTTAGTCACAATGTGATCCATTTCGACGACGGGATTGCCGTTTTCGTCCCGTACAATCACATTATTCTCATCTCTCTTATATTTGACACCAGTTCCCCAAGGTTGCGATGTGCCGCTGAGATATGAGCTGCCGAGCAAGCCGTCTGCAGGTATAACAGCCATGCGCGGACGGTCTTTGGTGTCGTTGGGATGGTCCGTTAGATTAACACTTTTTGCTGACCAAACCACATGATAAGCCAGCAGGCCGTGTCCACATGCGCCGCTGTTCCAGCCTTGCTGTTGTATGTTTTCGAGCATGATGTATTCGTTTGCATCAGAGGGATTGATGATGCGGTAAGCAGTTCCGTCATCATCGATAGGTTTGATTTCAATATGTTGGTTTTCTTCTCCCATGTTTTCTATCTCAAACCATCCCATCACTTCACGTTCCCATGCTGTGTAAGCAGCAGGATTGTAGCCATAGTTTAGGTATTCTCCTCCGTCCATAAGACTCCAGTTCTCCATTTCTTGGTTGTTAACGTAGGCCGAGGTATTATAAGGATAGAGATCCGGAAGTCCCATAGTATGGCTGAACTCATGACAGAATAGGCCGATACCGTTGATGTGTTTCACAGGCTTGCCATTTTCTTTGAAGTCTTTGTGTCCCCATCTGGCATTGAGTTCGTTGTTGAGTCCGAAGCGTTTTATACTTTTGCCACAGTTTGGAGTTTCTTCAGATGGTTTCATGTCTGCATCATCTAAATTAATCGTAGTTGTTGATGACTTTGGCCAAATAGTATTAGACGGTGCTCCATTGCTTTCACCGTAGCCGGCGTAGACAAAATAAACAAGGTCTATGTTGTTATCATTGTCGTTGTCGTATATCGGGTCGGTAAAGTCCACAAGCTCCTGTTGTCGCGCCAGTCTACATGCCTCTTTCAGCATTTGCAAATAATTTATGTCCTTTGTAGAACTGCTGTTGGTACCATAGTAAGCCAGGCCTTTTGATACAGTGACAGGCCCAATGACCTTAAACTTCGGCGAGAATTGTCCGAAGCTCATATCCTCAAAATACTGGCGTACGCTACCGTAGTTTTTCCCTTCGCCATGTCCAAAATCCTGCTGCTCATCACCATTTAGGTATTGTTCGAAGGTCTTCACAGGGTCATTAACGACAAAGGTGGTATCAGCAAAGTTCACAAGAATGACAATTGCTGTAGGAGATCCTGTATGTGGGAAATAGGGCGGATTGGCTTTTCCGATAGGTACACGTCTTAAGGAAGAGCGGTGTTTTTCGGCTTTTTCAGAGAAGAAACGGTCGCGTCGCTGCGACTTCATCATTCTTCTCTCTTCCAAAGTACGTTGGGCGTGGTTGTGGGCACGCACCTTCGTGGCCTTCAGTTCACCGTCTTCGTCTATGTCGGCAATGAAGAAATCATCGCCTGTTCGAACTAGTAACACACCGTCAAGTGTGGCATACCATGAAAAATGTTCGTCTCCATAAAGCCGAACGGTTATTTCCGTGCCGTCACTTTGTTTGAAGGTCATAGGCTCAGGGTTGGCTTTGGCTGCCCATATGGTAAGGCTTATCAAATATGTGAGCAGCAGAAATGCTATTCGTTTCATAATTTTGAAGTCTGTAAAATTATTGGTTGTATGCTTTATAATAATATTGTCCTTTCCCTTTTGTGCGTTTGCCAAAAGCGATTGCATGTTTGGGGCAGTGATGATAGCATGCAAAGCAGGTGAGGCATTCGCCGTTATGTCGCCATGATGGACACTTGCCAGTCCCTCCATCTATATTCTCTACAGGACACACTGTTGCGCATTTTCCACACTTGATGCAACGTTCTTCATCTACATAGAAAGGTTTGTCAGTAATGAGATGATTGACAAAATAACCACCGATGATACGGCTGTTGATTCGTGGCCAATGCCCTCTTACAATTGGTCCATTCGTTAGTTTGCATTCCACAACGTGTTGGGCATATTGCTCCAACTGCTCTTGGGCAGAATGCTTCTTTGCCTGTTCTTTCTCGGGTGGATCTACATCCATGAACGGCAGCCCCACATAGCTCTCAGGCATGATAAGCGAGCAACGGCTGTCGAGGTGTAGACCAACATTTTCGAGGTCATGTTCAAAAATGTCGAACGTCTCGCCGATATTATCACCTGCCGTGCATAAGGCAAAGCAGTAGTGGCCCTTCGCATCCTTGATAGAGAGACGACGAATGAAAGAGCGCACTAATTGTGGTGGTCGCCAGCCGTGAACGGGAAAGCAGAAACCGATACGCTCATTACTACTGAGTGTGAAAGCGCAGTCACCTTGTCTCGCTTCAGCCATGTTGATGAGAACCTCCCCTGTAGCCGTTGACAGTATCTTGGCTGCCCATCGTGTGTTTCCCGTTCCCGAAAAATAGAATATCATGCGGCAAAAGTAATAAAAATAAATTACATTTCCAAGTTTTTTATTATCTTTGCACTCGAAAACAATAAAACATATGAATAATTTTCGATTATGTTACATATCGCGTAACTATCTCAATAGCGGTGTGGCAGGTTTCAAGGCCAAACAGGACAGCGAGGACACCGTGGCGTTGATGGGCGGTGTCAACATTGGACTAAAGCGCACGTTTAAAAAGAATAAAGTGACTGGATTCCTGCTCAACTTGATAGGTGTTACGAAAAGCACTATACTTCTTCGCAAAGGTGATGTGTTATTTCTTCAATATCCCCTGCGGAAATATTTCAAGTATTTGTGTCGCATGGCGAAGAGAAAAGGGGCAAAGACCATTGTGCTGGCTCACGACTTTAGGTGTTATCATCATGTGGAACTTCCAGAAACAGTGGACACAGACAGTCTTCGATTGGCCGACTACGTAATTGTAGGTACGGAGGTTATGGCAGATTGGCTCCGCAACCGTGGAATCAACGATGTAGGTGTACTCGGTTTATGGGATTTTCGCTCTAAAAGCGTTCGCTCGGCCCCTTCACATAGCGAGGGCGCTCAGCAGAGGACTCCAGTCGTCGTTTATGCTGGGTCAGTACGCCGACGTAAAACCTTGTTTCTTGAGGAATTGGCAAAACGCGATTTGTTATATGACATTCATCTTTACGGTCATTTGAACGATATGACCGAACTGAAAAAAGCCAAACACATTAAGGTGAACCCATTTGTGGATTCAGATACGTTTATCGCAACGGTTAAGGGTGACTTTGGACTTGTATGGGATAGCAACTCCATCACTGGAAGTACAGGTTACTATGGTGAGTATCAAGGGCTTTGCCTTTCTCATAAAACTTCCTTTTATCTTCGTGCCGGATTACCAGTCATTGTATGGTCTGGTTCGGCTGTCGCACCTGTGGTAAAGCGCGAAGGCATAGGACTTACTGTCGACAGTTTGGAAGAACTTCCAGAATTGCTCTCTCGCGTAAAGGATGAAGAGATGGCGGCTATGCGGCGTAATGTAGAGCGCGTGAGCACCCTTATCGCTGATGGTCATTATGTGCGCTCAGCGGTCAATTGCGCTTTAGAAATGTTGTCATCCAAATCCTAACCAGCAACGTTTCTCATACTCATCCATAAGGTATAATGAAAAATTCCCTAGGGAATTTCTTCTGAAAGATGGTCGTTCGCAGAAGAATCCCTAGGGAATTTTATTTGAAAGCAGGCTTTTCACTATTTAGCCTCTGTCATATCACCTTCTATATAAATACGTGTCATTTCGGTTGCGCCATTCGTGCGAACAGTGATAGACTTTTTGAAATGTCCGGGGAATTTGCCCTTGCCGTTATAGGTCACCCTTATCTCACCCTTTTCTCCGGGCTTGATCGGTGTTTTGGTGTAGTCGGGCACGGTGCAACCGCAACTGGCCACCGCCTGATTGATGATGAGGGGTGCGTCACCTGTATTGGTAAATGTGAATACGCACTTCTGTACGGGTGTGCTCTCGGAGAAGGTTCCGAGGTTAATCACTGTTTTATCGAACTTTATCTCGGCTTGTTTGGTTTGGGCCGATGCCATGCTTGCAAATGCGAGCATCATGGCCATAAATAATACCTTTTTCATATCTATAGTCTCCTATTTTTTCTTTATGACGATGCAAAGGTACAAAAAGTTTAATAAAATCGGTTATCTTTTCAACTTTTTTAGTAATTTTGGTATAGCCCAAGTTGCAATAAGCATGTAATATTTTTTGTTGTGATGTTGTGGTTTTATATTTTTTTTGTACCTTTGCAGTTAATTACGACAATTCATAAATCAAACAAAGGATAAAAACAATGAGAATGAGATTATTTTTTCCGATGCTGGCCATGATGGTGTTGCCCATGGACGGTTTTGCCCAGAATAAGACGGGCCTGAGAATGGAGAACCTTGACAAGAGTGTGAGTCCGAAGGACGATTTCTATCAGTTCGCTACGGGTGGATGGCAGCGGCTAAACCCGCTGCCGGCGGCCTACTCGCGTTTCGGCAGTTTCGATCAGCTGCAGGAGGACAACAACAAGCGGATTAACGCTATTCTGACGGAGCTGCAGAAAAAAACGTTTGCTGAAGGGACGACGGAGCGCAAACTTTCCGATTTCTATAAACTGGCGATGGATTCGGTGCGAAGAAATAATGAGGGTATTCAGCCTGTCAAGCCTATTCTCGATGAGATGGAGGCTGCCCGGACAAAAGCTGCGCTGGCTGACGTTCAGAGGAAATATGCTGTTTTCGGCTATGGTGTGCCGTATGGCTATGGCTTCGGAGCTGACGAGAAGAATGTGACGATGAACATCCTGAACGTCAGTCAGGGCGGGCTGACGCTCGGGCAGCGCGACTATTACGTGAACAACGACGAGGCTACTGTGAAGATTCGTGAGGCATACAAGGAGCATATCGCGAGGATGTTCCGGCTGTTCGGCTTCTCCGAGACTGACGCGGCGCTGAAGCGTGATGCCGTGTTCCGTTTTGAGACTGCCGTGGCGCTGGTGTCGAAGAGTCGCACGGAGTTGCGCGACCCGCAGGCTAACTATAATAAGATGACGCTGGGGGAGTTTAAGGCGAATTATCCGAATATCGACTTGGAGGGTATGGCTAATGCCGAGGGCATCAAGAGTGAGTTCTTGCAGGAGATGATAGTAGGGCAACCGAAGTTTATGGAGGCTATTGACAAGTTGACGGCAGCAATGACTGCCGATGACCTGCGTGCCTGCATGGAATGGAACGTGATTACGGGTGCAGCCTCTTTATTGAGTGACGATATTCGTGAGGCTAATTTTGAATTCTTCGGCAAGACGATGTCTGGACGTCAGCAGGACTATCCGCTCTGGAAACGTGCCACCAATCATGTGCAGAGTGCAATGGGCGAGGCTCTGGGAAAAATGTATTGCGAGAGATTCTTCCCTGCCACATCGAAGAAAATTATGGCTCAGTTAGTGAAGAACCTGCAGACTGCTCTCGGTGAGCGTATCGACGCACAGCAGTGGATGGGTGATGAGACAAAGGCTAACGCCCACAAGAAACTCTCAACCTTCTATGTGAAGATTGGCTATCCTGATAAATGGAAGGACTATACGAAACTGGAAATTGATCCGGCAAAGTCGTTCTACGAGAATGTATTGGCTTGTCGGATGTTCCGCAACCAGCAGCATATCGATGAGAAAGCAGGAAAGCCTGTTGACCGTGACGAGTGGTATATGACACCGCAGACGGTGAACGCCTATTACAATCCTACGACCAACGAGATTTGTTTCCCTGCAGGCATCTTGCAATATCCGTTCTTCGACCCGAAAGCTGATGAGGCCTTCAACTATGGTGCCATTGGTGTGGTAATAGGTCATGAGATGACACACGGTTTTGATGATCAGGGACGACAGTTTGACGCTCAGGGC
Source organism: uncultured Prevotella sp. (assembly GCA_905234845.1). Classification (GTDB taxonomy): domain Bacteria; phylum Bacteroidota; class Bacteroidia; order Bacteroidales; family Bacteroidaceae; genus Prevotella. The sequence continues at coordinate 121,906 of CAJOIW010000010.1, read as the reverse complement.
TACATGAACGACTGGTGGACAGCCGATGATGCGAAGGGCTTTGAAGAGCGTGCCGACCTCTACGACCGCTTCTTCTCTAACATCAAGGTGTTGCCCGACCTCAATGCCAACGGCCGACTGACCCTCGGCGAGAACCTTGCCGACCATGGCGGCCTGCAGGTGGCGTTTACTGCTATGAAGAATGCCACGGCGCAGAAACCGTTGAAGACAAAAGACGGTTTTACGCCGGAGCAGCGTTTCTTCATCGCATACGCGGGCGTGTGGGGACAGAACATAACAGAGCAGGAAATCCGTAACCGCGTGAAGAATGATCCCCACTCGCTCGGTGAATGGCGTGTGAATGGTGCGCTTCCGCACATTGACGCGTGGTATGACGCCTTCGACGTGAAAGAAGGTGACAAAATGTTCATTCCCAAAAACCAACGTCTCGACTTGTGGTGAAACAAGGAGTTAAGGAGTTAAACTCCCTGAATCTTCTTCCTCTTATCCTTCTTCTGCTTATGAGTTGTGGAGGAGGAAATGAGGAACCTGTGGCCACGCGCGAAGAGGCTCTACGCGAGGCTCGAGAGGAGGCTCAGGCACTAAAAGTGGCTGTCTTACCTACATCTGACTGTCTGCCTCTATTCGTGGCAAAGGACAAAGGCTGGTTCGACAGCCTTCGCGTGGATGTGAGGCTTAAAGAGTATACCGCTCAGATGGACATCGATACCGCTTTGCAAAGGGGTAGGGTAGAGATAGCCGTTACCGACCGTATACGGATGGAACGGCTGACACATGAGGGGCTGATGCTCAATGTGCTCGCTCCCGTACCTTCTGAATGGGTGTTGGTAAGCCGCAAAACCGCACGACTCAATGAAGTTAGTCAGTTGGGAGATAAGATGATTGCCATGACGCGCTTCTCGGCCACAGATTACCTTACAGATAAAGTTCTGGAGAAAGTGAAAACCAGTGCGCAGGTTTTTCGGGTGCAGATTAACGATGTGGGGCTGCGATTGCGAATGATTTTAAATGGTACGATGGATGCCGCATGGCTGCCCGAACCTCAGGCCAGCATTGCCATCGAAGCGGGAAATGTCGTGATGAGGCGCAGCAATGATGTGGAGGGAGACTTTGGACGGCTGGTCATCAGAACTGCGGAAATGGATGATGCCCGTAGAATACGACAGTATGAGTTGTTCGCAAAAGCATATAACCAAGCAGTGGACTCCATAGAAAAGTATGGCACCGCTCATTATCAGATAATCTTCTCCCGCTATTGTGACTCCAAACCACAGACTGTTTTGAAAGGTGTTTCTGCCAAAAATAAGCAAAAATTTCCCAAGCTTCATACTACACTAATTCAACCTTCGCTAGCTCCGCTTACTGTAGACGAGTAGATGAGTTGACAAGTTTACAGAACTATCGTCTGAACTTCTGACCTTCTGACCTTCTGACCTTCTGAACTCCTTTAACTCCTGACTATGAACTATGAACTAAAAAACGTCATTCTCGTTGAGCAAGACCTCTGCAAGGCAATTACCGTGTTCAAGAAAATGGTTGACGACAGCCAGTCGGAGCCAGCCATACACAGACGCATAGAAGAGATAGAGGCCAATTATCTTCTGATGCGCGACTTTATGAGGCGGGGCTTCGACGACCCTGATCGGGAGACTATTTACAGGCAAAGCCTTAAAAAACTCTATGCGGTTTTTGTTGATTACACCATAGAGGAATTGACACGGCAGAAGACCGAGTTACGAGATGCGCGGCGGAGACTCAATGGACGACAACTGCAAGTAGAGTATCTTCGTCAGGTAATGGAGAGCTATGTGCAAGAAACCGCTTTCTCCGCGATTCAGTCCACACCTGGACATGACCGCATCCATGCTAATGAGATGGGACAGGCATTCGATGCCATTCTGACTTCACTTTGCTGGGATGTTTCCACGATGGAGCAGATGACAGAATTGCTGTGCGCACCTACGATAGAAGCGGCCGACGCTGCCTTGCTAGTCAGTGCTGTCATACTTGCCAACAGCATTTGCTTTGATGCGTACAAGTGGCTCGCCATGCTACACATCTACCAACGGGCAGAAGATGATCAGGTAAGGCAACGCGCGCTCGTGGGATGGTTTTTTACTATGCCCGACAAAGAGACAGCCCTGTATCCGGAGATTGAACGCGCGATGGAAACGCTGAATGACGACGAGAATACCATGCGCGAGCTATTGGAACTGCAGATACAGATGGTTTATTGCCTTCACGCCGACGCGGACACAGAGACCATACGCCGTGAAATCATTCCAAGCCTGATGAAAAACAGCGATTTCCACATCACACAAAAAGGGATTGTGGAAATGGACGAAGACCCGTTGAACGACATTCTCAATCCTGGGGCTGTCGATAAGGCAATGGAGGAAATGGAGCAGGCCGTCAGCCAAATGGCCGACATGCAACAGCGAGGCGTGGACATCTATTTTGGTGGGTTTTCGCAAATGAAACGCTTTCCGTTCTTCTATAAACTCCACAACTGGTTTCTCCCCTTTTACGAAGACCATCCTGACCTTCAAAAGACAAGAGACAAACTCCAAAAAAGCAAATTCCTGCAACTGCTGTTCCAGCATGGGCCTTTCTGTAACTCTGATAAGTATTCCTTTGCATTTGCACTTGCGAACATTGTCGACCGTATTCCGGAAAATATGCGCGAGATGCTCGACAGTGAAGAAGCGTTCGGACCAGTAGCCAGCTCATCGGAAACTCATTCTGCTGCCTACGTCAGGCGGATGTATCTACAAGACCTCTTCCGGTTCTACCGACTCTATCAGGGCAAAGGCGATTTTCCCAATCCGTTTGAGACCGAAGGAAGACATCAGCCGATGTTGTTACTCCTACATCCGCTTATCATGAATGTAGGCATTAGAAACCGACTGGCAGAATATGAGAAATTCCTTTACAAGCGCGGTCTCTATAACGAGATACTTGCCATAGCCGACCATGCCCCGGCAACCACCGACCACCTTACCATATACGCCACAACACTGCTTCGGTTGCATCGCGACGAAGAGGCCAAACGAGTGTTTGCAAGCATTATCAAAAATGAGCCTGACAACCTCGCCGCACGCAGAGGCTATGCCAGCGCTTCCTTCCGTATTGGCCAGTACTACGATGCCGCAGAGGCGTATCAATTTTTGATAACGAAAAAACCTGATAGCCTGAGTCTTCAACTCAATCTCTCCATGACGCAAATTGCCAAAGCAAACATAGAAGAATCTCATGATGATGCGAATTCCCTCTTTGGAGAAGTAAGAGAGAGACTATACAAACTCCACTTTGAGCATCCCGATGACTTACGTGTGATCCGCGTCTTGGCTTGGGCGCAGCTCTGTGAGGGCAACATTGAAAAAGCTGATGACCTCTATGCGAAAATCCTAAGCACCGACGATGCCACCGCTGACGATTACCTCAATGCCGGTTACGCCAAATGGTTTGGGAGAAAAATTGAAGATGCTGCCCACCTCTTCTGCAAATGCCTTCACCACTCACCCGAGAACCGCCAAGACCTCGCAGCACTCTTCGAAGAAGACCGCCAGCTACTCGCACGTCGGGGTATCACATCTTCCGAGTGCCATCTCATGTCCGATATTGCAGAGGAAGAGAAAGCCAGAAAAGAGAATAAGGAAAAGAAAGAGTAGAGCTTACCCCAGGTATTTCATGAGAATCCTTGCGTTGCCGGAGTCGCGTAGTTTGGCAATGCTTTTTTCGCGAATCTGACGGACACGCTCGCGGGTCAGCCCCAAACGGTCGCCTATCTCTTCGAGACCCTTTTCAGGCTGGCCAATGCCAAAACATTCCTTGATGATAATTATCTCACGTTCCTTCAATACTTTCGAGAGAACCTGATCAAGCTCCATTGCCATAGACTCATGGTCGACATGGCGATCGGTGCGTGTGTCGTCACCACTTGGCATCACGTCGAGCATGCAGTTGTCTTCACCATCCTGAAAAGGCGCGTCTATCGACACGTGGTGACCGTCGGCCATGAGGCTTTGACCGATTTTCTCCTCATCAATGTTTGTCGCATCGGCAAGCTCCGACACTGAGGGATGGCGCTGATTCTCTTGCTCGAACCTGTTAATCTCGTGATTGATTTTGTTAAGCGAACCCACTTGGTTGAGAGGCAGGCGCACAATACGGCTCTGCTCAGCGATAGCCTGTAGGATGCTTTGTCGAATCCACCATACAGCGTATGAGATAAATTTGAAGCCACGTGTCTCATCGAATTTCTGAGCAGCCTTGATGAGTCCGATGTTACCTTCGTCAATGAGGTCGGTCAGTGTCAGTCCTTGATGCTGATACTGCTTGGCCACAGAAACGACAAAACGAAGATTGGCCGTCACCAATTTGTCCTTAGCCCGTTCACCTTCTACTCCACCTTTTTTGATTTTCTGGGCCAGCTCAATCTCCTCGTCGATAGAGATGAGAGGGGCACGGCCAATTTCAACAAGGTACTTGTCCAAGGCTTCGCTTTGGCGATTGGTGATGCTCTTCTGAATTTTTAATTGTCTCATCGGAAAAATCTTTGAAAAATAGGATAGTTGAACGCATCCTGCACGTGCCAACTGGTGTTCCTTACTCAAAAACTTTGCAAAATTAATAAAAAATGTGTCAGATTGTTCTCCAAAATGACTTCTTTTATAAATTATTAACAAAATAGCAGGAAATTTATAGTTTAAGTTTACGATTAAAAGCAAGTTTGGTAAAGAAAGGGGAGGGAAGGGGCTGCGATGTTAAACCATCTTAATGCTGTATGTGAAAGATATGTCATTCATCAGGGAAAGTGTTAAAACGCAATTTCTGTTTTAACAATTCAAAAAATAGGAGTAAAGCGTTATTTTATGGCCCATTTTCGCTGTAGAATAGATGAAACTCGTGGCGCTGATTCCCAAAGGTATATCTTTGGGATTACGAAAGACCGTCTTTCAAGGTACGAAAGCTAAGCTTTTGGCATGTAAAAGCTAAGCTTTCGCACCCGAGAGATATATCTTTCACAAATTAAAGCAACACAGAAAGGGCCGAAATTGCAGATAATCCACTCTGTATCAATGTCGTACGAGAACCTTTCCCGTATGGACTTTCTGAGTGATGGTGGGGATGTAGACTACCTTACCATTTTCGTGCAGCGAGAACATGTTAAAATTCGCGACTCAATCGTGCATTTTTTAACATTTAAAAGCGTTTTTTCCAGTAGAAAAGTTTGTCCGTATCATCGTTTTTTTGTAATTTTGCAACGCTAATGAAAAAGGGTAAAATCGCTTAGCGGGCAAATAAATAGTCTCTATGGCGATTTTCCATAAAAAGATGGTTTATAAACAAACTGAAAATTAAATAGTATTAAAACGAATGGAAGAAAATCAAACTTTTGATCAAGATCGAATCATTAAAATCAATATAGAGGAAGAGATGAAATCCTCGTATATTGATTACTCAATGTCGGTTATTGTGGCTCGCGCGCTTCCAGATGTGCGCGACGGCTTTAAGCCCGTTCACCGTCGCATTCTCTATGGTATGCAGGGGTTGGGTAACACCAGCGACAAGCCTTATAAGAAATGTGCGCGCGTGGTGGGCGACGTGCTTGGTAAGTACCACCCCCATGGCGACAGCTCTGTCTATGGCGCACTGGTTCGTTTGGCCCAAGAATGGAATATGCGCTACACTTTGGTCGACGGACAGGGTAACTTCGGAAGTGTTGACGGTGACTCGCCGGCAGCCATGCGTTACACCGAGTGTCGTCTCTCGAAGATGGGTGAGCACATCATGGACGACCTGGAGAAGGATACGGTGGATATGGTCAACAACTTCGACGATACGTTGACTGAGCCGAGCGTAATGCCGACAAAGGTGCCAAACCTGCTCGTCAATGGCGGCAACGGTATTGCTGTAGGTATGGCCACAAACATGCCGACACACAATCTTGGTGAAGTTATTGACGGTTGCTGTGCCTATATAGACAACCCGGAAATCGACACCGATGGGCTGATGCAATACATCAAGGCTCCTGACTTCCCTACAGGCGGTTATATCTATGGCTTACAGGGTGTGAAAGATGCCTATGAGACTGGTCGTGGACGTATTATCATGCGTGCCAAGGCCGAAATTGAAAGTGACGACTCACACGACAAAATTGTCATCACGGAGATTCCTTATGGTGTTAATAAGGCACAGCTCATTGAATATATCGCCGATTTGGTAAAAGAAGGAAAGCTCGACGGCATATCCAATGCCAACGACGAGTCGGGTCGTCAGGGCATGCGTATCGTTATCGATGTGAAGCGAGATGCTAATGCCAATGTCATCTTGAATAAGCTCTTCAAGATGACAGCTCTACAAAGCTCATTCTCAGTTAATAACATCGCGTTGGTAAAAGGACGCCCGCGTTTGTTGTCGCTTAGAGAATGCGTGAAATACTTCGTAGAGCATCGTCACGACGTGACTCTTCGTCGCACGCGTTTCGACCTGAATAAAGCACAAGAGCGCGCCCACATACTCGAGGGGCTCATCATCGCTTGCGACAATATTGATGAGGTGGTGCATATTATTCGTTCCTCGAAAACACCTGCCGATGCTCAGCGCAATCTGGAAAAACGGTTCGAGCTTGATGAGCTTCAATCGAAGGCTATCGTTGATATGCGATTGAGCCAGTTGACAGGTTTGCGAGTGGATCAGTTGCATCAGGAGTACGAAGACTTGCAGAAACTGATAGCTGAATTGCAAGAGATACTCGATAATCCTGAGCGTTGCCGCGAAGTGATGAAGGCCGATCTGCAAGATGTGAAAGAAAAATACGGTGATGAGCGTCGCACGGAGATTATTCCCGCCGAGCATGAGTTTAACGCCGAGGACTTCTATCCCAACGATCCGGTGGTCATTACCGTGAGCCATCTGGGCTACATCAAACGCATGCCGCTTTCTGAATTCCGCGAGCAGGCACGTGGTGGCGTAGGCATGAAGGCTGCCCGCCATCGTGAGCAAGACTTTACCGAGTTCATCTATCCTGCTACGATGCACCAAACCATGTTGTTCTTCACCCGCAAGGGACGTTGCTATTGGCTGAAGTGCTACGACATACCCGAAGGCGCACGTGACTCAAAGGGCCGTGCTATTCAGAACCTGCTCAACATAGAAAGTGGCGACAGCGTAAATGCTATTCTGCGTCTGCGCGGATTGAACGACGAAGAATTCGTGAATAACCACTATGTGGTCTTCGCCACAAAGAACGGAACAGTGAAGAAAACCTGTCTTGAAGCCTACTCGCGTCCACGCAGCAATGGCGTGAACGCCATCAATATTGTGGAAGGCGACGAGGTGGTAGATGTTCGGCTTACCAATGGTCATAACGAACTTATTCTGGCTAACCGCAACGGTCGCGCTGTTCGCTTCAACGAATCAGCTATCCGCACCATGGGACGTGTGGCAACGGGTGTCATCGGTATGCGCCTGGATGAAGGTGACGACGAGGTGGTTGGCATGATTGTTGTCAACGATGCTGCTAATGAAACTGTTATGGTGGTCAGCGAAAACGGTTATGGCAAGCGCTCACAGGTAGAGGATTACCGCAAGACCAACCGTGGTGCCAAGGGTGTGAGAACGCTCAATATCACCGAGAAGACTGGTCGCCTCGTAGCCATCAAAAATGTCACTGACAGCAACGACCTCATGATTATCAACAAGAGCGGCATTACCATACGCCTTGCCGTAGCCGAATGTCGTGTCATGGGGCGTGCCACGCAAGGTGTAAGGCTTATTAACCTGGCTAAGAAAAACGATGTCATTGCCAGCGTCTGCAAGGTAATGAGCTCAGAACTTGAAGCCATGGTTGAGGAAGAGAGCCGTGCCCAATGGGCAAAAAAGCAAGGTGCAGAATTAAACGAAAACAACACCGACGCGTCAAATGAGCAAAACGCCGAAGGTGATGCCGGGCAGGCTACACCGCTTGTAGACTTCACCGAAGACGTGCAGGAAACAGAATAAAAACCTTTTAAATTGTATACGATTATGAAAAAATTATTTTTTATGGCATTGATGGCAGTAGCTGCCACTAATGTTTTCGCTGGCGACAGCGAACCGCTGAAGGCTATCTTGAAAGCAACCACCTACGCAGAGGCATCTCAGTTGGTTAACTCTACGGTAAACCAACTGGCTTCCGATGCTGAACGTGCCAAGGCTTACAATAAGCTGGTGGAGCTGGCTATGGCAAAATATGACAAAGAAGTGGCCACGTTGCAACAAAACGAGGTGGCCAAGCAGCTGCAAGGCGACAAGGCCAAGGAGCAACCTGTTGACATGCCAGGACTTTATGAGGCTGTCTATCAAGCCGTGACCGCTGCCGTGGAATGCGACAAGTACGATCAGATGCCTGATGCAAAGGGTAAGATTAAACCACGCTTCGCCGAAGCCAATGCCCAGAAAGTTTGGAATGCACGTATCCAGTTGGTTAATGCTGGCAATGATGCCTCTTCTGCCCAAAACGGTCAGGATGTGTTAAAATACTGGGGTACGCTACTCGACTCTGAGACGGCTCCGCTTTTTGCAAAACAAGATCGCTCGCAGGAAAATGAGTTTATCTATCAGATTGCTGACTATACAGCACGTTGGGCCTATCAGGAGAAAGACATCAACCGTGCCAAGCGGTATTGCGATATTGCCATGAAGGATCCCGATGCAAAAAAGGCAAAAGAAGCTCAAACATTGAAATACATCTTCATGAAAGAGTCACTTACTTCGCGTGAAGACTCCGTGAAATTTATCAATGAGTTGAAAGAGGAATATGCTGCCGACCCATCTAATGATGAGGTGTTCGATATGATATTCAACCTTTATGGCTCGCTCGGACAGGCCGACGTACAGAAGAAGTTTGTAGATGACAAACTTGCCAGTGACCCCAACAATTACATTGCACTGGCCGATAAGGGACTCATCGCTATGAACGAGAATAATGTGGAAGATGCCATTACGTATCTGAAGAAAGCCTTGGCAGTGAAAGATGATGATGCGCTCATCCAGACATATCTTGGCACATGCTATACTGTAAAAGCTGGTAATCAGGAGACGCAACAACAGGCTATCCCCTTCTACGATGAAGCTATTAAAGCCTTCGATAAGGCCAAACAGCTTGACCCGCAGAAGCAGCGTGCCAACTGGGGTTATAACCGCTACCAGGCTTATTACGGCCGCTATGGTGAGAACGACCCCAAGACCAAAGACGCAGAATATGACAAATAAAGGAATAGCACTACGGGGTATAGAGGTGCGGAACAAAGTTTTCGTACCTCTATTCCTCGTGCTTTCCATTTTTATTACCTTCTTTATTTCACAGCCTGCTAACGCACAAAGGAAAGAACTTGCGCTAGCACGGCAATTCATTAAAACAAAAAATAATCTCGCGCAGGCAGAACAATCCATGCGCAACTTACTCGCCGACTCAGCTAACCGTCAAAACACGAAAATCTGGCTCACACTTTTTGAGGCAACAAAGAAACAATATGAGTTCGGCAACGAAAAACTCTACTTAAAACAACCCTACGACACGGCCCAACTTTTTCTTGCTATAAAAAAAATGTTTGACGTGCTCGAAAGTTTCGATTCCATCGATGCCCATCCAGATAAACATGGAAAAATCAAATGGAAATATCGCCGGAAACACTCAGAATATCTGAAATCCCATCGTTCAAATCTCTATAATGGTGGCAGCTGGTTTATAAAAAAACAGGATTTTGCTCACGCGTTTGAATTTTTTGATGCTTATATCGATTGTGCCCGGCAGCCCCTCCTTGCTCACTATAAATATTTGGAGCGCGACTCCCTCATGCCACAAGCCGCCTACTGGGCTGTTTATAGTGGTTACAAGTTGAAAAATGCTCAAGCTACTCTAAAACACAAAGAATTAGCACTATCTGATACTACTCGCCAAGCTTTTCTTTTGCAGTATCTTGGCGAGATCTATAAACTACAAGGTGATACGGCAAACTATTTACAAACTCTGAGGCAGGGCATAGAAAACCACCCAAGTTTTCCATATTTCTTTCCCCGTCTCATTGACTATTATGCCAATCTGGAAGAACCGCAGACAGCACTTGCTGTTTGTGACCAGGCTCTTTTGACAGACCCCCGAAACCTTTACTATCGTCTGGCCAAGAGTACTTTATTGTTGAACCTCCGCCGATATGATGAATGTATAACCATCTGTGATGAACTCATTTCCACGGCAGACACACTTGCCGAAGCCTATTATAATGCCGGAGCTGCCTATTTCAATCAAACTATAGACTTGCAGAAAAGACAAGAGACGAAGCAGCAACGTTCTCGTCGTCAAACTCTCTACAAACAGGCTCTACCATATATGCAAAAATACCGTGCCCTCGCACCTCATGCACAAGAGCGATGGGCAATGCCGCTCTACACCATCTATCTCAACCTCAACATGGGAAAAGAGTTTGATGAAATAGACGCGCTTCTCAGAAACAAAAATGATAAAGAACAACAATAAACATTTTAAATATACATTTTAAATTAAATGAAAAAGTACAATTTTAATGCAGGGCCTTCAATGCTTCCACGTGAAGTGATTGAGGCTACTGCCCAGCAAATTCTCGATTTCAATGGCTCTGGCCTCTCGCTCATGGAGATAAGCCATCGTGCGAAAGACTTCCAACCCGTGATGGATGAAGCCATGGCGCTAATTAAAGAACTGCTTGACGTACCTGAAGGTTATGCCGTAGTATTTCTTGGTGGTGGCGCTTCACTGCAATTCTGCCAAGTGCCCTGTAACTTGCTCATCAAAAAAGCCGCATACTTGAATACTGGCGTCTGGGCAAAGAAAGCTATGAAAGAAGCCAAACATTTCGGTGAGGTAATCGAGGTGGCAAGTTCTGCTGAGGCTAACTACACCTTCATACCGAAGGGCTGGACAGTTTCTGATGATGTAGACTACTTGCACATTACAACAAATAACACTATTTACGGAACAGAGATACGTAAAGATCCCGATGTCAATGTACCACTGGTTGCCGATATGTCATCCGATATCTTCTCGCGTCCCATAGATGTCGCAAAATACGATTGTATCTATGCCGGTGCCCAGAAGAACTTAGCTATGGCTGGCGTTACCGTAATCATTGTGAAAGAAGAAAAGCTGGGTCGTGCTCCTCGTGAGATTCCCACGATGCTTGATTATCGTACACACGTCGAAAAGGGTTCGATGTTCAACACGCCGCCGGTTGTACCCATCTATTCGGCACTTGAAACGCTACGCTGGATTAAGCGTAATGGTGGAGTGGAAGCTATGGACAAACTGGCGCAGGAGCGTGCAAAGATAGTTTACGACGAGATTGACCGAAACCGTCTTTTCCGTGGAACCGTGGCCGAAGAAGATCGCTCGCTAATGAACATCTGCTTCGTGATGAACGATGAGTATGCAGAACTTGAAAAACCATTTATGGAGTTTGCCACATCGAAAGGCATGGTCGGTGTAAAAGGCCATCGTTCCGTAGGCGGTTTCCGTGCAAGTTGCTATAATGCTCAAACAATAGAGGGAGTCAACGCTCTTGTTGCGTGTATGAAGGAATTTGAACAAAATCATTAAGAAACAATGAAAGTTTTAGTAGCAACAGAAAAGCCCTTTGCTACAGCTGCTGTAGAGGGAATCAGAAAGGAAGTAGAAAGTGCTGGTCACGAGCTTGCACTGCTTGAAAAATACACCGACAAAGCACAACTGCTTGATGCCGTGAAGGATGCAGACGCGCTTATCATTCGTTCAGATAAAGTAGACGAAGAAGTGTTTAATGCAGCCAAACAGTTGAAGATTGTTGTCCGCGCTGGTGCTGGTTATGACAATATTGATCTTGCCGCGGCTACCGCTCACAACGTAGTTGCTGAAAATACTCCAGGTCAGAATGCCAATGCCGTCGCCGAGCTTGTTTTCGGTCTGCTGGTCTATGCTGTTCGTAATTTCTATAACGGGAAAAGTGGTACAGAGCTAAAGGGTAAGAAGCTTGGACTTCTTGCTTTTGGCAATGTGGGCCGCAATGTGGCTCGTATCGCCAAGGGCTTCGGCATGGAAGTTTATGCTTATGACGCCTATTGTCCGCTGCAAGTTATTGAAGCAGGAGGTGCACAGCCCGTAGCTACTCAGGAAGATCTCTTTGAAGTATGTGATGTCGTTTCCCTTCACATTCCAGCCACCGAGGAAACACGTCAGAGCATCAACTATGCCCTCGTAAGCAAAATGAAGAAGAACGGCATCCTCGTGAATACAGCACGTAAAGAAGTTATTAACGAGCCAGAGTTGTTGAAGTTGATGCAGGAACGCGAAGATTTGAAGTTCGTGACCGACATCATGCCTGATGCCAATGCTGATTTCCAGTTATTGGAAGGCCGATACTTCTCCACGCCGAAGAAGATGGGGGCACAGACAGCTGAAGCCAATATAAACGCAGGTATTGCAGCTGCCCGACAGATAAATGCATTTTTCAAAGATGGAGATACGAAATTCCAAGTGAACAAATAATGATGTACCCCCCAGCTCCACCCTCGGGAGGAGTTGGGGGGCAACCTTTCAACCTTTCAAAAATTCATTGTATGGCAAGAGTAAAACCTTTCAGAGGTATCCGTCCTCCAAAAGAGTTGGTAGAAAAAGTGGAAAGCAGACCTTATGATGTGCTCAATTCAGAGGAGGCACGTTTGGAAGCTGGTGACAATGAGATGAGCCTTTATCATATCATCAAACCAGAAATAGACTTTCCTGAGGGAACCAGCGAATATGACCCACGAGTTTATGAGCGTGCTGCTGAGAACTTCCAAAAGTTCCAAGACCGAGGCTGGCTTGTAGCGGATGAAAAGGAACAGTATTATATCTATGCCCAGACGATGAACGGCAAGACACAATACGGACTTGTTATTGGCGCATGGGTCGACGATTATCTCAATGGAGTCATTAAGAAACACGAACTCACTCGTCGCGATAAAGAGGAAGACCGCATGAAACATGTAAGGGTGAACAATGCCAATATCGAACCTGTATTTTTTGCCTATCCTGATAATAAGGTGCTTGATGATCTCATTATGCGACATGCCAAAGACGAGCCCGAGTATGATTTTATCGCGCCCATTGACGGATTCCGCCATCGTCTATGGATTGTTAGCAATGAAGATGACATTCAGACGATAACTGATGAGTTTGCCAAGATGCCATCGCTCTATATCGCTGACGGTCATCACCGCTCTGCAGCCGCCGCACTTGTTGGAGCTGAAAAACAAAAGCAGAATCCGAACCATCGTGGTGATGAAGAATATAACTATTTCATGGCAGTTTGTTTCCAAGCGTCTCAACTCACGATACTTGACTATAACCGTGTGCTCAAAGACTTAAATGGTCTCTCTTCGGAGCAATTCCTTGAGGCTCTTCAAAAGAATTTCACAATAGAGAAGAAAGATTCTGAAATCTACAAGCCGACACATCTTCATGAATTCTCACTTTATCTTGACGGTTGCTGGTATGCGCTTAATGCTAAAAAGGGAACATTTGATGACAAAGATCCCATTGGCGTGCTTGATGTAGACATTTCCTCACGACTCATTCTTGACGAAATTCTGCACATCGGTGACTTGCGCTCAAGCCAACGTATCGACTTCGTGGGTGGATTGCGCGGGCTTAGTGAACTCAAACGACGTGTTGATAGTGGAGAGATGCGAGCTGCTCTTGCCCTCTATCCCGTTACCATGAAACAAATCATGGACATTGCCGATAGCGGAAAAATCATGCCCCCCAAAGCAACTTGGTTTGAACCTAAGTTGCGCTCTGGACTTGTTATACACAAACTCGTATGACAGATACATACAGGACAATAAAAGGTAAAAGCGAAGGGTTTTACTCTGAGAAACGGAGTAAATTCTTCGCTTTTGCACATCATGTTGAGAATACAGATCAAATAAAGGAAATAATTGCCTTCTACCGCAAAAAATATTACGATGCCCGTCACGTGTGTTATGCATACATGCTGGGTGCAGAGCGCACTAATTTTCGTGCCAATGACGACGGGGAGCCATCCTCTACAGCTGGGAAGCCCATACTCGGGCAAATCAATTCCAAAGAACTTACCAACATACTCATTGTTGTTGTGCGTTACTATGGTGGCGTGAATCTTGGCACGGGGGGGCTCATTGTAGCCTATCGTTCTGCCGCCGCAGATGCTATTGTCAATGCAGAAATAGATGAATGTCCGATAGAGGAAATCATTATCTACCAATATCCCTATTCACAGACCAATCAAGTCTTGCGTATTGCCAACGAACTGCAAGCCCGCATTGTCAGCCAAACTTTCGACAATGACTGTACTATCACTCTCGCTGTTCGTCAATCACAAGTAGAGCAGCTTAACGGACGGCTGAAATCGTTGAATCTAAATAAATAAAGGTTATATGTTTAACGAGCACAACAAAGACGAGTACCCACCCGCTCACACTGCAGAGCATTTGCTAAACCAATTGATGATACGTATGTTTGGTTGTGAGCGTAGTCACAACGCACACATCGAGCGTAAGAAAAGTAAAATCAGCTATATACTCGATCGCAAACCAGACAGAAGAGAAGAAAAGGAAATAGAACAACAAATGAATGAGCTCATAGCTGAAGATCTTCCTGTAACCTTCGAATTTGTCGACCGTATGCAGTTGCCTAAGAATATAAATGCAGAACGCCTGCCCGAAGATGTGTCAGACACTATTCGTCTGGTACATATTGGAAACTATGATGTTTGTCCTTGTATTGGCAAACATGTGCGATCAACAGCCCAAATCGGGCGATTTGAAATGTTAGGAACAAATTGGGATGAGCAGACCCACGCTTTCCGTATTCGCTTTAAAATCATATAAAGGGGAAGGGGATACGACCCCGCTCATTTCTCAAGATTTAATCTGATTTGTTTTGTAGTCTTGTCATCAAGTGGCGAAATGGGCATAAATCCCTCTGACAACTGGGTGGTTTCAGACATTAATTGAAGTAGCCTAGCCATTAAATTGTAAATTTTAAGAGTCTGCAAGAGTTGCTGTAACTTGCCTTCATCGTATGATGTCTGAACAAGATAAGACGAAAAGTCTGTAAGAAATTGGTGTGTCAGGCGCTGACGATCTATAAGTAGTTGAGCATATAATACTTGCTGGCAAATTTCACGTAATGCCTCATCTGTCTGAGGTACTTTTGCGGCGATTTCTTTTCTGAGATTCTCTCTATTTAATTCTAAAACTTCAAAATAGAGCTGTCGCAATTGCAGCATCATCGCTTGTGTGGTAATCTGAGTGGTTGTCAAGGAATTAGGAATGAAGATGCATTTCCCCTTATATTTTTTCTTCGCTATAGTCTTTTGCTCCATTTTACTGTTAAGATGCAGAGCACTGACATAGCGTTCCATATTATCGAAAACTAATGCTGTAACATCAAACGGAGAGTAGATAACTGGTACTCTTAGTCGATGTGCATGTTTTAGGCACGACATGATTTTTTCATCTGGATAGCCAAGTAGATGATACATTTCTGGTGCAGGAAGACGATTTGTCGTTGCTCCGCCTTCATAGCGTAGGGGGGTCATAGAGAGTTCATCGTCAAGAAATCCTTTGCAAAGGAAATTTTCCATCTTTTGGAAAAACTCCTTTCGCGATGAAAAAGGATATAAAAACTGAACTGTCATATTAAAGTGGGAATTAGACCTTGTGAGTGCTATAGTCTATTTTATCTGAACGGGTGTATTGATACAAGCGTAAAAGGTTATGAGGAGGGATTGCCCTTTCGTAAAAGGGAATCATAAACATCGACAAATCTTCGTTGAAGTCTTCAGCAGTTTTCTTGGCAAAGCGAATACGTAAAAAAGTGTTTACGAATATTGACAGGAGCGAAACACCAAAAATAATCCATTTGATACTCGATAAGGGCAAAAAAGGTGTGAGAAGTCCAGCGAGCATGGCTATATCTGTCAAAAACATGAGCGCATATTCAGTATTAAAACGCATACGAGGCAAAGTTGTATTTTTTAACTCACTCCTAATGCTAAGATATTGCAATTGACTGTTACGCCATCTCCGTTTCGTTGACGCATCTTCTTTTACATATCCATTAGAAGACGTTTCTATAGCAGTAGATTCTTTAGCTGCGAACAGACTGACAAGAAAATCATATTCTCCACCAACAAACTGAAGATTATGCCGATAGCCATGTCTGTCGAGAAACAAGCTCTTTCTAAAAGCAAGATTTCCACCGAGTGCCCGCCAAGGCGTGGCTTGCCGCATCAATTGCCGAACGAGGCGTAGCTTATAGAACTGTTGGAAAGGAGTCGCTTCGGGCGTATGACAGTAACCGAGTACAAGATTCTTATCTGGTGTAAAGTTTCTTGACAGAGTAGAAAGCCAGTGAGAACTTTCTGGGCAACTCTCAGCATCAAGAAGAACGACCCACTCATATTTTGCGGCTTTTACTCCAATAGTAATTGCCAGTTTCTTGCGGCTAATATATCGGGAGCTTTCTGGAATATAGGTAACATATATGCGAGAATCAGTTCCGAAGGCTGCTAAGGCATCTTCTGTTTCAACGTCACCTTTTTCTGTAACAATAATCACTTGCATATCGCCTTCGTATTCTTGCTGTAGGATAACAGGAAGATGCTTTCGTAAGGCTTGTGCATTTCTGTTTGGAATGATGATAATAGAAACTGGGGGGGGTGAAAGTTGAGAAGAGGGGATTGTACTGGCAATGGATTTCCTTCTATTCCATACAAAAAAAGGGTTTGCCAGCGGGGTTGCGATGGCCAGCAAAAAAATAACAGATGCAGCAATGATGAAAAATACGTCTACACTCATAACTCTTCTGTAAGATATCCTTTTGGCAGTGGTCTACAGTTGTACTGGCTAGCCATGATTTCCCCATAAGCTCCTGCTGAGCGAATGGCAATGAGGTCGCCGCGATGACATTTGTTGAGATCTATGGCTTTTCCAAAAACATCACTCGATTCGCATATTGGTCCTACTATATCGTAAGTTTCACGAGGCTCGCAGCTGGTTAGGTTCTGTATATGATGACAAGCTTGATAGAGAGCAGGACGAATGAGATCGGTCATGCCGGCATCAAGGATAGCAAACTGTTTGCGGGTTCCTTGTTTGACGTAGAGCACCTGGCTAACGAGTGTTCCACATTGGGCGACGACAGCCCGTCCTAGCTCAAAATGAAGAGTTTGGCCTGGCTGTATGTGCAGGTGTCGTGCGAAAGTCTGGAAATAGCTGTGAAAGTCAGCTATGGGCTGTTGGTCGGGGTGGGCATAGCTGATGCCGAGTCCTCCGCCTACGTTAATGTGACGAATGGTGATATGGTGTCGGTTAAGCAGGATCAATAGGTCGTTGATACGATTGCATAGAGCTTTGAAATCCCCCATGTCAAGTATCTGGGAACCGATATGGAAATGCAATCCTTCAAACTGCACGTTGGACAGGAGACTACACTGCTCTATTGCTGGGAGCATATCACTCATCGCTATGCCAAATTTATTTTCGGCAAGGCCAGTTGTGATATTGGCATGTGTATGTGCGCCAACGTCGGGATTGATGCGAAAGGCAACATGTGCAATTTTGCCTTGGGCAGCCGCCAATTGATTGATGACATCAAGCTCGGCAAGACTTTCTACATTGAAACAGAAGATGTCGTTCTGAAGCGCGAGGTTTATTTCCCAGTCAGCCTTTCCAACTCCAGCATAGACAATTTTAGAAGGGGAAAAGCCAGCTCGTATTGCTGCCTCTATTTCCCCACCGCTGACACAATCAGCACCAAATCCCTCTTGACTTATGATACGGAGTATGGCGGGGTTAGCATTAGCTTTGATAGCGTAGTGCATAAACCACCCTTCATGTCTTCCCATTTCTGAGTGTATGGCACGAAGAGTATCTCGCAACAACTGTGTATCATAATAATAGAACGGAGTTCTGATATTTTTAAATTTGCCAGTTGGAAACATTTTCTTTACTTTTCTTTACACGGAACGGAATAATACATCACTCAGATTTTGCAAGGCACGTTTTTTATCAGCTTTGCGGATCAGGAAAGATATATTATAGTTGCTTCCTCCGTATGAGATCATACGTACCGGGATGTTTTTCATCGCGTCGAGAGCGAGCGTCTCAAATCCGAGATTACTCCAATCCAAATCGCCTACGACACAGACGATGCACATATCGCTGTCAACAGTAACAGTACCGTATTGCTTCAACTCATTGACAATGTCATTGAGGTGGCTGTCATTATCAATACTCATGGAAACACCAACTTCAGAGGTGGCTATCATGTCGATAGGTGTCTGGTAACTCTCAAAGATTTCAAATATCTTACGCAAGAAACCTGTCGCCAATAGCATTCTAGACGACTTGATTTTTATGGCGGTGATATTGTCTTTCGCAGCGACAGCTTTAATTTTTCCTCGTACAAGGACATTGTCGATGATAGTTCCTTCAGCTTTAGGATTCATCGTATTCTTTAACCGAACGGGTATGCCTGCAAATTTTGCAGGTTGAACGCAGGTCGGATGAAGTATCTTTGCACCGAAATAGGCGAGCTCGGCAGCTTCTTCGAAGTTGAGTTGACGAATGGCCTCTGTGTTGTCAACGATACGCGGGTCATTGTTATGCATTCCGTCGATATCTGTCCATATCTGTATTTCTTCCGCAGGGAGAGCTGCTCCTATAAGTGAGGCGGTGTAGTCGCTGCCACCTCGGAGCAGATTGTCGACTTCACCATAGGCGTTACGGCAGATAAACCCTTGAGTCACATAGACTTGATGGCCTTGGTGCTCGTTCATCACATTAGCTAGTTTTTCCTTGATATATTGTGGGTCGGGTTCCGCGTTTTTGTCGGTGCGCATAAAATCAAGTGCTGACAGTAATATGGCATCGATACCTTGTTCCTGCATATAGCTAACCATCATATTCGTACTCAGAATCTCGCCTTGTGCAACAATGCTCTTTTCTTCAAAACTAGTAAAGAGGTCTTTGGTAAAGGAGTGCAGGTAGTCGAACTCTTCATGCAAAAAATCAAGCATCTTTTCTTTTGCTTCCTTATTGAAAAGCAGTTCTTCTACATGCTGAATATATTGTTTTTCTAAGCTGTTGATGATTTCATTTGCACCTTCTGGATTCTTTTTATAGAGATAGTTAGCTATCTCAACAAGTGAATTTGTGGTGCCTGACATTGCCGATAAAACGACAAAAGTTGGCTCATTTGATTCCGCTATCAGCGAGGCAACATGTTTCATACGCTCGGGAGTGCCGACAGATGTGCCTCCAAATTTCATTACTTTCATACGTAATCGCTTTTATTCCTATAAAACATTTCCTTTTAATTCTCTTCACTGTCTTCAGTAAGGTCCAAATTGCTATATTCATTGGTCACCTCACTCATATTTCCTCCCTTGCAGCAATAAACTCGTCCAGGGTATTTGTTTAACAGTCCAATGTTGTGTGTTGACATAACAACTGCGGTTCCAGAGGTTGTTATATTTTTAAACAACTGCATAATGTTGTCTGCTGTCTCAACGTCAAGGTTCCCAGTTGGTTCGTCAGCAAGAATAATCTTAGGATTGTTTAGTAAGGCTCTGGCTATCGCAATGCGCTGTTGTTCGCCTCCTGATAATTCATGGGGAAGTTTGTCTTTCTTGTCTGTCATTCCCACCACATTGAGCACTTCAGCTATACGACCGTCAATGTCAGCTTTTTTCCATCCTGTAGAACGTAAGACAAATTGTAGATTCCGTTCTACAGTAAAGTTGTGCAATAATTGAAAATCTTGGAAAATAATACCCATCTCTTTTCGCAAAGCAGGTATTTCCTTCCGTTTGATAGTCACCATGTTACGCCCAAGAACCTCGGCTTTTTCAGCCTCATCCTCGAACACGTCTAATTCGCTGTACATGGTTTTCAACAAAGAACTTTTACCAGATCCTACTTTTCCGATTAGATAGACAAGATCACCTTCGTTAACCTCAATGTCAACATCTTTCAAGATGAGAACATCTTCCTGATAAACATTTACTTTTTTATAGTCAATTAGCATAATCATTAGTGTTTTTTCCAGTTTGGGTCATGGCGTACTTGAAGCTCTCGAGCGAGGTCCTCTATACGCAGTCCTTTACTGGTGAGTAATACGATTAAATGATACAACATATCTGATGCCTCATAAATGAGACGTTCTGATGTTCCGTTTGTAGCCTCAATAACTGTTTCCAATGCCTCTTCTCCGAATTTTTGAGCTATTCGGTTTAGGCCATCCTTAAACAAACTTGTCGTATAAGAGCCTTCTGGCATCTCCTCGTGACGTTTGATGATGAAATCCTGTAACTCCGATAAGAAGAGTAGGGGAGCAGACTGGTTTTCCTCATTCCAACATGTATCTGCGCCGGTATGACAGACGGGACCTTCAGGATGCACTTGGATGAGCAAGCTATCGTTATCGCAGTCGCATAGGATGTCTTCAACATGTAAGAAATTTCCCGAGGTTTCTCCTTTTGTCCATAGGCATTTACGTGTGCGGCTCCAGAAAGTGACTTTTCTGGTTGATACCGTTTGCCTGTAGGCTTCTTCATTCATGAATCCCAACATTAAGACTTTTCGGGTACTTACATCTTGGATGATAGCCGGAACAAGCCCGTTCATTTTTTCAAAATCTATTTTCATCTTAACTTCTTATATATATTCCTTCTTTTTTTAAGTATTGTTTTAAATCAGCAATTTCAATCTGTCCAAAGTGGAAAACGCTTGCCGCAAGAGCCGCATCGGCCTTTCCTTGGATAAAAACATCACGAAAATGTTCTTTTTTGCCAGCCCCACCACTTGCGATAACCGGTATGGATAGTTGCTCTGAAAGCATGGACAAAGCTTCACAAGCAAAGCCAGTTTTCATGCCATCATGATTCATACTGGTAAACAAAATCTCGCCTGCACCACGTTCTTGTGCCTCATGAGCCCAGTTGAGAAGTGTTAGTTCTGTTTTTATACGTCCTCCGTGCATATAGCAATACCACTCGCTATCTTCATGGTGAGCATCAATGGCACAGACACAGACTTGACTGCCATATTTAGATGCAATCTCATCAATAAGCTCCGGCCTTTTCAATGCAGCTGAGTTTATACTGATTTTGTCTGCTCCAGCGCCAAGCAATCTGTCGACATCGCTAATCTCATGAATACCGCCGCCAACAGTGAAAGGAATGTTGACTTCTTCTGCCACACGGGTAACCATCTCGGTAAAAGTTTTCCTGCCTTCATGAGTGGCAGTAATGTCCAAAAATACCAGTTCGTCAGCCCCAGCCCGACTATAGGCACTACCCAGTTCAACAGGGTCACCAGCCATTTTAAGGTTGATAAAGTTCACCCCCTTTACCGTCTCTCCGTCTTTTACATCAAGACAAGGAATTATTCGTTTGGCAAGTCCTTTATTCACGATTTAATAGCAGTTGTTCAACATTAATTCTCCCTTCGTAATATGCCTTTCCGAAGACAACAGCAGGAATTCCAGCCTTTTCAAGTTGATGAATATCTCCGTTTGAAGAGACCCCACCGCTTGCAATAAGGTGCAGATGTGGAAACTCCTGAAGAACGCGCACATATAAGTCTATGGCTGGACCTTCCATCATTCCATCACGAGAGATGTCTGTACAGAGAACTTTGTCAATGCCTCTTTCGGTGTATTTTTTTATAAATGGGAACAGTTCCTCATGAGATTTCTCCTGCCACCCATTTATGGCTATGACACCGTCTTTGACATCTGCTCCTATAATAATTTTTTCAGCCCCGTATCTGTCTATCCATTTATAGACAACTTCAGGGTTGGTAACAGCAATAGAACCTATCGTTACCATTGTTGCTCCATATTCAAATGCTTTCCGGATATCGTCGTCTGATTTGATTCCACCTCCGAAATCAATGGTCAGATTCGTATGGTCTGCAATGGCTCTCAAGACATTCTCATTTACAATATGCTTTGCCTTTGCTCCATCCAAGTCGACCACATGAAGTCGGCGGAAACCACATTTCTCAAATGTTTGGGCAATCTCTACGGGTGTTTTCCCATACTCGGTCTTCTTGTCATAATCTCCTTTGGCAAGCCTGACGCATTTCCCATCTATTATATCAATAGCCGGTATCAGTTCTATCATAGCTCCAGAAAGTTTTTAATGATGAGTTCACCTGCCGTGCCACTTTTTTCCGGATGAAACTGGGTGGCATAGAAATTCGCTTTATTGAGAGCAGCACTGAAGGGCTGAATATAATCTGACTGAGCGATGGTCCATTCGCATGTCGGCACGTAGTAACTATGTACGAAATAGGCAAACGACTCTTCTTGAAGTCCCTTAAATAGTGGTCCGGATAAACAGGTTAGCATATTCCATCCCATTGCCGGAACTTTATCCTCATGCCTGACGGGACTGAATTTCTTAACTTCAACGGGAAAAATGCCAATACAATCAGTATCGCCCTCTTCGGTGTGGGTACAAAGCAGTTGTTGTCCGATACAAATACCTAATACTGGTTGAGTGAGGTTGCGTATCACTTCATCTAATTGATGCGCTCTTAAATAACGCATGGCAGTCGACGCCTCTCCTTGTCCAGGAAAGACGATGCGGTCTGCCGACATTAGAATCTCCGTATTGTCAGTCACGATCGGATCTATGCCTAACCGTTTAAAGGCATTGGTCACAGAAAAAATGTTTCCAGCATTATATTTAACAATTGCAACTCTCATAATGACCAGACTTTGATAGTGCATGCCATTAAGGCACTATTCATTTTGATTCCTGACATGAAGTATAATACTTGTAGCACCAATGGTAAACAAGGTACCATCTTCGATGACGCGTCGCTCTCGATCTCCCAGTATCTGGTTGTCCACAAAAGTACCCGTGTTGCTGGGACCATCTCTCAATATATATTTGAACCCGCCGTTTTTGTTGCGGCTAACATTAATGATGCAGTGTGTCATATCCACGCTCGGATCAACCGTCTCTATCGGACAATTAATGGCATTGCCCTTTTGGTAACGGCCAATTGTGTTGTCTCCCATTTGGAGCGGAATAACTTGCTTGAAATGGAACACATTTTCTATAACCACAATACATCCGACTCCATCTTCATGATTGCGCTCATCAGGATGTTCGTCTCTTTGTAATCGGCGGAGCTTGGATGCCCCCATGCGAATGCTGAACTGCTTGTTGCATTGTGGGCATGAAAAAACGAGCGACTGCCCGTCTGCATACTTTGTCTCATCGAATATAATGTAGTTATCGCATTTCGGACATCTTACTCGTTTCATAATTTTCTTATTCCAGATTTGTTATCCACCCAACTACCTTTGGTGACTTTGCTTGTAATGCTTTCAAGCCCGCAGACGCCTCTTCGCGACTATTGTATTCCCCCCTAACGACTTTTGATTTATTTCCTGACAGAATAACCTGCACGCCGTCGATACCTTGTTGTGTCAACTCTTTCATGTATGTTGTGGCATTTGTCTCAGGAAGTCCGCATGCAAGGACAATTGTCCAATGGCCCTCAACCTTTAATTGTGGTTGCTGTTTCTTGACTGCGATGCTGTTGCGAACGGGTTGTGCCTTCTTATGTGAGTGTGGTTTTTCTACATGAGTCTTTATTTCTGGCTTTCCTGTCGTCATGCTCTTAGGCATCATTTTGTAGAGAATCTCCGTATTTATCCCTCCCTTCAAGTTTGGAGAATCAGAATTCAGAATAGGAGAGGGCAACATCCACAAAACAAGTGCGGCAATACATGCTACAGCGGCCTTTCGCAGCGTGCTGAGTTTTATGCTAATGGTCTTTTGCTGTGTATGTGCAGTATCGACAGTCTTCATTTCTGTCTTTTTGCTGCCAAGTGGACTTATCTCAAATCCGCTTAATCCGTAAAGCGCGGGGGTAAGAATGCCACTCTCATTTGGCTCGAAGCGATAGCCACCTGTTGCGTTTCTATACAAGATACCTAATCCGTGTAATTCAAAAGCTCCCTCAAAATCTATCGTATGCTTTAGCTCAGAGACTTCTTTGTCGATTTCTTTTAATGCTTCAGGATAGCTCATGTCGTAAGTGTCAACATACGATTGTGCCAGCAGCGAGTCGTTCAATGTCAACTGATTGTTAAAGCCTAATGTACGTGAGGGTGGGAGAAACATATTGTCATTGCTGTCCCAATGCGCGTCTACATGATGGGAAACAAAGCCACCAAATCCTGGAACAATGACACAATCATGTTCCAAGAGGAGTATTTCAATATGTTTGTCAAGTCTTATCACGCTGCAAAGATACAAAAAAAGGTTGAAGATAAAAAGTTTTTCTATTATTTTTTTGTATCTTTGTAGCCCATAAATATCAAAAAATGAGTTATGCAATACATTGAGACATCAATCAAAGGTGTATGGATTATTGAGCCAAAAGTGTTCAACGACCCGAGGGGTTACTTTTTTGAATCTTGGAAACATTCTGAATTTGAGGAACATATCGGTACTGTAGAGTTTGTTCAAGACAACGAATCAAAGTCTTCTTATGGCGTGTTGCGTGGCTTGCATTATCAAGCAGGTGAACATGCGCAAGCCAAACTCGTAAGAGTTATTAAGGGAAAAGTTGTAGACGTTGCCGTCGACATCAGGAAGAGCTCGCCCACTTTTGGACAACATGTTGCCGTTGAGCTTTCTGAGGACAACAAGCGTCAGCTGTTTATTTCCCGTGGTTTTGCACACGGGTTTCTTGTCCTGAGCGAGGAGGCAATTTTTGCTTATAAGGTAGATAATACGTATGCGCCTGCGCACGAAGCCTGCATTCGTTGGAATGACCCGGATATCAACATCCAATGGCCGATTGATACGAAGGACGTTATCACGAGTGAAAAAGACCTTAAAGGAAAATCACTTACCAATGCTATCTTATTTGATTGACAGTTAGGGTGTTGACTATAAAACATTCAATTTCTTTATGAACTTTGGAATTATTGCTGCTGGTGAGGGATCAAGGCTTCTACAAGAGGGGGTGAAAGTTCCTAAACCCTTGGTAAAAATAAAGGGTGAGCCTCTGATCAATCGGCTACTCAGAATATTTAGCATATGCCGACCTGCCAATGTGGTTGTCATTTGTAACAATTTGCATGAGGAGACGATAAATCATATGCGGCAATATTCTACCGATAACAATTTACAGACAACAGCATTTCAGTTGGTCGTTAAAACGACACCAAGTTCCATGCACAGCCTCTACGCAATTAGTCCCTATCTCTCGGATGAAGTCTTTTGTGTAACCACCGTTGACACTATTTTCCAAGAGGAGTGTTTCATGGCCTATGTAGATGCGCTTAAAACATGTGTTTCTGATGGATACGATGGTCTTATGGGTGTGACCGACTACATTGATGACGAGTGCCCGTTGTATGTAGAGACCGATGAAGAAATGAATATCGCGAGTTTTCTTGATTCTCCACCGCCATCATGTCAGTATGTATCAGCAGGTATCTACGGTCTCACTCCTAAATCCCTTGCTGTCCTGCGCGACTGCATCTTACAAGGCGAGCAGCGCATGAGGAATTTCCAACGGGCTTTGTTACGGGCAGGATTACGATTAAAGGCTTTCCCGATGGGTAAAGTCATGGATGTAGACCATATATCTGACATCAAGAAAGCTGAAAAGTTCTTAGCCGATGGGAATTAGAATCATAGCAATACAACGTGATCGGTGTTACTGCCCAAATGGCCCGCAGGCTGATGAGGCTATGCTCAAGGCGGTTATTTCGTGTCTTCACGACGAGGTAACAATGGTTGAGGAGCGGCAGCTGTCGCCTGATTTGCCTCTCTTGCTTGATTCTCATCATATAAATACCATCCTTTCTATGGGGCGGATGCCAGAGACACTAACGATATTAAAGGATTGTCAGACAAAAGGCATACGTGTGATAAACCGTCCAGAAGCGGTGGAGCGTTGTACGCGAAGCATTATCCATCGCATCATGCAAGACTGTGATGTGCCGATGCCAAAAGAAGGAATGGTTGGTTTCTGGTTGAAACGAGGAGATGCCAATGCCCATGAGCATGGTGATGTCGTCTTCTGCAAGGATAGCTGTCAGTTGGAGGAGGCCAAGATGAGCTTTCTTCATCGGGGGATTACTCAATGGATAGTAAGTCCTCATGTGGAGGGAACAAATCTAAAGTTCTATGCGGTAGGACATCGTTTCTTTCGATGCTTCCCTGTTGGTCTGCTCAGCAATCAGAGGCACAAAGAGCTTCACGAGGCAGTCGTAAAAGTTGCCGAAGCTATCGGCATTGACATCTATGGTGGCGATTGCATTGTCGATAAGCAGGGCGATTTTTATCTCATCGATTTCAATGACTGGCCAAGTTTTGCGCCTTGTCGCGACGAGGCCGCAGAAGCAATCGTTCACGTGATAAGTTCTGAATGGCAGACTGCTGCCTCTACATTACCAGAAACATGAAGTTTAAGGAGTTATTACAACAGTCTATAAAATCAGAAGACACAGAGGAGTGGCTCGACACGGTGTTTACACGTCCTGTCGGTCTTGCTTTTGCGCTGTTATGGCGCAAACTGGGTGTTCATCCTAATACCATTACCATACTCTCAATCATCTTGGGCGTGGCAGCGGCTTGGATGTTCTATTATACCGACTGGCAACACAATCTCTGCGGAATGGTGCTACTGATGTTTGCCAACTTCTGCGACTCTACCGACGGACAGCTTGCTCGGCTTACCAATCAGAAGTCGTTTGTGGGGCGTGTGCTCGACGGTCTTGCCGGTGATGTGTGGTTTTTCTGCATCTATGCGGCTATCTGTTTCCGTCTGATGCCTCAGGAGATACCCTTTACGACTGTCAAATGGGGCTTGTGGGTTTGGCCGTTTGCGTATCTGGCAGGCATCGTCTGCCATACCAATCAGAGTTCACTTGCTGATTATTATCGTCAGATACACCTCTTTTTTCTGAAGGGAAAGACGGGAAGTGAGCTTGACAACAGCGAGCAACAACTTGAAATCTTGCGTTCCCTTCCACGTAACAACTATCTTGGCAGGTTCTTCTATTCCAACTATGCACGATATTGCCGTAATCAGGAAAAACGGACACCAAAGTTCCAGGCATTTTTCAAACATCTGAAAACACAAGGCGATGATATGAACGGCTCATTGAAGGCAGAGAATAGTAGGGTAGTAGCAGCATTCTTAAAAGGGAGTAGGCCACTGATGAAATATACTAATATTCTCACATTCAACTGTCGCGCCATCATCCTCTATACGACATGTCTGCTCAACGTGCCCTATGTATTCTTCCTGTTCGACATTACGGTTTTCCACCTTATTTATATATACATGCATCACCAGCACGAAACTCTTTGTGAGGAGCTGGCAGCTGAGACAAAATGACAGGCAATGAGGTACAAGGCACTTATATTCGATTACGGCGGAACGCTTGACAGCCCGGGAATCCATTGGAGCCAATTGCTGTGGAGCGTATATCGGAAATTCCAAATTCCAATAAGCGAACAAGAGTTTCGTGAGGCCTACGTACACGTGGAGCGCACACTTGGACGTGACAACATTATCATGCCTGCCTACACTTTTCATAAGACATTAGCCGTGAAGTTGCAAATGCAAATGGACTATCTGCAGCATTCTCATCACGATAACACCGCATTCCAAAAGTCTGTCGCACGTCTACCCGACATGATAGAGATGCTATATACTAACACACAGCGAATTATTGAGCGCAATCGTGTTGTTCTTGCAACATTACGGAAAAAATATCCGTTAGCATTGGTCAGCAATTTCTATGGCAATCTGGGAACGGTGCTTCGGGAGTTTTCACTTGAAGGATTTTTTTCTCATGTCGTAGAATCGGCAAAGGTCAACATGCGAAAGCCCGATCTGGCCATCTTTCAGCTATGTGTAAATCGTCTGGGATTTGCACCGCATGAGACGCTTGTCATCGGCGATAGTATCAAGAACGATATTCTTCCTGCACGATCTATCGGTTGCCACACCGCATGGCTCACCCCACAAGCCGATGAGGAACACACCGCAATCCCCGACATTATCATCAACAACCTCGACCAGTTACTTTCCAAACATATCTTATAACCATCTTGCATCAAGATATGTCCATCTGTCTCTATATCAAAATCAAAAGCTATGCTTTAGACATGCTAAAGCTATCCTTTACGGGTCGAAAAGCTATGGTTTAGACGCTCAAAAGCTATGGTTTAGAAATTATTGGTGTCCGCTAAAATTTAAACTTGTTAGCCCGGATGTCCTATAGACAAAAGGGATTATCTCTGACTCAGAAAAACGGGGCTTGCAATAAAC
>CAJOIW010000010.1:75449-93461 GCA_905234845.1 uncultured Prevotella sp. | reverse complement strand
GGCAAAAGCGTTGAGAGTAAATGCTTATGCCCTCACAGGGCGCAATTTGTGTGCAACATTCACCCAGGGCGTTGCCCTGGGCTATGGGTTGTTGGCCTTGCAGGCTGTTTTTTACCGGACAGCAATATTTAGAAATAAAAAGGGCAGCCTTTCGTTGATAAAAGGCCGCCTTTTTGTCAGTTGACGAATAACGTTATTAGTCGTCCCACACGCTGGAGGGAGCATCGTCTACATCGTCATCGAATGTGATTTCCTTCGACAGCTGAGTGCCGTCACCTTGAGTTTCGGACATGTCAAGCATCAGACTCTCATTGAGGAACATTGTCTTGATGGTCGGAATGATATAGCTTTTCTTATTCATAATATTTTTCCTTTCTTATTTAATAACAACTTTCTTACCATTCACGATGTAGATACCCTTCTGTAGGTTCTTTCCGCTTACGCGAACACCAGAGAGGTTGTAAACTTCCTTGCCGTCTGTGCCGAAGACATCGGTGCTGATGGTGTTGATACCAGTAGCATCTCCGTCGAACGACCAGCCCTTGGCACCACCTGTAGCTCCGACAGGAACAGCGAGATAAGCCTTGTGAGCACCGTTGATTACTGCTGAGCCATCTTCGTTTTGGAAGTAGAAGCCAACTTTAGTGCCAGACTTATCTAACGAGAGGATATAGTACTTATATCCAGCTGTCTTGATAGTTGTTTCTTCATCTGTACCCGTCAGTTTGTTGTCGGGATTACCGTTACCATTGTCAAGGGTTACATTAAAGGTATAGGTACCCTGTGCGCCTTCGAGCACAACACCAGTGCCTGCGGGGATTACGTTGGTCGCGACATAGGGCGTACTTTCTTTCAGACCATCATTTACGGTATAGGTCTTAGCCACAACACCTTCGGGAACAACCAGATTCATGTCGCCATAGTACATCGTGGCATAGCCTGTCGCACCAATGGTAACATCAACAGAGGTGATAACCGTCTTCTTGTAGATAGCCACAGGCTTCTGTGTTGCGCCAGTATAGCAAGCGAAGATGCGATAATCGTTATTCTTGTTCTCATTGAACTGCATGGTCTTGCGTGCTCCATCTCCTTGGAATACGACAGAAGTAGTGCCGGCTTCGAAGCTAATGGCGGCTTTTGCATTGTCATTGGGATTTTCCGTAAGCTTAAGATAGTTGTTATCTGTAGTTACCGATGTCAGATACTTGCCGTCGGCATCCTTAAATTGCCAGAAGATTGCGTTCGGTTCGGCAACCTGTACGAGGGTGTAGGGAACCACATCACTGACAATTGTTGCCCATGTGCCGTCGCATACAATCTTCGAGCCGCGACGATTGTTGTTGCTCGAGGCATTGTTCATCGAGTAATAACCATCGTTGGCATCGCCTTGCTGATACTGACCTACGAAGATAATCTCGTCGCCGTCGGCGAGTTCGTTGGCAGAGGTTACAAGCACATACTTCTCAGCACCAACTACGGGTTCTGTGGGCCAGCCGGTAACGGTGAACTTCATGTTGTTAGCATCAAGCGTGAAGGTAAGGGTAGCATCAGCGGTGAGCGTAACCTCGAAGTCATTGCCGGAAGTGCTCAGTGGGATGTCAGTACGCCAATTCTTATGGATAAAGTAATGGTTTGCATCTCCAGTATAACCTCCATACCACTCATCGCTTTCTCCCTCAAGTGTTTTCACTACCTTAAAGGTGGTACCATTGGTCATAGCCTGCGTAGCGGTGTAGGTTCCCGTAGACTCGTTGTAGGTGAACTCAACGCCATTACCCCAACCAGCATCATTGGTGTCGAACGATCCTCTCAGCCAGTACTTAGGCTCTGGCCAACCGGTAACGGTCAGCGTAAGAGCGCCCGTCGCGTCGGTCTTGATGATAAAGGTATAAGTGCCGGCAGTGGGGATGAGATAGTTGGGGTTCGAATTATCGGTAGTCATCACAATATCGGTGTGATTAGCAGCGGTAATCCAATAATTTTCAGAAGCAGCTGAACCATACCAGTCGTTACCCTCGGTGATTTTGAACTTATCATTAGCGGCAATAGCTACATTAGCGAGCACATAGCTGCCATCTGCGTCGTTCTTGGTAAACTTATAATTATCGTTTGCGGACCAATCATCGTTAATGCCTCTC
This sequence comes from uncultured Prevotella sp., assembly GCA_905234845.1. Taxonomy (GTDB): domain Bacteria; phylum Bacteroidota; class Bacteroidia; order Bacteroidales; family Bacteroidaceae; genus Prevotella. The sequence goes on along the minus strand of CAJOIW010000010.1, from coordinate 91,323 downwards.
AGATAGTATTCCTTAGCGGGCTCGTTCACGGTGATGGTAAGCGTAGCTGCTGCTGCCTCATAATTATTGTCACCATCAAAGGTGGCGATGATAACGGCAGTTCCTGTGCCACCCATCAATACCATTTCCTCGTTGTCCTCGTCCCACATGGCAACGGCTTCGTTGCTTGAGCCGAACTTGATAGGACTTACTTGGTTGTTATTGACGAAAGTGATTGTAGGCAGTGACTCGCCAGAGGTGATCTCGATAGGACCAGCAGGATTCCATGCAATATCGGCAGGCTGCTTGGCGTTGGATGTAATGGAAAAAATGTTGTTGCCCTGAGAGAACTCTGGTATATTGTTGCTCCCATAAAGTGTCAGATTACCAAACACGACAACGACATCACCTGTATGGATTTGGTCTTCACTGGTAAAGTTTGCACCGTCCAGATATTTTCCTCTGTAGACTTCCATCTGGGTAGTGGTGGCACCGTCGTCAGAAATCCAGTAGGTGGCATTACCGTGAGTTGTGCTAACCTCGTCTATCTGAGAAACGATACCCTGTACATATACACCTTGTGGAGTCTGTCCTGCATTAAGGAGGGTAATTGCGTCGGCTACGGTATAGGGATCGGCGGCAGTACCACTACCGGTAAGGTTCAAAGGCTCAGTTACGGTAATAGTCAGCGTAGCACTGCCAGCGGTATAATTGTCATTCTCTTCGCTCGTGGCGGTAATGGTTGTCGTACCTGCGGCCAAAGCTTCCACCTCACCTGTAGCCTCATTGTAAGTAGCTACGGATGGTTCGCTATTATCGAAGTTAACAGTAGCAGAAGTAGCCTTTGTAAATGCAATAGTCGTAGTCTGACCGACCTCTAATGAAACACTTGTTTGAGCAAATGCGAGTTCGGGATCAGCCTTTGTACTTGTTGAACTACCAGATTTCACGAACAGAACAGCCAGTTTCTGATTAGCATTTCCATAAGCAGCGAAACGGGGATTAGTTGCATTGTAGGCAACTCGACGATCGGCGTCACTGTTGTTAAACAACTGGAAATCGTCAGAGACAGTCCACTTCTGGCTGTTTGCATCAGCCGTTGTGTTTGATGCCAGTGTGTTACCAGAAGACCAAGAGAGGTATTGCGAATTGTCAGAAGCGTTGAATGTCCATGCACCAGAAGCACCGCCAAGCGTAAGAATGGCGACTTCCTCGTCCGTGATGCTCACCTCATCATTCTCTACAGTGACATCAACTGATAAACGAGCATTATTAGTGCCGAATGTTGTCTGAGCACCCATAGCCTTGCCCTCATCGGGAGCAACAAGAATATATTTATTGCCAGCTACCAACTGGTTAGCATTTGTCACCTTCTCATAGACAACAGCAGCGGGCGGAGTAACAACGTTTACCGTGTAGCTTGCACTTCCCGAATTATAGGCTGATGATGCGCTCCAAGAAGCGGTGATGGTTGTGTTACCTTCAGCAACGCCCGTCACCTCACCAGTAGAAGGATCAACTGTAGCAACACCCGTATTGCCACTTGCAAATGCAACAGTCAAGTCGTTTGGCTTTGAAATGGTATTCGTTGCCGTCTTACCAACTTTCACAGTAAAGGGGTCTTCACCAAAAGTAACAGAGGGGTCAACAGGACCAGAGGGTGTGGTACCAGATGAATAAAATTCTACTTTTGAGAATTGCACGAACTGATTTGAACTACCAGCATTCACGTTAAATGTGAACTTATAATAGGCATCCTTTGCCCAAGAGCCTGTAGTAGGAGCAGGGGTAAAATCTACGGCTGTGTTGGCACTCAGTGAAGTGAGTGTGATTTCATCTAACACAGTGTTAAAATTAGCATCACTGGCCACTGTCAGTTTTAGTGAATTCACCGTACAGGAAATAGTACCTGGTGTAAACGTCACTTTCGAGATGGCACTGCCCATTGCCGTTTTTGTATAAACGGTGCGATCTACGTCTGACAAATTTTTGCCGCCTATACGCCATGGATTCATTTGTGCATTACCATTTACGCTCCATGTGATGCCACCCACGGTAACATCTCCACTACCTGCATAACTGGAATTTGTCCCTTTTGTTGATGAGTCTGTGGTGTCAAGTGTATAATACACCGTTTGGCCCCACGTCACGCCTGCCACCATTAGTAGCAGTAACGTGCTGAATAAATAACGTAAGTTTTTCATCATGATGTTAAAAATTATGTTTATAAAATGTTGTTGTTTTTCTGTATTTGCTCCTGTGTAGACGGATGTTGCGTCTGCACATGTCGGACAATCTTACATTTGTGTGCAAAGTTACAAAGAATTTTTGTGAGCGACAAATCTTTTAAGATATTTTATTTTATAAAACACAAATAATGATGTGCAAAAATGCAAATATAATTTTGAATAGAGATATAAACATAAATTACCACAAATTAATCATAAATTATTTTCGTGGTTAATTCATGGTCAATAATAACAGAAAAGCTGGAGTTCTATTCTTCGTCAATCAGACTTTCAAGGAAGGTGATACCCAAGAAAAGATTTCCTTTGTTGTCGTCGGTGCTATACTTTGAACCGAAGTTGCCAGTAGTAACATCAAACATGATAACTAATTCTTTTTCAATACAATTCAACAATTTCCTTGTTTTTTCACTCCAAGCTATTATATCGTTACATAATTGCTCATGATCGGCTATGAGAGAGGTGTGTTTGCCGTCTTTTTCGATAAACAATTTCTCTTGTCCTGCATGCAAATCAGGGTCGAATTGTGTGACAGGGCGGTGGGATAGGGTAGTGCCCTCATGAATCAATGCCTCAATGGCCACCCTCTGCTCTGGTGACAAAACAAATAATTCTTCCATCTTTTTAATGAGTTATTTTGTTTGTTTTTGTAGCAAAAATTATGCCATCGGTGTTTTTGTTTCGACATTATGGTAAATTCGTGTCTAATTCCTGATAATTTATGTTTTATATACAACACAAATTGCCATCAATTGCTCTCGACTTAACCATGAATTATTGCATCTCTCTTTCCGTCGAAGAATGTAAAAATTTCTTAAATCGATAGGGGATGTGTTAATGAAAAATGTCGAGCAACATTCGCATTTTAGAGGCAGATTTGCTACTTTTCGGGTGTTTTTCTGTCAAAAAATGAGTATTCTTGATGCATTTGTTGTGAGTTCTTTTGCGAAACATATATGTTTGACCCCACGAAAGGCCGTGTTTTGCTTCCCGAAAGACGGCCTTTCACATGGTGAAAGCTTATCTTTCGGAAGCGAGACATATATCTTTCGCAAATTTAAAATTGCACACTTGGCTTATGAGTCACACCGAGTTGCTACATTTTAGTTCTGAATATTGGTGTTGTAGCAGGTTCTGAAAACTGCACACACCTACGTTAAAAATTCACGTCCACATGACTTGCTGGTCTAAAAATTTCCATTCTCCGTGTTAAATTGAAATCCTGTTTAGTTAAAAAGTCTTCTTTTTTTTACATAACGCGCATTATGATAAATAGATGTTTTAATGAGAAATAAAGATGAATTTCCATCTAGGGTGTCCACCCTTCTACCAAACGCTCAGGAATTAAATGTCACCTTGGAAAATGGTGCTTTGTCGATAGTACAAAAGTCTTTGTCGAGATATTTGTAATAGCCAGTAATGCCTATCATGGCAGCGTTATCGGTGGTATAGCTGAACTTTGGAATATAAATCTTCCAGCCATACCGCTCAGCATGTTCCTTGAATGAGTTTCTGAGTCCGGTGTTTGCAGAGACCCCACCTGCCAATGCGACATGCTTGATGCCTGTTTGCTTAACAGCCAGACGTAGTTTCTTCATCAGAATCTCGACAATGGTGTATTCCAGACTGGCTGCGATGTCGGCCTTATGGTGTTCTATGAAATCGGGCTCCTCTTGTATCCATTTCCGCAGATTGTAGAGAAATGATGTTTTCAGTCCGGAGAAGCTATAGTCGAGATTGGGAATGTTAGGTTGTGAGAAATGATAGGCTTTAGGATTCCCCTGCCGTGCGAGCCGGTCGATAATCGGGCCACCAGGATAACCAAGTCCCATGACCTTTGAGCATTTGTCGATGGCCTCACCCGCCGCATCGTCTATAGTCTGCCCTAAAACCTCCATGTCGTTATAGCGGTTTACCTTGACTATCTGTGAGTTACCACCACTAACCAGCAGGCACAGGAATGGCAGAGGTGGACACACACTCTCGTTGGATTGCTCTATGATGAAGTGTGCCATGACATGCCCTTGCAGGTGGTTCACATCAATCATAGGTATGTTAAGCGAGCGTGCAAGTCCCTTGGCAAAGCTCACGCCAACGAGCAGTGAACCCATGAGTCCAGGTCCGCGTGTAAAAGCAATAGCAGAGAGCTGTTCTTTCGTGATGCCAGCTTGTTTCAATGCGGTATCCACTACAGGCACTACATTTTGCTGATGGGCTCGTGAAGCCAGCTCAGGCACTACCCCACCATAAGCTTCATGAACAGCCTGGCTGGCCGTGACATTGCTCAGCAACACATTATTCTCAAGTACAGCTGCCGAAGTATCGTCGCAACTTGACTCTATACCTAATATATATATAGACATGATTCTAATTTACAATTTTACAATTTAACGATTTACAATTTATTTTACAATTTGGGGGATATTTGCAAATTTTGCATATTGTAAATAGTCCAATTGTATATAAAATGATGGGTTATTTTGAAAGTATTTCCACACCGTGCTCGGTCATCAGGAAAGTATGTTCCCATTGAGCGCTATCACGCTCGTCTTCTGTGATGACCTCCCATCCGTATGGGTCGTCAGAATCAATGAACACCTCCCATGTGCCTTCGTTTACCATGGGCTCGATGGTGAACACCATGCCCGGTACGAGCAACATTCCTGTCCCCGGTTTTCCTACGTGCTCCACGTTGGGCTCCTCATGGAAATGCAGCCCTACGCCATGTCCGCAAAGGTCGCGCACAATGGTATAGCCGTTCTTGTGGGCATGATTACCGATGGCGTTGGCAATGTCGCCCACAAAACGCCAAGGCTTAGCAGCCTCGGCACCTATCTCCAAGCACTCCTTGGCCACACGCACAAGGCGCTCGCGCTCAGGTGTTGTTTTGCCAACAATGAACATACGCGACGCATCGGCATAGTAGCCGTCGAGAATTGTCGTAAAGTCAACATTCACGATGTCACCTTCCTGCAAAAACTCGTTTTCCTTAGGTATGCCATGGCACACGACCTCGTTGATGCTTGTGCATACACTTTTGGGGAAACCCTCGTAATTTAGGCAAGCTGGCGTGGCATTATGAGCCTTGCAGTAGTCCATGCAAAGGTTATCAATCTCAATGGTCGGCAGTCCGGGACGGATGATTTTTGCCACCTCGTCGAGCACAGCCGTGTTGACGACACCTGCTTTGCGGATGCCTTCAATCTGTTCGGGTGTTTTTATCAGGTCGGGTGTCGGAACCAGTCGGCCACGCCGTTCCCATTGCATGATTCTCTTGTCAAACTCTGTGGGCGCAACCCCCTTTTTTAATTTCCAACGTGTTTTCTTTCCTATCATATGAGGTTTTTCACTTATCACTTACTTATCAATAGTGCTTAATGGCACGATCCATCTCTCGGCGGTCTTCTTTTTCTTTCATCGTCTGCCGTTTATCATATTCTTTTTTACCGCGAGCCAAGGCGATGTCAACCTTTGCACGGCCATGATCGTCAATGAACACCAGTGTAGGCACAATGGTGTATCCCGGTGATTTGAGGTCTTCTTGCAGATGTCTGATTTCGCGACGGTTGAGCAACAGTTTGCGGTCGCGCTTGGCTTCGTGGTTGGCGTAGGAGCCATAGAAATAGGGGGAGATATTCATTCCCTTAAGCCACATCTCGCCATTAACTACATAGCAATAGGCATCGACAAGCGACGCTTTCCCCATACGAATAGACTTAATCTCCGTTCCTGTCAGCACAATACCAGCCGTATAGGTGTCGATGAAAAAATATTCAAACGAAGCTTTCTTGTTCTTTATTTGTATCGGACTTTTCTTCCGTAAGTCGAGTTCGTCTTTTCTCATTTTTAATCTTTTTCAATCGTTACGAAATGGTCAAGATGCTCATCCACATAATATGCAACGGCTGCCGTCCACTGTTCCTCATGCTCGACAAAGCTATCGTCGCAGTCATCGAACTCGGGCATCTGCTCGAACATGGCCATGAACTCCTCGTCTGTACAATCGCGCTCAATCATATCATGATACTTGTTATATGGCTTTCTTGCACGATTAAGAAGTGTTGCCACCTCGTCTATCCCCCACCCTCTCATGGCTTTCCCGAAAGGGTTCTGAAAAATGAAGGCCCCATAGCCGTTATGGATGAGCTGGATAAAGCCACCGTCCATAACCTCTTCATGGAGAATGCTCCAGGCCAACAGGGTAATTTGGTCGGCATTAAGATGTGACATGGTTTCACCATTCAGTTCACCACCGATATGCGCATAGATGGCATCGGTGACAGCCTTGATGAACTCGTCCATGCCTTTACCTGCAGCTTGCTTCAGTAAATTATGGTTTATTTTAATTTCTGCCATATTTGCATTCGCTAAGGTTCGACGTCATTACTAGTTCTGATGATACCCCAATCAACTACTTGCAATTCACCTGCTTTTAGTTCGATTTCAAGCTCGCTTTCTACTTTATCTTCAATGTCATCAGGAAGATTACAGAAGAAGTCAATGCCTGTGCGCTTTTCCAATTCATCAATCGTAATGGCATAATCGCCATAGTTCTTATTCGTATCTGACTCGTTTTCGTGTTTCGTCCATAGGCCGATAGCTTTGTATTTGTGGTTCTTCACTCGAAGAATGGCCATGTAGAAATACTTGGGTACGATGAGCCCGCTACTGGTATACTGTTTGATGTTGGCATCATCTATGGTGGCGGCTTTCACAACGTATAGTGTATCGCGGAAACTGCTGGTGTTCCATTTCCTGACAAGTGCCTCCAGATTGTTCCACAAGCCACCATTATGAGCCTGCCATTGAGGTTGCATATTGCTCAAGTAGAAGGTCTGGCTGTTTTGTTCTCTCGAACACAGACGGTCGCTTGACGGACACAGATGCCCGCGCGAGAAACCGCTACCGCTATAGTCGCTCAATTTCGTACGGTATTGATACGGTATTTCGGGGTCTTCCTTAAAGTCATCCTTACGTGTAACATTGCTAACGCTGTTTGCATCATACATTTCATAAGCTGTCCAGCGGTTTGCTTTCTTATTACAATCCCATTCCAAACTATAGGTAATGCCATAGTCAGAGGTCTCTTTAACGATGAGTAGGTTCATTACCGAGTCGGTGCTCAGATGGGGATATTCCAACAACTTGCCCCTGTATTTGTTGCGGTTTTTGTTATTGTCCTCTGGTTGTGGGGGCTCTGGTGTGTTGATTTCCGCCTTCGTAGCAATATAATCGACCGATTTCTTGTCTGTGAGATATACCTTCACACCTACCGAGAAATTATCATTAAGTGACAGATTCTTCACAATGCGAACGCTGTCGTAGTCGGTATCCGAATAGGCAATCACGTCACCTGAGCGAAGTGTAATCTTCACCGATCCGTTTTGCGCCATAGCACCAAGGCTCATGAGCGAAAACAAAAGATATGCGATTCTCTTTTTCATGGCCTTTTATTTGATGACAAATTTCTTACCGTTATAGATATATACACCTTTACGAAGCTGATGACCGTCGATTTTCCGACCTTGCAGATCGTAAATGCCAGTGGGACGGTTATTTATTCTTAACTCCTCATTCCTCATATCACCGATGCCTGTTGTAACTGTCTCAACAGCAAGCAGGTGCAATACATTGTCAGAATAAAACTCCTCATCGTCTTCCCATCCGCCCAACACACCAGTCATATTGTAGGTCTGACCGTCTATGAGCTCATCCATGTCAACATCGTCAACGCCATAGCGATTATCGATAGGTATGGAATGGTCGCTGTCGCCAATGAAAAACTTTGTTCCGTCATCGTGGAGCACGACATTCTCAATAGTGATATAGCGTGCGTTGTTTGCCTTCTGCAGTGCATCAGCTATGGATAATAGAACAGGCTCTGGCTCAAATATTTCGTCGAGACATAATATGTCATCAGCCTTTGAGAAAGAGGTATGCTCTATTCCCGGCACACCGTTTCTGACAACATACCTGCCTTCAATACGTCCAATAAGAGCACCTCCGCCATTGGTATGCCAGCCTGGGTCTTGAGGAAGGAAATTGCGAAGCATCACGGCTCCAGTCGTGTCATGGATATAAGCTTCGGTATATCCCAACGACACCGCAGAAGTCTTGGTGCCTTCGACGATGCCTGAATAGTCAATCATCGCAGCATTGGCCTCGGAAAAATCGATGACAACGCTGCTGTCATCCTCAAGATCGGCCAAGTCAGCCAAACTTGTGATGTGGCTAATATCGCGTTCAGCCATCACAACAACGCTCTTAATCTCCCATGTGCCAGCCTTTGTCGAGGTACTTGTGTAGTGGAATCCAATCTGAATGTATTGTCCGTCAAAGGCAGAGATGTCGATATCGATGCAATCAATAAAGTTCCAGCTTTGCTTAGACGGATAGCATAAATCCACCTTTGTCCAGTCGCCTCCGACAGTTCGCACACAAACTTCAGTTTCCTCTTTTGCCTTATCGAGCGAAGAAAAGAAGTTCACGGCATGGCTGATGCTTATACGGCTGTGCGTGAGATTCTGCAAATCGATAGTCGGTGAGATGAGCCAACCATCGGAAGCATAGTTCTTGCCACTGACAAAGCCTGAAGCTACCATGCCATAGTCATTGCTTTGCGTCCATACAGGCGTGCTGCTGGTGGGCTTGGTCACATCGGCAATGATAAAATTGTTGAGTCCCTGAGTGAAGTCTGCGGACAAACGAATCTCTTGTGCCCGCATCACTACACAACAGAATAGACTTGCAACAAAAAGTAATAGTTTTTTATTTTTCATATTCATGTTGCCTTTCTTTGCAGATTAGTCTTGGCTTATGCCAAATGATACTTAAATAATGTGCAAAGGTACAAAAAGTCGAGAGCAGAACAAAATAAACTCGTAATTTTTTATGCAGAGACATGGTATCTTCGCGACTTTCGTCGCAAAGATACAAAAAATAATCGAAAGTCAAAACAAATCACCAAAATTTCACTCGTCAGCAGCTTTAACAATGAAAAAAATCTCCCAAGGAATGAACGACTGAAGAATAAGAATAAAAAAAGGCTTGAAAAGTTTGTCGTTTCGGAAAAAATGAGTAACTTTGCACCCGCTTAAGACGCATGGGCATGTTTCTGCCGAGTTGCACCCTTAGCTCAGTTGGTAGAGCAACTGACTCTTAATCAGTGGGTCTAGGGTTCGAGCCCCTAAGGGTGTACTCCGCGGGATATGAAAATGTGAAGAAGCGCACCCTTAGCTCAGTTGGTAGAGCAACTGACTCTTAATCAGTGGGTCTAGGGTTCGAGCCCCTAAGGGTGTACAAAAAGAGCGAAGTTATTTCTAACTCCGCTCTTTTTTATTCAAAAAATCTTGTAACTTACTTTACCTTTGCTACGATAGCCTTGAATGCCTCGGGATTGTTCATGGCGAGGTCGGCCAACACCTTACGGTTGATCTCAATACCAGCCTTGTGCAGAGCACCCATGAACTGTGAGTAGCTCATACCTTCGAGGCGGGCTGCTGCATTGATACGCTGAATCCAAAGTGCGCGGAAGTTGCGCTTCTTGGTACGACGGTCACGATATGCATAGGTAAGACCCTTCTCCCAAGTGTTTTTAGCTACGGTCCATACGTTTTTACGAGCTCCGAAATATCCTTTTGTGAGCTTCAGAATACGTGTTCTTCTTGCTTTTGAAGCAACATGATTTACTGATCTTGGCATAATTTCTTCTTTTTAATTTGTTCGACTAAAAATGTTAATTCATTAACGCAGACACAACAGGTCGCGAACCTGTTTCATGTTGCTCGGGTCTACGAGGGTGGTTTGAGCCAAGTTGCGCTTTTGCTTCTTGGTCTTTTTAGTCAGAATGTGACTGTGATAAGCATGTTTACGCTTAATCTTTCCTGTACCGGTAAGGCGGAAACGCTTTTTAGCACCGCCGTTTGTCTTAACTTTTGGCATTGTTTTAAATTTTAAATTATTAATAATATGTGGTGGCAACGCATATACCGGGCGTTACGCACTCACGGTTATTTTCTTATTCTTCTTGCTGTATCTTCTTTAGGAGCTCCTCTGCTCCCTTAGCGTTAGCCAGAAGACCATTTGCGGCCGCATTGACTTCCTGCTCCTGCCGTGCAGCTTCCTTGGCCTCAGCCTCACGGCGCTCGTTGTCACGCTTTTGCTGGCTTTTCTTCACGACACCGGCTTTCTTTGGTGTCAGGTAGAGGAACATCTTTTTGCCGTCCAATTTTGGCAACTGCTCTACCTTTGCCAGTTCTTCCAAGTCGTTGGCGAATCGTAACAGCAACACCTCGCCTTGTTCCTTGAATAAGATTGAACGTCCTTTGAAGAACACGTATGCACGTACTTTGTATCCCGAGTTCAAAAATTCAATAGCGTGCTTCAGTTTAAACTGATAGTCGTGATCGTCTGTCTGAGGACCGAACCGTATCTCTTTCACCTCTACCTTGGCCTGTTTCTGCTTCATTTCCTTCTGATGCTTCTTCTGCTGATAGAGGAACTTGGAATAATCGATGAGACGACAAACGGGTGGCTGGGCATTCGGTGAAATCTCCACAAGGTCTACACCCTGCTGATGCGCCATATCTAAAGCCTGACGGATAGGCACAACCATGGAGTCGCCCTCACCGACAACACGCACCTCTTTCACGCGAATTTGCTCATTCACGCGATACTTATTCTTCAATTTGTCATTCTTCATCCAGTTGTTTTTTTTCTAAAGCGGGTGCAAAGTTATTAAAAAATTGGAAACCAGCCAAATAAATCATCATTTTTTTCATCCTACATGCTTTATCTTTCATCCTTTTTTATTAATTTTGCCATCGGAAACCAAAAATTCGTAACTATGAGATATTTTATCACCACCGAGGGAGCACAACAAGGCCCCTACTCTATCTATGAATTAAAGGATATGTCAATCGGTGCGAATACATTTGTACGCGCAGAAGGGTCGGACGAATGGACACGTGCTAAAGATGTTGAGGAATTGCGACGTTTTCTCGGCTTTACGGGTGAAGAGTCTTTGCCGCCAGTTGCCCAGGCTGTTCCGCAAAACGCTGTGAAACCTAAGAAAAACCGTACAGGGTGTATCATCTTCCTGCTGCTATTCATCATTTTGGCTGGGGCAATGGTGGTCACGAATCCCAGCAAGGAACGCCATACCGAGGTCATCACTCAACGCATGGGCAGCATCATAGAGAGTGTTGTAGCTCCAGATCAAGACAGCAAGGCCGATAATCTCGGTGAGGCGCTTATCAGGGGTGGTATCGATATACTGAAAGAGATATTCGGTTCCAAGACCACACAAAGCGCTATTGGCTCATTGCTTGACTATCACAATTATTATTTGTTCTCGACGACAAGCATTGAGCTCTTTGAGAAGTCTCAAACGCTTTCCATCGGTATGTTCGGCCATGTTTTTACGGTCAACGAGAATAATGTGGAGCAGTTGACGGGCAGAAACGTCTTACAACCGACCACCCCTTCGCCCACAACAGAGCAAGAAGAGGTCGAAGAGCAAATTGAAGATCCGAATGAGGAAACGAATCCTTCCTCACCACAGTCTTCAACACCCAATACCCAACACTCAGCACCCGATATTGTCCGTGACATCGAGCAGGAAATTATCTCCTCTGTTGGGAAAATTGCCAAGAAACAGGTCGAGCAACGTACCGACAGCCTTTCTGGCAATGCATGGGGAAAGGTCATCGACGGCATGACCGACATCATCAAAGAGCACATGAGGTGAAAAGTGTTTAGTTATCGGTTTTTGGTTATCAGTTATCGACCGCAAACCAAAAACCATAGACTATGAAATAAAAACACGAATTAAAACGAATTTTACGAAAAGCCCACTACAGAAAATCAGCATGTGAGTATTTTCGTAAAATTCGTTTTAATTCGTTGTCTTGTTTGAGTTACGCTTATGCGCTGGGCATGATATTTGTGGCCTTGAGCATCTCAGCCACTTCGTCGTTGATGCGCTGGGCAAACTCCTGCATCGTCATGGTTGCCTGCTCACCTCCACCCTGCTTACGCATGGAAACAAGTCCTTCGGCAGCTTCTTTCTCGCCGACGATGACCATATAGGGCACACGCTTCAACTCATTGTCGCGAATCTTACGGCCAATCTTCTCGTTGCGGTCGTCCACATTGGCACGAACGCCCTGCTGGTCGAAGTATTTCGCAACCTCATTGGCATAGTCGTTATACTTCTCCGAGATGGGCAGGATAGCCACCTGGTCGGGCGTAAGCCACAAGGGGAAGTGTCCGGCGGTATGCTCGATGAGCACGGCCGTAAAGCGCTCCATCGATCCGAACGGTGCACGATGAACCATCACGGGCGTCTGCTTAGAGTTGTCCTCAGCCGTGTATTCCAGCTTGAAACGCTGCGGCAGGTTGTAGTCTACCTGAATGGTGCCGAGCTGCCAACGACGACCGATTGCGTCTTTCACCATGAAGTCGAGCTTAGGCCCGTAGAAAGCAGCCTCGCCATATTCAATCTTCGCGTCAAGCCCTTTCTCCTTGCAAGCATCGATGATGGCCTGCTCACTCTCAGCCCACACCTCGTCGGAACCGATGTATTTCTCGGTGTCCTTCGGGTCGCGGAGCGAGATCTGCGCTTCCACATTCTCGAACTTGAAGATAGAGAACACGGCCTGAATGATGTCCATCACACGCACAAACTCACCCTTCACCTGGTCGGGACGGCAGAAGATGTGAGCATCGTCCTGCGTGAACGAACGCACACGGGTAAGGCCGTGCAGCTCGCCCGACTTCTCATAGCGGTAAACCGTTCCGAACTCGGCAATGCGCAACGGCAGGTCCTTGTATGAACGGGGCTTCCATGCGAAGATTTCGCAGTGGTGGGGACAGTTCATCGGCTTCAGCATGTACTCCTCGCCCTCTTCGGGTGTAGTGATAGGCCGGAAAGCATCCTTCGAGTAGTGGGCATAGTGGCCACTGGTTACATAGAGATTCTTACCGCCGATATGTGGAGTGATAACCTCCTGATAGCCAAAGTTCTTCTGAATCTTGCGCAACATGTCTTGCAGACGTAGGCGCAGCTCCGTGCCTTTCGGCAACCAGATGGGAAGGCCCTTGCCCACGCGCTCGCTGAACATGAAGAGCTCCATCTCCTTACCAATCTTGCGGTGGTCGCGCTTCTTGGCTTCCTCCAGCATCACGAGATATTCGTCGAGCATCTTCTTCTTCGGGAACGAGATACCATAGAGACGCTGCATCTGCTCACGCTCAGCATCGCCACGCCAGAAGGCTCCGGCAACTGAGGTCAGCTTCACGGCCTTGATCAAGCCAGTCGACACAAGGTGCGGACCACGGCAGAGGTCGGTGAACTGTCCCTGCGTATAGGTAGAGATTGTTCCGTCTTCCAAATCCTGGTCAATGTGCTCACACTTGTAGGTCTGGCCGTCTTCGCCAAATGCCTTCAAGGCTTCAGCCTTCGGCACCTCACGACGCACAACCGGTTCGTCCTGACGAGCCAGCTCCATCATCTTAGCTTCAATCTTCGGGAAGTCGCTCTCCTTAATCATCTCCCCGTCCTTCAACAGCACGTCGTAGAAGAAACCGTTTTCCACCGCGGGACCAAAACCGAACTGAATGCCGGGATAAAGCGCCTGCAAAGCCTCGGCCAGCAGGTGGGCGCTGGTGTGCCAGAAGGTGTGCTTACCCTCTTCGTCCTCAAACTTATAGAGCGCAATCGTAGCATCCTCATTGATGGGACGGTTGAGTTCTGTTGTCTCACCATTAACACCGCAAGATACAACGTTGCGTGCGAGAGCCGGTGATATGCTCTCGGCGATTTGTAAACCCGTCACGCCCTGCTCATACGAACGAACAGATCCGTCAGGAAAAGTAATTTTTACCATAACAAATTGATATTAATTTTAAATCGTCTGCAAAATTAGTAAAAAGCGAGTGAAATGCCAAAAATATTTGATTTTTTTCAGAGGCGAAACCAACCTTCGGCTTTAGTCAAAGGTACGATTAAGTGATTCCGCACTATGAACTGTGCACTATGAACTATGCACTATGAACTATGTATGTTAATGTGTCAAATAAAAGGAAATATGTTCTTTCGTTAATTTGTCTAAAATAAAATCGTTATTATGTTAAAAAACAAGGTGGCGCGACGAAAAATTTAACATCGAGAATCGCCGTAAATTATGCGGGTAGAACATCTCCCCACCGACCATAAGATCGTCGATTCTGGAAACCTCTCCGTAATTCCCTGTTAATCAGCCCATTTCAAAGATTATCACTTTACACTTATCACTTTTTCTTCCGAAAAGCATACCTTTTACGGTGCAAAAGCTATGCTTTTACCCTCCAAAAGACCATCTTTTGCACCCCAAAAGCTATGCTTTTACGACCTCAAACATATATCTTTCGCAATTAAAGAGTCGTTTTTGGAGTGAAAAGCAACAAGAGACGAGTGAAAAGTGGCTATTTCAGGAGTGTTAAATCGCAAACCGCCATTTAACAATTCCAGGGATGAAAGACATACCTTTCACCCCCGACGTTAAGATTTTTTTATCATTGTTGTCCGGTAAAAAACGGCCTGAAAGGCCAGCAAGCTATTAGCCCAGGGCAACACCCTGGTTAGATTGTGGCAGCAAAGAACGCCCTGTAAGGGCAAAAGCTTGTTTGCCCCCTAAATCATGGGGTTGGAGAGGTTACCCCACGCAGATATGCAGGCTTTTGCCCTTACAGGGCGCAAACTCAACATTCCGCTAACCCAAGGCGATGCCTTGGGCTAATAGCTTGCTGGACTTTTCAGACCGCAAATAAGCCACTTTGTTTTGGAAATACCGGCGAACACGAATAAACACTGGGGAAATCTATACAAATCCAACAAATAAAAGTATTAAATTTGAGAGATTTTAAATAGATTTGTAAGATTTCTCGCCGTAGGTGACTCCTTTTGTTGTTCACGGAAAAGAATACTCAGGCGGTCCTGAGTCGTTACAGTTCATTTTGTGCATAGATAAAGATACAAAGTTCCTATGCCACCAAAAACCGCGCACATGAAATCTTCGATTGCAAAAATAAAATAATATAAAATGTAGTTTGACAGTACAATCAGTAAGGAAAGCCGACTTTCTTTTTATATTCATTCAAATATTCCCAATCCATTTCTTCATGATTAATTTGTGCCAACAACTCTTTCCCTTTATCCGTCTTGTACATCTGTTCCAAATAGAAACCAAAGAAATTAACAACATCTTTTGGGGGTAAATTGTCGTTTCGCAAATACACACCTAATTCTTCAAAAAAACGAAGGAATAACTCAGTCTGATACGCTCTTGGTTTATCTTTATCTGCATCAATATCGCGTAGATATCTGACAACAAGCTGAATATCATTGTTGTTTGTATATCTTTTATTCAGTTGCGAAAGAAGTTTGTTACTTTCTTTCTGTTTATGACTTTTATATTCAAACCAAGACACGATACCCGCGATAATGGCCATTATAGCCAAGATGTAATCTGAAACGATAGAAACAATTGTCATTTGTGTAATATTAAGTTATATTGCTGTCCGGTAAAAAACAGCCTGCAAGGCCAACAACCCATAGCCCAGGGCAACGCCCTGGGTGATTGTGGTACACAAATTGCGCCCAGTAAGGG
>CAJOIW010000010.1:20081-75381 GCA_905234845.1 uncultured Prevotella sp. | reverse complement strand
CGTTTATTGCAAGCCCCGTTTTTCTGAGTCAGAGATAATCCCTTTTGTCTATAGGACATCCGGGCTAACAAGTTTAAATTTTAGCGGACACCAATAATTAAGTTATTTATTCGAGTCCGACTAGATACTTTTGTATCGTGAAAATA
Source organism: uncultured Prevotella sp. (assembly GCA_905234845.1). Lineage (GTDB taxonomy): Bacteria > Bacteroidota > Bacteroidia > Bacteroidales > Bacteroidaceae > Prevotella. The sequence continues at coordinate 75,235 of CAJOIW010000010.1, read as the reverse complement.
TTTATTTGCATCGGGTTTAATTTTGTTTGAACGCGGAAAAATCTTAAAGAGCTTTGCTATTGCGGTGGCCTTCGCCCCTTTAGGGAGCAGGCTTCACCGCCACTGCAAAGCCCTTTCGATTTTTCCTTTTTTCTTTTAAGGAGAACTATGGGCAAGGCGCAGGCCTATGTAGTAGCGACTGTGCGACGGGCTGCTGCCGCCCCGAACCGCCGTGCGACAGATCGTCGCGTAGAAGTCCCAGCAGCCTCCGCGAAGCACGCGAGAAGAGCCCGATGACGGACCGGTAGGATTTGTCTGAGGGGAACTGCTGTAACTGTCATCCCAGTCACGACACCACTCCCATACGTTGCCAGTCATGTCATAGATACCCAACTCATTCGGTGCCTTCGTGGCAACCTCATGCGTCTTGCGGCTTGAGTTATCCCAATACCATGCCACATCGTCGATGATATTGCTACCGCTGTAGGTGTAGCCCATGCTCTGCGTGCCACCTTTCGCCGCAAACTCCCATTCAGCTTCCGTGGGCAGACGGAAGTTCTGGCCCGTCAGCTGGTTCAGCTTTTGTATGAACGTCTGGCAGTCGTTCCAGCTTACACACTCTACCGGCAAATTGTCACCTTTAAAATAACTCGGATTGCTGCCCATCACAGCCTGCCATAACTCCTGCGTCACCTCCGTCTCGCCGATGGAATAGTCGGACAAAGTCACATCGTGAACAGGTGTCACATCATCTCCATCTGCACTCTTACCCATCTGGAACGTGCCGCCAGTGACCTTAATCATGTTAAAAGAAACACCGTTAACCGAGAATGTTTCACAAATGTCCTTTGGCAGAGGCTTTACCCCTTTCACATATCCGAATGGGCGTTCTGCGTAGGGAACGGTGTTGTCGGCCACTCGCTGAATAAAGTCGTTCACGTAACTCTTCATGTCAGAGAACTGAGAGCCCAACGAATTGGAGCAGTCGAGCACAAACAAGACGGTTGCGCCAGTGCGCTTGACGTCGACAGTAGTCTTAATGTCGGACTGAGTGTTGTTCGCAGAGGTAAACTCAGAGTTAATCTGCCATGTCGTAGACGTAGGTGTTTTATAGTATTCGCTGACATTGTTGGTGGGGATTGTTACTGCGCCACTTGTGTTCTGAACCTTGACAAAGTTGAACGTGAAGGTGACGAAGATGCCGTTTTGCGTGCCTTGAACAGTAGCTCCCGTGGTGGCACCGCTGATGCCACGATAGACGACATTGGTCAACGAACGGCTTTGAAGGTTGAACGTGCCCTCGATGTAGGTTGCACTGTTGGTTGGCGTTTTTCCATCGAAGGTAAAACAGATGCGTGAACCGCTGTCGATGCCAGGAATCTTCAAACTGATGGTCTGCGTGGTGGTGTAGGTCTTGGTGGTGATTGAGCTGTTGATGGTAGCGGCTATCTCCTGTAAGCGAATGCGCACATCGCTCATACTGTTTACCTCGAAGACCTTGTCATTAGAGGACGCCAATCGTTTGAGATTGTTTTGAAACATGGCGTAGTCGGTAACGTCGCTGCCGCGCAGACCTATTGAATAGGCAGTCAGGGGCAGCCCCTTGATACGGGTGTTGCCGATGCGATTGCTGACAGCAGTCAGGTAGTCGTTTGACGATGTATAGTTGCCGTTCATCATGAGCGAGCCTTGGTCGAGTCCGTCGGTAAAGGTGATGAGGTAGATGTTGTTCAAGGGAGTCTCGAAGTTGTACGACGTGAGCATGTCGAGGCCGTCGTCGACAGCATAGTAGAGCAGCGTGCCGTCTTTCCGGCTAAGACCGGAGACGAACGACTTATAGCTGCCGGCTGTGCTGGTGCTGAGCACGCCAATGGGTTTCTCGTAGAGTTCTTGGTTGAAGCCCACGATGCCGAGATAGACGAGCGGGTCGTCCTGTGGGCGGTAGACCTTGATGCTGTCGATGGCAGCGGTGGCGGCATGATGGACGATGCCGTTGTCTTTCCAGAAGTTCACGATGCGGTCGCTGCCCATGACGTTGACGGTCATGCTGTCAACATCGGCAGTGCTCACAGAAGTCACCACCTTGTTGTCCTTGTAGATGTCGAGGAATTTCTGCGCCATGCCTTGAAGCGACAGGGCAAGCAGGACAAGCAGTATTGTTGTTCTTTTCATCATAGTTATTTTATTAAGTTTCGCAAGCATCGCTTGCTGGGAGTTAACTGGAGTTAGCCGATTACGTCGGCGGAAGTTAATGGGAGTTAGCGGACGATAGTTCTCGCGATAGGAATAACAAATGTGGGATTTTTTTATTTCACGATGACCTTCCGTGTTGTGCCGTCGCTCATGCGAATGATGTTCAGCCCGTGCTGCAAGCTGTTGAGCTTACGGCCTTGAAGGTCGTAGATGCCTTCGGCAGCGTTCAACTTTTCAACATTCAAAGGCTCATCCTGCTCTACCCGTTCAATGGCTGTGGGAACAACCTTGTCGTTGAAGGTGATGAAGCGGAAGCGGTCGTAGACATAGTCGGTGGCCGCCTTAGAACGCCACACCTGCACGGCGTTGTCGGTGAAGGTGATTTTGTCGATGTCGTCGAGCGAATAGGCCGAGGCCGTGCTCGTCGTGTTGGTAAAGACATAAAGGCGGTTGCCGTCGTCGGGCGAAGCGGCATAGCATGTGACCGATACCGGCAGACACAAGACGAGGGTAAGTACTACTTTCTTCATTGCTCCAAATACATCCATTTGATGCAGGTGGAATAAATAGTTCGTTGTTGTTTTCATAGATATGATTTATACTAATACTTTATTAAAACTTTTGCTTCTCTCTATTCCCACTCGATGGTTGCGGGTGGCTTGGAAGAGATGTCGTAGCAGACGCGGTTCACACCACGAACTTTGTTTATGATTTCGTTGGAGACGCGAGCCATGAAGTCATAGGGAAGGTGGGCCCAGTCGGCAGTCATGGCGTCGGTCGAAGTAACGGCACGTAGGGCTACAGGGTGTTCGTAGGTGCGTTCGTCGCCCATCACTCCAACGGAACGAACGGTGGAGAGCAGTATGGCTCCGGCTTGCCAGATGTGGTCATAGAGTGGCCGACCGTCCTCACAGATGTATTCGCGCATGGCACGGATGTAGATGTCGTCGGCCTCTTGCAAGATACGGACACGCTCAGGGGTAATGTCGCCAAGGATGCGCACGGCAAGTCCGGGACCAGGGAAGGGATGACGATTGACGAGCCGCTCGGGCATCTGGAGCTGACGGCCTACGCGCCGGACTTCGTCCTTGAACAACCATTTCAGCGGTTCGCAAAGCTGGAGGTGCATCTCCTCTGGAAGTCCGCCTACGTTGTGGTGGCTCTTGATGACCTTGCCCGTGATGTTCAGACTCTCAATACGGTCGGGGTAGATGGTCCCTTGCGCAAGCCAACGTGCTCCTTCGATTTTTCGAGCCTCGGCATTGAACACCTCAACGAAGTCGCGCCCAATGATTTTGCGTTTTTGCTCAGGGTCGGTTATGCCTTTGAGGTCGGCAAAGAACTTGTTGCTTGCATCGACACCGATGACATGAAGCCCGAGGCTTTCGTAATCACGCATGACGTTGTGGAACTCGTCTTTCCTGAGCATGCCATGGTCGACAAAGATACAAGTGAGATGATTGCCAATGGCACGATTGAGCAATACGGCCGCAACCGATGAGTCGACACCACCAGAGAGTCCAAGGATTACTCGATCATTACCCAGCTGCTGTTTCAATTCGGCCACCGTCGTATCGACAAACGACGCTGCGCTCCACTCCTGACGTGAGCCGCAGATGTCGACAACAAAATTCTTTAGGAGTTGCTTACCTTGAAGGGTGTGGAAGACTTCGGGATGGAACTGAACGGCAAAAAGAGGTGCTTCTAGTCCTGCTCCGACTTCTACCTGACGTAGAGGGTTCCAGTATGCTGCATATTTCACATCTTTAGTCGATGCAATGCAATGAAATCCATCAGGTATGGCAGTGATGGTATCGCCATGGCTCATCCACACTTGCGACTTTGCCTCGAAACCCTTAAATAGCGGGTTCTCGGTATCGATATATTCAAGATGAGCACGCCCATATTCTCGACTGTCGGCCTTTTCAACTTTTCCTCCCATGGTGTGGGAAATAAATTGTGCTCCATAGCAAATGCCAAGCACGGGAACCTTACCGACAAACTGAGACAAGTCGACCTTGAAAGCCTCCGGATCGTGTACCGAATAGGGCGAACCGCTGAGAATGACACCAATGACCGACGCATCATCTGCGGGAAACTTATTATAGGGAAGTATTTCGCAAAAAGTATCGAGCTCACGCACACGACGGCCAATGAGTTGTGTGGTTTGTGACCCGAAATCGAGGATGATGATTTTTTGTTGCATAATTATATCGTTGATAAAAACTGTTCTGCCTCGTGGAGGGTGTCAAGTTTGCCTACATCAAGCAGGTGAAGATGGTTGTCCACGAGTCCTTTGATATTGTGCTCTTTACACACTTTCAGATAGAAGTCGATGATGCTGAAGCGGTCGGGGAACTCTTCCATCAATGGTAGCAGACGTGGATGAATAACATGAATGCCACTAAAGGCAAAAAGAACCCCTCCTGACCTCCCCGAAGGAGAGGGACTCCGACTGCACACAACTCCCCTCCCTTGGGGAGGGGTTGGGAGTGGGTTGTTGGGCTTTACCTCGCCTGTCTCGGTGTTAATCCATCCGGCAAGGCGCATGTCATCATGGAAGATGAGATAACGCTTAGTTTTTCGCTGGCTGACGAGCAGCATTGCATCTGATGTTTTTGCCTGCTCGTAGAAATCACTAAGATTCACATTGCTGAGAATGTCGACGTTATGGATGAGGATTGGGGAAGATGGGTCGAAAAAGCATGCTGCCTTCTTGATGCCTCCACCAGTTTCAAGGAGAGCCTCACGCTCGTCGGAGATAATGATGTCAATCCCGAAATTGTGGTTGTTTTGAAGAAAATCGATAATCTGGTCGGCAAAATGGTGTACGTTGACTACGATTCGCTCAAATCCAGCCTTCTTCAACTTGATGATAACGTGTTCGAGAAGCGGTTTGTCCCCTACCCTAACCAATGCTTTTGGCATCGTGTCGGTAAGAGGTTTCAGACGGGTGCCCAAGCCTGCTGCGAAAACCATTGCCTGTTTCATCACTGCAAAGGTAGTGCAAAATTTTGAGTATGCGAAGAAAAAACACAAATTATCACAAATTTTTCATGAATTTATCATGAATAGTTTGACAATGAGAATATATTTTTATATTGCTGTCCGCTAAAAGTGCCTTCGGCACTAATATAAGCCCCTGATAACATAAATATATCTAACACATCATAAATACAGGGCTACAAAGGAATCGCTCTGAACTTTACCGGACAATAATATTTTTATTATTGCTGTCCGGTAAAAAACAGCCTGCAAGGCCAACAACCCATAGCCCAGGGCAACGCCCTGGGTGAGCCCAGTAAGGGCAAAAGCATTTACTCTCAACGCTTTTGCCCTTTCAGGGCGAATGTCATCCGTTCCCCTTACCCAGAGCGGTGCTCTGGGCTGGGTGAAGATGGCCTTGCAGGCCGCCTTTACAAGCCTCGTTTGCTGAGTCAGATATAATCCCTTTTGTCTATAGGACATCCGGGCTAACAAGTTTAAATTTTAGCGGACACCAATATATTTTTATAAAAAGGATGGGGAGTGATTTTTAGAATGGCAATCCTACGGCGAAGTGGAAAGCGAAGTCACGGGAGTATTTGGGATGAATGAGTGCAAAACGCTCGTGACTGTCAGCTCCTGCGGGGTTGTGAGCTTTCATGGCCGCATCGAGACGGATAATAAAATAGTCGAAATTAAGCCTTAAGCCGATGCCATACGCCATCGCGATTTGCTTGAAAAAGTTATCGAACTGGAACTGACCGCCTGGCTGGTCGTCATACTGATGGATTGTCCAGATATTTCCTGCATCGACAAAAGCCGCCGCGTTGATTTTCCAGAAGAGCCATGTACGGAACTCGGCATTGAGGTCGAGCTTGATATCACCGGTTTGGTTGATAAAGTCGATGCGCCCATCGGTACCTTTGAATTTTCCTGGTCCGAGTGAGCGTACGTCCCAACCTCTCACCGAGTTTGCCCCTCCTGAGAAATAGCGTTTCTCAAAAGGCAGTATCCTGCTATTCCCATATGGAACGGCTATGCCGAAGCCAGAATGAAACGCAAGGGAGTTGTGGGTATCGAAGCTGATTAAATGTACATAGTCGAAATCAAGCTTAGCGTATTGTGCATAGGCGATGTTAAAAAGCGTCCGTTGTCCGTTATCGTTATACTTTGCTTTGGCAATGTGTGAGGTAAGGGCCAACAGATTACCTGCAGTCTCAATATTTGCCCGAAGAGAGTGATTGGCTTGTGAGTAACTCAAGCCGAAACCGGTCTTCATGATGAAGAGGTCTTCATAGTTATACCGCAGGATGGCATTACGGCTGGTGGTGTTGTCCAGATAATCTTCCTTGAAGGTTTGTGAAATCCATGGCATATAGACGTAGTTCATGTCGAGCAGGTCAAAGCGGAACGACGTCCGTCGTGCGGGCACGGTCCACCGGTAGCGCCATGCCGCGCGTAGCAGGCGACGATGAAACTCTGGACGGTCCTGCATGTTATAACTGAGTGAGAACTCCGTTGTGGCCGTGCTCCGTCGTTTGAATTCTTTTGACATGAGTCCGAGGAAATGTGGAAAGGTGAGTTTTGTCTCGATGCCATATTCCTCATAGTCTTCGTTCTGGTAGCCTTCAAGCCCTGTGATAGCTTCGAAGGCGGCACGCGCTTGCACGGTCAGCAATTCGCTGCCCTTGAAGAGGTTCCGGTTCTCGTAGGTCAGTGTTGCTGCCGCACCGAGGTTACCAGCGGTGTTGGTACCCTCGGGCTGGAAGGAGATGGTGCGCTGTTTATTGGTACTTACTTGGACGTCACAATCTAAAAGAGGCTGGTCTTCGACCTCCTTAAATCGTATGCTGGTGTATCTGACTGCTTGCAAGCGGGCAAAGTTATTATAGGTCTTCTGTAAATCGGCGGCACTATACCAGTTGCCCTCTGTAATGGCCGTGTTCTCCTCAAGCACTCGCTGACGCAAATTGATATTCCCGTCATCGGTGGTTTGGAAGTTGACATGCCTTATTCGGTAACGGCGATGATGGTCACCTCTTATTTGCACCGTCAGATTGACGTCTTGCTTTCCTGCCATCGTGTCGGCGGTGAAAGAGACATAATCCTTATGAAACAGATAGAAGCCATTGGCGGTAAGTAGCGTCACGATACGCTTTCGTTCTCTCTCCAAAGCCTCCACCGAAAAGCGGTCGCCTGACAACAGCCGTTTCTGGTCTTTTAGTGATGCGGGGACCTCGCAATGAGCCTTCCCCGTCAAGATTGAATCAACAGCACTATCGGCTATCGTGTATCTGATGTCGCCAATAGTGTACGACAGCCCTGGATACAGTTCGTAGGAAGCCCAGATGCGTTTACCTTTTGTCTTGGTGCGCAGCTCAGCCTTGGCATTAAGCCATCCTTTGTTTCTCATAGCCTGCTCGAGGTCGTCTTTCGACAGTCGGGCCAGCTCCGCATCGTAAAGGATAGGAGGCTCTCCAGCATGTCGCAAGGTACGGTTTATCCAGCGAGTGGTATCTCTTCCTGCGAGAGAATAGAAACCAAGAGGGATTTTCAACGCAGAGAACCAACGCGAGTTACCACGTTGTCGCACGTATGTCTCCATACCCGTATCATCAAAGCCCTTCTCGCGGCTTTTCACCTCCACGCCCGAGAGCATGTAGCTCCCCTCAGGCACCAGTCTCGTAGGCGAACAACCGACAAGCAGGAGCAAACATCCGATGATACTATACTTATTCACTTTTAGAACGTCATTGAGAATCCGAACCTAATGCCGTGTTTCTTAGTATGGGGTAAATCATTGTAGTTGAGCCTATGCACATAATCGACGGCGAAGAAATTGAGAATGTTATGCACACCCACGACACACTCCATATAGGGTTGTGAGCCCATCACATGAGTACACTCGGGCAGTTGCATGAGCATATCGTCGCTGTTGTTCTGCTCAAGCAGCGGATTATTCTTGTCAGTCAGCTTACCCCACATGGCTTTGAATGCCACGTATTCACGCCATTTCAGTTTCCTGATGAGCGGCATACGGTTGAGAAGCTTACCATTCAAGTCCCACGCCACGCTGCAGAAAGCATAACGGTCGTTCAGGAATTCCATATTGCGAAGCATGTTGAACGTATTCTCGTGCTCAAAGTAGGAGAGGTTTGTCGGCGGCATGATGAGTAACGGGAATGGCACCTTCTCCCATTGCGCGGCTACGTTGGCATAGAGGTTGACATAGCCCCACGAGCCGAGCCATTGCCGTTTATATACACCCAGTTCCGTCAAGTTGAGCCGATACTGTCCGCCAAGCACGTTCCGCAGTCCGAAGGTATGACTCATGGTGAAGTCTGGCGAGTCCAGATTAACCGGCAAGCGCATCTGCTTCGTGTTCACAAAAGTCTGATTCGGACAATAGCGCAATCCAAGCTTCAGCTCCGTAGTGCGAATCTTCTTGAAGAGCGGCTCTTCGGCATAACGTGCAGAGCCCTCCATCCGATAGAACCAAAGGTCGCCCGTCGGGCGGTTGCTCTCAGCTTTCACAGACGTCTGAACGCTAAACCCCCAGTCGGTCTCATAGACGAGACTCAGCTTCTGCCGGTTGTAGAAATACATCTGCTCCACCTTCTGCGTTTTGAAAGCCATGAAGGCATTGTCCTTATTGTGGATGATATACTTGTCCGACGGTGCCATCACATCGTTCGACGACTCAAACGTGATGCTGCGCTGCGGGTACTCAAACGGCTGGTTCTTCTTCGCATTAAAGCTATAGGTTAGCTCCGAGCCATAATAATGCCGTTGCGAACGCGTTCCGTAAGCGTAATAGCCATTCCAGAACCAGCGATTGTTAAGATGAGCCGTCGTACGTCCACCCATGCGAAATCTTAAATTGTCAACAAAATTGCTTGAGACAAAAGTGTTCACCGGTCCAATGTCAAACTTGCTTTTCGTTTCCTTGCTACCCGTCTCAACATAATTCTCAACGAGCAGGCGCAAACCGGCAAGAAGCCACTTATAGCCCTTTGACTGTTGCATGCGATGGATGAAGTCGCCCATCGAAGCCTCATTCTTCGACAATCCCTCGGGCCGTTGTTCCGCCCAATAGCTGTCGTCGCGAATCTGCGCGTCGGGCTCAACCCTGCGCTTAGCCTTACCCTTGAACAGCTTGTCGGGAATCGGCGAGAAGTCATAGTCGGACAACCGCGTCTTCCTCGACACAAACGCCTGCGTGAAAAAGTCGGTCAACTTTAGCTCCACCATCATGTCGTCGGTCGTCAGCACCCACTCACCATTGTCCAACTGAGAGAACTCCTGCACCACACGCATGTTGTCGACAAAGTTCACGTCAGAGCTCTTTGGCAGCGTCATCGCACAGCGTTTCACGTGCAGCGTAGAGTCTGCCACGACATACAGCTCGCCACGAAAGCCGAAGTCCTGCTGATTATTTGGCGTGAATTGCAAATGATAGCAGAGGTCGCGGTCCACGTAGACCGTATCCTCAATATAGTAGCGGTAGAACGAGAGAGCGCCGTCGCCAATCGGACTCGTGAAGGGATATTGCAACAGGCGCACATGGTTGTCGTAGATGTCAACATCCGTGAAAATCTCCTTGAGCATCGTGTTCACCACCTCGCCCGTCTGAATCACCTTGTTGATGCCCTCGCTACGCTCACCCTCGACGATAGTCTTCTCAGCCCTCGGACTCTTGCGCCAGATAACCTCGCTCATCGTTTCGTCGACCGTCGTCGGCAGGATAAACCTCCCTGGCGACAACGGATTCTCCTCCACACGGTCCACCAGCCAGGGCTGTCTTCTGAAAATACCCTCTCCGAGCCCCTCCCTCGTAATGCCGTTCAGCGAGAGCGACATCTTCTGATATTTCCGATAGCGAAAAAAGTCGTGGTTAGACAGGTCGGTACGCTTCTTCGCGGCAATCACACGCCTCATCAGCTCAACAGCAGGATTGTCCTTACGCTTATATCTCCCCTTTTTCGATTTCACAACCACCTCGCCCAGCTTACGCGAGTCGTCCTTCAGCACTATCCTCAACCGCTTAGGCGTATTCGCATCAATCTTTATCGTTTGATTACGAAAGCCCAGGGCGCTCACCGTCAGCGTGCGACCCTCATGGCGGGCAATCACAAACACCCCCGAGGCATCTGCCGACGCAGCCACCCCATGACCTTTATATCGCGCACTCGCATAGGCAATGGGCAGCCCGTCGTCGTCGACCACCTCGCCCGTCAACTGTGCCCACGCTGCCATCGGCAGCACCAACAAACCCCATAAAATCAGACTAAATCTTGTCATCGGCTGCAAAGGTACGATTAAGTGAGCGAAAAACCAAATTTATTTAAGTTTTTCCGAATGTAAGTACCTTATTAAAAGGTAGTGCAAAATCTCGAGTAAGCGAACAAAATGAGAATATATTCTTCCTTTTTGAACGTGAGATTTTTTTTGATTTCTCACTAAGGTTGAGTCATAGAATATGGTTTGTCGAAGGGACGAAGACCACGTTTCATGTTAGGTTTGGGACTCATTTCAAATTCAATAATACAACCCTGAGAGAGCAAAGAGTGAGTAATGTAGAGCTTGTCGTAAGGTTTACCGTTGAGCAGTACGCGCTGTACGTAACGATTCTTATCGCTAACACGAGGGGCCTTAATTTCTATAGCATGTCCGTTCTCAAGTGTAATTTTCATATAAGGCAGATATGGTGCTCCGATAACATACTGGTCACAACCAGGAGCTACGGGATAGAATCCCATAGCGGTAAAGATATACCATGCCGACATCTGTCCGCAATCGTCGTTTCCTCCCAACCCACGTATCTCATTGCGGTACATTTTGTTCATGATGGTGCGCAGCCATTGTTGGGTTTTCCATGGCTGTGATGTCCATGCGTAAAGGTAAGGAACATGGTGTGAAGGCTCGTTTCCATGCACATATCCGCCCACAAGGCAGTCGGCGGTAATATCCTCATTATCCTTGTAGTATTTCTCTGGTAAGTCCATGACAAAAAGTTGATCAAGCTTCTTCAAAAACTCCCGTTCTCCACCAACACATTGGATTAATCCTACAGGGTCATGTGGAACATGAAATGAGAAATTCCATGAGTTGCCCTCTATGAACCCTTCACCGTAGGTCTGATAGGGATCGAGGTCGCTTTTGAAGTTCCCATTTTTATATCGTGGTGAGGCAAAACCACATGAGGGGTCATAGGTGTTACGGTAGTTGAGCGCACGAGTACGGAATTGGTCAGCTATGGAGTCGGCACCTATAGTGAGAGCGGCATTGTAGATGCTCCAGTCATCGAATGCGTATTCTAGAGTATTTGAAGCGGCAGTTCCATCTCTGTCATAGGGGCAATAGCCAAGTTGCTTATATTCGTTAAGCGAAGGGAACCACTTGCTGTTGGCAGTGGCAAGCATAGCTTTGAGGAAATTCTCATATTCGGGTCGGAGACTTTCATTTTTTACCATTGCATCGGCTAGCACACTCACAGCATGATAGCCCGTCATACACCATCCTTCGTTTCCCATTAGACTCCACACGGGAAGTGTGCCCACGATGTTCTGCTGCTGATGGTGTAGCATGGAGCGCACCATGTTGTTGTTGCGCGAGGTCTTGAGCAATCCGAGCAGTGGATGAAGGGCGCGGTAGGTGTCCCATATGGAGAACACAGTATAGTTGTCGAAGCCCTCGGCCTGATGTATCTCTCCGTCGAGTCCACGGTAGCGGCGGTCTATGTCCATGTAAATGGAAGGATTTATCATGGTATGATAGAGTGAGGTGTAGAGCATTGTTTTCTGATCGACTGTTCCTTCACATACGATACATCCAAGCTCATGCTCCCAGCTTTTTCGTGTCTCCTCACGTATCTGGTCAAAAGTCTTGCCTGCTGCCTCGGCTTGCAAATTTTTCAACGCGCCTTGCATGGACACACCAGAGAGAGCCACTTTGACAACAAGCGTATCCCCTTTTTGCTCCTTGTTACTTTCTCCGTTTCCTTTTTGGAAGTCAAAGTATGCAACGATGTTACGTCCAGCTATATCGGGGAAATTATGATAGATATCAAACTTGCGCCAAAACCCCATATATTTCTCACGCTTCATGTCGCGGTATCCATAACTTTGTATGGGCTTTGAAAAAGATATGGCAAAATAAGTGTAGTTTGAGCGTGCCCATCCGTCAGTGATGCGATAGCCAGTAAGAAGAGTATCATTCACCACACGAATAGTAGACCATAGAACTTTACCGTCGTAGTTGTAGATGCCATGAAGCAGGTCGATGATGATGCGTTGGTCGCTGTCATTGGGAAAGGTGTAGCGATGTATACCAGTTCGTTGTGTGGCGGTCATCTCGGCTCGCACACCATTATCAGCCAAAGTCACGGCATAAAATCCTGGTGAGGCCTGCTCAGAGGCATGGTCTATGCGCTGGCGATATCCGCCGCTGGGATTTTCCTTTGTTCCAGGGTTGAGTTGTAGATTACCCGTCTGCGGCATGATGAGAATATCGCCGAGATCAGAATGTCCTGTACCGCTAAGATGAGTATGGCTGAAACCTACGATGGTGTTGTCAGTATGCTGGTAACCAGAGCAATAGTCATAGACCCTTCCCTGATAGTGTCCATCTACATTATGGGGAATGGTGTCGGTCTCGGGGGATAGTTGCACGATGCCGAAAGGAGCACATGCACCAGGGAAGCAATGACCCATTCCCTCCGTTCCGATAAATGGGTTGACGTACTCGGCTTGGGCTTTTGCCATGGGTCCTAAACTCGCTAAAAACAACGTAAGTACTGCTTTTGTCATGGTTCTGTTGTTACGGCTGTTGTTATTTCGCTGACACTTTTGGGGTGCGCTTGTCGCGGTGATAGCTTCGGTATTCGTCGAGTGGTATTTCCGCGTCGGGTTCTTGTAGGGTTCCCTCTTGTGGAAGACGCATGCGAAGATAGCGTATGTTTAACTGTCTGTCGAGCCACATCTGCTCGTAATGGGTGCGGATGGTCAGCCACGGGGTGGTATCGGTTGCGACGTCGTGATAGAGGTCGTCGGTGGCAATGATGATGGGCAGGTGGTTGTGCTCTGCCAGGAGGCGGGTATAGGTGTAGAGAAAACGGCTGTCGGTCTTCAGGTGTATTTCTCCTCGGTCGACAAGGAAGCGGCGGTAGCGGGTGAGAAACCAGGTTGACGTGAGCCGTTTGCGGGGGTTCTTCATCTGCGGGTCGCTGAAGGTGAGCCAGAGCTCGTGCACTTCGTCGGGGGCAAAGAAATGGTCGATGATTTCGATGTTTGTGCGGAGAAAGGCCACGTTGGTCAGCTGCTCTTCTAATGCCTGTCGGGCTCCTGTCCACATGCGGGCTCCCTTGATGTCGACTCCGATGAAGTTCTTGTCGGGAAACATTCGTGCCAGACCAACGGTGTACTCTCCCTTTCCGCATCCGAGCTCAAGGACGATGGGGTTGTCGTTCTTAAAATAGCTGGCGCGCCAATGGCCTGCCAAGGGCGACGGGGCATTGCCTATCGCGGAATAGGGATATTGGAAGACGTTGGCGAATCGCTCCATATCGGCAAACTTCGCTAATTTTCCTTTTGACATAATGGGTTGTGGGTTGTGGGTTGTGGGTTTATGATACAAGTTTCGTAAGTTATGGAATACGGCTGTCTATACGGCCTGAAAGGCCAGAAGCGACCAGCCCAGGGCAGCGCTCTGGGTATGCTGCGTACAACATACTGCGCCCTGCAAGGGCAAAAGCATTGTTGTCAGAGAGTAAAGCTTTTGCCCTTGCAGGGCGCTTTACTTCCGGTATGGTTGTACCCAGGGCGCTGCCCTGGGCTATGAGCTGTTGGCCTTTCAGGCCGTATTGCCAAAGGGTTATCATAACTTGCGCTGCCCTGGGCTATGAGCTGTTGGCCTTTCAGGCCGTATTGCCAAAGGGTTATCATAACTTGCGAAACTTGTATTTATGCTTTCTACAATGTATTCTATTTGTTCGTCGGTGAGGGCTGGGTTACAGGGCAGGCTGAGTATCTCGCGGTGAATGCGCTCGGTGACCGCTCTCCTTTCACGGGTGTTGAACGACGGGTGATAGCATGGCTGCTGATGGGGCGGTATGGGATAATGGATGTCGGTCTCGATGCCTTGTTGCTGAAGGTATTGCCGCAGCTTGTCGCGGTGAGGTGCCAGTATGGGGAAAAGGTGGTACACGCTGTCGCGTTCGGAACATGGCAAGGTGATGGCAGGATTGGTGACATGGTCATAGTAATAGCGGGCGATTTGTCGGCGGCGGTTGTTCCACTCGTCGAGATGGGGCAGCTTATGAAGCAGTACGGCAGCTTGCAGCTCGTCTATTCGGCTGTTGCGTCCGGCATACTGGAAGTGATAACGGCGGTCGCTGCCATAGTTGCCGAGGGCTCGCACGACGGCTGCCAGCTCCTCATCGTCGGTGGTCACGGCTCCTGCATCGCCCAACGCACCAAGATTTTTTGTGGGATAAAAGCTATGTCCTGCGGCATGGCCAAGGCTACCTGTCACGTTCCCGCCTGCATGGCATCCGTGCGCCTGGGCATTATCTTCTAAGAGCAGAAGGTCGTGCGAGGAACAGATATGACCAATACGCTCGGTATAAGCGCACCGGCCGTAGAGATGGACGATGATGACGGCTCGGGTACGGGGCGTTATGGCTTGCTCGATGAGTGTGTCGTCGATTTGTAATGTGTGGATGTCGGGCTCTACCAATACGGGGACGAGACGGTTTTCGGTTATCGCTAATATAGTGGCAATGTAGGTGTTTGCCGGCACAATGACCTCGTCGCCCTCATGTAGCCTGCCCATCTCTTTGTAGGCTCGGAGGATGAGCGTGAGCGCATCGAGCCCGTTGCCACAGGCCACACAAAACTTAGTCCCGATGTAGTGGGCCCACGCCTGCTCGAAGCGATGGGTGTACTCGCCTTTCAGATACCATCCGCTCTCGGCTACCGCTTTTACGGTCGCGCCGAGTCGTAAGCCAGGTAGGCTGTTGATGGCTTTAAGGTCTAAAAACTTTATATAATTTCCCATTCGTAACAATCATAACAAACTGTGCGGGCGCCAAACCCTTCCTTTTGAAAGATAAGCGGGCGATTGAGATGACCGTCGGTCATCGATGTGCCGAAGTCGAAACAAGGTTTTTCGGTATAAACGTTGTGGAGCAATTCGTCGAAGAGCAGGTCGAGCGCACCTCGACGCTTTCCCTCTTCCGTGGCGGAGATATACTGCGTGTGGGCTACTTGTGATGTCTCGTAGACAACGGCTCCCCCCACAGGACGCGTGTCGTCGTAGACCATGTAGAGCTTGATGTTGTCGGGAAAACGCGACATGAGCTGTTTCATCTCATCCGACGTGTGCACTGGACGGGTATGGTGCCGTTGCCCAAGATTTCCTTCAAGAATATCCCAAAAGGCATCTACATCGCGACTCTGACCGACGGTGAGCCCTGAGCGGATGGCTTTCCTTATACCGCCCCGTCGCGACTCCGTGAACGCTGGCCGATAAAAAGTCAATGCCGAGGACACTTGTCGGTCGATAAGCCTGGCTCCGCAAACATGGGTAATGGCATAGAGGTCTTCTTCGGATGGCATCGGGTGATAAATCCACGGCACTGGTTTATAGACTATGCGCTTGATGTTTAGCGCACGCAGGAAGATGTTGACGGCTCTGAAAATGTCGCATACTGTCGCGATGCTGACACGTTGACTGATAACGAGACCGCCATAGGTCAACCCTTGATGAGTGTAAAGGTCGTTGCCGACGCGGTTAGCTGGCAGGAGCGCGAGAAGTCTCTGCTGTATTCTATCCCCTCGTGATGGGGACACATCCCCTCCCCTCTTCTCTCTCCTCTCAAACACTAACAGCGAACAATCGCTGAAACGGTCGGCATGATAGTCCATGTAGTCACGGTTGAAGAGGAACGTGCCGTTCTTCGACCGCGCGACAAAGTCATTCCATAACGCAGCGTGTAAAGGTTCGTATCTTGTTATCTCAACCATGCTATAAAATCATCGTATTCACGGATGTAGTCTGTCTCATCGAAGTTGTCGGAAGCCAACACCAGACAGACGGCTCCAGAGGAGAAATCGTCGAGAGTGCGCCAAATACCCGTCTCCACCAATAGCCCCTGCCAAGGATGGTTCAGATGGTAGGTCTTCTGCTCATACCCGTTGTCGAGCGTCACATTGAACGACCCGCTCACGGCTACAATCATCTCGCGGCAATGCTTGTGTGCATGTCCGCCACGACTCTCACCGCCTGGCACATCGTAAACCCAATAAACGCGCCTCACGTCAAAAGGCACGTCTATCATGCCCTCCACAACCGTCAGGTTACCCCTCGGGTCGGTGATTTTTTTTAGCTGATGAGCAATATCACCTATTTCCATACATCTGCTCATAATATTTCTGGTAGTCACCTGAGGTCACATCGGCTATCCAATCCTGATGCTCGAGATTCCAACGGATGGTCTTTACTATGCCTTCACGGAACATAGTCTCAGGTTCCCAACCCAGTTCCCGCTTGATTTTCGACGGGTCGATGGCATAGCGCTTGTCATGACCGAGGCGGTCGGCAACAAAGGTGATGAGCGAGTCGTTTATCCAGTCGATACGGATGTTACCATCAGCATCTAATTCCTGCTTCTTGAGTACTTTTCTCAACTCGGGCTCTTGCTCCATCATGTCGTGGATGGTCTTGATAGTGAGACGAACGATATCGATATTCTTCATCTCATTGTGTCCACCGACATTATACACTTCGCCTTCCCTACCCTCGCGCACAACCATGTCGATGGCCTTACAATGGTCTTCCACGTAGAGCCAGTCACGTACATTCTCTCCTTTACCATAAACTGGCAACTTCTTGCCACTCAAGATGTTATTGATGATGAGCGGAATGAGTTTCTCTGGGAAATGGTAAGGGCCATAATTGTTGGAACAGCGGGTTAGCGAGACTGGCATGTGGTAAGTATCGCGATAGGCCATGACAATCATATCGGCTGCCGTCTTCGATGCCGAATAGGGACTATGGGGACAGAGGGGCGTTTGCTCAGTGAAGAAGCCCTCATCGCCCAAGGAGCCATAGACCTCGTCGGTCGACACCTGATGATAGCGTTTACCCTTGCGCCATATAGGATAGCCGTCATCACCCTTGCCCGTTACCCAAGCACGACGAGCCGCGTCAAGCAGGTTCTGCGTGCCGAGGATGTTTACACTGAGGAATAGTTGTGGGTCCTCTATTGAGCGGTCAACGTGACTCTCCGCAGCGAAATTTACAACATAGTCGGGGTCGTACCGGGCAAAAAGACGGTCTGCCAGTTTGCGGTCGCGAATGTCACCTCGCACAAAGACACACCGCTCGCCGTCGATGTTCTCTTTAATCGTTCCAAGATTGCCCGCATAAGTCAGCGCATCGAGTACCACCACGCGTATTTCCTCATTTCTGTACTTCCGCTCAAGCAGATACTTTACAAAATTCGCGCCGATAAAACCTGCGGCACCTGTCACCAAATAGGTCTTCATATCAGTTCGTTAATTATTTATTTCCTAAAGTTATAACGCTACAATCGGTCATTTTATTGCCTTCTATTGTGAGAATAACGAGTGTGCGCTCTGGCTGCCAACCGCTCAGCCCCGCTGCGCCAGGATTGATGTGGAGCAATTGTAGCTGACGGTCGTATTTTATTTTTAAGATGTGAGAGTGTCCAGCGATGAACAGTTGTGGCGGCTTTGTGAGAAGCATCTGCCGCACAGAAGCATCGTATCGACCAGGATAGCCGCCAATGTGCTTCATCATTACCTCTACCTCCTCGCATTTCCAACGCAGTGTCTCAGGATACACCCGCCTTACATCCTGACCGTCAATATTGCCGTGCACAGCACGTAATGGACGGAACGCTGCCAATCGCTCGGCCACTTCTATACGACCGATATCCCCTGCATGCCAGATCTCGTCGCAAGGCTCAAAATAGTGGAATATCTTTTCATCCAAGTATCCGTGAGTGTCGCTCAGTATGCCAATCCTTTTCATTGCTGATGCTATTTAATGATGACTTTCTTTCCGTTTACGATGTAAACACCAGATGATAGATGTTGGGTGCCGGATGTTGAAACTTTGCGACCTTGCAGGTCGTATATGAATGACGGGTGTTGGGTGTTGGGTAATAAGCCGTTGTTCATAACACCTTTCTCAACTCTCACCCCTTCGATGTCAGTTATTGTACCCCACTGCCGATAGAGCCATTCCACCTTGGCCGAAAGTTTTTGCATGAATTGGCGTTCTCGACTCAGTTCGTCGGCATTGCTGTATTGCGGCCATCGCCGGCCATCGCTCACGGCTGCCGCTGAAATATATTCGGCATAGTCGTCGGCATAATCGGATATCGATGGGTAACTGTGGTTATAGAACAGCGTCCAATGATATTTCACCCGTTCCATGAATCGGGGAAATTGAACGATTTGGTCGATGAGGGTGTTACCGAACTGGGGCTGCTGCCAGATAAACCGGTCGCTACCGCGCTGATGAGCATTTCCGAAATCCCACACGGGTCCAAACTTCCATTGTTCATTCTCACCCAAGTCCTTATAAACAAAACAACTGCCGTGGAAAGCCTCTTGATTATCCATAATCTCTTGCACTAAGTAAAACCGTGCAAGTTGGTCTATATCAACAAGTTGTTCCCATGACTCACTATTTTTGTCTTGAGCATAAATTGTACTAATGATTCTTTCCCACTGGCTGGTAAGATAGTCGTGCTGCTGGGCTGAAAGTTTTTCTGGGGTGTGATAAGTGATTCGCAACGTGCGGTCTGACGATTCCCGGAGCCGTATCTGGTTCTCATCATCGTAGTTGTCTATCTCAACAAGCCATCCTCCTGTAATGAAATCAGGATCGGTCTCCTCGTCTATTTGTTCATCTATGTTTACCCTCGAGCTGGCTACACGGATGGCCTCTGTAAGGAAGTATAGCCCACGATACTCTCCATTAAGGATGAGCTCCACAGGCTGTTGCTCGGGAGTCCAAGGCATACCAACACGCCGGCTTACCTCAAAGCCGAGGGTGTTACGCATGAAGCCAGCACGGTCGTCAGCGTGGGCAAGCAGCGCAAAATGGCGACTGCGGTGCATACCTAGTATATACTGCTTTTCTTCAAACTTTAGCCGATAGGGTTTCTTGTCGAAGCTACTCCATGTATAATTTCCTCTTCCCCTAATCTGTAAGACCACAGGCTCGTCAGCCGATCCGAGTGCATCCACATCCTCAAGGTCAAGAGGGTCAAGATAGCAGGTGGCATCCACGTAGGTTTCCTTCGAGTTGATGGCGGCGCGGCCTGCCGTGTTAATATAAAGCACGGGCAAGGTTTCCGAATACTGCTTGCCGCTTGTGGTTTTCTGCCAGCTTCCCTGTGCCCAGTTGTCGCCCGAAACAGGCACAAACACCCCTCCCACGAGCATTGTCTGATCTGTTGTTGCTGTGCGGAGTTCATTAAGTGTTTTAGAGATGTACTCTTTCACATTAGGAAACGTGTCATCCACACGCCCATCGGGCATGGAAGTTTCGGCAAATGTGTAGCGGTACATGTTCTCTACCGTCTCGGGAATCTCTAACTTCCACAACTGCCCCTCTGCCTTTATAAGGCTCACTACGTAGGTCTCCTTGCGTTTGTCTGCCCCATAGACGAACTTCACATGCGTGTATTGTGTAAGGGAGTTGTCAAAATAGTAGACCCCTCGCTCAACCGTTAGCGCTTGCCCTTGAAAAGCGCAAAACAACACTAACAGCAAATACATCAGACGACAATGCTCTATCGCAAATTGCAAACTATTGCATTTCATTTTTTAGAGGACAAAATTAGCAAAAAAATATGAAAAAGCTTGCATTCGCCTTCCATTTTTTGTATCTTTGCAGAAAGAAAGAAAAACACACGAAAAAAATTCCCTAGGGAATTTAGTGCGAAAGCATACCTTTTGAAAGTAATTCCCTAGGGAATTTTCGGCAAAAGACCATCGGCTGGTGGACGGGAGGTTCAAGCCAATTGTTCAGCCAAGGTGGCAGACGTGAAACTGGTAATGACCGAAATCATTGAGACTATTGAGCAGCACCTGAAACGTGGCGACCGCGTCAGACTCGACTATTATACTACGACAGGCTGTCGCGATACCACTCGAAGAGGCGCTTTACTCCGTCTTCTATCTCGACTTTGTGCGTCCAGCCGAGACGATGTAGCTTATCTACGGATATGAGCTTTCGCGGCGTGCCGTCGGGCTTTGTGGTATCGAAGACAATCTCGCCAGTGAAACCTACGGCCTCGCGGACAAGCTCAGAGAGCTGACGGATGGTGAGCTCTTTGCCCGTACCGACATTGATGTGACAATTGCGAATCTCACCAAGCGACGGAATAGCTCCTCCCCTGCCCTCAGTGTGATCGCGGTCTACGGTGCCGTCAGCGGACTGACCATAATGTACAGAGGAATATTTCTCTATTCCAATGATGTCTTTGAAATCTACGTTGAGCAATACATGAACAGAGGCATCGGCCATATCTTCGCTCCACAAGAACTCACGCAGTGGCGTGCCCGTTCCCCACAATTCCACCTTATTATTATATATACCATATTTGGCAAGCACGTTCAGGATGTCATCACTTTGCGACAATCCATTGATGCCCTCTACCGGACGTTTATCCATATCGCAGCGGATGGCAGCCCAATCGTTGTCATGGATAAGACGGGCAAGGTAAACCTTGCGCATCATGGCAGGCATGACATGGGAATTTTCAAGATGGAAATTGTCGTTGGGACCATAGAGATTGGTGGGCATGACTGCTATGTAGTTGGTACCGTATTGCAGGTTGTACGACTCGCACATCTTCAGTCCGGCAATCTTAGCAATGGCATATTCCTCATTAGTATATTCAAGGGGTGAAGTGAGAAGACTATCCTCGGTCATAGGCTGGGGTGCGTTCTTGGGATAGATGCATGTGGATCCAAGAAAGAGAAGTTTTTTTACATGGTGGGCATAAGCCTCGCTAATGACGTTGCACTGCATCTTCATGTTCTGCATGATGAAGTCGGCACGGTAAAGTGAGTTGGCCATAATGCCGCCCACGAACGCTGCGGCAAGGACAACAGCCTCAGGCTGCTCTTCATCAAAAAAACGACGCACAGCCAATTGGTCGGTGAGATCTAACTCTGAATGGGTACGACCAATGAGGTTATTATAGCCACGCTGGCGAAGGTTGTTCCAGATAGCCGACCCTACCAGTCCGCGATGACCAGCCACATATATTTTGGTTTGTTTGTCTAACATATTAATTACTAATTGATAATGATAATTGACAATTTAACGATTTACAATTTATTTATTGATTTTACAATTATTCTCCACACTAAGCTATTCCAACATATTGTTGTGTAGAAATAGAGAAATGACAAAATAGACAAATAAATTGTAGATTGTCAAATTGTAAATATTTTTACCCTTACAACTGTGCTTTCAAATGGATTTTCTTCACAAACCGCATATCGTGATCTATCATGATCTTCACCAATTCGGGGAAGGTGGTCTTGCGCGGGTTCCATCCTAACTTCATTCTTGCCTTTGTCGGATCGCCAAGGAGTTGCTCCACTTCCGCAGGGCGGAAATACTTGGGGTCAACCTCAACGAGAACACGACCTGTGGCTTTGTCTATACCCTTCTCATCAATGCCCTCACCTTGCCAGTCGAGTTCAATACCCACATGGTGGAAGGCCAGCGTGGCAAACTCTCGTACGGTGTGGTATTCACCCGTAGCAATAACAAAATCATCAGGTTCGGGTTGCTGGAGAATGAGCCACATGCATTCAATATAATCACGGGCATAGCCCCAGTCGCGCAGAGCATTAAGATTGCCCAGATATAGCTTATCTTGATAACCTTGTGCGATTCGTGCTGCAGCAAGGGTTATCTTGCGGGTAACAAAAGTCTCGCCACGCCGCTCACTCTCATGGTTGAAGAGAATACCGTTGCAGCAATACATGCCATAACTCTCACGATAATTTTTGATAATCCAATAGCCATAGAGCTTGGCAACGGCATATGGCGAACGGGGGTAGAAAGGAGTGGTCTCACGCTGTGGAATCTCCTGTACCAGTCCGTAGAGCTCACTCGTAGACGCTTGATAAATACGGCACTGCTTCTCCAATCCACAAATACGAACAGCCTCAAGCAATCGAAGCACACCGACTGCATCTGTGTCTGCTGTATACTCAGGAACTTCAAATGAGACCTTCACATGGCTTTGGGCTGCAAGATTATAAATCTCCGTTGGCTTTACCTCTCCGATGATGCGGATAAGTGATGAGGAGTCTGTCATGTCAGCCCAGTGAAGGTTGACAAGTCGCTTCTGCTTCATATCGCGCACCCATTCATCAAGATAGAGGTGTTCAATGCGTGCAGTGTTGAATGATGAGGAACGACGTAAGAGGCCATGTACTTCGTAGTCTTTCTCAATTAAAAACTCGGCCAGATATGAACCATCCTGACCTGTTATGCCCGTAATGAGGGCTACTTTTCTGTTTTCCATATATTTATTCCTCGCTGAATTGTTTAATTCGTTGTTCTTCAGATAACTTGCAAATAAGGAGAGTATTATTGTTCTCAGCTACGATGAAGCCGTCAAGACCTTGTACAACTACACGTTTTTCCTGTGCAGTGTGGATGATACAGTTGTGAGAATCGTAAAGTTGTATATTCTCTCCGATGAGACCATTACCATAAAGATCTCTTTTCGTCTGTTGTAGCAGAGAGCCCCACGTGCCGAGGTCTGTCCACCCGAAATCTGCAGGACAAACGAAAATCTCTTCTGCGTTTTCCATGATAGCATAGTCTACAGAAATACTTTCACACTCAGGGAAGTGTTCATCAATCTGCTGTTGCTCTTCAGGAGTGCCATAGATGGGCAGCAGGTTTTCAAACACCTTGCTGATGGCAGGGCTGTAAATGCGGAAGGCATTGATGATAGTTGAAACGCTCCAAATAAAGATACCGGCATTCCAGAAATAGCTGCTTTGTGCGATATAACGCTTGGCGGTCTCTTCGTCAGGTTTTTCGCGGAATGAGTCCACTCTGTAGATCTCCTTGTTGCGCAATGAGCTTGCCGTGAGGTCGGCTTGAATATAACCATAACCCGTCTCTGGACGGGTGGGCTTCATGCCGAGTGTGACAATGGCATCGGTGTCGGAGGTAAAATCCATACATGCGGTGATGACCCGACGAAACTCAGCCACGTCAGCCACAAAAGCATCACTCGGAGTCACTACGATGTTCGCGTTCGGATTTTTTGCTTTTATGCGCCAACTCACGTAGGCAATGCATGGGGCGGTATTTCTCCGGCACGGTTCGAGAAGAATGTTTCCAACAGGAATCTCCGGGAGTTGTTCATGTACAAGTTCGAAATACTTTCTGTTGGTAACTACCCACACATTTTCGGCAGGACAAATTCCTTCAAATCGCTTAAAGGTCAATTGTAACAGCGACGAACCGATGCCCAGCACATCGATGAATTGTTTGGGATGCTCGGCAGTACTCATGGGCCAGAAACGGCTTCCCACCCCACCGGCCATGATAACCAAGTGATTGTTGACTTGAGCCATAGCTTATATTAATTATAATTAATGGCACAAAGGTAATAAAAAAATGGGAAATAGAAAGATTGAAAGGAAAAAATATTTTTTCTGGCAGGAAAAATACATCAAAAATCGAAAAGTGGCAGCGAATGATCTGTTATATTAGATGGAGATATGCTCTCATCATCGTTTTCGAAAAACTGCAACCACAGTTGTTGGCTTTCAGGCATATCCATATTCAGACGATAGACACCACGTATATCTGTCTTTTCAATGAGACTATTAGCCTTTTTAGCATGATTGATAAGGTATTGCGACACATAAGCGTGTACATCCTCATTGTTGACTGGATCAAAAAAAGAATTGCAAGCATTATAGACGTGACGCGAAATTTTCTTAACGGAAAGTCCCACGCCACCAGCTTCTGTCAATACTCGTAATATTTCGCGTTCGTAATTCATAGGTTATAGATTAATAAGATGTAACAAGCACTTTCACCGCTAATAGGTTGAAAAGTAAAAGGTTGAAAAGAATTATATTATGTTAAACTTTTCAACCTTTTAACCTGTCTGCTTTTTGGTTCTTATGCCAAAGCGATAAGATTGTTGTCAGCTTTCACCTTACCCTCTTTGAAGAGCCAGCCAATACCGAGGTAAGCCTCTTCTGTGGTAATCTTTGCAGCCTTTGCAATGTCGGCAACTTTCATAGCTTTCTTAGTAGCGTCAAGTGCCTGATAGACATCACCGGCGCGGAAACCAACATTCTCAGCATTGATGATAACTTCTACTTTCTTAGCAGCAGCTTTTTTAGGAGCGGCGGCTTTCTTGGGAGCAGCAGTCTTAGCGGCGGTTGCCTTGGGTGCTGCAGCCTTCTTGGTTGTTACTTTTTTTTCTGCCATAACTTATTATATTTATGATTATCCTGAATCGTTATGAAACAGGGTAGCTTAAAAAGCTGGCACAAAAGTAGACATTTCCGCGTATTCCTCAAAAGGTTAATCTTCTGAATGTCTTTTATTTAGCCTTTTCTTGACTTAGGTCAAATTGACATTTCCACTTTCAGTTGTAATTCGTCGAGTTGTTTCTGATCTATTGCCGATGGTGCGTCAAGCATAACATCACGGCCTGAGTTATTCTTTGGGAAAGCTATACAATCGCGTATACTGTCGAGACCGGCCATTATACTCACAAAACGGTCAAGTCCGAAGGCCAAGCCTGCATGAGGCGGGGCGCCATACTTAAACGCATTGATGAGGAAGCCAAACTGTGCCCTAGCACGTTCAGGGGTAAAACCGAGTATCTGGAACATTTTTTCCTGAAGCTTACCATCGTGAATACGCAGTGAACCACCTCCCAGTTCCACTCCATTACAAACAAAATCATAAGCCACGGCACGTACCTTGGCAGGGTCAGTGTCGAGCAAGGGAATATCATTAGGATTAGGCAATGTGAACGGATGATGGGTCGACATGAGTCGCTGTTCCTCATCACTCCACTCAAAGAGCGGGAAGTCCACAATCCATAAACACTCAAACTTATCTTTATCACGTAATCCGAGACGGTCACCCATCTCCAAACGGAGTGTACACAACTGGGTGCGTGTCTTATTTGCATTATCGCCACTGAGGATAAGCACGAGGTCACCGTCCTTGGCACCAGTCTTTTCTTTCAGATTCGCCCACACCTCTGGGGTATAGAACTTATCGATAGAGGTTTTCACCGTACCATCGGTGTTGTATTTCACATAGACGAGTCCCTTAGCGCCTACCTGCGGACGTTTCACAAAATCAGTCAGTTGGTCAAGTTGTTTACGAGAGTAGTCTGCACAACCAGGAACAACAATACCGCCTATATATGTTGCCGAGTCGAATACAGAGAACGTACCCGTTCCTTTCAACACATCCATTAGCTCTACGAACTCCATGCCAAAGCGCAGATCGGGCTTATCACTACCGAAACGGCGCATAGCCTCATGCCATGTCATCTGCTGCAATTTATCAGGTAAATTGACACCACGTATCTCCTTGAACAGGTGGCGAGCAAGGTCTTCAAATATTTGGAGTACATCTTCCTGATCGGCAAAGGACATCTCACAGTCGATTTGTGTGAACTCAGGCTGACGATCTGCACGCAGATCTTCGTCGCGGAAACATTTTGCTATTTGGAAATAACGATCAAAACCAGATACCATAAGCAGCTGCTTTAGTGTCTGCGGACTCTGCGGGAGTGCATAAAACTGTCCGGGATTCATGCGTGATGGTACTACGAAATCGCGAGCTCCCTCAGGCGTGGAACCAATCAGAATGGGAGTCTCCACTTCTATAAAGTCGCGGCTGTCAAGGAAGTTTCGGATGAGTATCGTCATACGGTGACGTAATTCAAGATTCTTGCGCACAACTGAACGGCGCAGGTCAAGATAGCGGTATTTCATGCGTAGCTCGTCGCCGCCGTCAGTCTGGTCTTCAATAGTAAATGGTGGTGTTTGGCTTTCACTCAATATATTGAGTACCTCTGTGAGTATCTCGATATCGCCTGTTGGTAAATTCGCATTTTTAGATTGTCGCTCACTAACTTGTCCTTCCACCTGAATGCAAAATTCACGCCCGAGTTTATTGGCACGTTCACAAAGTTCGGCATCTTTCGATTCATCGAAAACCAATTGTGTAATACCATAACGATCGCGCAGGTCTACAAAGGTCATGCCTCCCATCTTTCTTACACGCTGAACCCATCCAGCGAGTGTTACGTGCTGACCTGCGTTGGAGAGACGAAGCTCTCCACAAGTTTTTGTTCTATACATAATATGTGTTTTTTATTTCCAGAGCGCAAAGTTACGATTAAGTGAGCGAAAAACCAAATTTTCTTTGAGTTTTTCAGATTTCGTTTTATATTTGTAATGTATTTGGGATGTTTATGTTAAAATTGAGCCTCGTTGCGGTTATATTTTAACACGCACAAACGCACGAAATCTGTCCTGAAGGATATTGGTCCACCATATTTGAGAAAAACGCATAAAGGGAAGCTTTTATAAATCATTGTATGTCAGCAATATATGAGTTAAGAAAATGCCAAAATGGGAAACTGGAATTGTGAAAGATATATGTTTTATCTCCGAAAAGCCGCGTTTTGTGATGCGAAAGACAGTCTTTTGCATGGTGAAAGCTGGTCTTTTGCAACCTGAAAGATATACCTTTGAGAAATGAAGAGTGAAAAAATGAAGAATGAAGAATAGCTAAACACAAATTTCAGAACACTAAACGCCCAATTTTGAAGTGTTAAAAGGAAAACTTGAAATTAACATTTCACACAATGAAAGCTATATCGCTCGCACTAATTTTTAGTTTTTTTAAAGATTAAGCATATAGCAGCCGTAGCCCTCCCCCAAAGGATAGGGAGACTGCCCGAGGAAGTGCTACGCTGTCTCGTCGGAGGCTGCACTGAGTTCTTCTGATAGCTGAAGCCATTTCTCTGTTTCCTGGTCGAGTTGCTGCTGAACGGCTGTGTATTGGTTGACTAGCTCAAGATTGGCGGCATTCTCGGGTAACGACAACTGTGCATTGAGCTCAGCTATACGCTCTTCAAGTTCGGTAATGAGGTTCTCTGTTTGTCTCACGTTCTTGCTGAGCTGACTGATGCGGCGTTGCTGTTCTTTGCGAGCGGCATAGAGGGCTGCGCCAGACAACACAACCCCTCCCCTGCCCTCCCCGAAGGAGAGGGGGTTGCGTGCAGTTGGTTTTTCCTCCCCTTGGGAGATGTTCGGAGGGATTGTAGTTGCGTGCGGTTGGTTTTTCCTCTGCTCGGGATGGCTTAGGAGGGGTTGCTCCTTCGGGGAGGTTTTCTGTAGCCAGTCGTAAATACCGCCAATATGCTCGCGTACTTGTCCGTTGCTGAAGGCATAGACTTTTGAGACTAACCCGTCAAGAAACTCGCGGTCGTGGCTGACAATGATAGCTGTGCCGTCGAAGGCGAGAATGGCATTTTTCAGGACTTCTTTCGATACCATATCAAGATGATTGGTTGGCTCGTCGAGAATAAGCAGGTTTACAGGCTGCAATAGCAATTTAATCATTGCCAAGCGACTTCGCTCGCCACCGCTCAGCA
This sequence comes from uncultured Prevotella sp., assembly GCA_905234845.1. Classification (GTDB taxonomy): domain Bacteria; phylum Bacteroidota; class Bacteroidia; order Bacteroidales; family Bacteroidaceae; genus Prevotella. The sequence goes on along the minus strand of CAJOIW010000010.1, from coordinate 47,346 downwards.
CCTTTACTTTCTTATCAGAAACCTCACCTCCAAACATAAAGGCACCCAACAAATCACGAATTCTCAGTCGCATCTCTCCTGTTGCCACTTGGTCAATCGTATCGTAGATGGTCAGTTCCTCATCGAGCAGCTGTGCCTGATTCTGGGCAAAATAGCCGATGCGCACATTGTGTCCTATTTTCAGCTGTCCGTCAAATGGAATTTCTCCCATGATGCATTTTACCAATGTCGATTTGCCTTCTCCGTTCCTGCCCGCAAAGGCCACTTTCTCGCCACGTTTTATCGTCAGATTCACATGTGAAAACACTTGATGGTCACCATATGCTTTGCTAACCTCATCACAAATGACAGGATAATCGCCACTTCTCAAACAGAGAGGGAATTTCAATCGCATAGAGGTGTTGTCGACTTCGTCTATCTCTATCGGGACGATTTTTTCGAGTTGTTTGATTTTTTGTTGCACCTGTATGGCTTTCGTGGCCTGATAGCGGAAACGCTCTATAAACGTCCGCATATCAGCAATCTCGCGCTGCTGATTTTCATAGGCGCGAAGTTGCTGCTCGCGACGTTCTTTTCTCAATATACAATACTCATCGTACTTAACTCTGTAGTCAATAATCTTACCACATGAAATCTCTAACGTGCGTGTGGTTACGTTATTGACAAAAGCCCGGTCATGGCTTACAATGATTACTGCTGCTCGGCAGGTATTGAGAAAACTTTCCAGCCATGTTATTGATTCTATGTCAAGGTGATTGGTCGGCTCGTCAAGCAATAAGATGTCAGGGCGACTAAGTAGAATCTTTGCCAGTTCAATTCTCATACGCCATCCTCCAGAGAATTCACTTGTAAGACGATCGAAATCGGACGGATGAAATCCGAGACCAGTCAGGGTGCGTTCTATTTCCGCATCGCAATTCTCACCTCCTATAATATGCAGGTGGTCTTGTGCTGTTACCAGTTGCTGGGTAAGTTGAAGATAATCGACAGTGTCGTAATCAGTACGTTCGGAAAGTTGTTGTTCTATATTTCGGATGTTTCTTTTCAGTTGCAGTACGTCGTTGAAAGCCTGCCACACCTCTTGTCGTACGGTTGTCTGATCTGCAAGGTGCATGACTTGTGGAAGATAACCAAAACGCATACCAGCTGGTACATTGACACTACCGCCTGTGGGTTGCTGCTGACCACAGAGCACACGCAGAAGGGTAGACTTTCCGGCTCCATTTTTACCCACAAGTGCTATGCGGTCGCGATCGTTCACTACGAAACTTGCGTCCTCAAACAACGGGCTTGCGCCAAACGAAACGGAAAGCTTGACTGCACTAATCATGGCTGGTCTTTCAACTCTCGTTCAAAGAATGCGGTGATTTGCCTGATGAGGTGGGCGCGGGTGTTGCCACCGTAGATGCTGTGGTTGCGGTTGGTGTAGAGTAGCTCTCGAAAATCCTTGTCGGCCTGTACGAGCGCCTCTGAATACTCAAAAGTGTTCTGGGGATGAACGTTATCGTCGGCCAGTCCGTGGCAGATGAGAAGAGCGCCATGCAGCTGCGCTGCGCGGGAAATAGGATTGTCTGCATAGCCGTCGGGGTTTTCCTGTGGCGTACGCATATAGCGCTCTGTATAAACAGAGTCGTAGTACCGCCAATTGGTGGGCGGAGCAACGGCGACACCGGCACGAAACACCGAACGGCCCTCACTTATAGACATGAGTGTATTAAAACCACCGTAGCTCCATCCCCAGATACCGATACGATTTTTGTCGACAAATGGTAGTGTACCGAGCCAGATGGCTGTTTCTACCTGGTCTTTGGCTTCCAACAATCCAAGACGGAGGTAGGTGCATTTCTCAAACTCGGCTCCTCGTCCTCCTGTTCCTCGGCCGTCGACACATACAACGACAAAACCCTGTTGGGCGAGATAATAGTCAAAGGCTCCACCCTGCCCCATCGACCCCGCGCTCCATGAATTAACGACCTGCTGGCTGCCAGGGCCGGAATACTGATGCATGACGACGGGGTATTTTAATGAAGAGTGAAGAGAGAAAAGTGAAGAATTACTCAAATCAACGTTAGCGTTAAAAGTCGAAAGCGAGGCGCTTAACTCCTCAGGCAGAATCATCCAACCATCAAGTTGTACACCTTCGGACGTTGTGAATGTGAAGGGTATTTTATGGGTGAACCCATATCCTGATGTCGTCGTCTTGAGGGCGGCATTGTCCTCGACGGTGTTAAGCGACTTGCCTCGATTGTCACGGATGGTGAAGACGGGCGGGGTATTATAGTCGCTCCACTGATTTAGAAAATACTTATAATTGCCAGAGAAAGTCGCTGTATTCCAACCTTCTGTTTGGGTTATCGGTTTTGGGTTATCGGTTATAGATTTTCGGTTATTGGTTGCGACAAAGACCTGTCGCTGATGGGCATCGGGATAGGCGGCTTGGAAGTATACATCACCAGTCTGCTCATCTATGCCATAGACGGCGGTGATATCGCTGTCAGTTATACCGATGGATCGTTGTAGTTGCCCATTTATGGAATATACATACAGACGCATGCGACCGTCGCGATCGCTGGGGATGAGGATATGCTGAGAAGTGATAACTATCTGACTAAGGGCATCATCCTTAATGTATTTATCAACCTGCTCGCGGACGAGTAATCGGGAAACAGTAGACCTTGGATTAACGGCATATAAATCAAGCTTGTCTTGATGGCGATTCATGGTAAAAACGATGAGCTTGTCCGGTTCTGTGGTAGCCTTCAGTCGAGGAATGTAGCCGTCTTCGGGCAGGGGAACATTGAGCTGGCGCGTCTGATGAGATTTGATGTCATAACTCCATACCGATACACTGGCGTTTTCCTCGCCTGCCTTCGGATATTTGTACGAGTACATACCGGGATAAACCTCGTATTCGTGACGTTCGGGTCTCTTCCCTTTGTACATCTGAAGGTCGTACATCGGCACGCGGCTCTCATCCCATCGCACCCAGCAGAGCATCTCACCGTCAGCGGTAAACTCGAGCGCACGATTAAAGGAAAATTCTTCTTCGTATACCCAGTCGGGTATACCGTTGATGACTTTGCCATAACTTCCGTCGGTCGTCACCTGACTTTCTGAATTATCGTAAAGCAGTTTTACAAGGAATATGTTGTTTTCGCGAACAAAGGCCACCTGTGTTCCGTCGGGCGACCATACAGGCGCCTGCTGCTTTCCGCCATCGCTCAGACGCTCAAGCCGGTGACTGGCAATGGTATATATATAATAGGTGGCCCGATACGACCAACGGTAAACATGCTCTGTCTCGGTCTGGATAAGCATACGCTTGCCATCGGGCGACATTAGATAGCCGTCGAATCTTTCAATCGACTCGCCCGATGTAGCATCTACATCAAACAGGACGTCAACCTCGTTTCCCGTCTTAAACGAGCATCTCACGATTCTCTGCCCATCATCAGTGATGCGGGCATAATCGTCAGTTCCCTCTATTGGATTGATGCCGCTTACGTATTTTGCGGAAAACGTACCGTCTGTTAGGTTTTGCAGAGTGATAGGCCTACGCTCAACTCTCTCGTTTCTTGCTTCAAGATAAGCAAGCATAGTAAACAACAAGCCTACACATAAAATCCATTTTTTCATCATCTATTTACCGTTTATTGTTTACGATTTACTATTCCCTCTCCTTTGGGTATGGATGGGGAGGGGGTTAGGTATTTTGCCGTATAGCCCTTTTCTGCCCGGGCAACTTCCTTCGGTGTTCCGGCAACAACGATATTGCCACCTCCACGACCTCCCTCAAGACCCATATCGATGATATAATCGGCTTGACTGATAACATCAAGGTTATGTTCGATGACAATTACCGTATTGCCCCTGTCCACGAGTCTGCGTAACACCTTCATCAAGATACGGATGTCCTCAAAATGAAGACCTGTGGTGGGCTCATCAAGAATGTAAACCGTACGCCCTGTATCACGGCGGGATAACTCTGATGCAAGCTTTACGCGCTGACTCTCACCTCCGCTTAGGGTCGTTGACGACTGTCCAAGTTTTATATACCCGAGTCCTACTTCCTGCAATGTTTTTATTTTTTGCAAAATTGACGGCTGCGCCTCGAAAAACTCTACGGCCTGATTGATGGTCATATCGAGCACGTCGGCAATAGACTTACCTTTGTAACGCACCTCGAGCGTTTCACGGTTGTAACGTTTTCCCCGACACACCTCACAGGGCACATATACATCGGGTAAGAAATTCATCTCAATGGTCTTGAACCCATTTCCTCCACATGCCTCACACCGTCCACCTTTTACATTGAAGGAAAAGCGTCCTGGCTTATAACCACGTATCTTTGCCTCAGGTAAATTGACAAAAAGGGAGCGAATATCGGCAAACACACCTGTATAAGTAGCGGGATTACTTCGGGGAGTACGGCCGATAGGGCTCTGGTCAACGCTGACCACCTTATTTATCAGTTCCAAGCCTTCCACCTCATCATAGGGTAAAGGCTGTTTAAGCGAGCGGTAGAAGTGTTGTGAGAGAATGGGCTGAAGAGTTTCATTAACCAATGTAGATTTGCCCGATCCAGACACACCCGTAACAAGAATAAGTTTTCCTAAGGGGAAAGACGCATCAATATGCTTGAGGTTATTACCCGTACAGCCACGGAGAGTTAGCAACCCCTCCCCATCCCTCCCCGAAGGAGAGGTGGCTGCATGGCGAGTGATGGGTGATGGGTGATGGGTAATGGTTCCCTCTCCTTGGGGGAGGGATAGGGAGGTTTTTAGGTATTTTGCCGTAAGTGTATCGGCTTTGAGCATTTCAGCCGGTGTTCCGGCAAACACTACCTCCCCACCCTTTCGACCTGCTAACGGGCCTATGTCGATGATATAATCGGCTGCAAGCATCATGTCGCGGTCATGTTCCACCACGATAACCGTATTTCCCATATCGCGCAGTTTCTTGAGCGAGGCAATAAGACGCTCATTGTCGCGCTGGTGAAGTCCGATGCTTGGCTCATCAAGAATATAGAGCACATTGACAAGACCTGAACCAATTTGAGTAGCTAATCGTATGCGTTGGCTCTCACCACCAGAAAGTGTTGCCGACGGACGATTGAGTGAGAGATAATCGAGTCCCACCTGAAGCAGGAAGTCAACCCGCGTAATAAGCTCCTTAACTATTGACGCGGCTATTTTTTTCTGCATTGGCGGCAGATGGCTTTCGATTGTACTGAGCCATTGACGAAACTCATCAATGTCAAGGGAGGAGGCTTCGGCGATGTTCATGTCAGCAATCTTATATGACAGACTCTCGCGCTTCAACCGCCTGCCTTTACATTCAGGACACTCACATTCTGCCAGAAACTGGTCGGCCCACTTTTGCCCTGCTGCCGTCTCATCGTTTTCCATCGCTGTGCGAAGATACTTAACGACACCATCATAATCAGTAAAAAAATCAGTTGATGTGTGAACCAGTTCCTTTTGTATGCGCACTTTCTGCAATGAACCATAAAGCACTTCGTTCATAGCTTCAGTGGGAATCTCCGCAATGGGAGTCTTTAACGTACATTCATAGCGCTCGAGAATGGTCATAATTTGCCAGAAAATCATCTGGTTCTTGTATTTCCCCAATGGCACGATACCACCATCGTGGATGTTGACCTGACGATCGGGAATAACCTTTTCAATATCTATCTCGTTTATCGTTCCTAAACCTTTACACTTCGGACAGGCTCCTTCGGGCGAATTGTATGAGAAAATGTTTGGCGCAGGATCTGCATACGACATTCCGGTAACGGGGTCCATCAGGCGTTTGGAATAACTTCTCACACCACCAGTCTCTATGTTAAGTATCATGATAACACCCTCGCCCTGACGCATGGCCGTTTGGATACTATGTTTGATACGCTCTGCATCTTTACTGCTAATAAGCAGTTTGTCAATAACGACCTCGATATTGTGATTCTTGTAACGGTCAACTTTCATACCGCGCACCAGTTCTTGCACCTCACCATCAACCCTAACGCTGAGGTAGCCCTTACGTCGCATACTCTCAAAAAGCTCACGGTAATGACCCTTCCTCCCCTTCACCAGAGGAGCAAGAAGCAATATGCGTTTGTCGGCATAATCGCTCATGACCATGTCGAGTACTTGCTCTTCCGTATATTTCACCATCTTCTCGCCCGAGAGATAGCTATATGCGGTAGATGCACGAGCATAAAGAAGGCGCAGATAATCGTAGATTTCTGTGGTCGTACCTACGGTGGAACGAGGATTCTTATTGGTAGTTTTCTGCTCAATGCTGATGACAGGCGACAACCCTGTTATCTTGTCCACGTCAGGACGCTGAAGCCCACCAAGGAAATTACGGGCATAAGCGGAAAAGGTTTCAATGTATCTTCGCTGACCTTCGGCAAAAATGGTATCGAAAGCCAACGAAGACTTGCCCGAACCTGACAAGCCCGTTATAACCGTGAGCGCATTGCGAGGTATTTGTACATCAATGTTTTTCAGATTATGTACACGTGCGCCAAAGACAGAAATACAATTATTCTCTGCCATTCGACCCGCTATCCTCTGTAAAACCACGCAACAGATTCACATCTTTCTTGAACGTGAAATGACGCCCATCGGCACCTTTTGCCTTCACCAGACAGAAGTAGACCCCGTCTTTTACCGGCTTCCCATTATAGGTTCCATCCCAACCTGCCTCATAAGTGTAGCAATCAGTCCAATGATAAAGTTGTTGCCCCCATCGGTTGAAGATATAGCCGTCGAACTCCACGATGCTTTGCGGTCCGGCTCCATGTTGGGTTCCTTTTGCTTGATAATAATCGTTGATTTTATCATCGTTGGGAGAAAACGCATTGGGCATTTCCAAGCGACTTTCAGAGATTGAAATCGTTATTGGGTCATTTTCCGACCAGTATTCATCGGTAAACTCTGCCCTTTCGCTTCCACGTGTAAAAATGGCATAGAGTACAATGTGGTGGGCGCCAGCATTAACGAAAGTATATTCCGTATCTTCTTCATAGCGAATAAGATAGGGGGTATCCTCCTCTTCACGTGTAAAACGCCATTCATAATAGGCCGTCCAGCCTTCTGTATTTTCGGCATTGGCTACAAAACGGACATTCATTGGAGCCGACCCCGAAAAACTTTGGCCTTCTTCAACACCATTCTTCCCTTCATAAAAAGCCGTGGGATGGATGGTGGGTAAATCCTGGGCGTAAAGGGCTATGCTCGAAAAGCTAACGATTAGCCATGATAAAAGCAACGTTCTCTTCATACAAACGATAGGTTTATTCGTTGCAAAGGTATAAAAAAAAGATGAAAGATGATGAGTGTGTGATGAAAAATATGAAAAAAACATGACTTTGCAATGCTTTTTTCATTTTTTTGCATTATCTTTGCAACCAAATACGATGTTCGGAACCTATATTTAAATAACAATGAAACAAACGACAACATACCTGTTGCTTCTTGCTCTCATAGCTTTTGTGCTTCCTGTCAATGCACAAACCAACAAATGGCGTGACATCTATACGGCAAAGAAGAAAGACACCATTTATGGTATTGCCAAAAACTACGGCATTACGATAGACGAGTTAAGGGAGGCTAACCCTGAGATGAAAGCTGAAGGCTATACGTTGAAGAAGGGTAACTTCGTGTTCATTCCATATGCAAAGCCAGAGCAGCCAGTTTCTTCCAAGCCTGCTCAACCTATTGACGACCTTACGAAAAGAACCATACGCATCGGTGTGATGCTTCCCATACACAAGCAGAATGGCGACGGATTGCGCATGATAGAGTACTACAGAGGCATGATCATGGCTTGCGATAGTTTGAAGAAGCAAGGTATCTCCACTGACATTCACGCATGGAACGTTCCCATTGATGCCGATATTCGCCAAACACTCTTAGAGAAAGATGCTGCCAAATGCGACATTATCTTCGGTCCTCTCTACACCAGTCAAGTGAAAGCCTTAGCCAATTTCTGCCAGACAAACAACATCAAGATGGTTATACCCTTCTCCATCAATGGCAACGATGTGGCGACAAATAGGCATATTTACCAAGTATATCAATCTCAAGAACAACAGGACGAAGCTGCCATCAACGCATTCATCGGGCGATTTGAAGGCTATCACCCAGTATTCATTGATTGCAATGACTCCACAAGCCACAAGGGGGGCTTCACAAAAGCCTTGAGAAAAAAGCTTGATGAGAAAAATGTCAAATACAATCTCACCAACCTCAAGACACCAGACGAGAATTTCCTGAAAGCGTTCAGCACCAAAGAACCCAATATCATCGTACTGAACACCGCACGTTCACCCGAACTCAACACAACTCTTGCACGCCTGAACAAAATCAAACAAGTGAAACCCGAACTCCAGTTAGTCTTCTTCGGCTATACCGAATGGCTTATGTATACGAAGGTTTACAAAGACTATTTCCATCGTTACGAAACATATATCCCCACCGTAGCATGGTATAACAATCTTTCAGCTCGCACAAAAGCACTCGAAAACGATTTCAAGCAAACCTTCGATGAGGAAATGCAACAAGCCCTCCCAAGATTTGCCATCACAGGATTCGACCAAACACAATTCTTCATTCGCGGTCTCCACGAACATGGAAGAGCCTTTACTGGAGCGCGTAATGAAAGTAATTACACCCCCATACAAACACCTTTACATTTCAAACAGATAGGAGGCGGAGGATTTCAAAACCATACCTTCATGCTCATTCATTACAAAAACAACAACGCAATAGAAACCATCAACTATTAAACCCTCAAACCACAAACCATCCATCAAGATGCAAAAAAGAGTAGTTCTCTATCTCATTATATTAGCAACATTCCTATCTTCCCTCGCCAATGCCCAGATAGGCGAACATCGCAACGATCTGCAAATAGGAGGAGGAGCCGGATATGTTTTCTCGAACATTGGTTTCACACCTAAAGTAACTCAAAGCATGCATGGAGGATTCACCGCAGGCATTGCTACAAAATACGTTTGTGAAAAGTATTTCAATACCATTTGTTCGGTCTATGGTGAGCTGAACCTCACGCAAGCTGGATGGAAAGAAGACATCATCACCGCCGACGACCATCCTGTTATCAACCCACAAACAGGCCTTGCCGAAACATACAGTCGTACACTCACCTACATTCAACTACCCGTCTTCGCTCATCTCGCATGGGGAAAAGAGCAACGAGGTATGCAGTTCTTCTTCCAGGCAGGTCCACAATTCGGCTATCTGCTGAGCGAATCGTCAAAAGCCAATTTCGACATTGAAAAAGCCAATCTTGACGACCGATCTAACAAAACCGTCGCACAATATAATATGAAAGTGGAAAACAACTTCGACTATGGTATTGCCGCAGGCTTAGGCATAGAATACACCCTCCCACACGCAGGCCACTTCATAATTGAAGGCCGCTATTACTACGGACTTGGCAACATATACGGCGACTCCAAACGCGATTATTTCTCAAAGTCGAACAACAATAATATCGTTGTCCGGTTTACCTATCTCTTCGATATCGTCAAAACAAAAAAACAATAAATTATGTTTGAGAATCAACCAAAAGGACTTTATGCGTTGGCATTGGCCAACACAGGTGAACGATTCGGCTATTATACGATGATAGCCGTATTCGCATTGTTTTTAAGAGCCAACTTCGGCCTTGACGCCGGATGGGCAGGTGAAATCTATGGTGACTTTCTTATGCTTGTTTACTTCCTTCCCATCGTAGGTGGATGGCTGGCCGACAAGTTCGGCTTTGGAAAGATGGTCACTATCGGTATCATCATCATGTTCCTCGGCTATCTGCTGCTTGCTGTTCCTTTGGGCGGAAAGACCATTGGCCTCGTCGCCATGCTTGCCGCCCTCGTACTCATCAGTTTCGGTACGGGCTTGTTCAAAGGCAACCTGCAAGTGATGGTGGGTAACTTATACGATGACCCGCAATATGCTAACCAACGTGATGCCGGCTTCTCGATTTTCTACATGGCTATTAATATCGGCGCACTTTTTGCTCCTACGGCCGCCATTCAAATTTCTGAATACGCCAAGAACTCCCTCGGCTATACAGCCCCTGGTGAAGCCTACCATTTTGCCTTTGCCGTAGCTTGTGCATCACTTATTCTCTCTATTGCCATCTATTACCTTTTCCGCCCGACCTTCCGTCATACTGAAGGCAACAAAGGCTCTGGCAAAAGTGGGGTGGCTGCCGTACCCGAGCAAGAACTGACCAAAGAAGAAACCAAACAACGCATCGTAGCCCTCTGCCTTGTGTTCGCCGTTGTCATCTTCTTCTGGATGGCTTTCCACCAAAACGGCCTCTCACTTACCTATTTTGCCGATGAGTTTACGGAAAAATCAGCCTCAGGTGTTAACACTATGCCATTTGACGTATGGAACCTTGTATTGATAATCTTTATTGTTTATGCCGGATTCTCCCTGTTCCAAAGCAAAACCAAGAAGGGTAAACTCATTTCTGCGCTAATTGTGCTGGTCGCTTTAGGCCTTCTGATTTACAAATACACATTAGCCAATGGCGATGTGGCTATCTCAGCACCTATATTCCAACAGTTCAATCCCTTCTATGTAGTAGCCCTGACACCTGTGTCTATGGCCATCTTTGCATATTTGGCTAACAAGGGTAAAGAGCCCTCCGCTCCCCGTAAGATTGCTTATGGCATGCTTGTGGCTGGTGCGGCATTCTTGGTAATGATGTTTGCTTCACAGGGATTACTCACCCCCAATGAGCAGGCTGCCCGTGCCGCCAGTGGTGAACTTGGCCCGCTTGTGTCGCCCTACTGGCTCATCTCCACCTATCTTATTCTTACCTTCGGCGAGTTATTGCTCTCTCCAATGGGCATCTCCTTTGTGTCAAAGGTTGCACCTCCGAAGTATAAAGGTCTGATGATGGGTGGATGGTTTGGTGCCACTGCTATCGGCAACAAACTCGTAAGTGTTGGTGGTTATCTCTGGGGTGATCTGCCTTTGTGGGTTGTATGGCTCGTATTCATCGTGCTTTGTCTGCTCTCTGCACTCTTCATGTTTGCCATGATGAAACGACTGGAGAAAGTAGCATAACTCATTCCTGAATAATATACGTTATTATTATATTGATGCCCGATGTGCCGGAAGGTTGCTTCAACAACTTTCCGGCATATTTTTTTGTGCAAACCAAGATGTTGCCAACACCAAAGCCACAGTACCAAAATAATTCAGAAATCTGGTACTGTGAGTACCAGCCGTTGGTAGCCATAGTACCAGCAACTGGTAGTCATGCTACCAAACGCTGGTAGTGAGACTACCAAGCAACGGTACGCAGACAAATGATGTGGTTTACATATAACAATAAGTAGATTCCTGTAATAGATGGTATAACTTCTGCGTGTGAGAAAGTTCCTACAGAAAGCAGGAGTCAACTTCATAAAAACCGTTAATAATTTTGTACAATCGAGAAAAAGTTGTAATTTTGTCGGTGATGAAGAAAAGCATTGTTCTCACAATCCTGTTACTCGCCTTCCTTACAACTGCGTGGGGACAGGCAAAGAGACAGAAGCCTACACCCCAAAAGACGGAGGCTGCTGTGCAAAAACCTGTTGTGCCACCAGAAAACCGTATGTTCGAACAAATGCTTTCAGCTACGGCAAAGGTGATGTTCGTAGATAGTGTTGTGGTAGACAAGCATGATTTCGTCAACCATGTGTTTCTTGCAAGCGAAGCAGGTACACTTCTAACCACGTCTAAACTCTTAGGGCAAGAAAATGACTCTACTGTTTATGCATATGTGAACGACTATGGAAACCATTGTTACTATGCTCATGCGGCTGCCGACTCCACTACCCTTCTATACTCAGCTTATCTTTTAGGCAACACATGGAGTGAGATGAAGCCTCTTGATGAGTTGAACCAAAATGTGGAAAATCCTAACTACCCTTTTCTCCAGGCTGATGGTGTAACGCTATATTTCTCTGCGAAAGGGGAAAAAAGCATGGGAGGTTACGATATTTTCATGAGCATTTTTGACACAGAGGACAATCGTTTTTATGAGCCACAAAACATGGGACTGCCCTTTAACTCAATCGCCAACGACTATCTTCTGGCCATAGACGAGATTAACCAGCTTGGATGGCTTGTGACCGACCGGCAACAACCTGACGGCAAGGTGTGCATTTACACATTCGTACCCACGGAGACACGCCAGAGTTTTGAGGCCGACAACCTGACAACTGAAAAGTTGCGCAGTTTAGCACGTATTGAAAGTATTGCCGACACATGGACCTTCGGAAATCGCGAAGAAGCACTTAACCGTATAGCTGCAGCAAGTATACTCCAAGAAACAACCAAAGAGGCAGACACCCATTTTATTATAAATGACCAACTTGTCTACAGAAACGCCGATGATTTTGAGTCGGCAGAGGCACGCAAAGCCTTTCAACAACTGAACGAGCTGCTCGACCTGCTCCAACAAGAGGAACAAAAGGTGGATGAGTTGCGCACTACCTATCATGATGCCCAAAGGGATAAACGCACACAAATGGCATCAGAAATATTGCAAAGCGAGCGCAAACTACAGCAAATCAATCACGACATCGCACAACTGAAAAAAGACATCAGAAACAAAGAACTCATGTTTATTAACAAATAAATCCTTAAAACTATGGAAAAATATTTTGCACCCTCTGAGTTGATAATTAACGAAGACGGAAGCTGCTTCCACCTTCATGTACGCCCCGAACAACTGGCCGACCGTGTTATTCTTGTCGGTGACCCCGGACGTGTGCCAACTGTAGCCGCACACTTCTCCGAGATAGAATGCGATATAGCCAGCCGTGAGTTCCGGACCATTACAGGTATCTATGAAGGCAAGCGCATTACCGTACAATCGACCGGTATAGGCTGCGACAATATCGATATTGTCGTCAACGAACTCGACGCGTTGGCAAATATTGATTTCAACACCCGCACAGAAAAGCCAGAGCACCGCACACTGACACTTGTACGCATTGGCACTTGTGGAGGCTTACAACCGAATACACCCGTCGGAACTTTCATCGCATCTGTTAAGAGCATTGGCTTTGATGGTCTGCTCAACTACTATGCCGGACGCGACCGTGTATGCGACCTCGAACTTGAAGAAGCCTTCACACGTCACATGAAGTGGAATCCACAAAAAGGTGCGCCCTATGTGGCACAAGCTGATGCCCAGCTTATAGACCAGATTGCTGGCGACGACATGGTGCGTGGTATCACCATCGCCTGTGGTGGATTCTATGGCCCACAAGGACGTGAGCTCCGCATACCCTTAGCCGACCCAAACCAAAATGAAAAGGTTGAAGCATTCGAATATAAGGGGCTGAAAATCTGTAATTTTGAAATGGAGTCGTCAGCCGTTGCAGGCTTGTCCTCACTACTCGGACATCGTGCTATGACATGCTGTATGGTTATTGCCAACCGACTTATTAAAGAAGCAAATACCGGCTACAAAAATACCATTGACACACTCATTAAAAAAGTACTCGACCGCATCTAAGTCATCATCATGAACGGTATCTACACTATCCTTCTGCTCGTACTCAGCAATGTCTTTATGACACTTGCGTGGTACGGGCATCTTCGTCTTCAGCAGCAAGGAACCATGTCAAACTGGCCACTCATCGGTGTGATTGTATTCTCATGGGGTATAGCATTTTTCGAATACTGCTGCCAAGTGCCTGCTAATCGCATAGGCTTTGTCGATAACGGCGGCCCTTTCTCATTGGTGCAACTGAAAGTCATACAAGAGTGTGTCTCACTCATCGTTTTTGCAATCATTGCCAACATGATGTTCCAAAACCAAAGCCTGCAATGGAACCATGCCGCAGCTTTTCTATGTATCGTCGCTGCTGTCTATTTTGTCTTCATGAAATAACCTCTGATGAACAACGACACTATCTGCGCCCTTGCCACCGCTACCGGTGGAGCACTTGCCATTATCCGCGTCTCAGGCCCTGATGCTTTCTCCATTGTCAGTTCCATTTCTTCCGTAAGTTGCGAAGGTGTTACACCCAACACTGTCCACTATGCGCACATCATAAACGGGAATGAAATCATTGACGATGTGATGGTTTCAGTTTTCCATGCACCCCGCTCCTACACTGGCGAAGATTCGGTGGAAATAACCTGCCATGCCTCAAGCTATATTTGTAATAAGGTGTTGTCACTACTCGTCGAGAATGGTTGTCGGACGGCTGGTCCCGGTGAATATACCATGCGGGCATATCTCAATGGCAAACTTGATCTCAGCCAAGCTGAAGCTGTCGCCGACCTCATAGCCTCTACCAATAAGGCCAGCCACGACATCGCCATGAGCCAACTCCGAGGTCACTTTTCTTCTGAACTGAAGACCCTCCGCGACCAGCTTTTAAAACTCACCTCTCTACTCGAACTAGAACTAGACTTCTCCGATCACGAAGATCTTGAATTTGCTGACCGCATGCAACTACTACATCTGGCCGAGACCATTGACAATCATATCTACCGCCTCGCAAACAGTTTTAAAGCGGGACAGGCACTCAAAGAAGGAATCCCCGTCGCTATTGTTGGCAAGACCAATGTCGGTAAATCAACACTTCTCAACGCATTGTTGAAAGATGACCGTGCCATTGTCTCCGATATACATGGCACCACACGAGACACGATAGAGGAAACAATGGTAATTAACGGTGTACAATTCCGTTTTATAGACACGGCCGGCCTCCGGAAAACCTCTGACGAAGTCGAACAAATTGGCATTAACCGTACCTATCAGGCTATTGACAAGGCACGCATCGTCCTTTGGCTTTTCGACAAAGCCCCCACCACCGAAGAGGTTACCGAATTCACCACCAGAAGCAAAAAACGCACACTAATTCCCGTACTCAGCAAAATAGATATAAATGAAGATATTCCACTCGTTTCTTTTCACGCTTCACTTTTAAAGATTTCCGCAAAGACAGGGCAAGGAATGCCTGAACTGAGACAATATATCTTTGAAGAAGCTCAAAAAGCTGGTTTAATCGCTAACTCCACCGATGTCATCATTACCAATGCCCGTCACTACGAAGCCTTGACCCGCGCCCATCAACATCTCCAGCTTGTTCTTGACGGTCTTCAGATAGAACTCAGTGGCGATTTATTAGCCGAAGATTTAAAACTCGTCCTCACCGACCTCTCCGAAATCACCGGCGAAGGCCAAATCACTTCCCAAGAAATCCTCAATAACATTTTCTCCCATTTCTGCGTCGGGAAATAGGTTTAGTTTACACCTACCTCTTTATTTATAAAGCGAATTATACTATTTAGCGCTGCACACAAAAGCACTGTTAAAGCAATCCATAGAACGATCAGGTCTTTGATAAAATTCTTTTTTTCATAAGTGGGTACCCTCGATTGTTATGTTTTTACTGAAATAATTAGGAACTATATACCTGTTGTCCCCGATAATTATTATTCAAAACCTTTGTCTGATATAGGCTTGATGCAATTGTATGCTAAGCTAAGCCGAACCATCTGTCGGTCATTTTTTCTTGACTGGCTCCATGTGAAGGGTGACATAGGTTGTGGGGCCGAAACGTTGCTTTAGTTTTTCCTCAACGGCTGTCGCACGATTATGAGCCTCTTCCAACGACACATGACCATCCATTCTGATATGAACCTCGATTGCTATACGATTACCAATCTTTCGTGTTCGGAGGTTATGTGGCTCACTTACATCGGAGAAGGAACCGATGATTTCCTCTATCTCACGCTCCGTCTGCTCCGGCAATGAGCATTCCGTCAGTTCTCCTATGCTTGTCTTGAGCAAATCTATCGACACTTTCACCAGCATTGCACCCACAACAACAGAGGCCAACGGGTCGAGCACCGTCCATCGGTTTCCCAAGATAACGGCACCTCCGATGCCGATAGCGGCACCAATAGATGACAATGCATCGCTCCGATGATGCCATGCATTAACAATCATCGCCTGAGAATCAAGTCTCCGGCCTTCTCTTATGGTGTATCGGTAGAGCAGTTCCTTTACCAATATTGACAAAACGGCCGCCCACAACGCGATATACTCGGGTGCGTTGAGCTGCTCACCCCTCATCCAGCTAACTAGTTTTATGCAACCCGAGATGATGATGCCTATTGCGGCGGCCATCAGGGCAAGACCAATAACGAATGAGGCGATGGTCTCAAATTTCCCATGCCCGTAGTCATGCGATTCGTCTTGTGGCTTTGCGCTGATGTTCACAAAGGCGAGAACAATGATGTCGGTGATAAAGTCGGACAACGAGTGCACGGCATCGGCTATCATGGCAGAGCTATGCCCTAGCACGCCTGCCACGAATTTGAATGCCAGCAACACCACATTCCCGATGCTACCGACAAGAGTCACCTTATAGATTTGTTTCTCGCGAGTCAATATATGTGGTTTATGGATGATGGTTTATGGAATGATAGTTAAAAAATTTTTGTCACATAATAACCAGCGACAACGGCCATAAATCCCAGAAAGAGGCTTGCCAGCGTGTACAATATTGCTGACAACAACATCCCGTCACGCTCCAGAAGCAAGGTTTCGTTCATAAAGGTGGAGAATGTGGTGAACCCACCGCAAAAGCCTGTCACCAATATCAGTTTCGTCATCGGCGAGATATTCCCAGCCAACGACAAGCCTGACAATAAGCCAACAAAGAAGCATCCGACGATGTTTACCGCCATTGTCCCCCAAGGGAATGTAACGGCCACGCATGTCTCTATGGCTTTGGACACCAGATACCTTGCACCTCCTCCAAAGAAGCTGCCAATACAGACGAGCATGAGCTCTTTCATCGTTATTCTCAGATTAATGAGAAGGCCACCTTCATCATGTGCGTGAAGGTTGTCTGGCGTTCCTCAGCCGTAGTGGCCTCACCTGTAAGGATATGGTCGGAAACGGTCAGGATGGTCAATGCACGATTGCCTGAACGAGCGGCATTCATGTAAAGCGCCGCGGCTTCCATCTCTACGGCCAGTGCCCCCATCTTCATCCATCGGTCGTTGTGTGGATTATCGTGATAGAAAATATCCGAAGACACAACATTACCTACTTTATAGCGATAACCCAGTTGCTCGCAAGCCTCTACGGCACCGCGCAAGAGATCGTAGTCGGCTATGGGCGCGAAGGTACCAGGCAATTCAAATTGTGCCCCATAGTTTGAATCCGTACATGCTCCCATAGCGAAGACCAAGTCACCTAGATGCAAATCGTAGTTGATGGAACCTGAAGAGCCTACACGGATGATGGTCTTCACACCATAGAAGTTGAAGAGTTCATAAGTGTAGATTCCAATAGAGGCCATACCCATTCCATGTCCCATTACACTTACCCGTTTACCTTTGTATGTGCCGGTAAATCCCAACATTCCACGGATATTATTAAACTGAACAGGGTTCTCCATGAAATTCTCTGCCATGAACTTTACGCGAAGCGGATCGCCTGCCATAATCACGGTTTCGGCTATTTCGCCGAGTTTTGCCCCAATGTGGGGAGTTGGTGTCTTACTCATAATACGATTGTTTTTAGTTAATAATTATTTTTTTATCATTATTTTCTTCTCTGTCTGACGGCCTCAAACAACAATATAGCCGTGCTGACCGACACGTTCAACGAGTCGAGCCGGCCAAGCATGGGTATGCGGATATGTGCATCTGCGGCACGCCGCCATAGCTCAGTCAGCCCAGTTGACTCCGTACCCATAACAAGTGCCGTTGCTCCACACATGTCCGTGTCGTAATAAAAATGGGAGTCTTGAAGCTGGGCCGTCAGTATTTTTATATTCCTCTCCTTGAGCCATGCGATGCACTCATCCGAAGAGCAACAGACAACCGGCACCGTAAAAACGGCTCCTATTGAGCTACGGATAAGATTGGGGTTATAGAGGTCGGTCAGCGGGTCGCAGATGACAACAGCGTCGGCACCTGCCGCATCGGCACTACGTAGCACAGCTCCAAGATTACCAGGTTTCTCCACACGCTCCAGAACAACGATAAGCGGATTGGCCTTCATTTCCAGTTGTCCAAGCTGAATATGGCGCGACCTCACCACAGCCAACACGCCCTCCGTACCTCCTCGATAAGCCAACTTGGCATAGACGGCAGGCGTCACCTCATACGATTGGCAGGAAGCACTCACGCCCGACAAGAAAGACAACGAGTTGCCAGCCATAATCTCCTCGCAACAGAAGACGGCCTCTATTTCAAAGCCAGCCTCAATACAATGAGCTAACTCACGACACCCTTCTACGGTGAAAAGGCCTGTCGTTCGGCGCTCAGAGGACTTTTGCTGAAGAGCAACAACTTGCTTTACCTTCAAATTCTGAAGACTGGAGATAATTTGTTTTTCTGTCACAGGCGACCTTATTTTCCTTTAGGTACATTTTTATTTTTGCAAAAGTAATAAAAAGTTTTATTCTCAGTAGCGAATTGCTTCTGGTTTTGCATAAATTAACGATTTGAACAACGAAAATGTTAAATGTTTTTGTATGTTTCCCAAACATATATCCTTCACCTTGCAAAAGACCGCGTTTAACACCACGAAACACGGTCTTTCGTATCTCGAAAGCTTAGCTTTCTGAGTTGAAAGATGCATCTTTTGTCAAAAAAATATACTCTCTTTTTGTTCGTTTACTCGAAATTTTGCACTACCTTTGCAAAAAATAGTTTGTGGGCGACAAAGGCAAACCCCTACGTTAAAAAGGAAATGTGCATATAAAATGAATAGCGAGCCAATATTGCTAAGTGTTGTCATCCCAGTCTTCAACATGGAAGACCTGCTCGACCGATGTCTTGAAAGCATCGTCAGCCAAGATTACCACAATATGGAAATCATCGTGGTTGACGATGGCTCTACCGATGGCTCGCCTGCTAAATGCGATGCCTGGGCTAGCCGTGATCCGCATATCAAGGTCGTCCATAAGGCAAACGGAGGGTTGAGCGATGCACGCAATGCAGGCATCGACATGGCCAACGGCAACTACATCACCTTTGCCGATGCCGACGACTTTGTGGCGGAAGGCACTTATTCATCGCTGATGAAGATGATAGACGCACATCCCGAATACGACATTCTTGAATACCAAGTTCGGCTATACTATGGTAGCAAAAGGGAGAGCAGGCTAATTCTTGCCGACCAGACCTATACCGACGGCACGACCTATTGGCTTGAATCCCACGCCTACGAGCATGCCTACGCATGGAACAAAATCTACCGTAAGGAGCTATTCAATGACGTCCGCTATCCCGTAGGAAAAGTATTCGAAGACGCCCATGTCCTACCCCAACTCCTCAAACAGGCACGGACGATTGCCACAACCAGCTCTGGTGAATACATCTATTGCGAGAACCCCGAAGGCATCACCGCCAAGGCCGGAGGAAGGGAATGGCAGATGCTGCTCGAAGCCCATCTCAATATGTTAAAGGAAATACCCTATGGCGAATACATGCAGGACTACTACCTCTTCGTCCTCAACATACAGCTTCAAACCTGCAAGCTGACGAAAGAAAAACCAAAACTCCCACACCTCAAGATTGCACATCCGCTTCGTGTAAAACCACTTCGCCTAAAAATCAAAGCAATCGTACTAAATACATTGGGAGTCAATAAACTATGTAAAATAATTACGTTTCTCAATTCTTGACTATTTCCATGCACAAACATCGTATACTCTTCGTCTGCCACGGTAATATTTGTCGTAGCCCGATGGCTGAGTTTGTCATGAAGCACCTGACAGAAAAGGCTGACATTTCCGAACAATACCATATAGAGTCGGCCGCCACCTCTACCGAGGAGATTGGCAATCCCGTCTATCCCCCTGCGCGCAGGAAACTGGCCGAGCATGGTATCGCCTGCAAGGGCAAGACCGCCCGTCAGCTTAGAGCCGACGATTACGGACGTTTCGACATGCTCATCGGTATGGACGAGTGGAACATCCGAAATATGCGACGTATGTGTGGAGGTGATCCGGAAGATAAGATTTGCAAACTCATGGACTTCACCTCACGCCCAGGTGAGGTGGCAGACCCTTGGTACACGGGCAATTTTGAAGCCACTTGGCGTGACGTGCTTGAAGGGTGTCAGGGATTGCTAAGACACATTGAAGGCAAGCACGTAATGCCCTAATTTGACTCCTCAATGATATTAAGCATCTTGATGGTGGCCTTGATGGCTGCCTCTGTCTGGTCGGCATCAAGTCCGCGCGTGCGGAGGGGCTTTTCTGGAGTATCCCACGTGATGATTGTCTGCACGAGAGCATCGGTGCGCCCGCCTGGAGGGATGCTAACCGTATAGTTGGCCAGTCGTGGAAAGGTGCGACCAAGATACTTTTTATAAATATAGCGCAGGGCTTTAACAAAAGCATCGTACTGACCATCGCCCGTTGCGCCGGCCTCATATTGCTGACCGTTAATCTCCACTTTGATGTTTGCTCCAGGTTTCAAGCCATAAGAGGTGTTGACGACGTAGCTGATGAGTTTCACGCGGTCGTCGGGAACCGAATGCTTGAGCACGTCGGAAACGATGAACGACAAGTCCTCTGGCGTTACAAGCTCCTTCCGGTCGCCCAGTTCGGTGATGCGCTGGGTCACCTTCTGTATCTGCTCAGGAGTGAGTTCGAGCCCCATCTCCTCAAGATTGTTGGCAATATTGGCCCGTCCTGAGTTTTTCCCGAGGGCATATTCGCGCCTCCGGCCAAAGCGCTCGGGCACAAGGGCGTTCTGATAGAGGCCGGCCTTTGTGTCGCCATCAGCATGCACTCCCGCCACCTGCGTAAAGACATTCTCACCCACGATGGGCATATTGGGAGCAATGGCAATACCGCTATAGCCTTCGACCAACCTGCTGACGGCCTCGAGTTGTGCCTCATTGATGCTCGTACGGGCGTTGAAGTGGTCTTTCAAGATAGCTTGCACGCTGGCAAGTGGAGCATTTCCACACCGCTCTCCAAGTCCGTTGACGGTAACGTGAAGTCCCTGACAACCGGCAAGCACAGCAGCAAGCGAGTTACTCACAGCCATATCATAGTCGTTATGGGCATGGAAATCGAAGTGAAGCGTGGGATAACGCTTACGCATCTTCCGCAGGTACTCAATGCATTGCAGAGGATTCATGATGCCCAACGTGTCAGGCAGCATATAGCGTACAATCGTGGTCTGGCAAAGCGCGTCCATCAGTTGATACACATACTCGGGAGAGTCTTTCATGCCGTTCGACCAGTCCTCGAGATAAATATTTACGCTCATCCCCTTATTATGAGCATAATCGATAATGCGAAGAATATCGCTGATATGCTCTTCGGGGGTCTTTTTCAGTTGTTTCCGGCAATGTCTGAGCGAGCCCTTGGCCAAAAGATTGATGACCTTTCCACCGCACGCGTATATCCAGTCGACACTCCTGCCCCCATCAACGAAGCCAAGCACCTCAACCTTTTCGAGCTTTCCGATGCTCTCTGCATAGCGGCAGATGGCCGACACGGCTTTCTTCTCGCCTTCGGAGATACCCGCCGAAGCCACCTCTATGCGGTCGACATTCACCTCGCCCAGCAACTTCCGTGCGATAACAAGTTTCTCATGCGGAAGAAACGACACGCCACTGGTTTGCTCACCATCGCGTAACGTGCAATCCATGATTTCTATAAATGGACTCCCCTCTCTCATCTCTCAACCCTCATCTTTCATTTTCTTCTCCCATGCCTCGGTTTTGTCTTTGGCAGCCACAAGGAAATCAATATCGTCGAGGCCGTTCATCAGACAATGCTTCTTATAGGCGTTAATGTCGAAATGCTCGCTACGGCCCGTCTTCTTGTTCGTGACGGTTTGCTCAGGCAAGTTCACCTCTACGAGTGTCTGATGGTCGTCGGCGATGGAGGCAAAGAGTTCTTGTAGGAAATCCTCGCTCACAACAACGGGCAAGACAAAGTTATTCAGTTCGTTTTGCTTGTGAATATCGGCGAAGAACGAGCTGATGACCACTCGGAAGCCATAGCCGGCAATGGCCCATGCGGCATGTTCACGGCTGGAGCCATTACCGAAGTTCTTACCTGCCACGAGGATAACGCCCGAGTATGTAGGGTCGTTGAGCACGAAATCTTCCTTTGGTGTGCCATCAGCATGGAATCGCCAGTCGCGGAAGAGATTGTCGCCCATGCCCCGTTTGTCGGTGGCTTTGAGGAATCGGGCGGGGATAATCTGGTCGGTGTCCACATTCTCAAGCGGCAATGGGACACAAGTGGAGGTAATGATATTGAATTTTTGTTTCATAGCAATTCTCTTGGGTCGGTGATTTTACCTGTAACGGAGGCCGCGGCGGCCGTGAGTGGCGAGCAGAGGATGGTGCGTGAGCCTGGACCCTGACGGCCTTCAAAGTTGCGGTTGCTTGTGGAGAGGCAGAGCTTGCCCGACGGTATCTTGTCGTCGTTCATTGCCAGACATGCCGAGCAACCCGGTTGGCGTATCTCAAAACCAGCCTCTTCGAGTATTTTGTCTATCCCCTCTTTACGTATCTGCCGGTCAACGGCCCACGAGCCGGGCACGAGCCAAGCCACTACATTGTCGGACTTCGTTCTTCCTTTTACAATAGACGCAAAAGCACGGAAATCTTCTATTCGTCCGTTGGTGCATGCTCCAAGAAAGACATAATCGACGGGCGTACCCAGCAGCGAATCACCGGGTTGGAAACACATATAGCTCAACGCTTTCTTGAAATTGTTGTCCCCGTCGAGCGGAATACTTTCCGTGATGCCGATACCCATGCCGGGGTTGGTTCCGTAGGTGATACGCGGCTCTATGTCGGCCGCATCAAACGACAGCTCCTTGTCGAACACGGCATCATCGTCGCTCTTCAAGGTTTTCCAATAGTTCACGGCTTTATCCCAGTCCTCACCCTTCGGGGCATATTCCTTGTTTTTCAGATAGGCGAAGGTTGTCTCATCGGGAGCCACGAAGCCCCCTCGCGCTCCCATCTCTATGGAGAGGTTGCAGAGCGTGAGCCTGCCTTCCATCGATAATGCGCGAACGGCCTCGCCAGCATATTCCACGAAATAGCCCGTGGCTCCACTTGTGGTCAGTTGAGCCATCAGATAGAGCGCAACGTCTTTTGCAGTAACACCTTTACCAAGCAATCCGTTTATGTTGATTCTCATCGACTTAGGCTTCTGCTGCAAGACGCATTGCGAGGCCATGACCATTTCCACCTCCGATGTGCCGATACCGAAGGCCACCGCCCCCACGGCACCGTGAGTAGACGTATGCGAGTCACCGCAGACGATGGTCATTCCAGGCAGGGAAAGACCTTTCTCCGGTCCTACTACATGGATAATGCCGTTGTCTTTGGTGTTCATGGCAAAGTGTGTAAGACCGAAGTCACGGGCATTTTGCGCAAGTGTATCTACCTGCTGGCGCGACACGGGGTCTTCGATAGGCTTGTCCTGGTCATGCGTCGGTGTGTTGTGGTCGGGCATACAATAGATTTGCTCTGGACGAAAACACTTTAGCCCACGCTCACGCATGCCCGCGAAAGCCTGTGGTGAGGTCACCTCGTGACAATAAAGCCGGTCGATGTAAAGCTGTGTGGGACCATCGTCGACAACCTGAACGACGTGCCTGTCCCAGATTTTATCAAAAAGCGTACTGCTCATTTCTTATTATTTTCTGAATTTGTTGATACAATCAATATAAGCCTCCACTGATGCGGTAACGATGTCGGTGTTGGCGCCGAAGCCATAGTACATCTGCCCGTCGTACTCTACCTGCATGTGGACTTTTCCCACGTCGTCGGAGCCTTTCGAGATGGCCTGAATGGTGAACTCCTTGAGTGTCATCTGCTTCATGATGATTTTCTTGAGTGCCTTGATGGCCGCGTCTACCGGACCGTTACCCGTTGAGGCCGCCTCGAACTTCTGTCCGCTGATGTCGAGGCCGATGCTGGCCACACTCTTCACACCCATGCCCGTCGTCACTTGCAGGAAGTCGAGCTTCACGGCATGGGCGTCGGCGGTGTCGGCACCTGCAAGCATGAGTATGTCGGCATCGCCCACCTCTTTCTTCTGGTCGGCCAGCCGCAAGAACTTCTCATAAATCTTGTCGAGTTTCTCCTCGCTTACCTCCACGCCATTCACCTGCAGACGGTATTTCAGAGCGGCACGTCCGCTACGGGCGGTGAGCACGATGCTGTTATCGTCGAGGCCGATGTCCTTCGGGTCGATAATCTCATAGGTCTGCACGTTCTTCAACACGCCGTCCTGATGTATTCCGCTCGAGTGGGCAAACGCATTGCGCCCCACGATGGCCTTGTTGGGTTGCACGGGCATGTTCATCAACGACGACACCATGCGCGAGATGGGATAGATTTTCGTGGTGTTGATATTCGTGTCGATGCCGAGATGCTTGTGGCACTTCAATATCATGGCAATCTCCTCGAGCGATGTATTGCCTGCTCGCTCGCCAATGCCGTTGATGGTCACCTCCACCTGGCGCGCACCGTTCACCACGCCTGAGAACGTGTTGGCCGTAGCCATGCCGAGGTCGTTATGGCAATGGGTGGAGATGACGGCCTTGTCGATGTTGTCGACATGCTCAACGAGGTATTTTATTTTCTCTCCGTACTCTTGTGGCAGGCAGTAGCCTGTCGTGTCGGGAATGTTCACCACGGTGGCACCGGCTTTGATCACGGCTTCGACCACACGGGCAAGATACTCGTTATCGGTACGACCCGCGTCCTCGGCATAGAACTCCACGTCCTCCACGTATTTTTTCGCGTATTTCACGGCTGCTACGGCCCGCTCGATAATCTCCTCGCGTGTGGAGTTGAACTTGTATTTGATGTGCGAGTCGCTCGTTCCGATGCCCGTGTGGATACGCTTGCGCTTAGCGTATTGCAACGACTCGGAGGCCACGTCGATGTCTTTCTGCACGGCACGTGTCAGGGCGCAGATAACGGGCCACGTCACGGCCTTCGATATTTCTATGACCGAATTAAAGTCGCCTGGCGAGCTGATGGGGAATCCCGCCTCTATCACATCCACTCCCAACTGCTCCAATCGCTTGGCCACTTGGATTTTCTCTACTGTGTTTAACTGACATCCTGGCACCTGTTCACCATCACGAAGTGTCGTGTCGAAAATGTAAAGTCTGTCGCTCATTTTCTGTCTCCTGATTATTTTTATTAAAAAAGCCCTTCACACTTCCGGAAGTGAGAAAGGCTCTTACATTATTCTATTTACCTTATATGCATACCTTACCACTTCCGACCGTGACACGAAGTCGGAGGCTGATAATAAGGGTACGCAGAATTACTGATTTCATCTTCTTTCGCATTTGCGCCTGCAAATTTACAAATAATCCCCCAAACGAACAAACATTTCGTAATATTTTTGGCCCAAACAGTTACAATTCGTCATTATTTCTATGATTTCTATGTTTTTTCCTCCATCATCTTTTGTCTTTCAGCCTTTTTTTGTACTTTTGCAAAAGAATTGTCAGCAGCATGGACAAACGGTTTGAATTCACAGATGAAGAACGTCAGGCGGCTCATGAGCTTTGGACAACGCTCCGAGCCTCATGTGGGATAGACGACGCGGAGGAAGCGTTGCTTCGCCATCATCTGAGCGTCGCTTTAGAGCAAGGGGCGATCCATCGCGACGCATTCGGATTGAACCCCATCCTTATGGCGTTACAGACGGCCTTGCTGGGTGTTGAGGAGGAGAACCTGCGACACGACAGCGTGATGGCCATTCTGCTCGACTCCTGTCTGCCCGAGGACACCGAGCCGACGGAGACCGACCCTGTGCGACCCTCATTGGCAACCGATGGCGTGAGACTTATCTTAAAAGGGCTTCGGCGCGTCAGAAGCCTTTACGCGAAGAACCCTGCCGTCGAGACTGAGAACTTCCGCAACCTGCTGCTTTCCTACGCGGGTGACATGCGGGTGATTCTGATTATGATAGCCGACCGTGTCTGCCTGATGCGCAACATCCGCGACGTGGCCAACGACGAGGCGCGCCGGCAGGTATCCCACGAGGCGGCCATCCTCTATGCGCCATTGGCTCACAAGCTGGGTCTCTACAAGCTGAAGAGCGAGCTTGAGGACTTGTCGCTGAAGTATCTGGAGACCGAAGCCTACTATATGATTCGTGAGAAGCTCAGCGCCACCAAGCAGGCCCGCGATGCCTACATTGCCCGGTTCATCGCGCCCATCGAACGGCGGCTCAAGGACGAGAGCATCGTGTGCCACATCAAGGGGCGCACCAAGTCGATTCACTCCATCTGGCAGAAGATGAAGAAGCAGGGGTGCGGATTCGAGGGTGTCTACGACCTGTTCGCCATCCGCATCATCATCGACTGCCCTCTCGAACGCGAGAAAGAGCTGTGCTGGCGAGTCTTTGCCTATGTGACCGAGATGACCACCTACAACCCCAACCGCACGCGCGACTGGCTCACCGTGCCCAAGGAGAACGGCTACGAGAGCCTGCACACCACCCTGATGGGGCCCGAGGGGAAATGGGTGGAGGTGCAGATACGCACCGAGCGCATGGACGAGGTGGCCGAGCGTGGCGTGGCTGCCCACTGGCGCTACAAGGGCGTGAAGGCCGAGGGCGACATGGACGGTTGGCTCAGCAGCATACGCCAGATGCTTGAGGCCAAAGGTGAAAACGAGAAGCAGGAAACGAGTGGCGAGGGACAAGAGAACGGATCTGCCAGCCAACAGCCGCCCGCCGACACCCCGCAGGCTCCCATCTACGTGTTCAGCCCCCGTGGCGACCTCTTCAAACTTGCTCATGGAGCCACCGTGCTCGACTTCGCCTACCACATACACTCCAACGTGGGCAATGCCTGTACGGGAGCGCGCATCAACGGGCGCATCGTGCCCATACGCGAGGAGCTGCACTCGGGCGACACCGTAGAGATTGTCACCCATGCCGGACAACGCCCCAAGCTCGACTGGCTCAACATTGTGAAGACCTCGCGTGCCCGCTCGAAGCTGCGGCTTGCGCTGAAAGAGACACAGGCGAAAGACGCTCAGCTGGCAAAGGAAAAACTGGAACGGAAGTTCCGCAACAAGAAGATTGAGCTGAAAGAGAGTCTGCTGGCACAAACCATCCGGCGGATGGGCTATAAGGTGGCCTCCGAGTTCTACAAGCAGCTGGCCGAGGAGCGTATCGATATGAACGCCGTGGTGGAGAAATACGAGGAGCTGCAAG
>CAJOIW010000010.1:0-20036 GCA_905234845.1 uncultured Prevotella sp. | reverse complement strand
GCGCGAAACCCGCCAACGATGATGTGCTGGTCATCGACCGAAACGTGAAGGGCATCGACTTCTCGCTGGCCAAATGCTGCCATCCCATCTACGGCGACCGCGTCTTCGGCTTCGTCACCAACGGCGGCGGCATCAAGATCCACCGCGACGACTGCCCCAACGCCCCCGAGCTGAAACGACGCTTCGGCTACCGCATCGTGCGCGCGCAATGGAGCGGGAAGGGAGGCTCGCAATACAGCATCACACTCCGCGTGGTGGGTAACGACGACATCGGCATCGTGAGCAACATCACCAACATCATCTCGAAGGATGAGAAGGTGGCCATCCGGTCCATCAACATCGACTCACACGACGGTCTGTTCTCGGGAAACATTGAGGTCATGGTCGAAGACACCACCCGTGTCGCTTCCATCATCAAGAAACTCCGCACCGTGAAAGGCGTTAAGCACGTGGAACGCATCTGACCTCTGCCACCATTTTACGCTATCCACCTCTTTTAAGCTATCCCAGCTTTTTACACCACTCTACCCTCTCTACGCACCTTTTTACTTTTCCTCCCACCTGAGATTGCACCGATGCAAAGTTACAACAATCTACGCCTACTTACAAATTTCACCCCTCGTGGAGTGCAAAAATCTGTTAAGAAATTCGCTCATTTTCGTTAAAAAACGTAAACACCGCGTTCTTCCCCTTTATTCACGGCGTTTCCCGAGAACGAACAATAGGTTTGCAGGAGAGAAACGTGTGAAACCGAACGAACGAACAGTTGAACAGTTACTCAAAATGAGTTTTTTACCCCCCCAAAAAAAGTGTGAAAATATAGATTTATAATATATATATATAATATTAAATATTATATATATATATTATAAAAATTTTCTCCCCACGTTTTTCATTTTCTGAAAAAAACAACTGTTCAACTGTTCGTTCGGTCAGCGTCTAAGAGGGGTGCATCATTGCTTATGCGAATATCCCGAAACACCTTTGTCTACAGTGGAAGTCAGAAACCCCACTCCGTTTTGTCTCCCCTAAAGTCGAGCGAACAGTTCCCCGAACAGTTTTCATTTCACACGACCTAAATATAATTATTGCTGTCTGGTAAAGCAGTATTCTATGACCCATTCTGGGCTCTAGTGGTACGATTGCGGACAATCATTTAAAAAGTCGCTAATCGGCATGATAAAATTTGGTAGTTTCAAAAATTTTTCGTAACTTTGCAAGTAAATAAGAGAAACTCACCGCACCACCGAACAGAGCCGCGCAGCACCCCGCGCATATATAAATAAGGAAAAAGACAAGCATCGTTATAACATTATAAGAACAAGCACTATGGTAAAGATTACAAAGGAAGCCGCGCTCGAATACCACCAGAGCGGACGCGCAGGAAAGATTGAAGTGAAGCCCACCAAGCCCTACCGCACCCAGACAGACCTCTCGCTGGCCTACTCGCCTGGTGTGGCCTTCCCCTGCCTCGAGATACAGGAGAACCCCGACGACGCCTACAAGTACACCGACAAGGGCAATCTGGTGGCCGTCATCTCGAACGGCACCGCCGTGCTCGGCCTGGGCGACATCGGAGCCGTGAGCGGAAAGCCCGTGATGGAGGGTAAGGGCCTGCTCTTCAAGATCTACGGCGGCATCGACGTGTTCGACATTGAGGTCGACGAGAAAGACCCCGAGAAGTTCTGCGAGGCCGTGGAGCGCATCGCCCCCACCTTCGGAGGCATCAACCTTGAGGACATCAAGGCCCCCGAGTGCTTCTATATAGAGGAGCGCCTGAAGCACACGCTCGACATCCCCGTGATGCACGACGACCAGCACGGCACCGCCATCATCTCAGCCGCAGGACTGAAGAACGCCCTCGAGGTAGCAGGGAAAGACATCAAAGACGTGCGCATCGTGGTCAACGGCGCAGGAGCGGCCGCCATCTCGTGCACGAAGCTCTACGTGGCCCTCGGCGCACAGGTGGAGAACATCGTGATGCTCGACTCGAAAGGGGTTATCACCGCCGACCGCGAGAATCTCACCGAGCAGAAACGCCTCTTCGCCACCAAGCGCACCGACGTGCACACGCTTGAGGAGGCCATGCGCGGAGCCGACGTGTTCGTGGGCCTCTCTAAGGGAAACATCCTCACAAAGGACATGATCAGGAGCATGGCCGACACCCCCATTGTGTTCGCACTGGCCAACCCCGTGCCCGAGATATCGTACGAGGACGCCATGGACAGCCGCCCCGACGTGCTCATGGCAACAGGGCGCAGCGACTATCCCAACCAGATAAACAACGTCATCGGCTTCCCCTACATCTTCCGTGGCGCGCTCGACGTGAACGCCAAAGCCATCAACGAGGAGATGAAGATGGCTGCCGTAAACGCCATCGCCGACCTCGCCAAGCAAGCCGTGCCCGACGTGGTGAACGATGTCTACAAGGTGAACAACCTCACCTTCGGTCCCGCCTACTTCATTCCGAAGCCCGTCGACCCGAGGCTCATCACCGAGGTCAGCGCAGCCGTGGCAAAGGCGGCCATCGACAGCGGTGTGGCACGACGCGAGATTACCGACTGGAAAATCTACAAGAAGTCGCTCTCGGTGCTCCTCGGACAAGAGACGAAGCTCACCCAGAAACTCTACGACACCGCCCGCCGACACCCACAACGCGTGGTGTTTGCCGAAGGCATACACCCCACCATGCTCAAGGCCGCCGTGCAAGCAAAAGCCGAGGGCATCTGCCAACCCATACTCCTCGGCAACGACGAGGCCATCACAAAGCTCGCCGACCAGCTCGACCTCAGCCTCGAGGGCATCGACATCGTGAATCTGCGCCATCCCGACGAGGCCAGCAGGCGCGAGCGCTATGCTCGCCTGCTCACCGAAAAGCACCAGCGCGACGGCTATACCTTCCAGGAGGCCAACGACAAGATGTTCGAGCGCAACTACTTCGGCATGATGATGGTGGAGACAGGCGAGGCCGACGCCTTCATCACCGGTCTCTACACCAAATACTCCAACACAGTGAAGGTGGTGAACGAGGTCATCGGCATACGGCCCGAATACAAGCACTTCGGCACCATGCACATCATCAACTCGCCAAAGGGAACGCTCTACATCGCCGACACGCTCGTCAACCAGAACCCCACCGAGGAGCAACTCATCGACATCGCCAAGCTAACCGTGCAGTCGGTGCGCTTCTTCAACGAGGAGCCCGTGGTGGCCATGATCTCACACTCAAACTTCGGAAGCGACACCACCGAGGGCGCGCAAAAAGTGAAACGCACCGTGCGCCACATGCAGAATCTGTTCCCCAACCTCGCCATCGACGGAGAGATGCAGATAGGCTTCGCCCTCGACCGTGAGCTGCGCGACGAACTCTTCCCCTTCACCCGACTGAAGGGAAAAGACGTGAACACACTGGTCTTCCCCAACCTCACCTCGGCACGCTCGTCGTACAAGATGCTCCAGTCGCTCGGAGCCGATTGTGAAATCATAGGCCCCATACAGATGGGACTGAACAAACCCATCCACTTCACCGACTTCGGCGCCAACGTGCGCGACGTGGTCAACATCACGGCCGTGGCCGTCATCGACGCCTACGTGGAGAAATTATTAAAGATGTACTGATATGATAGTCTTCCCCTGTGCAAAAATCAACCTCGGCCTTAACGTCGTCAGCCGGCGCGACGACGGATACCACAACATCGAGACCGTGTTCTACCCCATCCCACTCACCGACGCGCTCGAAGTGAAACGCATGGACGAGAAATTCCCCTCGCCCACGCCATGCGACCTGAAGATAACAGGCAATGCCATTGACTGCGACGAAGCCCAGAACCTTGTCGTCAGAGCCTACCACCTGCTGGCCGCCGACTACAGCCTGCCACGCGTGCACGCCCACCTCTACAAGCGCATACCCTCACAGGCAGGGTTGGGAGGAGGATCGTCTGACGCCGCCTACATGATACGCCTGCTCGACGAGCGCTTCCGGCTGAACATCGGAATAGCAGAGATGGAGCGCTATGCCGCACGACTCGGAGCCGACTGCGCCTTCTTCATCACCGCCGAGCCATCGTTCGCCACAGGTATCGGCGACCAGCTCGCACCTGCCGACTCGCCAGGGCATAACCTGAACGGCTACTGGCTGGCAATCGTCAAACCCGACTTCGCCGTCAGCACCGCTGAGGCTTACGCAGGCATCACCCCACGAACACCCATGAAATGCTGCCGCGATATCGTCAGACAACCCATCGAGACGTGGCAAGAAGAACTCATAAACGATTTTGAAAAGCCGGTCTTTGAGAAACACCCACAACTCGCGCAAATCAAGCAAAAGCTCTATGAGTCGGGCGCGGCATACGCGGCCATGACAGGGTCAGGCTCGGCCATCTACGGCATCTACAAACAAAAACCCTCAGCAACACTTGCCGAAGGATTCAGCGGGGCATTCGTAGACGTCATGCAGCTATAGTCACTATAGCCGTTCATTCCCCTAAAACCTGCCCACAAAGGGCAGACACCACTATCAGCGACCCATGAAATGGTCGCACAACTCCTCATAGATGCGCTGAACGGGAAGACCCATCACATTGAAATACGAGCCCTCAAGACGCTTCACGGCAATAAAGCCTATCCACTCCTGAATGCCATAGGCACCCGCCTTGTCGAACGGCTTGTAGTGACTCACATAATAGTTAATCTCCTCCTCACTAAGCCGTTTGAACGTCACACTCGTAGAGACATTGAAGGTCCGCTGGCGGGTAGTCGATTTCAACGTCACACCCGTAACCACCTGATGCGTCTTTCCACTAAGCTTACGAAGCATCGCGCAAGCCTCCTCTGCGGTCGACGGCTTACCAAGAATCTCACCCATACAAGCCACAATGGTGTCGGCCGTAAGAATCACCTCATCGTCGTTGAGCGGAGTGAACGCAAGAGCCTTACCCTCGGCAATCGCCATAGCCGTCTCCTCGGGCGACAAACCCTCCGGACGCGACTCCTCCATACCATCAGAGGTACGCACCTCAAAGTCGAGGTCGAGCCCCGCAAGCAATTGCCTTCTACGGGGCGACTGGCTGCAAAGTATAATCTTCATATCACCAACCGAAAGCTTTAGCGTCAGACATCCACATACCCTTGACACGCATCACCTGCTCAATCACGTCACGCGCACAACCGCGCCCGCCCTTGCGATGGCTCACATAGAGGCTCGCCTCCTTCACCTCCGCACAAGCGTCAGCAGGACAACACGGACACCCCACACGACGCATTACCTGAAGGTCGGGAATGTCGTCGCCCATGTAAAGCACCTCGTCGTCGGTAAGCCCATACTTCGCCAGTAACTCCTCGTAAGCCTGCGATTTCACGGCCTGTCCCATGTAGATATCCTCAACGCCAAGATACTCATAACGCCGACGCAAGGCATCGCCACGGCCACCAGTGAGGATGACAATGCGAAGCCCCAACTTCATGGCCAGCTGAATGGCATAGCCGTCTTTGATGTTCACCGTGCGCATGGGGTTACCCTCTGCGTCCATCCCCACTGTCTCCGCCGACAACACACCATCGACATCGAAGACAAGAGCGCGAATCTTACTTAAATCATAGTTTATCATCTTATTCTCCTTCTATTCTTTCAAGACTTACTCGTAATCAGACCCTTTTTATACGCCTTTCTCGTTATCAAACCATTTCGTTATCAGCCCTCCGGCCTTTGTCAAGCTCATGAATGGATAACGACATCGTCTTGTAAATCTCATGCCAGAGCGGCTGGTCGGAAAGCTGCTCACAATGACTCCTCATCACACCCTCATCCCAACGCACGGCAGGGCCCGTCTGTGCCTCCACGGGCGAAAGCTCATGAGCCTTGCGGCACGTCTCGTCGATAAGCGGAAGGAGCGTGTCGAAGGGCAGACCGCTCTTCTTCAAAACCTCACCCGCAAGCGCATAACAATGGTTCACGAAATTACAGCCAAAAACCGCCGAGAGATGAAGCTTGGCACGAAGAGGGGAAGACAACCGGAACACACGCTCAGACAAACACTTGGCAAAGGTTTCCAAATGCCTCAAAGCATCTTCGTTAATCGCTTCAACGAACAATGGTATCTCTCTGAAATTCAGCGACCTTTCCTTTGAAAATGTTTGTAGAGGATAAACCACGCCATAATGCTTACAATGACCCTCAAAAACATTCATCGGAATACTTCCAGCCGTATGTACAAACAAACACTCTTCCCTACCCTTGCACACCGATGCTATAACAGATGCGAGAGCATCGTCTTTTACGGATAAAAGATAAAGGTCAGCGTCTTTCAACACCTGACCTATATCGTTGATAGCCTCACACTCAAGAATATCAGCAAGGGCTCGCGCGGAGCCTATCGTGCGACTATACACCTGAACCACATGAAAGCCATTTGCCTTCATGGCCCTACCAAAGTGAGTCGCCACATTACCGGCACCGAGAAGCACCGTTCTTACCATCTTTCCGTGTGTACGTTATCCCACTTCAGGCGCTCCTCACTCTGCGGTTTCCGCTCATCGGAGGGATGGCCGAGCGCAATGACGCAAAGCACCTCACGTCCTTCGGGAATGCCTAACAAATTACGTACCACCATATCCGATGTCGTTCCATCCTCAAACCCACGCCCACGCAACTGAACCCAGCACGAGCCAAGCCCGATGTCCTCTGCCTGATATTGCATGGCAACAGAGGCAATGGAACAATCCTCTACCCAGCAGTCATTGTCAGAAGAATCGCCGACAACAACTATCGCTACGGGAACGTTACGCAAAAAATCGCTACCCGAAGGCTTTGCCGAGGCAAGACGACTGATGGTCTCCGTATCGCGGACAACGACAAATTGCCACGAACGACGGCTCTTAGATGATGGTGACATGAGCGCGGCACGCAACACACATCGCACATCGGCATCGGAAACCAGCTCGTCCGTGAACTTCCGGTGGCTTCGCCTCCGTTGAACCAAATCCTGAAACCTGCTCATCAACGCTTGCGACGCTTGCCGCTTTTACCGTTTTTCAAATAGAACTTACGATAAAGCTTCCATCCGAGAATAGCCGCATCGAGAACGCCCACACTGGTGCTCATGAGGCTCGTCAGACGTTTGGTGGGCGATGAAGAGGTAAGCATGTCGGGCTTACGAAACAACAGACCCCACAACGTGCGCATCTGATTGTCATCGTCCCTGATACTGTCCAGCAAGTCTTCCTTACGCTGGCGGATATCGGCTAATGTCGTATATGTATGAAGGTTTTTCTCCATTCTACATTCCTCCTTCTTCATTCTACACCTACAACAGCATACTGGCAAGGAAACGAACCAAGGGCCGCTCTATCCAACGCTTTCTGAAGATGACAACCAAGATGAGCAAGAGCAGATAGAGCGCGGCTACAATGGCATAAGCCCAAGCCTCGCCCGTATAAGGTTGCAAGGCGTGTGCGAGCGCAAACGACGCGAAGATGGCTGCCATGATGAGCAATACCGACAAGACTATCGTCATCGTGGCTACGGTAAGCAACCTGACCACCTTCTCAGCTACATCGAGCTTCACGTATTCCGTCTGCAAGCCAACGTAGTGGCGAAGGGCCTCGACAAGCTGTCCTATCGTCTCAATGTTCTGATCCGTGGAAAACATTTCGGATGAAGGAATCTGCTTTATATTTATTCGACAATGTCGGAGGCGGCTTCCTTGATGTCGTCTACCAAATCGTCGACTTCCTTGCGGCTCAGTTTGATATTATGTTTTTTGCAGAACTCGTCTACAGCATCGCTAATGCGGGTACGAGTGTCAGTACCTTTCTCGGGGGCAACAAGCAAGCCTAAGGCGGCACCGGCAATAGCTCCGCCGATGAATGCGCCGAAATAACCTAAAGATTTCATTTTTCTTTCCTTTCTATTTTTTGATAAAACATTATTTTCAGCAGCAAATTTACAAAAAGATTTGGAATAACGGTCTAAAACATGATATTTTTTTTCAAGAATAACGTGTATTAGTTTCATTTAACAAACTTTAGGCGCTATTTTCATCGATATTTAGAAGATATTTTGTAATTTCGCAACGGATTTATGAAGTAGACGAATTATAGGAGAACGAAATATAAGTTTAATCAATAACAATAACATCGAATGAAAATGAAGAAAAGTGTAATTTTTTGCGCAGCCCTGTGTGTGGCTTTTGCATTTGCAAGTTGCAAGGGAAGTGAGAGTGCCTATAAGAAAGCTTATGAGAAGGCAAAGGCCCAGGAGGCTACCAATACGGTAACCACGCCAACCACTACACCGGAGACACCTGTTGTTACTCCCGTTATTCAACAACCGGTAACACAAACCGTTGTTCAAGACAATTCCGACAACACTCCCGTTCGTACCGAGAATGTCAATCTGGTAAGCGGTGCAGGTCTCAAGGCTTTCAGTGTTGTCGTAGGCTCCTACTCGCTCAAGTCGAACGCCGAAGCCACCCAGCAAGTGCTCAAGAACGCCGGTTACAACTCGCAGATCGTCTATAACTCATCGACAGGGACATATCGCGTTATTGCCGATACCTTCGATAGTAAAGCCGATGCCGCCAACCTGCGTGACCAGCTCAGCTCGAAATATGCTGGCGCATGGCTCCTGACCAAATAACCTTAAGTGGCAAGAATCGTATCAGTCGACTACGGTCGAAAACGAACAGGTATAGCAGTCTCCGATCCATTGCAGCTGATTGCCAATGGATTGGTGACTGTTTCTACTTTTGAGCTGTTCGGTTTTCTCTCCGATTACGTTGCACGTGAGGATGTTGAGCGCATTATCATTGGCGAGCCCCGACAGCCAAACGGCCAGCCAAGCGAGAATATGACACGTGTACAGCAGTTTGTGAACCGATGGCGCAAAGCCATGCCACAGATCCCTATTGAATTCTACGACGAGCGTTTCACCTCCGTATTGGCACATCGTACGATGATTGACGCGGGACTCGGCAAAAAACGCCGCCAAGACAAGGCACTGGTCGACGAGATTAGCGCCACCATCATCTTACAGAGCTATATGGAGGCACAGAGAGCAAGAAGTTGAGAAGTTGAGAAGTTGAGAAGTTAAGTGCTATGAACTAAGAAATATGATTCTACCTATTTATATATACGGACAACCAGTATTGCGAAAGATATCGGAAGACATTACCCCCGACTATCCTGATCTTGAGGAACTCATCGCCAACATGTACGAAACGCTCGCCGCTAGCGAGGGTATCGGACTGGCCGCCCCGCAGATAGGAAAAGCCATCCGCGTGGTCATCATCGACCTCGACCCGCTTAGCGAGGACCTCCCCGAGTACAAGGACTTCAAGAAGACCTATATCAACCCTCACATCATCGAGCGCGACTCGTCGGCCACCGAGACACTTGAGGAGGGATGTCTCTCGCTACCAGGTATACACGAGAAGGTGACACGCCCTACACGCATCCGCGTGCAATATCTCGACGACCAGTTTCAACCCCACGACGAGTGGGTTGAGGGTTATCTGGCTCGCGTGATGCAACATGAGTTCGATCACCTCGATGCCACCATGTTCATCGACCGTATCTCACCCCTGCGCAAGCAACTCATCAAGAACAAGCTGAAGGCACTCACGCTTGGCAAATACCGTTGTGGTTACCGCACTAAACCCGTGAGGAAATGACAAAAGAAGGGCTGGGGTGTTTGATGTACAGATGCCATATTGTGGCTAAGTACAGACGTCACATTGTGGCGTCTCTACTTTTTTTTTCACTTATCTCCGCCTCAGCTCAATTCAAGACCGACCGTCTGATCATTACAGGGCGCAATGCGCTCTACTACGAGGACTACGTGCTCTCCATCCAGTACTTCAACCAAGCCATCAACGCCAAGCCCTACCTCTACGAGCCATGGTTCTATCGCGGTGTGGCAAAGTTCTATCTCGACGATTTCATGGGAGCAGAGAGCGATGTTACAGAGGCTATCAAGCTCAATCCCTACATCAACAACATGTATGAGCTACGTGGCGTGTGCCGCATCCGCCAGCAAAAATACGCCGATGCCATCGACGACTACAACCACACCCTTCGCCTCGACCCCTACAATCAGGGCAACTGGTATAACCGCATTCTCTGCCGCATCGAGCTGAAAGACTATCAGCAGGCTCTATGTGAGCTCGACACCATGATCACGAGATGGAAGAAGTTCCCCGATGCCTACACACTCAAAGCCGAAATCCACCTTCAGCAGAAAGATACGCTCGAGGCCGACAAGTGGCTCGACAAATCACTCGAGCTCAACCCCTACAACGGCGAGGCATGGACCGCACGCGCCATGATTGCCTTCACACGTAAGAAATGGAAAGACGCTGACTCCTATCTCAGCAAGGCCATCCATCTGAAGCCACAAACCACAGGTAACTACATCAACCGCGCCATCGCACGCGTCAACACCAACAACCTTCGCGGTGCCATGGCCGACTATGACATGGCCATCAGTCTCGACCCCGACAATTTCCTCGCTCACTATAACCGAGGACTCCTGCGTGTGCAGGTAGGTGATGACAACCGCGCCATCGACGACTTCGACTTCATCATTAACCTTGAGCCCGACAACCTCATGGCCATCTACAACCGCGCTCTGCTCCACGACAAGACCGGAAATCCCCGTGCCGCCATTAACGACTACTCCAAGCTCATAGAAGCCTTCCCCAACTTCTGGGCAGGACTCGCCGCACGAGCCCGATGCTACAGGCAACTCGGCATGACCGCCAAAGCCGAACTCGACGAGTTCCGCATCTTCAAGGCACAAATGGACAAGCACATCGGCATACAGCCACGATGGACAAAAAGCAAAACTCGCCAACTACGCAAGCGTAGCGAGATAGATTTCAGTAAATACGACCAAATTGTCGTCGAAGACGAAGAGCAACCCGTTCATGAGTTCAAATACAAAAGCGAATACCGCGGACGCATACAACACCGGCAGGTCGATGACGACTTTATGCCCATGTACGCCCTGTCGTTCAGACAATATGACAATGGTGTGAAAACCTATCAGGCCTTCTCCGAGGACATCGAGCGGCTCAACGCATCCTCACCCGACCTTCCACACCTATACCTCAACTGCGATAACCTTTATCCCCTCCAAGGGAAGGATGATGGCATAAATCCTCCTACAGAAGAAGTCACTAAGAGCCCCTCCCTTGGAGGAAGGCTACGGGGGGGCGAGCTCTGCTCGGGATGGGGGAAGGAGGTGGGTTCTATTCTCACCCTCATCGACACCCTCACTCAGAAAATAGAAACCACCGCACTCGCCAAGCTCCCCCCGTTGCTCATCAGGAGAGCCGCCGCCTATACCGCCGTCTACGACTTCGACGCCGCCATCAACGACCTCATCGTGTGCCAGCAGCTTGACACCACCTCCGTACTCCCCGTATGGCAAAAAGCCGTCTGCGAGGCCTACACAGCAACCGTAAACCGTAAACCATCAAACGTAAACCATCAAACGTTGACGTTAGCATTAGGAGGGGTTATAGCCGACATTAATATAGCCATCAGTAAATCGCCCGACAATCCCTATCTATACTACAACCGCGGCAACATACACGCCATGCAGGGGAACTATACACAGGCCATCGCCGACTACACCCGCGCCATAGAAATCAATCCAGCCATACCCGAGGCCTACTACAATCGGGGACTCGCCCGCCTACGCACCAGCAGCCACGACCCAGCCATCGAAGACCTCAGCACAGCCGGAGAGCTTGGACTCTACAAAGCCTACGCCGTCATCAAACAACACACGAAACGATAGCATAGGAGAAAACCTTTCAACTAAAAAACTCATTTTCTCTCTGCGACTCTGCGCAAAACCACAGAAAGGCCTTCTCCAAAGGAAAGGCCGGGAGGAGTATAAGGTCTATGTGCAAGCCACCGGAAAAAACTAAACACAAATTTAGTGTATCCATTGAGATTATTCGTCATTTGATTAGTAAATGAGGTAATTAATTAGTTTTTGTTGATTAAGTGAGTATGGGCCTTGGATGTAGTGATTACATTCAAGGCCTTTCTGTTAATAACCTACCAAACCGTTAATAAGAAGTGATTTGTTCTTAAAAATGTTCTTCCGTCATTATATGCCTAAATAATCTGTCCTTATGTTCAAAACGTTAACTATCAAAGAAGAAAAAACAGGAAAATCCTGTTGAGATTTTTTCTCAATCTACGCGAGTGAAACATATATCTTTCACATTCTAACCTTACTTCTCGCTTTTCATTTCTTACTTTTTACTTCCGAAAGGTATATGTTTTGGGTGGTAAAACACGGCGTTTGGGAGTACGAAACACGGTCTTTCGAATGTTGAAAGCTTAGCTTTCGGAAGTGAAAGGTGTATCTTTCGCGATACGTTCTATATGCCTTATACGTTCTACAAGTCCTATAAGCCTTATTCCCAACGAGTTAGCAAAAATCAGGAAAATGGCTCAAAATTGAAGAAATTCCGACCACGAGGAAAATACTTTGCAACGACGGCCTTCTCGCGCAACTTTGAATGTTAATTTTTAACAATCGAAATGTTAAATAAGGAATATGGCCGTGTCTATTCTCAGTAAAAACTATTAGCTTTGTAACACTTATAGTGAATGTGGTTTATAAAACGAACAGAATTATAAGAAGCATTAGGCTGTTACATTTTTATATTTCAATCGTATCAATAGCAGATGTATATGGAAATCGATATGCTGACATCCTCGTTTCTTGGCTTGCGTGACAAGCTACACCACATTGCCCTAAGCTATCTGCGGAGCGATGAGGATGCCAAGGATGCGCTACAAGACACTTGGTTGAGGTTGAGGTGCAAAGGCGATTTTCAGACGTCATCAGAGGCGAAGAACAAACTCGTCGCTGTATTGCGGAACATTTGCATTGACCATTTGAGAAAATCAAAGCCCATTCCGATGGACATCGCCCAACATACGACACTTGTCTCTGAGATTGAGGAAGAGGACATCAAACACCTAGAGCGACTTCTGCAAAATCGGCTGACACCCCTGCAACGACAGATATTCGACCTCGTCGCTCATGAAGGATTGGATTACGAACAGATTGCCGAAAATCTATCCATGTCGGTTGAAGCCGTAAGGATGAACATGAGTCGGACCCGAAAGAAAATACGTGAAAACTATAAGCTATTAAACAGATGAAACAGACCGAGCAACATATCACCATCCAAGAAGCCGAGCAACTCTGCCAGCTTTATATGGACTGCAAGTTGTCATTATTGGAGGAAGCCGAACTGGAATATGTGCTGATGCTATCCAATTTAAACTCTCCTCTGATAAGAGAAACTAGAGTTTTGATGGGCATTACACCGAATATAACTCTCAACAACTCATCGCAGTCTTTTATTCTGCGAAAGATGGAGAAACGAGGTTTCCTTATCTGGACCTTAAGGGCTACGGCATGTGTCATAATATTGTTAGGGAGTATTCTCCTTATCCGAAACAGTATCAACAATACTGCTAACGAAAAGATTTGCATTGCGTATGTTGAAGGCAGAAAGGTTAGTGGTGAGAGGGCTAAAGACATTGCTGAAGCGGACGTTGTCAAAATGGAGCAGTTCATGAGGATAGCAACCACTCAACAAGCCTTGGAGAATGCAAAGGTAGAAAAGTTTATGAATCATAAAACTCATACTAGAAAATGAAGCACATACTTATATTATTACTGTGTATCGTCAATGCGGCAAGCATTTATGCCAATCCTCCCAAATTAAATGTGGAGAGACTATTCGACGGCAGATATAACAACAACAAAAATGTTACCATTTCCATTTATAAGAACAATGGTAACTACTATCGCGGCCTGACCGTCAAAAACAATCCTCAAATCATCAAGCAGATAGCTGAAGCCATAGCTAAAGATGAGCCACGGGCAAAAGACTTCTCCGACTACCAGAGTGCAGACGGTCGCTACACCTCGCTACAAGTAGAGAATAACGGAGAAATCATCTACATTGGTCTGCAACGTGACAAATCAGGCGGAGGATTTTTCTTCATACAAGGTAAGGAAAAAGCATTTAAATAATCAATCTTCAGTATCATTATGGACAAAACTTTGAAGGCCATTCTTGGAATGGTCATGCTCCCCATGTGTCTTTTCGCACAAGAAAAAAATGACTCCACCACGAACTGGTGGGAACGAGAACTTGAACTTCATGAGGTTGTCGTAGTAGGAAACCGAACGGTATTCAAGCAATCACCAGACCGCATCGTATACTTGACAAAAAATGACATCTATGCCAAAGGACTGAACGGCATCGAAGTGCTCGACAGGATTCCGCGCGTGTCGGTGGTAAATGATTTGGTGACAGTCGCGGGCAAATCATCCGTGCGGTACATCGTTGACGGTCGGCTTTTGGAAATGTCGGACGAGGCCATCACCCTGCAACTGAAAAACCTGCAGGCTTCGGGCATCGAGAAGATAGAACTGCTGACCACTCCACCAGCCAAGTACGCAGTTGGTACGAATGTGGCGTATATCAGCATTACCACACGCAACGAGACGCTGGGCACTCGTGGCAACGTCTGGGGACGCGGCATCATCAGAGAAGATTTCAGCGACATGCTGGGCGGAAATATCTCGCACACTACGCGACGGGTGGAACTGTCGGCAGATGTAAGCTGGTCGGACACCAAGGGCATCAACGACCTCGACCGCACCTACACCTTTACCGACCACATCAAGACATCCAACCGACGAACTGACTTCACCAACAGACAATTCGGTATCAACGGCCATTTCAAATACAAGTTCTCCGCCCGCCTTTGTGCCGGAGCCATCGTCAATGCCAGCGGGATTCGCCTGAAAAGTCAGCTCACGGACGTGACAATTGACAACGGCACCTGCTTCAACTCGTATAACAATTCTCCGTCGCGTCCCAACAATGCGCTGACCTTGACGGCGTTTTCCGACTGGCAATTGAACTCCAAGGGCAAGATGCTCAGTCTTACATACAATTACTTCAACAAGTCCACCAAGTCCTTCGCCGATGTGACCACGACGGGAGGCAATGAAGAAGTCCGCCTCACCGACGATGCCCATAACAAGTATCACATCCATTCTGCAAAACTGGATGCAACGCTTCCATTCGACGGTTTTAAAATGGAAACGGGCGTTGCGTTTACAGGCATCGGGAACAACACATCACTGACCGTAAACCATTTCGCCAATAACCAATGGATAAACAATCCAACCCAAAGCAACGGGTTCAACTATGATGAAAACACCGCTGCAGCATACATCAGTGTGGAAAAGAACTTCACTAACTCCCTTTTTGGAAAAATCGGACTGCGTTATGAGTATACCGATGTCAAGGGTTGTCAGAAAATGGGCAACGATAGTTATAATAACAGTTACAACTATCTATTTCCATCTGTGAATCTCAGTTGGAACAATCAGGGAATTGGACGTTTGTCACTATCCTATTCAATGGGCATCGCCAGGCCGAACTTCGCCGACCTCAATCCGTTCCGTTACTACACCACCACAAGCGACTATATATCGGGCAATTCCGACCTTCGACCGAGTCTGGCGCATAATGCCGAAATAAACTACAGTCTCAAAGGGGTCTATGCCGTACTATATCACTCATACAACCATAATTCCATCGGCTATGTCACTCGATTCGGCACCGACGGCAGTCAGTACACCATCCCCGAGAACTGTATGGGTAACAGCAAAACGGGTTTGTACGCCTCATACAACCGCTCGTTCTTCGGATGGTGGGGCGTGGATGTCGGAGGAGAGATATTCTACTCTAAAGCGAAAACCAAGATTGCCGATTTCAAAGACTTAAATGACAATAGCTGGAGTGGGAAATTGGAACTTAACAACTCATGGATGCTCAACCATGCCAAGACGCTGACCCTCGGCCTGCGGTTCTGCCACTACTTCCCGTATCATGAGCGAATGACGCACTTCGAGCGGATGTCGTTGTTCCGTTGCGACATCAGATATATATCGCCTGGGGGGCGACTCGCCCTATCGGCATCTATCAGCGACCCCTTCGGATGGAACATCACCAAGTCTGCTACTCTTTATCACGACTATAGAGCCTATTCACGCAACAATATCCATTCTCACGCCGTCTCATTTCGCGTCGTCTATAATTTTGGTCGCACAAAAGTTAGCGGTGTCTATAGAGACTCGAAGGAGAGGGAATCGCACAGGGCGGAGTGAATATAATGGGAATACGATTTACAGTTTACAGCTTGTATTTTTAACCTTTCTACTCTTTCAATTGTTGGGCAACAAAGGTTTCGAGGTCGGTGCCGCGAAGGCCGCGGGCAAGGATGGTGCCATCGCGGCTGACGACAATAGTATAGGGAATGGCTGAGACTCCGTAGTGTCGGGCGGTTGTGTCATCCCACCCACGCAGCTCCGACACTTGCGGCCACGTGAGACCCAACTGACCGATGGCCGCCCGCCAGTCGTCGTACTCCTCGTCTAAGGAGATGCCGATGATGCCAAGGCCTTTATCCTTATACAACTTATAAGCATTGACCAGACGGGGAGCCTCCTGCCGACAGGGACCGCACCACGATGCCCAGAAATCGATGATGGTAATCTCGTGTCTGGCTATCTCCGCAGTCAGCGAGAATGGATTGCGGTCCAGATCGGGAATCTTCATATCTACAATCTTCTCAACGTCAACGTTGGATGGTTTATGGTTTACGCCCCCCTCTCCTTCGGTGAGAGATGGAGAGGGGGTTAGGGTTGTGGGAGTCTTGCGACACGACACGCAGACAGCCACCATCGCCAACAACAGCAAAAAACAGACAAATTTTAATTTTCCCATTTTCTTGTAGTTCTGGAGTATGGTTTACGAGCTCCCCCTGTGGGAAAGCCGAAGGGATGGAGATGGGGTTAAATAAGATATTGTGAGCTGATGCTTTGGTTGCCTACCACACGACGGATGGTTTCAGCAAACATATCGGCTACAGAGAGTTGCTTCACCTTGGCGCAACGCTGGGAATAGGGAATGGAATCGGTAAAGACGATTTCCTCAAGAGCAGATGCCTGCACCCTCTCGGAGGCCGGACCGCTCATGACACAATGCGACGCGCAGGCTCGAACGCTCTTCGCCCCAGCCGCCTTCATGATGTCGGCCGCCTTGGTAATGGTACCCGCGGTGTCGACCATGTCATCGATGATGATGACGTTCTTCCCTTCGACGTCGCCAATGATCTGCATGCTCTCAATGACATTCGCACGCGCACGGGTCTTGTTACAAAGCACGAGCGGACATCCGAGATACTTGGCGTATGCGTTGGCGCGCTTAGAGCCACCCACATCGGGTGAGGCGATGACAAGGTTGTCAAGGTGCAGACTCTGAAGGTAAGGCAGGATCACCCCAGAGGCATAGAGATGGTCGACAGGCACATTAAAAAAACCCTGTATCTGGTCGGCGTGGAGGTCCATTGTGATAACGCGGTTCACACCCGCAGCGCTCAGCAGGTCAGCCACCAACTTGGCACCGATACTCACACGAGG
The DNA here is from genome assembly GCA_905234845.1 of uncultured Prevotella sp. Taxonomy (GTDB): domain Bacteria; phylum Bacteroidota; class Bacteroidia; order Bacteroidales; family Bacteroidaceae; genus Prevotella. The sequence continues at coordinate 2,497 of CAJOIW010000010.1, read as the reverse complement.
CTTATCCTTGCGGTCTTGCCGAGCCCAACCGAAATAAGGAATCACGGCAATGATGTTACGGGCCGATGCGCGCTTGGCCGCATCTATCATGAGCAAGAGCTCCATGAGATTGTCAGATTTCGGGAACGTGCTCTGCACCAGAAACACATCACGCCCGCGGATGGACTCCTCGTAGGAAACCGCAAACTCGCCATCGGAGAACCGTGTGACAACAAGGTTTCCTAACGGACATTGTAAACTACCGCAGATTTTCTCTGCAAGGTACCTCGTATTGGTTCCCGAGAATACCAAAAAAGAGCTATACTCACTCATCGCACGACAAAAAAATATAAAAAGTTATAACATTAAAAATACAAGTCATAAACCATCACCCGACAGCCTTTCTGAGCCGCTCGAAATGAGCTATGATGTTCTTGAAATCTGACTCACTATGTATATCGAAACGGTTCCATAAATCTCCGCAGACAACCACACCCCCAAAACCGAGGTCTTTTGCCAGTTTCAAGTTATCGATGCTCATCCCCCCAAGAGCATATACATGCTTGTCTATCAGCCCGTGACGGGAGGCGTCTTCAAGCTGCCCTATTGTAAAGTTTGACTTCTCGTCTTTAAATTCTATACAATCGAAAATATTCTTTAGAAAGACATATCTCGTTTTTTTCTTCATCTCCTTCAACCGCCCAATTTCACTGCACGATCTACTGAACTTCCCCTTGTATCCTGCAGGCAACGGCGTATCCGGGTCGTCGACATGAATGCCTGCGAGATTGTATTCGTCCTTGAGATAGAAATGCTCATGAACCGTTATCCGCTTAGCATATTCCTCAGGAAGCAGCGAGAGAAGACGCTCAGCATATAGGGGCAAAGAGTTTGGCTTGTACAAGTGCAAGTTATCCAATCCCTCTTCAAACAGCGAGGTGATGATTTTGTCTTCTTCCACAAAGAATGTGGACTTCGTCATTACTACGAGTTTCATTCGTCAGGAAAAGCTTTATATCAATCGCTCACACTCCGCAATGCCAGTCTCAAAAAATGACATTGCTTTCGCGTAATTGCTATTTTCAAGTGCAAAAGTATTAAATTTCTTTGAAATATGCAATTATATCGCGGATAAAAGTTAATTTTGTAACCGAAAATTTTTTATATAACGATTTTAGTGAAAATGAAACACTATTCAGACACTTTCGAGGAAATAAATCGCCCGATGTATATCGTAGAGGAAAATCGCTTGCGCCACAACCTGGAACAGATCAGCATGGTGGGAAAAGAAGCCGGAGTGGAAATCATTCTAGCTTTTAAAGCATTCGCGCTATGGAAAACCTTCCCCATTTTCCGCGAATACATCAATGCCACTACTGCAAGCTCACTCTTTGAGGCCCGCCTCGCAAAAGAAAAATTTGGAAGTCTGGCACATACCTACTCACCAGCCTATACCGATGAAGACATAGAAGAGATTGCAAGATGCTCCTCGCATCTCAGCTTTAACTCGCTCTCACAATATCAACGCCACCACCTGCGAGCAAAAGAAGCAAACAAAGAGGTAAGCCTCGGATTACGAATAAATCCTAATTATTCTGAAGTGGAAACACTACTCTATAATCCATGTGCCCCAGGAACCCGCTTCGGAATTACTGCTGAAAAACTTACAAATTCACTACCTGAAGACATAGACGGATTTCATTGTCATTGTCATTGTGAGAGTAGTGCCGACACCTTCGAACGCACACTCGCCCATATTGAGGAAAAGTTCAGTCGATGGCTACCATCACTTAAGTGGATAAACTTCGGCGGAGGACATCTCATGACACGGAAAGACTACAACCGCCAACACCTTATTAATATATTAAAAGACTTCCGGAAACGCCATCCTAATCTGAAAGTCATCCTTGAGCCCGGTAGTGCATTCGCCTGGCAAACAGGCCCATTAGTCGCACAAGTTGTCGATGTCGTAGAAGACCATAACATTCGCACCGCCATTCTGAACGTGAGTTTCACCTGTCACATGCCTGACTGTCTAGAAATGCCCTATTGGCCTGAAGTGAGAGGGGCGAAGACTATAAAGAATCCTGATTCGACAACCCTACCCCACCTCTATCGCCTGGGGGGAAATAGCTGCCTCTCAGGCGACTATATGGGCTTTTGGAAATTCGACCACAAAATAAATGTCGGCGAAAACATCATCTTTGAAGACATGATTCACTACACAACAGTTAAGACAAACATGTTTAATGGCATCAGCCACCCTGCCATAGCCCTAATGCGTGTATCTGGGCAACTGGAGCTATTGCGGGAATTTGACTTTGAAGATTATCTTAGCCGTATGGATTAAAAGTAGAAAACAAATTGAATAGCTTTTCCATATCTCGTGTTTCGGTTTTTCTCTTTTTGTCTTTTCGCTTTCCTGCTTTCACGCCCACTTTCAAGATAGAAGTGCAATTCTGAGTGGGTGATGGGAAGGGAAGTCACCTCCGGGTGATGTACGTTCCTCGGAGCGTAG
>CAJOIW010000009.1:72431-99967 GCA_905234845.1 uncultured Prevotella sp. | reverse complement strand
TGGGGCTATCTGGGTTACGAATAAGAAACCTAACTCGTTCCGCAATTCGCCTCGATTTGCATAGTGGCACTTTGCGGACTTTCCTCAATTTTCCTCGAAATGCCTTTATTTATGGGGCGAACTGCGTTAATCTTCCAAAATCGCTTCTTTGTTTCAGCATTATTTTGTAACTTTGTACTCAAATCTACAAAAAAACGTACTTTAATTTCAGACATAAAAAACGAGAACAATATGAAGAGTAAATTTCTTTTGAGTCTTTCGGCTTTGTTGTTATTTTTCAGTTTGACAGCATCGGCTGACGATTGGCAGCACATCAGTATTAATGGCGTGCAGTTGACAAAACGTGTAGCGAGAATTGAGTTTGGTGACTACATTTCTAGGCTCATTTACGACGATGAGACCGGTGAGCGTGTGTTCACTACCACGCTTTCAGCCGTTTTCGACCGTACAACGGGTATCGGCGGTGTTGAGATGTTTGGTGGTGTGGTGGTCGATGGCAACGCGCTTAAGGCGAGCGGGCTTGCTGCCGGTTCGCGGGTAAACGTTTATGATGCGTCAGGTCGCATGGTTTTGCAAGGCGTTGTGTCGCAAGAAGGCACACTCTCCCTCAATGCTGCGGTGTTGAAGTCGGGCGGAGTGTATGTGCTGAAGAGTGGAAAAACAGTTGTTAAATTCGTAAAGAAGTAGTGCCATGAAAAAGTTAATTGTTTTAGCCGTTGCAGTCTTTACGGGATTAGCTGCATGGTCTCAGAATCAGAGTAAGATACTCCTTACTACCGACAATGGAGTGGAGGAACACAAACTGAGCGAATTCTGGAATGTAGAGTTCGATAAGGAAAAAAACTTACTGCAGTTCAATACGGGTTCCAATGTGACCGACCCCATTGTCTACGATGACAAGGTGCGTAAGGTGGAGTTCGACATTGAGCGACCGCTGAATACCACGGTCTGCAAGTCAATGGCTGATGTTTTTAATTACGATTGGGGATTTGGCTATGGTGCCATCATGCATGTCCGGGATGTGCTCACGGGTGATATGGCGTTTCCTTCGTCAAGCTATGATTGGTTCGCCACATGGGCCGATGCAGGAACCCGTATTGGCAAGAGTTACATATACGCCTATGGAGTCTATAATTTTTTCTATCGAGAAGCCATACCCTCAATCAATAATTTGATAACCGATCTCAGCGTGGCCGATTGTCCAGAGGCATATAAGGCCGACCTTGGAGCCGCCTATGCCTTCCGTGCGTTGCTCTATCTCGATCTTGCCCGAATGTATGAGTATCTTCCTAACGAGAAGCAGTCGCCCGTCAACGAGTGGGGGCATGACGTGTCGGGTCTTACGGTACCGATTATCACAGAAGACATATCTGTCGAAGACTATAACACTCTTACACGAGCTACTCGCGATGAGATCACTTCATTTATTCTCAGTGATTTGGCCAAGGCTGAACAGCTTCTTCCCCAAGAGAGCGATGCTGACAAGCGTTATCCGCATCTTGACTGCATCTATGGTCTGAAAGCCCGTCTGTATATGTGGAGAGGTGACTATGCCCAAGCTCGTTCGTTCGCCCGCAAGGCCATTAATGCCTCGTCTGTAGGACCGATGACACAGGACGACTGGCTGAGCACGACAAAGGGGTTCAATACCCGCAATTGTTGGATGTGGGGCATATATGACTATCGCGCATCAGACACAGGATGGACGAGTTGGCTCTCTTCTGAAGCTAATTTTGGATACGTGAGAGTTGGGGGGCTGTACCCTATGATCGGCGCGGCTCTCTATCAGCGTATAGCCGCTGACGACTTCCGCCGCAACGTGTTCAAACCAGCATCAGGGGGCAATGTGCCCTACCTCGATGCCGTAACTGCCAAGTCATTTCCTACTTACACCTCTGTGAAGTTCCGTCCGGGTGAAGGCAATGTCGACGACAGTTCTGTGGGTGCACTGGTTGACTATCCGCTGATGCGTGTTGAGGAGATGTACTTCATTGAGGCCGAAGCAGCTGCCCATCAGTCGGAGTCGGAAGGTGTCAGTCTGCTCACCGATTTCATGAAGAAATATCGTGCCCCGAACTATGCTTACGACGGCACCCATACGATTATCGATGAAATAATCTTCCAGAAACGTATTGAACTATGGGGTGAAGGTCAGTCGTATTTCGACATCAAACGACTCGACATGCCTGTGGAGCGCGACTATGAGGGCACGAACTTTACACACGGTGTGGTCAATACCACACGCCGACCCTACTGGATGAATTTCATACTGCCATCTTATGTGGAGAATTATCAGAACCTCAAGGAGTGGAACAATCCTGAGTTTGATCTTGATGAGGCCCGTGCAGGAGTCAACCCGACGTTTACACTTAACGATATCTATAATGGGAAGACTATTCCGCTCGACTCTATTGAGTATCTGTTCTTTTCCTGCGACAACACAAATGCCGACAACAACCACATTTCTTTGGGAATGCAGTTCTCGTTGCAAAGTAACTTTGCTAAGAGTTTCACCTTGCCTATATACACTTATTACAATAATTATAGTGCAACAAATAAGCAATATTGTTATAACCTGAATGACTCCGTACTCACCCTTCTGTCCGAAGCGTCTCTCGGAAAGACTTTCAAACTCTACATGCGTGGTGTAGGTCTGTTGAACAATGGTCCCGTCGTGTCTACGTCTAATGTCGTTGCTATTGATGCTGTTACACATGGCCCGAAATCCCCTGCCTATGTCTATGTGGATGAGGGAGGCTATGCCAATAATGACGATTATCGCGATAATGTTTTCAGAAGTGAGGGTAATCGTGGAAGGCGTGTTTATACCACAAACTCGGAAGATCGTGGTCGTCTCGTGCCCACGGTCTGGTTCGGGGTATTGCCAGCTTCGCTCGTATCACCTACCATCAGCCTTGCCACAGAAGACCAGTCTATCGCGGTGGTCAATTGTAGTGCGCTCCAGTCAGCCTCTCGAAGTAGTCTGTTACGCATAGGCGATGTCTCTATACCTATCAATGCCCAAGGAGAGGTTCAAAAGTATAATCTTTGCTCGCTGCTGAAGACCCATTTCACAAAGGCCGACTTGCAGAAAGGGCTCACGGTACAACTGATTATCCCAGTGGAAACCGATGCCATGACCTATTTCGCAACGACCAAGTCGTTCACCCTCCGCTTTACGGACTACGATGCGATAATGGAGGGTGGCGAGTTCTCGTTCTCGAAGGATAACGAGAAGGGGGCACCTGCCAAACTGACCATCTACCGTCTGAACCGCATATATGTAGGGGAAACGGATACGTATTACACTTCAGAGACCTTCACTTGTCATCTGAGCTGCGATAATCCTCATGTGACAGTACCTGAAACGGTAACTATGAGGAACGGAGAACTGCAATCCGATATAGGGATAACCTACGATGATGCATTCTTTACCAACGAAGAGACAGCCACCATTACCATCGATGCCGCTGATGCTTTCCAAGCGGCTCTCACGCAGTGGATTGTCAGTGGTGAAAGTGAATGGAAAGAGTTGGGCACCTGTACGTTCAAAGACAACCTTTTGGAGGTGACAAGCTATGCGAAAATACAGCGATCTATTTACCATCCCAATATGTTCCGAATTATACAGCCTTACCGTAGCTTGTCTGGAGGAGGCGGTGAAGACCTCGTGCTGACTATTATGCAACCAGGTGAGACCTATGGCAGAGTGACAGCCACGCAAAACGATTTGGTCTACTTCGACAACTGTCTGACGGGCTTTATCTTTGATGCCTATGATGCGGAATTTCAGTTACGACATCCTTTTAGTTTTACGGAGTTTGATGAAAGTGATGCCCAGAACAGTAAGGTGCTGTCCTATCAGGCGAATGGGCTACCCAAGGAGATACAGCTTGCTCCGTTATATTATATGGCAGACATAGGTTATTACGACTATACCCAATACACCGATGTGATAACTATTACATTCCCCTAAGACAGGCATTTTTTACTCAACTTTTTATGGAATTGTTTGTTAGTTTCGGAATAAATGGCTAATTTTGCATGTCATGAAAATCTTTTAATGTATGAGATTATTGGGAATACTCGCCCTTATATTATGTTTGAGTTTGCCTGTTACAGCGCAAAACAAACAGATGAGTAAGCGAAAGTCTCTGACCGAAAAACAACTTCTCGCCCAAGGCTATGTCAGCTTGTTCAATGGAAAGGACCTGACGGGATGGAAGGGTCTGGTGGAGAATCCTATCGCCAGGCAGAAGATGACTGAAGAGGAACTCCTGCAGGCACAGGTAAAGGCCGACGAGGAGATGCGCCGTAACTGGAAGGTTGAGGATGGCATGATTGTCTACGTGGGTAACGGTTTCGATAACCTCTGTACCATGGAGCAATATGGTGATTTTGAGATGAGTCTTGACTGGCGGCTCGACCCCGCTGGTGCAGAACCTGATGCTGGCGTCTACCTGCGTGGTACGCCACAGGTGCAGATATGGGACACCAAGCGTGTGGATGTGGGCGCACAGGTGGGCTCTGGTGGACTCTATAACAATGAGAAAAATGAGAGTAAACCGCTCTGTGTGGCCGACCGAAAGACAGGCGACTGGAACCATTTCGACATCCGCATGGTGGGCGACCGTGTGTGGGTATGGCTCAACGGAAAACTTGTGACCGATGGTGTGGTGCTCGAGAACTATTGGGACCGCTCACAGCCCATCTTCCCCTGTGAGCAGATAGAGTTGCAGGCGCATGGCAGCAAGGTGTATTACCGAAACATCTATATCAAGCGGCTTAATTGATGACTCTTTATAGTTGTTTACGAGAAGATAATAAGAACATAAATAATCTTTTTACTATATGAAGACAAACAGACGTACATTCTTGAAGACACTGGGAGCAGCAGGGCTGTTCACCATTGTGCCTCGTAACGTGTTAGGAGGTAATGGATTCATTGCTCCAAGTGACCAACTCACCAAGGGTATCATCGGTGTGGGCGGCATCGGACGCTCATCTCTGCACTTCTCCTCAAGCGAAGCCTGTCGGCTGACGGCAGTGTGCGACGTAGATGGCAACCATCTGCGTAGTGCTGTGGAGGCCGCAAAGAATAACCTGAAGGAGGACGTGAAGGCCTACGGCGACTTCCGCGACCTGATTAACGACCCGAATGTCGATGTGGTTCACATCGCCACGCCGCCCCACTGGCACGGCATCATGGCAGTCGAGGCCGCCAAGGCCGGCAAGGACATCTGGTGTGAGAAGCCCATGACGCGCACCATCGGCGAGGGTAAGGCCGTCGTCGAGGCCGTGAAACGCTACGGTCGCGTGTTCCGTCTGAACACCTGGTTCCGATTCACCGACACGTTCTACGGGCTGGGCACCACCGTGCAGCCCTTGAAGAAGCTTGTCGACAGCGGTATGCTCGGCTGGCCGTTGAAGGTTACCGTGTCGGGCGCAACCGGATTTACGTGGAAATTCTTCTGGGTAGGCAAGGAGAACCTGCCGCAGCAGCCCGTTCCCGCCCATCTGAACTACGACATGTGGCTGGGTCCGGCACCCTATAAACCCTACAACGAGCACCGCACCCACCAGACCTTCCGCGGCTACTGGGACTACGACGGCGGCGGTCTGACCGACATGGGACAGCACTACCTCGACCCCGTGCAGTATTTGCTGGGCAAAGACAACGACTTCCCCGTGAAGGTGGAGATTGATGCTCCGCAGCAGCATCCCGATGCCGTGGGCATCTGGCACAAGATTACCTATACCTACGAAGACGGCTGTCAGATTGTTCTCGAGGGCGAAGGCTTCGAGAGCGCCGGCAAGGTGCCCTATATCGAAGGTCCGAAGGGTAAGGTCTACCGCGGCTTCGAGTGCACCATTCCCGACGTGATGAACAAGCTGGCCGAGTTGCCCGACCCCGAACCGCAGCGCACCGACTTCCTCGAGTGCATCCGCACACGTCAGAAGTTTGCTCTGAACGAAGAGAACGGCCACCACTCGTGTACGCTCGTCAACATGGGTGCCGTAGGTCTGCGACTCGGTCGAAGCGAACTCCATTTCAATCCCCACACGCAGCTGTTCAGCGACCCCGTGGCCAACCAGCTCGTCAACCAGCCCATGCGTGGCGAGTGGAGCATCTGAAAGCCTCCCCCGACCCCTCCAAGGGGAGGGGAGAGAAAAGCACCAGAAAGTTAATAGATAATGTAATCATGAACAATTTATTATGAGAACAAAAAGATATATCATTATAGTGTTGGCCGTGCTGCTCGGGTTCAACCTCTCAGTCATGGCACAAGACAGTCGTAACCGTGTCACCTCGACCATCATCGCTGACGGACTGGCACAGCTTCCGGCTAAGAACCTCAATGTCTGCCAGCAGGTCATCGGTGAGATGGCAGCCACTGGCGCAGAGGGTATGAATATGCTCGTGGGCTATCTGGCACCGTCGGCCCAGGCCAAGAATGCCAAGTTCGAGTATGCCATCGACGGCATCGTGAGCTATGTCAGCCAGCGTGGACAGGAAAACCTGCGCGAGGGTGTCCGCGGTGCGCTGAAGGCAGGCATCGAGAGTCAGGCCGACCCTGTGAACAAGGCATTTCTGATGAGTCAGTTGCAGAAGATTGCTACGGCAGCCGATGCACCGCTTTTCGAGAAGTATCTCGGTGATAAGAACCTCTGCAATCCTGCTGCTGCGGCTATAGCCACAATAGGCGATGCCGCGGTGGTGAAAGGCCTGGTAGAGAATGGCACGGCTCCGAAGGCAACATTGGCAAAACTCGTGGAGCAAGTGCCCGTGGATGGCGTGGAGAACATTCTTGCAGGATGGACAAACGGTGCCGACGCTAAGACGCTCAAGGCAATTTATAATGGTCTGGCGGCTTGCGGCACTGAATCGTCCTACAAACTGTTGCACGATGCTGCCAAGGCCGTAGGCTTCAACGACGACCCGACGGGAGCCACCGATGCCTATCTGAAGTATCTCCACTCCAACGTAGGCGACCTGAAACTGCTCGGAAAGGCAGCGAAGGAACTGATGAAGAGCAGTAACGGCACAGTGAGAAACGCCGGACTTGAGATTATGGGCAAGTCGTTGGGCTATGCCGATGGTATCGGAAACGACTATCTGCTCCTCCCCTCTACGAAACTGGTAAAGGCATTGCTGCCGGCACTGAAAGATAGCGACCGCCAGTATCGGAACACTGCGCTGAGGATGCTCTGGGGCTCGACGTGGAACGACACTCAGAAGTCGGCTGTTGCGGCAAGCGTGGCAAAGGCTTTCCCGGGACTATCAGACGATGCCAAGATCGACGTGGTGCGCTGGTTGGGCAACATCCATGCCACCGACCAGATTGGTATAGTGACCAAGCAACTGACATCAGGCAACAGCGAACTGGCCGACGCAGCCATCACTGCTGCCGGACAGATTGGCGGCGACAAGGCACTGTCGGCCTTGCTCGGTCTGCTTGGCGGCGACAAGGCAGCACAGGCTGCTAAGGCACTGCTGGCCTTCAACGGAAACATCAACAATGGGGTGGTAGATGCACTCGCCTCCGACGATGCCAATGTGCAGAATGCCGCGCTGAAGCTGGCTGCCGACCGTCATATCTACGAAGCCTATCCCGGTGTGATGGCCCTCCTTGCTCCCAACGGACAAACCAACCCCGCAGCCTACGAGGCCTTGAAGGGTGTGGTGAAGGCCGAGAACTTCGGAAGCATGTGCGACCTGCTCGACGCGGCGCAGCCGTCGTTGGTTCCCGCACTGCAAGCTGCCGCCAAGGCTGCCCTCCGCAACCAAAATGCCGACGATCAGTATAAAACCATCGCAGAGCGACTGTCGCGCTCGGGCAACAAGGCCGTCTATTATCCTTTGCTGGCTCAGGCTGGCACGAAGGCAGCCATCGACTATCTGGGCGAAGCCTACAAGGGCGGCAACGCCTCGGCTCTCGATGCCCTGCTCACCGTGAACAACGATCAGGCTTTGCCCCTGCTGTTCAATATCGCTCAGAACAATGCGTCGGTGAAAGACAAGGTGCTCGGTCGCTATCTGACGTTGGCCAAGGCTGCCCGCAAGAACCGCGACGAGAAGCTGAATCTCTATAGTCAGGCTCTCGAACTAAATCCCTCAGCCAACATCGCCGCTCAGTTTGTCTCCGCGCTGGCCGGCATCAACAACCAGCCTGCACTCACACTTGCATCGAAGTATATGGCAAACGAAGGAACGGCCGAGGCTGCAGCCACGACCGTGAAGACCATCATCGCCAAGAACGAATCGCTGCAGGGCTGCGAGGGCATCAAGGACATGCTCGTAAAGGCGCAGGGCATCTTTGCTGCTAAGAAAGATAAGGGCGATGCCGATGCAGGCTACGCTGTCGATGAAATCAAAGGACTGCTGGAGAAGGTTGAGGCTCAGGAGAAGCTCTCAGTGTCGGTCAATGCGCTGACGCCGGAAGAGAAGAAACAGGGCTTTGAGCTGCTCTTCGACGGTAAGTCGCTCGACAAGTGGTTTGGCAACAAGACCAACTATGTGCCCGACAATGGAACCATCTATGTCAGTGCAGGCTATGGCGCCGGCGGCAACCTCTACACCAACAAGAAGTATAGCGACTTCGTCTATCGTTTCGAGTTCTGCTTCCTGGAGGAGGGTGTGAACAATGGCGTTGGCATCCGTACCAGCGAGGGCGTGGATGCCGCCTACGAAGGCATGGAGATTCAGATACTCGACCACGACGCACCCATCTATGCCGGTCTGCGCGACTATCAGCAACATGGTTCGGTCTATGGCATCATCGTGCCGAAGCGTGTCAACTTCGGACCGGTGGGCAAGTGGCACAGCGAGGAGATTCGTGCCGTTGGCGATCAGATTACGGTGACGGTCGACGGCGAGGTTATTCTCGACGGCAATATCCGCGAGGCTTGTCAGGGACATAACGTGGCGCCCGATGGTGGCACGCACAATCCCTATACCGTCGACCACAACAACCATCCGGGCCTGTTCAACAAGGAAGGCAACATCAGCTTCTGCGGACATGGCGAGGGTGTGCGCTTCCGCAACATCCGCATCCTCGACCTGAGCAAACAGGCCAAACAGCCTAAACAGAAAGGAAAGAAAAAGTAACAACATTAAACCACGAATTACGCGAAATGCACTTATCGTTGACAATTTCGTGTAATTCGTGGTTGTTAAATTTTTAGATTTGTCAGTAGTAAAAATAGTAGCCATAGGTGCAGGTAACCGCATGCGTACCTACCTGCACTATGTAGAGCATCACCCGGAAGAGGTGGTGCTTGCGGCCGTGGTTGAGCCCGACGATTTCCGCCGCGACAGTGTGGCGCGACAGTTCGGATTGTCCGATGCTGTCTGCTTCCGCACCTATGAAGATTTCTTTGCTGCCGACGTTGAGGCCGATGCCGTTGTCGTCTGCACCCCTGAGAATGCACATTACGAGCCGTGCATGGCTGCCATCAGCAAGGGCTATCACATCCTTTTGGAAAAGCCCATAGCCCAAACGATGGAGCAGTGCTGTGAGATAGCCGAGGCAGCCCGCAGGAAAGGTGTCCTTGTCTGTCTGTGCCATGTGTTGCGCTATTTCCCCGCCTATCGTAAGATTAAGCAGATTATCGACTCGGGCGACCTCGGTCAGATTATCTCTATCAGCCACACCGAGGGCGTGGGCATCGACCGCAACACCCATAGCTATGTGCGCGGGCAGATGAACCGTGAGAAGGAGAGCAATCCGATGTTGTTGGCAAAGTGTTGCCACGACCTCGATTTCTTTTATTGGATAACAGGTTCCCGCTGTCGCCGCGTCAGTTCCTATGGCTCGTTACGATGGTTCCGTGAGGAGAATGCGCCCAAAGGCTCCGCCCACCGATGCGTCGATTGCAAGGTAGAGGGCACCTGTCCTTATTCGGCCATTAACCTCTATTGGCGCAGACATGAGTGGATCAGCAATTTTGATGTGCCCGAGGGCAAGACCATCGATGATGTGATACTCGATGAGTTGCATCACGGACGTTTCGGACGGTGTGTCTATCATTGCGATAACGATGTGGTGGACCATCAGTGTCTCATTATGGAACTTGAGAACGAGATAACCATCTCCATGACCATGGACATCTTTACCGAGAACGATGTCCGCACGACGCACATCAAGTTGACAGAGGGTGAGATACATTGCGATGAGAGCCATGTCAGCGTGCGCCATTTCCGGTCACGTCGTAGAGATAACTACGACTTCTCACGACAAATGGCTCAACCCCATCATGGTGGTGCCGACCTGATGATGATAGCCGACTTTATCCATCTGCTGCAACATGAGCAGACAGGCGATATCCCGCTCGTCAGCGAAGCTATCGAAAGCCATCGCGTCTGTTTCGAAGCCGAAAAGTTTAGGGTTTCCCCTATGTTAAAATAGGGAAATCCTATTTTGTGTTTACCTTTTTCTGCTTACCTTTGCGACAGAATTTTAATTATAAAAAAATGAAAAAGACGATGATTTTTGCAGCGAGTGCTGTGTTGTTGCTCAGCAGCTGCGGTACGTATACAGGAACGGGTGCCTATGCAGGCGGATCGTTCGGGTCTATTCTCGGTAGTGCAATCGGCGGTATTGCCGGTGGTCGTCATGGTAGCGACATTGGGACGGTTATCGGTATGGCAGGCGGTGCTGTGGTAGGTGCTGCTGTGGGTGCTGCAGTTGATGAGAAAAAGGCTGAACAGCGCGAGCGTATGCACAACCGTATCTTGAACAGAGAGACAACTCCTTACCCTTCGCGAGGGGTTGAGACAAGGCGCATGGGGCAGGCTCCGGTGACTGACAGCGGTTTCGACGAGACCAATAGTGGTGACGATCGCATCTACGACTTCCAGGGCAGCGACTACACGGGCGACTACAGCGCACAGGAGCCTACCACGGTAATGCCAGGATCATCGAGCGTTGAGGAGCTGACCTCCGGCTATGCCTTTGCTTCGAACATCGACATCCGCAATGCCCGCTTTGTTGACGACAATCAGGACAATGCCATCAGCCGCAATGAACTCTGCAAGGTCATTTTCGAGATTTACAATGTTGGTCACGAGACCCTCTACGACCTTCAGCCCACGGTTATCGAGGCCAACGGCAACAAGCATATCTTCATTTCCCCAGGTATGCACGTAGAACAGCTTGCGCCTGGTCGTGGCATTCGTTACACCGCACTTGTTAAGGCCGACAACTATCTGAAGAACGGCTCGGCAAAAATCTGCCTCTCCGTGCTACAGGGCGGCAATGCCATCTCGCGCATCAGCGAGTTCAATATCCCCACGAGGAAATAACTATAAACTCTAAATAGGATGAAACAGTTTAAGAATTTATTTTTGAGAGTGTGTTTGTTGGTGGCACTGGTGGTGCTGCCGAGTGAAGTAATGTATGCGCAGAAGGTGCAGGTAACGCAGAAAGTCTATGATGTCGTAGAAGAGCCACCATCGTTCCCTGGCGGAGCAGGTGCAATGCTCTCCTGGTTGCAAAACAATGTAAAGTACCCAACAGAAGCAGTGAAGAATAAAGTTGAAGGTCGTGTCGTCGTACAGTTCATCGTAGAGAAAGACGGTTCTGTTTCTGGCGTACAGGTGGTACGATCCGTAGACCCGTTGCTCGATCGCGAGGCCGCACGTGTGGTTGGTTCCATGCCGAAATGGACACCAGGTAAGCAAAAGGGAAAACCCGTGCGGGTGAAATATACGGTTCCTATCGTATTTAAGATGTAAACAGCCCCCTCCGACTCCCCCCACTGGGGGAGGAAAAACCCCGACTAACCGACCCGAAGGAGGGGGAAACCGTAAAATATAAACATGAATTATCATGAACCAACGGTCGCTGCCTACGGGGAATTGAAAATCGCCGCCTATGGGGAAAGGCAAAAGCAATTGTTCACGAATTATTCATAAATTATAATTCATGGGCAATTTATGGAAATTTATGTCACTAAGGGCTTATATTAGTGCCGAAGGCACGACAGAACACAGGCGGGGGTGTTACCCCCAGTAAGGACGATGTCTAAAAAGAGCCCAGAATGGGCGACAGAATACTGCTTCGGTTCACTCTATCGCCCCTTTGGGGCTTTATATGGTTGATGCGACATATTACCGGGGGTTAACACCCCCGCCTGTGTTCTGTCGTGCCTTCGGCACTTTTATAGTACAGCAATAGTTCGAAATAAGTTTTTTCTTTATTTTCTTGCCGATATCGGCAAGAAATGCTATCTTTGCAGAAGATTTGAATAAGACAGGCTGCGTCTCAGCAATCCGAGCGAGCTCGATTGCCTGCGACTTGCACTGCCTTTAGCTGCGTTCGGTATAGCTTAAGCAAGCTTAGCTCTGCGCTCACTGGCAAAATCTTTGCAACAAAAAAGAACAAGAAACTTGCCGATAGGCAGAACGTATGGAGTATATATCAGTTATTCAATTTGCTGAGAAATATGGAATCTCAGAGCGTACTGCTCGCAACTATTGTGCGAGTGGAAAAATTGCCGGTGTCTTCTTGACAGGAAAGACATGGAACATTCCTGCTGAGGCCACATTGCCGCAGCGCAAGACAAGGAAGAATAAGGCCTCATCTCTGCTGATTTTGCTGAGAGAGCAGAAAGCTTCCAGAATGAGAGGTGGTATCTATCATCGTACGCAAATAGACCTGACCTACAGCTCCAACCATATCGAAGGTAGCAGATTGACGCATGACCAAACGCGTTACATCTTTGATACAAACACTATTGGGCTTGCGGATGGCACTGTAAATGTAGATGATATTGTAGAGACGGTTAACCACTTCCGGTGTATCGACTATATCATCGATTATACGGATGAGAAGTTGACAGAGGATTTCATTAAGCATCTTCATGCATTGCTGAAGACAGGAACGTCAGATAGTTGTAAAGACTGGTTTGCCGTAGGCGACTATAAGCGTATGCCTAATGAGGTGGGTGGACAAGAAACCTGTCCTCCTCAGGAGGTGCATCGGCAGATGAAGGCATTGCTCAGTGAGTATAACCACAATAGGCGAAAGACATTGGAAGACATTCTTGATTTTCATGTGCGTTTTGAGAAGATACATCCCTTTCAAGATGGAAATGGGCGTGTGGGGCGATTACTGATGTTTAAGGAGTGTCTGGCTAATCATCTGGTTCCTTTTATCATTACCGATGAACTTAAACTTTTCTATTATCGTGGCCTCCGTGAGTGGGGACATGTCAACGGTTATTTAATGGATACTTGTCTGACAGCCCAAGATCAATACAAGTCCTTGCTTGATTATTTTCAGGTTAAAGTTAAACACGGCCATCTTGACTAACGCGGCTTTACATGCGTGGGAGGCTTTGTTGTTACTTTGTGCTGATGGTGATGCGGTTGGATTCTTTCAGAAGCTGGTCTGAGAGGAACCAGCTTTTTTTATCTCTTTTACTTGTGGAGGGGCTTGTCGTAATGGCCGTGATGCGGCGGCCTTTGCCCTGACGGGTGATGGTGGTGACGTGGCCGTCGGCGAAGGTGAGGCGTACCTCGGGGAAGAGGGGCACGGTGACGATGTATTCGGGGTCGGCGGGCGAGTAGGTATAGAGGCCGATGGCGTTGAAGACATACCACGCCGACATCTCGCCGGCATCGTCCATGCCCGAGAGGGCGAGGTGGTCGCGTCCCATGTCGTAGTAGTTCTCCATGATATTGTCGAGCACGGCCTGTGCCTTCTCCTGCCGGTCGACGAAGTAATACATGTAGGGGATGGAGTGTCCAGGCTGGTTGCCGTGACAATAGTTGCCGATGAAGCCCGTGAGGTTCTCCACCTCGTAGCCGCGCCACGGCTCTGTGAAGAGCGAGTCGAGCTTTTGTTCTATGGCGCGTTTTGCCCCTACCCGTTTCCCTGTGGGGGTGTCGTTATAGAGGTCGATTACTCCCTGCGGGTCGTGTGGGGCATAGAAGAGGTTGTTCCATGCGTTCGACTCTCGGTACTGATAGGCGAAGTAGGGATAGTAGGGGTCGAACTCCTGTATGAAGGAACCGTCGGCGATGCGTCCACGGTAGAAGCCTGTGGAGGGGTCGAACACATTACGGTAATTTTTCGCGTGTCGTAAGAGCAGTTGCTCGTTCTCCTTATCGCCCAGCTCACGGGCCACGAGTGCGGTGGAGTAGTCGTCGTAGGCATATTCGAGGGTTTTTGTCACGGCAGCCTTATACTCATCGTAGAAGGGCACGTTGGTGGTGTCTTTCTCGGCTATCCACCCTTGCCGCAGGTACTCATCGAGATAAGGTCGTCCGCCTCGTCCGGGCACGGTGGCGTTTTTCAGCAGCAGTCGGTAGGCGCGGTCGAGAGGGAAGTCGCGGATGCCGCGCAGCCACGAGCCGATGACGAAGGTAGAGGCGTGGTCGCCATGGAAGAAGGTGGGCATATAGCCTCCGCGCTTCTCGCCACGGTCGATGCAGGAGACGATGACGTCGCGGGCCACATCGGGCATGAGCAGTCCGAGTAGCACGAGCTTGTTGCGATGGTCGTCCCAGAACGACGGGTCGGTGTAGTAATGATTCATACCGCCCGTTTTCCACACGTGGTGATGATGGGCAGCGTAGACGGCATCGCTCTCCTCGCATCCGCGTATTTCAGGCATGTTGGAGGTAGTCTGATGAACGATGTTTCCGCGGGCGTCGGTGTAGTCGCCGTTATAGTCGCTGCGCAGGGCGGGCCAGAGCATGGAACGGTAGAGGCAGGAATAGAAAATGCGCTTTTGCCGTTCTGTTCCGCCGTTCACCTGTATTTTCGAGAGTAGGGCGTTCCATGTCTGGTCGGCCTCGCGGCGGATGTCGTCGAACGGGCGGCTGCCCATCTCCCATGCTAAATTCTTTCGAGCGCCCTCAATGTCGGTGAATGAGAAGCCGATGCGCAGTTCCAACTCTCCAATGCTCGCGGGGTCGTCGTCCAGCATTTCCACAACAGCCACACTGCCACGACGGCCTTGCACGATTTTAACATCCTTGATGTCGCGGTTGGTCTCTGCCCAGAAATAGATTTTCCCTTCCGCGCTCTGATGACCGCTGAACGACGTCAGCCCTGTCTGCTGTATCTGCCAGTCGCGCACCTGATTGTTGGCATGGGGCAGGTCGAAGATGATGGCTGTGGCTCCTTTATATCGGTGTATGGCGCAGCGCAGGGTGGTGGACACCTCCGCGTCGATGCCATAGCGATCGAGGTGTACGCGGTAGTAGCCCGGGTGCGCCTCCTCGCGGTCGTGGCTGAAGGGCGAGGCGAAGTCGTCGGCACTCCATCGTCTGCCGTTGACGGGCATCACGGGCACGTGCAGCAGGTTCCAGTGTCCCTTATTCGTGTGGGCGAAGCCGCAGATGGTCGAGTCCTCATACTGATAGCCGCTACCGCTACGGTACATCGTCACGGGCGAGCACTGCACCATGGCACAGGGCAGCGACGCACCAGGAAACGTTTCGCCGCCCCACGTGCGGGCCTTGCGACGGCGCACATACTGCAGGTCGTCATAGTCCCACAGCGTGGCTGTGCCGAGGAAAGGATTGACGTAGTGGGTAAGCTCCTCCCCCCAGTGGGGGGGATTAGTGGGGGGCTTGGTTGCGCTTTTGCCTGTCATGCAGCAGCAACAGACAATCATAGTTAAGTACAGTTTCAGTTTCTTCATTGCTTATTATTCGTTATTTAGGAGTTACAAGGAGTTACAAGGAGTTATAAGGAGTTACAGAGGGAGTGAATGAGCCTGTGGCTAACCCTCTGCGTCTCTCGTCTGCGAAGTTACAAAAAAAATCTGACACTACCGCAATTGTGCGAAAAAATCTTAACGGCACAGGTGAAAGATGTATCTCTCGGAGTCGGAAATGTTAAAAGACCATTTCCGTTTTAACATTCTTAAAAGAGCTCGCACCATGCTATTTTCTCTCCACTTTTGAGATATTAGGGGCAGGTCGGAGGCTTTTCTTTTCCCAAACATATATGTTTCGGGTGGCGAAAGATGGTCTTTGGGGTGGCAAAAGGCGGTCTTTCATGAAGCGAAAGCTTATCTTTCGGAGGTGAAAGGTATATCTCTCGGAAGTGAAGAGTGGAGGATGAAGAGTGAAAAAAGGCTTGGCTGACTTGCAACATATTGGTTGACAGGGTTTTATAAAAAACACCGCAGGGTGGCATATTTCTCCTCAGATGAGGATCTATGCCACCCTGCTTGTTTTATGCGATTCTCGGTGTTAAAATCTGTGACTGAAAAGCGCGTTTTTTAACATTTTCACTTTTATTCTTCCTCGTCCCAGATAGAGAACTGCTTGCCCAGTGCACCGCCAGGATCTTCGGGGTTGTTTTCGTCAACGATGATGTTGCCATCGGGTGTTTGTACGGACGGAACGAGAAGGCTGTCGTTTTCAACGACTATAATCTTTGTAGTCGCCGGTTGAATATATCTTTTTGTCTTCATTGTCGATAATGTTTTAAAAGATTACTTGATGATGAACTTTTTCCCATTCTGAATATACACGCCCTTCTGTTTTGTCGTAGTTAGCTGTCCGTTAAGGTTGTATACGGCTGAAGAGTTCTGAGTTCTAAGTTCTGAGTTCTGAACTGCTTCGATGCCTGTGATGTCCTCGTCGACAACGAACTTAGCTGGTGTAGCTCCTCCAGGCACTTGCAGATAAGCGCGGAAAGCCTTCATCGGGTTGGTGTTAGCAGGATGAACCAGACGGTTACCTGTAGAGAAGAAGTAGATGGTCGGGTCGTTAGCGGTAAACGAGGTGGGCTTCATCGTTCCCACGAAGCTGTAGCCGTTCTGTGTCTCAGTATAAGGCACATCGGCAATTATCTCAATGCCTGTCAGCGTGACGGGGTCGGTAACGCTCTTCGAGGGCTTCACGAGGTAGGGATAGTAGGCGTCGAGGCCTGTAGAGGTGTCGAACGTCTCAAACTTCAACGTCTCGCCGTTGGCTTCGGCAAAGTTGGCCACTTTCACCCCGTCGCCGAGAAGTTGCTTCAGCTGAGCCTCGGTAAGCTCGAAGGGCAGGCAGAGTGTGTTCCACGTATCGGCCACGAAGGTGCGCTTCAGTTGTACGGTGACATCTGTCTGATCGGTGAGTGCGCTGTTGTCGGCATTCTCGTCTAAGAGCACAATCTCGTTCTGCAATAGGCGGATGAAGTTGCCGTTGCCGTTGAGATGGAGCTTGTAGTTGTCGCTGACATCGTCGATGGTTGTGGTCGTACCGTCTACGTTGAACCATGCCGACTGTCCGCCGTTGAAGGCTTCCTCAAGTACGACATTTGCCGAACCGGAAGAGTAATCGGTCACCTTCACGTTGTCGAAGTAGGCCTCACATTCGGGCGACGGAGACACTCCGTCGATGCGGAAGCCAATCTTGCCGTAATTGAGAAAGATAGCATCGGTGATGTCGTACTGGTAGAATGCGTCTTCCAGTTGGTTATCAATATAGGTAAATACGCGCGGACCATTGATGTCGATTTTTACATGACGCTCGTGGTTACGCAGGTCATCGGCCACGTAGTCGGGGAAGACAGGACCGTCACCCCATACCTTCCATGACTCGGTGGCTCTGGCAATATGGTAGCGGATGCGAGCGGTGGGGTCGCCATTGTCTGCACGTGTGGTGAACTGCCACATGTAGTAGCCGCCGCCGTTGTCGCCGAAGACGATGGATACATTATTCTTCACGATGGTCATGTCGGTCTCAATGGTATAGTGGAGACCACTGAAGATGTCCTCAAAATAGTTATAGGTGAAATAGGAAATGTTCGTGTCGTGTTGATACAGCCGTCCGCTTCTAATCTCTCCCTTGGAGGCTCCTTCGAGCGTGGAGAAGTCTGAAGAGGCATAGGGCTGGCCGCCTGCGGTGATGTTTAAGTCGTCAAAATAGGCAGCTTCGCCGTTTGGTAGCGTTTCGGGATCCTGACGTGTACCGAACTTTCCGAAACGGAAGTCACCGTCGCGCTCGTCGATGAGCACATTATCGAGATAGGTTTTGGCATGGGTGCCGTTGGTGACCTCAATGCGCAGGGTGTTTTCCTTGTCGGCCGTCACGCTCACCTGCCCAGGGAATCTGGCACCGAGGTCAATGTCCTCAACCGCCCAATTGCCGTTACGACGAACGTGGGGACGGAAGTGTCCTTGGCCGTTGGTATTGAACTGCCACATGCAGAGGTTGCTATCGTCTTTTGACGCGAAGACAACACCCGCACCGGCAATGTCGTATTGGAATTTCAACTCAAAGGTGTAGTCCTGTTTGTCGGCGTTGTGAAGTCCAATCCAGTCGTAATCGTTGATGTTGGTAAACTGCAGGTCGTCGCCGGCAACGTTGCGGTTCATGGCGTAGCACATGAAGAGCTTGTCGGGATTCACGGTGCCGCCGTCGTTATCTACATATACCTTGTAGCTGCCGTAGTTAGCAGCCTCGGCACCATTCTGACGGGTTCCTATGTTTCCCAGACTTAGGTCGAACCCGTTTACGATGTTGTAAATATCGTAATGGTCGCTGATGAGCTGGTCGTCAATGTAAGTGGTGACATAACGGGCTTCACGAATCTGAAGCTTCAGCACATGCTTTCCTGTTATGTTCTGTGAGAAATTGATGTCAGCGGTGTGCCAGTTGCCATCGTTGACATGAGGCGTGATTTTGTTTTCGCGCACCTGCCACATCACGAAGTGATTGTCACCGTTTCCTGCAAAAACTACACCGGCACAGGTGTTCGTGATTTCGTAGTCTACCACAATGTCATAGTTGGCGCGGTCAACCGCGTCTTTTTGATCTTGAATAGCCCGGGCCATAGGGTTCTCCCATGCAAAGACCGAGATGCTTACAAAGGCTGTAAACAAACACAAAAGAATTCTTTTCATCATATTAAAACTTTTTGTATAATTAATAATCTATATTAAAAAACGGTGAAAAACGGTGCAAAGGTAGATTTTGTGGTATAAAGGAAACTTTGTTTATTGATATTTTAACTTGACTTTTTGATATATGATGAATAAATTATCAAGCTTTTTCTTTGAATTTTCATGGTTTTACCTTATCTTTGCACTGCCTTTATCCAATACAAAGAAGCCATGCAAACCAGTAAATATTTAGTATCGAGCGACCGCGACCGTGAATGGGGACTTACCGTGAGCACAGTGGGCTACGAGGAGATTTCTCCTTGGGAGGAATATCCTACTCGTGGCCATGCCGAGGGTTATTATTTCAACCTGAAGAAGGGTAGGCGGTTGGGTGAGTATCAATTGCTTTACATCACCGAGGGTCGTGGAGTAGTGACCACTGAGTTTTCTTCCGAGCAGGAGTTGAGGGCTGGCGACGTGCTCCTCCTGTTGCCAGGCGTCTGGCATACCTATCATCCTGACATGAATGCAGGATGGTCGTGTTATTGGATTGGCTTTAAGGGTGCCAATATGGATGATAAGCTGGATGCGGGGTTTATCTCGAAGGAGCGGCCAGTGTTCAGGGTGGGCTATTCCACCGACCTGATCCGTCTGTACGATGAGGCGATGACGACAGCCCGCGTGGAGGCTCCGTTCTCGCAGTCGCTGCTCTCGGGCATTGTGAGCCATATCCTCGGGTTTGTCTATGCTTGTAATAACAGAGGAGAGGGTAGAGGAGAGAAAGGAGAGAATAGCGACGCAGGGTTGGTGCAGCAGGCGCAGTCGATTATCCGTCAGCATATAGAGCGTCCGATGCCTATTCAGAAAGTGGCGGAGTCGTTGGGCATGAGCTATTCACGGTTTCGGCGATTATTTCGGGAGTTGACGGGCATTCCGCCCGCGCTCTATCAGAACGAGCTTCGCATGGAGCGTGCACGGCAGATGTTGTCGAGTACTGAGCTGCCAGTCAAGGAGATCGCTTACAGGTTGCAGTTTGAGTCGGCTGATTATTTCTCTACGTCGTTCCGTCGCCGCACAGGTATGCGACCCACTGAATACCGTGAACAGTTCAGGTAAAACAAAAAATATAGTCGCAAAATCAAAAATTGTAGTTTGGGTAATGTGGTCGGTTGTAATTTTGCAGTCGAATTAGAACCGTAAACCAAAAACCATAAACCAAAACCAAATAATGATGAAATTCAGAATGACAATCGTTTTGGCAGGCCTGCTGAGTTGCCTGCAGTCGATGGCGTTGGACGTGGACCATCTGCGTGTGATGTCATTAGTCAATCCTTCACCTGTTGATATGAAGGAGCCCAATTTCAGTTGGCAGCTGCAATCAGAGGAGTACGGCGTGTTGCAGACATCATATCAGCTGTCGGTGTCGACCGACGCAGAGGGTGCCGATGTGGTGTGGACCTCTGGCGTGGTGGAGAGCGACCAGTCGGTGCGCGTCGTGGCGAAGGGCATAACGTTGCAGCCTGCCACCCGCTATTACTGGCGCGTCAGCGTGACCGATAACCATGGCAACTCGGCCACATCGACCGAGACAGCCTGGTTTGAGACAGGGCTGATGACGAGTGGCTGGAGCGGTGCGCAATGGATAAAAGCAGCCCCCCTCTCTTTGTCCGAAGCCGAGGAAGCTCCAAAGGACTACATCGTTGAGGGCAAGGTGCGCATAGAGCGTACTGCCGCCGGGCTGTGCTTCGCCATGCAGGATGCCGGTAATTTCTATTTCTGGCAACTGAATACCGAGGGCAGCAATCCGCGTCTGCGTCCGCATGTATGGTCGGGCGGTAATCCCGCCTGTCTGGCCAATGTTGACCTCTCGGGCAAGGTAGAGCTGAACAATACCGATGAGTTCACTCTCCGAATTGAGGTAACCAACGCCTCAACCGCCGTTACCTATATCAACGGTGTGAAGGTTGACGAGCGTACGGGAAACTTTAAGTTTGGCCGTGTGGGTATGCGAGAGGACCATGGCGAGGTGGACAGCCGTGAGGAGATAGGAGTCTATGACGATATTAAGGTGACAACCCCTGACGGTACCGTGCTTTTCAGCGAGGATTTCTCTGACGGTAACCACTTTACAGGCGGAACCGTTATCGACGGCAAGCTGCGCATCGTAGGTTCGACCCAGCAGTCAGTCTATGCCTGGCAGAATGCCGATGCGGGTGCA
This sequence comes from uncultured Prevotella sp., assembly GCA_905234845.1. GTDB lineage: Bacteria > Bacteroidota > Bacteroidia > Bacteroidales > Bacteroidaceae > Prevotella. Next base: position 78,912 of record CAJOIW010000009.1, on the reverse strand, counting down.
AAGATTCATTATGCCCTCGACTACGACATGCGACTGGTGAAAGCCGCGGCAGCCGTCATTTTCGCCGCTACAAGCGGAAATACCTATCACATGTGGCAGATCAATTGTCACGACAACGACAATCCCGCCGTGCGCCATCATGTCTATGTCAACGGCAATCTTACCTGGAACGACAGCCAGTTCACACAATTCACCAAGGCACAGCTCACCGGATCAACCCACCACTACCGTATAGAGGTGGAGGGCTCGCAGATAAAGACCTTTGTCGACGGCATACTCGTCGACACCTATACCTCTGCCGGATCTACTGCGATGGGCGACATTGGTATGCGTGTGGACAACAGTACGGGCGAGGAGGCTTATTACGACAACCTTGTGCTCATGGAGTACGACGGTGAGGGCAATGCTACTGTCCGTCTGAGTGAGGATTTCGAGCAGCTTTCCTCGGCCTATTTTTATGATGCGGATGTGGAGACTATCGACGGCAACCGCATGTGTCATGTGAAATCGGCCTCGGGCGAGAAGAAGGTCATGCAGGCTGCCACCGAAGGTCAGGCTCCGCTCTTCCGCAAAGAGTTCACGCTTTCAAAAGCTATCCGCTCGGCTAAGCTCTTCACCTCGGGTCTCGGAGTCTACGACCTCTTTATCAACGGTGAGCGTGTAGGACATGAAGGGGGCTACGAGGAGCTGAAGCCCGGTTGGAGCGACTACCGTTATCGCGTATTCTATAGTGGCCACGACGTGACCCACCTGCTTCAGCAGGGCGCGAATGCCCTTGGAGTAGTGGTGACGAGCGGCTGGTGGCAGGGACGTGTCAGCCACGGACAGTACGGGTCGCATGATCTCGGTTTCATCGCCAAACTCATCGTGACCTACGATGATGGCACCACCGAGACCCTCATCACTGACCAGACGTGGCAATCGTCATTGCGCGGAGCTTTGCGTGAGGGCGATATCTATGACGGTGAGATCTACGATGCTCGGCTCGAGACCGACTGGAGCAAGCCTGGTCTGACAGGTGCTGACAGTTGGAATGGTGTAGACGTGAGCACTGACTTCAAAGGTAAGATAGACCCATTCACGGGCGGCTACGTGCAGGTACTCTCATCGCTCATCCTTCATCCGCAAACCATCAGTATCTACGAAGGTAGCAAGTCTACCGGCACCGACTATGGCATGGTAAATGTCGTATCAACACCCAGTGCAGGACAACCCTTTACCCTTAAAAAGGGTCAGACAGCAATCATCGACTTCGGCCAGAACATGGTGGGATGGGTAGACTTTAAGGTAAAGGGTAAGACAGGAGTGCGTATGCGCCAGCGGTTCACCGAAATGCTCAACGACACCGGCGCAAAGAGCCGTGGCAACGATGGTCCTGGCGGCTCGCTCTATCTGGCCAATCTCCGATCGGCTAAAGCACAGCTCTACTACACCTTAGCCGGACGTGAAGGCGGCGAACAATATCATCCTTCTACCACATTCTTCGGTTTCCGCTATCTGGAGATCACCGCCACCGACGACATCGAGGTGCTCGCCCTCGAGGGTCAGCCCATCTCATCGTCGACACGCGACCTCGGTACCATTGAGACCAGCAATGCCGACGTGAACAAACTCTTCTCCAATATTCAGTGGGGTCAGCGCGGTAACCTACTGAGCGTGCCCACCGACTGTCCGCAGCGTGACGAGCGACTGGGCTGGACGGCCGACACACAAGTATTCTCGCGCACAGGAATGTTCAATGCCGATATGTACTCGTTCTATCGTAAGTGGATGACCGACATGCGCGACGGTCAGGCCTCCGATGGAGGTTATCCTGGCGTTGCACCCGAAAACTGGGGCACACCCTTCGGACAGGTGGGCTGGGCCGACGCGGGCATCTTTGTGCCGTGGAACATCTATTTGATGTATGGCGATACAGAGGTGCTCAAAGAGAACTTCTCATCGATGGAGCGCTATATGAGCTTCCTCGCCACGCAGCAGTTCGACGGCTATAAGTACAATGGCGGCGGACTGACGTGGGGCGACTGGCTCTCGTTCGCCTCCACCGACACCCGCTACATCGCCGTGGCCTATTATGCGCAGAACGCGCAAATCATGGCTCGTGTGTGCCGCGCCCTCAGTGTGCGAGCCACCGACAGCTATGCTCGTAAGGCCGCAAAGTATGACGAGCTCTATCAGAACATCAAAGAAGAGTTCCGTTCGCGCTACATCACCCCCACCGTTCGCCAGACCTCGCAGACAGCCTACCTGCTTGCGCTCGACTACAATCTGCTGGCCGACGATACTGAGATAGCCAATTTCAAGACGCGGCTCTCCAATGCCATCCGCAACAACGGCTACAAGCTCTCTACAGGCTTCCTCGGTACTGCCATCATTGGTACCACGCTTTCTCGTTTCGGCCTCAACGACTACGCTTACGACCTGTTGCTACAGCGCCAGTGCCCCTCATGGCTCTATAGTGTCGACCAGGGTGCCACGACCATCTGGGAGCGGTGGAACTCATATACCAAGGAGAGCGGTTTCGGCGACCCGGGTATGAACTCTTTCAACCATTATGCCTACGGAGCCATCGGCGAGTGGATGTACCGCTACATGGCTGGCATCAGCTTCGATGAGGATCAGCCTGGCTTCCACCACTTCCTGCTGCAGCCTACCCCCGACCGTCGCACCACGCTGCCCGCCGGACAGGAGCTCATTACCCGAGCCCGCGCCACCCATAGCAGCGACTACGGACTCATCGAGAGCGCATGGCAGTCTCTGGATGGGGATGGTATTGAGTATACTTGCACCGTTCCGGCCAACAGCACCGCCACCCTGCGATTCCCTGCTGCCTCGGCCAACCTGCTCGTGACAGTCAACGGCATACCCGCTGCTGAGGCCGATGGAGTCACCCTCACAGGCTATGAGAACGGATGTCTTGTCTATGAGATTGGCTCTGGCACCTACCACTTTACCACCGACGGCACAACGGGAATCAAAGGCGCTGCGCTCATGAATAATGAGATCATGGACAATTCTTCATTTTTCACTAATTCTTCATTAGCAAAGTGCGATATCTACGACCTTCAAGGGCGTAAAGTAGTCCATAGTTCACAGTCCATAGTTCATAGTCCGAACGCACCAGTAAACTTTCGATTGAAGCCTGGAATTTATGTTCACGGCGGGAAAAAAATCGTGATTAAGTGAGCGACAAAACTGTAGAGACGTCCCATTGGGGCGTCTCTACTCTTCAACATTTTCCATTATGAAACCAACAAAGAGAATCATATTGTTCGTGCTCTCGTTATTCGTTAGTGGAGTGCCCTTGATGGCTATCGACGACGATGCCGTTGTCGACTGGGGCTCACCCATTGTAGAGGCAGGGCGTACCGGCCATGTATATCCAATCAAGTTTACCAAGACCGACCCCACGGCTACCACCGAATGGCAGCGCACAGGGTTTGATGATAGCCAATGGTCCGACGGCTATGGGCCGATAGCTAATACGGGATTTGTTGGCGGAGTACTCGGTACTACGTTCGACGACGTGAACGACAGCGAATATAACGTATGGTTTCGCCGGACGTTCACTTTGGATGAGTCGCTTTACAATCAGGATGTGTGGCTTGTATGCGGACACGATGACGAGGGAGCCATCTGGCTCGATGGAAAGCTGCTCATCAGTTGGGGCAATGCGTGGAACTCTGGCGAATACATGAAACTCAGCAAAGAGCAGACGCGCCTGCTCACTAAAGGGGAGCACGTGTTCGCGGTATGGGCGAAAAATAATGTCGGCGCGTTCTATTACGACATCGGACTCTATGCCAAGGCAAAGGTAGACTGGAATGTGCCCTATCTCGCTGGCGGACGCTCCGGTGTGCAATATCCCCTGGTGTATACCAACAGCCAGCCCGCTGGCGACGATTGGACAACCCTCAGCTTCGATGACACGAACTGGGCATCGGGCAAAGGACCCATCGGCGATATCAGCGGTCCTGAGGGAACTGCGCCCCTCGGAATGATATGCAATGCAAACAACGGAGAATATAACATCTGGTATCGTCGTCATTTTACCCTTGCGGAAGACATCAGTCAGCGTGAGGTATGGCTATCCTGCGGACACGACGATGAGGGAGCCATCTACATCGACGGGGTAAAGATAGTGGGCTGGGGAAACGAGTGGGACTTTGCCCGCTTTCAGAAGCTCACCGCCGAGCAAGCCAGCCTGCTCACCCAGGGCGACCATGTGATGGCCGTGTGGGCGAAGAATAATTCCGGAGGTTTCTATTTTGACAACGGACTCTACGGCATCACGGGCGACGAGCCTCTGGCCGACGTAACCTGTGAGGTGTCGGTAGACTATTCTCGGTGGGAGGAGTTTCCGCTCGTTAAGAAGTTCGGAGTCTATCAGACCCCTTGGGTAAGACAAGTAGAACTCAACCGCGACCTGCCTAAGCTGGCTGATCTCGAGTCGCGCGCCATACGCTATGAAATGTGTTGGGGAAATGACTACGCCTGCGGTGAGCCATCCATCAGCGGCACGAAAGAAAATTGGAAGTATAATTTCACTCGCTATGACCGCATGTACGAACAGATGCGGAAAAACACCCAGGCACTCATCGTCTCACAAGGCTATAGCCCCAATATCATCAACAATGGCGACCGCCGCAACCCGCCCACCGACTGGGATGTATGGGCGCAGATAAATGCCGACTGGAGCACCCACTGGAAAGATAAAAGTCACGGAAACCTTTTTGTAGAAGTGTGGAATGAGCCAGATTGCTTCGGAAACCTCTTTTTCCTTGGCACCCAGCAAGATTATTTCGATATATACAAGTATGCCGCGCCAGCCATCCGCGAGGCCAATCCCGACGTGAAAGTCGGCGGTCCTGTGTCGGCAGAGAACTCGTGGCACAAGCCCTTTATGGACTTCGTGAAGGCCAACAGCCTTCCTATCGACTTCGTCTCCTGTCATGCCTACGGTACCCCCGGCTGGCAGTTCTCCACCGTACACGACGTGCTCAAGTCAGTCAATAACAAAGAGGCCGAGATTCTCATGACCGAGTTCGCGCCCTTTTTCACCGGTGCACCCATTGCCAGCGACGGACCCGTGGAAAAGGCCGAGCACGCCATGCGCTTCTTCAACGTGGTGCCTGAGTTCCTCAGCACCATCGACCTTACCTATGTCACCTGGGCACAATACATCGATGTTGTTGACGGTGAGGGACATACCCTTGTAGGCGGCGACAAGATGGGACTGCTCGATGGATCCACAGGCAAGCGCAAGGCCATCTATAATGCTTTCAAACTCTATGGGTGGATGCCAGCGCAACGTGCGGCCGTCACCACCGACACCTCATTGCAGGGACTTGCCTCGAAAGACGACAACTGCGTTTGCGCCGTGCTTTGGAACAACAGCACGCGTACCATGCCTTTCAATATCACACTCCGTGAGATACCTTTCGCCCAGGGCCACATAGAAGTCTATCGCATTGACGAGGCGCACAACAGCTGGTACGAGACCCGCAACGACGGGCTCGCCCCCGACTATGAGGGTGAGATCACTATCGAGGGAGGCGAGAAAGAGCTCTCAGGCATACTGAACAAGCGAGGTGTGTGGTTTGTGCGCATCATGGCCGACAAAGAGAAATCATCATTCGAGGCTGTTGACATGGGGCACCTCGTGCGCACTCACCAGTATTACCCCGATGGAAGGGAAAGCACCAACCCATACGCCTGGTTTGACGCCAAGACATGGACCGCCTCGCTCTCGCTAAACCAAAAGGCCAGAGGGCGAGCTGTGATGGCTGTGACCGTCGACAACCTTCCCGACGTCATCCATGTGAGTAGCCGCAACTCAGGCAACCTCAGCCCCATTGACCGCAATGCCGCCCTCTGCCTGCAAGTGAACTACCAGACCGCCGAAGGCTATACCAAACGCGTCGATTATTCCGCCACCGATATCACCACACGCCGACAGTATGTTACCTGGGGAGTACGGCAAGCCACCGAGGTTATTCAGGTCGACGATTTCGCCGACTTCGATATCCCTCTTAAGGCTAATGCCCCCGAGGGATTCACGGGGCGAGTCATCATCACCTTCGACCTGTCTTCCATGGGTCAGGGTGCCAAGGCCGACATCCAGCTTACCCCAGGAGAAGCTACGGGCATCAGCCTCACCCCTAACCCCTCTCCGACGGGAGAGGAGAATAGATGCGTCTACGACATGCAGGGCCGCAAAGTCGCGGCAAACGCCCGACTCTCAACGCCCGACACTCAATTACCCCCTGGTATCTACATTGTCGGTGGCCGCAAGTTTGTGAAGTATTGAGGAGTTAAGACGATATTTTTGTTTCTCACTATGTGAATTGAGAAACTATCGTCTTAACTCCTTAACTTTTAATTATTGGTGTCCGCTAAAATTTAAACTTGTTAGCCCGGATGTCCTATAGACAAAAGGGATTATCTCTGACTCAGAAAAACGGGGGCTTGCAATAAACGG
>CAJOIW010000009.1:0-72364 GCA_905234845.1 uncultured Prevotella sp. | reverse complement strand
CCCTTACTGGGCGCAATTTGTGTACCACAATCACCTAGGGCGTTGCCCTGGGCTATGGGTTGTTGGCCTTGCAGGCTGTTTTTTACCGGACAGCAATAACTTTTAATAGTTATGCGCAGGGCAGATGGAAGACATCGGCGACAGCCTTGAACACGACTTGTCCCTCAACGATGTTCAGTCCTTTCGCCAGTGCCGGGTCGTCCTTGCAGGCCTGTCGCCAGCCTTTGTCAGCCAGTGCCAGCGCATAGCGCAAGGTGGCATTGGTCAGTGCCAGCGTAGAGGTGTTGGGTACCGCCCCCGGGATGTTCGCCACGCAGTAGTGCACGATGCCCTCCTCAATGAACACAGGGTCGCTGTGCGTGGTGGGTCGAGAGGTCTCGAAGCAACCTCCCTGGTCTATGGCCACATCCACCAGAACCGTACCCGGCTCCATCAGCCTCAGCATCTCACGGGTGATGAGGTGAGGTGTCTTGTCGCCTGGCACCAGTACGCTGCCTATGACGATATCCACTGTGGGCAGCATCTTACGGATGTTATGCTCCGACGAATAGAGCGTGTGAACATTTGCGGGCGTCTCGATATCGAGCTGGCGCAGACGGGAGAGCGAGATGTCGGCTATGGTGACGTCTGCCCCCAATCCTGCGGCCATCAGCGCGGCCGCCTCGCCAACCACGCCACCGCCGAGCACCAGCACACGTGCGGGGCTCACCCCTGGAACACCGCTGATGAGCTTGCCCTTGCCACCCTTCGTCTTCTGTAGATAATAGGCACCGTTGAGCGCGGCCATGCGCCCTGCCACCTCGCTCATGGGCTGTAGCAGCGGCAATCGGCCATCGGGCAGTTGCACCGTCTCGTAGGCCAGACAAACAGCACCGCTCTTCATCATCGCCTCAGTGAGTTCCCTCTCGCAAGCGAAATGGAAATAGGTGAAGAGCAGCTGCCCGGGGCGCACCAGCCCGTACTCCGGCGCGATGGGCTCCTTCACCTTGACAATCATGTCGCACTCGCGATAGACATCCTCGATGGCGGGCAGGATGTGTGCACCTGCTCTGACATAGTCGTCATCAGAGAAACCACTTCCGTCGCCAGCCCCATGCTGCACGCTGACCTCATGGCCTCGGCGCACGAGCTCGGCAACACCCGCGGGAGTCATTCCCACGCGGTTCTCGTTGTTTTTAATCTCTTTTGGAATACCAACTTTCATAAGCTTGTCTTTTAATTAAACATGTTTTTTGAATTACATGGCAAAGGTACGATTAAGTGAGCAGAATACAAAACAAAAAGCACTTTTTTTGTTTTGTATTGTCTTAACTTCTTAATTCCTGAAATGTTTGTTATTTTGTCATGATGTCTAAGTTGTTATTCTGTTAATATGTCTTAGAATTGTCATGATGTCTAAGTTGTTATTCTGTTAATATGTCTTAGAATTGTCATGATGTCTAAGTTGTTATTCTGTTAATATGTCTTAGAATTGTCATTATGTCTAAGTTGTTATTCTGTTAATGTGTCTTAGAATTGTCATTATGTCTAAGTTGTTCTTTTGTTAATATGTCTTAGAATCGTCATGATGTCTAAGTTGTTATTCTGTTAATGTGTCTTAGAATTGTCATGATGTCTAAGTTGTTATTCTGTTAATATGTCTAAGAATCGTTAATCTGTCTATGAATTAACATTTCGACTGTTAAAATTTAACATACAAACTTGCGCGAGAAGCCCATCTTTTCAAAATATTTCCCCCGAGGTCGAAAATAACGCAGTTTTGAGCCATTTTTCTGATTTTCGCCAACTCATTGACCCTCATACCGTTAACTCATTCTTCACTCTTCACGCTTCGTTCTTCACTTCCGAAAGCTATACCTTTCGCTTGCGAGAGCTTAGCTTTCACCCTCCGAAAGGCCGTCTTTCGCAAGCTAAAAGACCGTGTTTTACCACCCGAAACATATACCTTTCGCACGGATGTAAGGACGCACCGCGCCCCGTTTACTATGAGAAAAAGTGAAACATATATCTCTCACTCGCCTAGAATGAGAAAAAATCCCGACATAAATTTCCTCATTCTCCCCCTCCGATAGTTCACGTTTTGAACATTCGAAAGATTTCTCCTTTTTCTTTTCTTTCAAATAAAGTGTGTGTTCTTAAACTCCGCTCAAAGATAGACTGGCATTTCGAAAGTGAAAATAAATGCGAATTTATTTTGCATTTTGCTCAATTTACACTATCTTTGCACCTGCCATCTGCCCTTGGTTGCTGTGATGCTCTTTGTGTAGGGAGGAGCCGCCGGGCGGAGCACTACATATTGAAAGGCGTTACTTTGCGCTTTGTTTTTGGACTGTCGAACAACCACATCGAATAACGGTCAAAAACAATCCTGAGTATTGCCACGGGGTTGTATATCAGACTCCGTAGTGTGCTGCGAGGATACCCGTATCCTCATAAGCACACTTTACGGTGTATCTATATACTCCAGCGTTGGTGTTTACTCTGTTTGTTTACCGTTAGGGCTGTGGTTGGCCAGATAGTCGAACAAGCAGAAGTTAAGCACCACGTTTTTTATATGTTAGAATTCATGAAATACAAATCCGTCTGACTTTAGGTGCTTATCAGAATATTAAGAATAAGGACAAAGCAACAAAAAACTGAAATTATATTGACGAGAATCATTTCGCTTCTGTTAAAAGAGTACTGGAAAACTAAATAAGCAAGAAGCAGAAAAGATAATGACCTCGCACGAATATGCGTGGGGGACTTGTTATGCTTTTCTTGCAGCGTTTCCAGTCGCTTCTTTTGGGCACAACAGCCCCTGCGTTTTTCAAGTACGTAGGGGCTTTTTATATAAATAAATGTGTCGTGAATAGTATGGGTGAAAAACTTGAGAGTAAAAAAGAGTTGAGCATCATGGACATAGAAGGGCATGATGACTTAATTAAAGAACCTGAATTCCCTATTCCCTTTGAGATTGAACAATTACAGCAGGGCAAAAAACATCGAGTTCTATCTTTGTTTTCTGGCTGTGGAGGCATGGATTTAGGCTTTGAAGGTCACTTCATAGCCAATAGAAAATCATTTGCTGAGGATAGTCCATATATAGATAGTTTGTTGAATGACCATTGGCTTTTCTTAAAGAAAACATCATTTCAAACGGTTTTCGCTAATGACATCTTACCTGAAGCTGAAAAAGCATGGACAACGTATATGAGCCGATTTGGCTATAGTGAAAACATATATCATAATGCAAGTATTGTGGAATTGGTGAAGATGCACCGACAAGGTGCGGCAGTATTTCCTTCTGATATAGATATCGTAACAGGTGGATTTCCGTGTCAGGACTTTAGCGTGGCGGGGAAAAGGCAAGGCTTTAGTTCTCAAAAAGATGATAGAGGAAATAAACGTACAGCTGACAAGCCATCAGAGGAGAGTAGGGGCAAGTTGTATTTTTGGATGAAACAAGTAATAGATATAGTCCATCCTAAGATTTTTATTGCAGAAAATGTAAAAGGACTTGTCAACCTTGGTAATGTAAAAGACATTATCCAAGAAGACTTTGCTAGTGCTGATGGAAACGGATATATAGTGCTGAACCCTCAAGTGTTACATGCAGGAAACTACGGAGTTCCAGAATCAAGAGAGCGTGTTATTTTTATTGGAATTAGAAAAGATGCACTTAAGCCAGAGGCACTTAAATGTTTGGAATCAGAGATAATTCCCGATGACTATAATCCCTATCCAAAACCAACCCATGCTGGAACATTAAAGGTTGAAGGACTATTACCTTTAGTTACTACATATGACGTTTTGAGAGATCTTGACGAACCTGAAGAATCATTAGATGAATCACAAAGAGTCTATTCTAAAGCTAAATTTCTTGCTAATGGGAGCCAAGGACAAATAGAAATTAAACTGGATGGTCTTGGACCTACTATCCGCTCGGAGCACCATGGCAACATAGAATTTCGCAGACTTTCTGCCGAACATGGTGGAAAGCATATAGAAGAATTGAATGCTGGAATGCAAGAGCGTAGACTCACTCCAAGAGAATGTGCTTTGATACAAACTTTCCCTCCTGACTATCGATTTGTAATAAAAAAAGATGTGGGCAATGGTTATCATGTGAGCTCTTCTAGTGCTTATAAGATTATCGGTAATGCTGTACCTCCTGTTTTGGCTTATCATATAGCTATGCGATTAGAAGAATTATGGACTAAATATTTTGGTGAAGATGAAAAGAGATGAGGGTGTAGTAACAATTCATAAACGAGATTTGCACGATGCAAAGTTGGCTTTTGCCGATTTTATGAAAAAGTCAGAAGAGTGTTTTAATGCCCATTCCCGGAATAATCCATCTTACTATCATGGTTTGTCTCCTTCTGCACTTGAAATAGTAACTAGAGATATTCTGATTGAGGTTGCGCCATCTACTCCTTTTAGACCAGAAGAAATCCAGTTAGTATCTGGGCATTCTTTTCCAGATATTATGGCTGGGAAATATTATGGTGTTGAGGTAAAGTCAACAAAAGAAAACAAATGGACTTCTGTCGGAAGTAGCATTGTAGAATCTACAAGAAATCAATATGTAGAAGACATCTATATGATGTTTGCTAAACTTGGAAGTAAAATACCTGAATTTAGGTTTCGCCCTTATCAGGATTGCTTAAGTAATATCGCTGTGACGCATTCTCCGAGGTATCTTATTGATATGGAGATAAGGGATAAAAATGAAAAAACCATTTTTGAAAAAATCAATGTTCCATATAAAGACTTTCATAATTCTGAAGACAAAATAGAACTGGTACGCGATTATTATATCAGCCAGGCAAGAAAAGAGGGTAAACATGAAATGCCATGGTGGGTTGGTAAAAAGACAATTGATGCCATTGAGAATGGAGAAGTACCGACTATTAAATTATTTAATTTGTTAAAGCCTTGTGAAAAAGATAATCTAAAAGCCCAAATGACCATACTTTTTCCGCAAGTATTGTTAGGAGATTATTCAGAAGCGGCATTATGGCTCTGTACCCATAGGTATTATTTGTGTTTAAATGTCCGGGATTTCTTCTCGGCAGGAGGACAATACGACTTGTTGAATGGGAAGAAATTACCAATTCCGTATCCTGCGGTTTTAAAAAAAATAAAGGATATTATGCCTTATATTGTTAAGAATCTACACTCAAATCAAGAATTGGAATATCTTGAATTTAATCCTGAACTTTATTATTCTTCTAATCGTTTAAATACATGGCTTAAACAGATTATAAAAGTGTTCAATCAGTATACTTATGTATATAAGAGAAATAGTGTTCAGTTGTCTAGCCTTGGTGTTGACATCTTAGATTTTCTTATGAATCCCCAAAACTATAATTTACAACGCTCAAGGTAATTTTGTTATTAGGAGTTCTGGATTTTGGGCTCGCTCGAAGGTAGGCTGTATCTCAAAACCAACGGTCGCTGCTCGCAAAAGCGGGGTAAAGCAAATGGAAATAAATACAAATTTATTTTGCATTTTGCTCAATTTACATTACCTTTGCACTTGTCATTTGTCGATATGATGTATATTCATTCTCATGAATCCCCAAACACCTAACGATACTAATACGACATCACTACTGACACCATGGATAAACTCTCTGCAGAACAACGGCACGACAAGGCTGCGATTAAGCGAGAACAGAGCGATACTAGCATCAGTTCTGCCGAGCGTGAGCAGGCTCGGCGATCAGCCAATATGGCGGCGATTCGGTCGAAGGACACGAAGCCGGAAATGATTGTGCGCCGTGGGTTGTGGAGTAGGGGATTTCGCTATAGGCTCAACCACAAGCGGTTGCCGGGTCATCCTGATTTGGTGCTGAGGAAATACAGAACGTGCATATTCGTGAACGGATGTTTCTGGCATGGACACCTCATCAATTTACCATTTGACGATTTACCATTTACGATTTCTGATTCTGAGTGTTGCAGGATTCCGAAGACGAACCGTGAGTTCTGGGTAGCGAAGATTCGCAGGAATCAGCAACGGGATATTGAGGAGCAGAGACGACTGGCTGAGATGGGGTGGCACTGCATCACGGTATGGGAGTGCGAGCTGAAACCTTCGAGGCGGGAAGATACGTTAAGGTCATTAGCTTATACGTTGAACAAAATCTGGTTGGACGATCATCGTGTGGCGCGGTCATACGCTATTTTGGAAGAGGAGGATGGAAACTATATGAAAGCCGCTGAGAATAGGAGGTAAGTTGATGGTAATGGTTTATGGTGGGGTAATCTGAGTCAAACATTAAACAAAAAATGCAGGAGAAGGGAATATTTCCATTATACAATTTTGTTTAAATTTGTTTGTAATGAGTTAAAAATCAAGAAAATAGGGGAAGCGGTATGTTTTTTGAGTAATACATTGTTCAATTTATTTCGCGTGTGTGTGAATTTGTCTTAATTTTGCAACATGAAAAATAATGGTCACAAATAGACGTTAAATCTAAGACCTAAATCTTTGTTGGTTGAGAAATTATTTATGTAATAAAACTGTTAATATGAAAGCAAACCATTTGAAATTTTGCCATTGTCATTGGCTGAGTAGAACGTTGCGTGTGCTTTTCTGCGCATTGCTTGTTTGCTCTGTGGTGACAGTTTCGGCGGCTGCGGATAGTCCAGGGGTGACTGAGCAGCAACAGAAAAGCAATGAAGTGACCGGTCTGGTAACCGACCAGAACAACGAACCGCTTATCGGCGTGTCGGTGAAGGTGGTCGGCGGTGATGCCTCTTCGGGCGCCATCACTGACTTCGACGGTATCTTCCACATTAACGTGGCCGACAAGAACGCCTCGTTGGAGTTCTCTTACATCGGCTACAAAACGAAGGTAGTGAAACTCAACGGACAGAAGCTGGTGAACGTGGCTCTTGATGAAGACCGCACCGACCTCGATGAGGTTGTTGTGACGGGTTATGCCTCGCAGAAAAAGGCTTCGATCATCGGTTCTATCGAGACCATTCGTCCTGAGGAGCTGAAGTTCGGTACCACTCGTACGCTCTCTAACAACCTTGCCGGTAAGCTGAGCGGTGTGATTGGTGTTCAGCGTTCGGGTGAGCCAGGCTATGACGACTCTAACTTTTGGATTCGTGGTATCTCAACCTTCTCGGGCAGTAACTCGCCGCTTATCCTTATCGATGGTGTGGCTCGCGACTTGAACAACGTGGATGTGTCGGAAATAGAGTCGTTCTCGGTTTTGAAAGACGCATCGGCATCGGCCATGTACGGTGTGCGTGGTGCTAACGGTGTGATTGTCATCACGACCAAGCGTGGTAAGATTGGTGCTCCCTCGGTGAAGTTCCATGTGGAGCATGCTATCAATGAGCCCACGATGTTCCCGAAATTCCTTGATGCCCCTGACTACATGACGTTGCTCAATGAGCTTGCGGCCCAGGATGGTACGGTGCTTCCGTTTACGCAGGAGCAGATTGACCGTACGCGATCAGGTTATGACCCCGACCTCTATCCCAATGTAAACTGGGTGGATGCCATCACAAAAGATTATGCTTATACGACACGTGCCAACGTGGATATCAATGGTGGTAGCGACTTCTTGCGCTACTCGGTTGTGGCTTCTTACTTCCGTGAGACGGGTATCTTGGAACAAGACAAGAATCTGATTCTCAACAATGCCACGAACAACCAGCAGTTTAACCTGCGTTCGAACATTGACATGAACGTGACGAAGACCACTTTGCTCCGTGTGAATATCGGTGGTTATCTGAACCGCTTCAAGAAGCAACGTTGTGATACCGATGGTGCCTTCAGCGAGGCATTCCGCACGTTGCCCTTTGTACACCCGCCACGCTATAGCGACGGCGCCATTCCTGTGATTTCGAACCGTGCTAATCCATGGCGTACTGTTACACAGCAGGGCTACGACTTCATTACTTCCTCAAAGATTCAGACGCTCTTCTCTGTTGAGCAGGATCTGCGCCAGATTACTAAGGGTTTGAAGGCCAAGGCTCTCTTCAGTTTCGACCGCTGGAACCGCAGCTCACGTGGACGTACGGCCAACCCTGGTACTGTGCTCCCCGCTACGGGTCGTGACATGGAGGGTAACCTCATCTACACCCAGTATGAGACGGGTGACGAGTCGATGGGTAGCTACAACAGTAGTGAGTATGGTAACTCGAGTGTTTACTTCGAGGCCGACCTGATGTACAACCGTCGTTTCGGTAAGCACGATGTTGACGCTCTTTTCCTCTACAACCAGCAGGCTTATGACAGTGGAGACATTCAGGACTTCCGTAAGCAGGGTATCGCCGGTCGTCTTTCTTATACTTACGACAACCGCTACGTGGCTGAGTTCAACTTCGGTTACAACGGTTCGGAGAACTTCGCCAAGGGTCAGCGCTTCGGCTTCTTCCCATCGTTTGCTATCGGATGGTTGCTCAGCGAAGAGCCTTTCATGCAGAAATATCACGACATCTTTAATAAGATTAAGTTCCGTGCAAGTATCGGTCAGGCCGGTGACGACAACATTGGTGGCCGCCGCTTCGCTTACCTTACCACGCTCTATACAGGACAGGAAGGCTACAAGTGGGGTACTACCGGACAGCGCTCGTACAGCGGTATTACAGAAGGTGAAATCGGTGTGTCGAACCTGACATGGGAAACCGTGACGAAGAAGAACATCGGTGTCGAGCTCGGCCTGTGGAATGTTGTTGACTTCAACATTGACTTCTTCCGCGAGCAACGTAAGAACATCTTTATGCGCCGTTCTATCGTGCCCACACAGTCGGGCTTCGTTCAGGCTCCCTATGCTAACTTCGGTAAGGTGGACAATGGTGGTATGGAAATCACCCTCAACCTGCACAAGCAGTGGAACAAAGACTTCTTTACCTCGGCCTATGGTAACTTCACTTATGCTCAGAACCGCGTGATTGAATACGATGAGGCTGAAGTGAAGAAGGGTACTCACCGTGCACAGACCGGCCGCTCGCTGAACGAGCTCTGGGGTCTGACGGCTGAACGTCTGTTTACTGCCGACGACTTCAATGAGGATGGTACGTTGAAGTTTGGTATTCCTCAGCAGGAGGTGGGCTCGGCTAATCTGCACCCGGGTGACATCAAATATATCGATATGAACGGTGACGGTAAGATTACCGAAGAAGACGAAGGCTTCATCGGCGGAACCGTTGACCCGCGTATTGTTTATGGCTTCGGCGGCGTGGTTGCCTATAAGAATGTTGACCTTAACTTCTTCTTCCAAGGAGCTGCCGACACTCACCGTATCATTGGTGGCGAGGTTTACTTCCTCCCCGGTGGTGGTACCACAACCGAAGGTAACGCCTACTCAGCCAATATCGATGACCGCTGGACAGAAGACAACCCCGACCCATACGCTTTCTGGCCGCGTTTGAGCTACGGACCAAACCAGAACAACTACCGTGCATCTACATGGTGGAAGAAAGATATGAGCTTCGTCCGTTGTAAGACCATTGAGCTGGGCTATACTTTCCCCACCGCATGGATGGAGAAAATCTACGTTAAGAACTGCCGCATATATGTTAGCGGAAACAACCTCTTCTGCTTCTCGCCATTCAAACTCTGGGATCCTGAGTTAGGAACGAACAACGGTCTGCGTTACCCCATGAACCGTTCCATTATGTTTGGTATCGACGTTAACTTCTAAAACACTCCAAGCGATATGAAAAAGATTAAAATAGCAATATATTTTGCAGCGGGTCTGATGATTGCCCCGCTTGCAACATCGTGCTCGGACTATCTCGACAAAGAGCCCGATACCGAGCTTACCACCGAAATGGTGTTTGAGAACCGCGATAAGGTCTATTCGTGGCTGTCGTATATCTACAACATCATACACAAACCCGACAAATGGTCGCTCACAGCCGATGGCTACGAGGTGTTGGCTGACGACATCACACCCTCAAAGCGTTGGGAGCAGTGGGACTGGAACGAGGTAATCGGTAAGATTACCGGCCGCTGGACCATCAACTCCACATGGGGTGGTAACCTCTGGCACATGATGCCACGCTACATCCGTCACGGATATATCTTCAACGATAAGGTAAAGGCTATGCCCGACCACGATTTGCCTCAGTCGGAAATCAATAACATGAAGAACGAGGTGAAGTTCCTCTGTGCCTACGCATGGTGGCAGCTGGCCGAGAACTATGGTGGCATTCCTTTTAAGCCCGACTACATTGCTCCCACCGACTTCACGCTCTCAGAGCTGATGGTAGGACAATCGAAGTTTGACGATGTGGTGGACTATTGCGACAAGGAAATGCTTGAAGCCGCCAATGCCCTTCCCGCAGTTTATGAGGATCCGTCGAAGTATGGCCGCATCAATAAGATTATGGCTTTGACCGTTCGCTCACGTATGTTGCTCTTCGCCGCCAGTCCAATCGTAAATGGTAATCCCTGGTATGTGAACTATCGCAACAACGAAGGTGAGCAGATCTTCAACCCCACCTACGACCACAATAAGTGGATCAAGGCTGTTGATGCTTGCAAACTCGTCATCGATGAGGCCGAGAAGGCCGGCTATGCTCTTTATACCGAACCTGGTCCCAATGGTGGCATCGATCCTTTCTGGTCGACTTATAACGTGCACATCAAGAAATGGAGTGAGGGTAACCATGAGATCACCTTCCCTGTGACCAAGGATAATGACTATCGCGCAACCTTCTTGCGTACGGCATCTGTTCGTGAATATGGTGGTGGTAATGGTCTGGGCGTTTATCAGGGTCTTGTCGATGCTTTCTTCACGGCCAACGGTCTGCCCATCGATGATCCTAACTCTGGTTACTCAGAGAAAGGTTTCTCCACGACTATTGACAAGCGTGCCGACATCACCAGCTGGAACTATGGAACTGGCAAGGAAGGGGAAATCACTAACCGAGGCATTTTCAACATGTATTGCAACCGTGAGCCGCGTTTCTACAATGCAGTATCATTCCATGGATCATGGCTTGCTGTAGGTAACCGTCCTTACAACTTCTTCTACAATGGCCGCGATAACATCCAGTCGTCATCACCGCACGATGCTCCGCAGAACGGATACCTTGTACGCAAGGGTTTGTGTGTGACCGACAACTACCTCACTGGTGCTATTACCGACCGTCAGGGCTTTACTTATCGTCTGGCCTTTACCTATCTCGACTATGCTGAGGCTTCCAATGAGGCCTACAATACACCCGAGGCTCGTCAGCAGTCGCTCATTTATGTCAATAAGATTCGTGAGCGTGCAGGTGTACGTAAATACACGTTCGAGAATGTTGCCGTCAACAATGAGGAGTATATCCATGTAGACAACACGCAGGAGGCTGTGCGTAAGATTGTTCGTATGGAGCGCCGTGTGGAGCTCTGCTGCGAGAACAACCGCTGGTACGATATCCGCCGCTGGCTCATCGCTGAAGAATTGCCCGAAATGGTGGGCGACGACTATGGCATGAACTCTCAGGGCAAGAATGCCAACGACTTCTTCAAGCGCACTGTATATCAGACCCGTATCTGGAAACGTCAGTACTACTGGTTCCCCATCTACGTGGATGAATACGAAAAGAACCCGAACCTCGTGGAGGCTCCCTTCTGGCTCGACTAAAAACGCCTCTAACCCCTCTCTAAGGGAGAGGAAATTAGATAGTTTAGTAAATGATTAAAAATACATTAAAAATTATAGATATGAGAATCAAGAATATTATAAGAAGAATGCGTAACTTATCCCCTCTCCCTTGGGGAGGGGTAGGGGTGCTGTTGGCGCTTCTTTCTCTCACCGCCTGTAACGAAGATCCTGAATACTATGAGTTGAAAACCTATCCCGACGAGATGCATATCCGTTCGTCGGTTGAAGAGATTACACTCAACAAGGGTATCGCCAGCGAGGGTGCCGTCACCTTTACGTGGGACAAAGCCACCAGTCCGGTCTCTCCTGATGACGTGGTGACTTATAAGTTCCGCTTCTATGCCTCGTCGACAAAGAACGAGAACTATACCGATTACTATGACTGCGGCACAGACCAGCAGATTACCTTTACCCACGATGAGCTCAACTCCATCGTTGCCCGTTGGGCACTTCCCGGGCAACCTGTCCGCATTACCGCACAGGTGTTGAGCATTGTCAACAACGAGTCGAAGTATGTGAAGCCCGAAAGCTCCACAGTCGAGCTCACTGTAACGGGTTATGAGAAATATCCTCAATATCTTTATATGGTTATGACTGATGAAGAGACGGGTAACATTACCACGCAGCGTCTCGAACAGCGTCAGCTCGGTACGGGCGTCTATGAGGTTACGACGAACATGTCGCCTTGTACCTATCACTTCACGACAACTGGTGATGAGTATCCCGCTTACGGACAGGCTGAAGGTGAGACGATGACCTACATTACCGAGGGCAGTATTCCTGAGTTCACCTATAGTGGTCTCATCGGCACGCGTACCATTATCGTTGACACCAACGAAGACTACAATGACTGCCGTGTGCTCGAAATCGTGAAACTCCCTACTGACGGACTCCTTTGGATTGCCGGTAACGGATGCTCAGTAGGTTGGAACACCAATACAGCAGCCGGACGGTTCACCATGACAGGTGACGTGCGCAGTCCTTACATCTACTCTTGGACTGGTGAGTTCATCGCTGGTGGTGAGTTCAAGATTGGACTTGGTGCTGGTTGGGGCGACAACTTCTTCTTCGCTCCCGAGGCTAACGCCGATCCACTCACTGACAATCGCCTGCTCATGTATCGTACCGAAGGATCTGGTGGCGACCTTAAGTGGGTGCCTTCTGTTAGTGGACGCTACACGCTCACCGTCTATCTTAAGGCCGATGACATGCATCTCACCTTTGAACCCGCACAGTAAAAGTTTAGAATTTAAAGTTTAAAACTATGAATACAATTCGCAAATCGATGATAAAAATGCTGTCAATGGCAGCACTTGTCACCTTTTCCTTATCACTATTTACCTCTTGCGTTGACGAGGACGGAGCTGGTGTTCCTGTTCCTCCGAAAATGTTGCTTGAGAGTAATGAGTATACGGTCGACCTCTCCGATGCAGAGCAAACCTCATTTACGCTTCGTTGGATAGATGTAAAGAACGCTATTTACAGTGTATTCCTCTCTAACAACGAGAACGACGTCACCATGCCGCTCACGAATACTGTGACAGCAGGTGAGCTTAATGTGCTCTCTATGGAGATTCTATATACCCAGATTAAGGCTTACCTTGAGCAGGCCAATTTGGAAGAGGCAGAAACCTATACTATTCTGCTTAACGTGAAGGGCACGCCTGTCGACCCGTCACAGCCTACAAGCCTCGAACCTACTGGTAGCACCGTGCAGGCCACTATTGAGGTGACAGGGCTTGAAGCAGAGGAATAGGAGATATTGGACTTCAATAGGTTTATATATAGCGTTACTGCGGCGTTTCCCGTTGATGGGTATGCGCCGCAGTTTTTTCTTTTTCCACTTTCGTCGTGGAAGGTTTTTACTCTTTAAACAGGAAGAAGTGCCACTCCTTCTTGGCGCTTGCCGTCCATGAGGATGCGTAGGGGTTTTTCGAAGCGCACATGACGGGTATAGGTGGTCTCGCTGACAGCTTCCATCTGGTCAAGTATGTCTTTGCGGAAGAGTCCTTGTCCGGTGTTGGCGTCAATGGTGAAGTAGCCTACACCGAAGGAGGTAAGATTCTGGAAGAAGTGAGTTCCCTGCGACGGGTCCACATGATAGTTTTTCAGAGCCACTTCGGCAATAAGACGTGCACCAGCGATATGGGGCCACTTCACGGGAATGCCGAGCCAGGGGTCGCTCGATCCCCAACGACCTGGACCGATGAGCACATAACCGCGTCCTTCCGCCACGAACTGGCGATTTACCTCTTCTATCTCGCGTGCGATGTCGGCATTATGCTGTGCGGTGAAATCATCGTCGGTCTTGACGTAGACCACATCGGTCAAGTCGTCTACAATACCATGGCCGAGCGAGTTGTGCGAGCGCAGCAGACAACTGTCGTCGCTGATGGCGGCCACGTCTTCCTCTAGCATTTGCTTGCTGTCGACAATGGGGCGTATCTGCAACAGATAAAAAGCTCCTTTCCCCGATTCCAAGTTGCAGGCAAACTCTATCTCCACAGGGCGGCGCATGGCTTCGGCACCGCATCGCATCGATAGTTGCATGATTTCAGGAAATGGGATGAGCCCTTGCTGGAGCACACCAGAAAAGGAGACAATTTTGCGGCCTCCTTCGTAGAGTCCATCGCGGATAACCTGGTCTACGGGGTCATAAGTGGAGGCAATGCCTGAGAGTGAGCCTTCACGGTCGGCCTCACGCACTTTACGGTTGGCTATATTAAAGCCATCGTCGACGGAAAAGGCGCTTTCGGTGTCTTTCATGTCGAGAGCATAGAAACGCGTTTGTGTCTCGCGCAGAGCAGTCTCTATCTCGCTGGTCTGTAATACCTGTCGTGGATGATAGGGCGACACGCGTAGGGTCTGTCCACCGTCGACAATGTATTTACCCAGTCCGAGTGCTAAGTTGGCGATACCCTCGTCAGCCTGCTCATCGCCCACAGGGTAGTAGTTGATGGAACGCAGCACACCGGAGATGTTGGGATAGTAGTAGTCGCCATATTGCTGGCCTACAACTTCCTGCAAGATAACAGCCATCTTCTCTTGATCGATGACGTTCGATGTGGCGGTCATATAGGCTTTTGAGTCGCGGTAGTAGACCGAGGCATAGACACTCTTGATGCCTTTTGCCAACAACTCAAGCATTTTGTATTTGTCGTCGACCCACGGTATCATATAGGTGGCATAAACACCGGCAAATGGTTGGTAGTGGGCATCTTCGAGGAGCGACGACGAGCGAATGGCGATGGGCCGCTTCACGGCCTCGAAGAAGGTAAAGAAGTCGGCAATAAGCGTGTCGGGCAGCTGTGCCCGTAGGAAGTGAGCAAGAATTTCCTCATCGGGCGCATCGCTCAAAGCTATCTGGTAGAGATTGTTCTGCTCCATGAACTGGTCGAAGAGGTCGGTGCAGAGCACCACAGTCTTCGGAATCTGTACACTGACGTTTTCGAAGCGGCTGAATTCGGGATGACGTTTCACTACGTTGTCAAGGAACGCCAGACCGCGTCCCTTGCCCCCGAGCGATCCGTCGCCGATGCGGGCAAAGTGGGCATAGCGGTCGAACTTCATGCGGTCGAACACTGCCACTACGCCGATGTTCTTCATGTGTCGGTATTCCACAATGGCCTCGAAGATAATCTTTCTGTGGGCGTCAAGGTCTTGCAGCTTGTGCCAGGTGATATTTTTCAGAAAGTCGGAAACGGGGAAGATGGCACGTGCCGACAGCCAGCGGCTGATATGGTTGCCCGCAACGTGATAGAGTAGCGACTCACTCGGAATGTTGAAGATGTTGTCTTGCAGTTCCTTCAGGTTTCTCACGCGCATCACCTCGGCCCGAGTCTTGGGGTCGCGGAAGATGAAGTCGCCGAACCCCATGTGCTCTTCAAACATGTGACGCAGGTCGATACTCATCTTCTTTGAGTTTTTGTCGACGAAGAGGAACCCTTCAGCCTCGGCCTTCTCGCGGTTGCTGCTTTCCGAGCTTTCCATGATGAGCGGTACGTATTCATTGTCAGCGCGGATGGTACGGAAGAGCTTCAAACCTGCCTCGGCGTCTTTCTCAGCAGAAATCTTCTCGGCACGATGGAGGGGGAAACGTGTATCGCTAATAATACCGAGGATGTTATCTTTATATTTTTCGTAAATATCAATAGCCTCGTCGTAACTGCGGGCCAACACTACTTTTGGTCGTCCGCGCATACGTAGCGTGGCGGTGTGCTGGTTTAGTGCCTCAGTAGAAAACCGCTGGCTCTGAAGGAGGATGTAGTTGTAGAGATTGGGCAGGATGGACGAATAGAAGCGGATACTGTCTTCTACCAGAAGAATCATCTGCACACCGCCTTCCTTGATGTCGTGCTCCAGATTCATCTTGTCCTCAATGAGCTTGATGATGGAGAGAATGAGATTGGTATTACCCAGCCAGCAGAACACGTAGTCGAAGATTGACAGGTCTTCGTCTTCCATGCGGCGTGTCAGTCCATGAGCAAAGGGTGTGAGTACAATGCAATGTATCTCGGGGAACTGCGCCTTGATGGTGCGGGCTATACTAAACGCGTCGTTGTCGGCATTGCCAGGCATACAAATGACCAGATCGACATTGGTCGTCTTCAATACCTCAGCGGCCTCCTCCTCGGTGCTTACCTGCGTGAATGTGGGCGGATAGCGCAAACCGAGCTGCATATATTCGTTGTAGATCTTCTCCTCCACACGGCCGTCGTCCTCAAGCATGAAAGCATCGTAGGGATTGGCCACGATAAGCACGTTAAAGATGCGACGCATCATGAGGTTCATGAACGTCACATCTTTCAATAAGAGCTTACTCCATTCTTGTGGTATGTTTCCACTTTCCATCGTATCTGTTTAGCTAATTACGATGCAAAGGTAATGAAAAACGGAGGCAGTGCAAAATAAAATATTTATTTTCTCACTTAATCACAATCTTTTTCCCGTTTACAATGTAAATACCAGGCTTTAATTGAGAATTGATAGTTGAGAGTTGAGAATTGTCTGCGACTTTGCGGCCCTGCAAGTCGTAGACCGCAGTGTCACTATGAACAATGGACTCAGAATTATGAACTGATTTGATTCCTGTCGGCTCATCTTCGTCGGCATAAACACTCTTCCAGTTAAACACACGGTAGAAGTACGGACGGTAGTAGTCGGCAGAGCCTTCGTCGTTGAAGTTCATCCAGAACTCATCGGGGTCAGTGTTGGTAGTGAACACCAGCTCACCCTCGCGTGAGAGGGGCTGATGCAGGTTCACCATGTACAGCCAACGATATTTCTGACTGCCTTTCTTGTCGATATGGTCTGGTAGAAGGAAGAGTGGTCTCCGCTCATCAAACGGCCCATAAGGTGTCTTAGCGCGGTAGATATAGACCTGACGGCTGAAATAGGGAGCCTGCATGGTCATGTAGTACCAGTCGCCCTCCTTGAAAACCCACGGCAGACTGCCGGCATAGTCGGTTGTGGACATGATGGTGGAGCGCCCCATCTCCTCCTTTGTCGGGTATTTCTCCTGCCATTTGAAGTTGCCGTTAGTATCCTTCACGTAGTAAGTCCACTTGCTGTAGAGGTCGTGGTGTTCGGTACGGGCGACGATGGGATGGTAGCCGTCGCAGGCATAGAGGTAGAGATGTCCGTCCTCGTCTTCCCACAAGGTGGATCCGTACGATACCTCGTTATCGTTAATCTGATGAGTAACCTTCTCCAAATAAAGGTAGTCGCCTTTGTGGGGCAGGTAGTCGGCCAGATTCTTGAGGTAGTAGTCCTTAGGAATATTCCCCTCGAGGCTATAGGTGGCGATGGTGGTACCTGTCGCACGCAATTCCTGACTCTGCGTGCCGAACCACAGCACTTGCAGCTTACCGTCGACAATCGTGCCGTCGCCCGACCAATAGACCATCGTCTGGTCGATGTCGCCTGCGGCAATCTGTGCGTCCGACAGTTCACCGTCGGGATGGCGCAGGTGGGTGCGGCAGTGGAAGTAGCGGTCTTGCGAAGAGTTAGTCCAGTTCACATAGTCGGCCAGCCACGTGAAGTTGCGCGATGTCTCACCCAAAGTTCCGTTCACAAATTTCTGCACCATGATGCTGTTGCGCGGGAAACTACTGCTGCCACGGGCACGATTGGTACTATTTACTGAACCGTAGAAACTGTCGTTGAATGTCCAGAACACGTCACCGTTAGGCAGTGCAACCGTAAAGACACCATCGCCGCCGTTCCACCCCCGTGTGCGGGTGAACAGCAGATTATACTTTTTGTCCTTATAGGCGCGCGGACCGCCTGGACGGGTACTCTCATCCATCAATAAGAGGTTCCATTTCTGCTGGGTCTCGGGATAGATAGTAGCCGCCTCCTCGGTGGTCTGGTTGGGACGGCTCACCGTGATGCGCGTATCTGTGAAAGTGGCATTGCCGATATTGTCATCCTGGAACGATGCAGCACTCGTGACATCACCATTTTGCTTCTTGCCAATAGTAGACAGCTCACTTTGTTTGATGTGTCCCGTCATATAGTCGAGATAGAACGTGCCTGTCTTGTCGTTGGTCTTGATTTTATATTCTACATAGACGCTATCCATTTCTACTCTCGCAGAGTCGACAATAGTCTCAAAGGATCTGACAGTGACATATCCCAACCAGGTGTAGCCGGCCTTGGGATAATCGCGGTTGAGCAGGTCGGTATAGGGCTTGCTCGCCTTCATCCTTCGCGTAATGGTATTCTTATAGTCCCCGCTGAGGGTCGTCGTGCTCATGGGAACCTGCGTCATGACGATGTCGCCCTCGGTCTCCCAGCCCGTAGGCACACAGATGCCGAACAGTCCGTAGACATTTCTCTGTTCACTTTGGCCACCGTCGGTCTTCACCACCACCTTTCCGCTGAACACGCTGTTAGTCTTCGCCTCATGTGGCTGCAAAATGAGCGAAATACGAAAACAGGAGGTTACCGTCACACACAATGCTAACAGAATAAGACTCTGGAAACTTCTCTTTCTCATCTTATAATTATATTTGATTACCCTGCAAAATTACGAAAAAAACAGATATTCATCGTGTTTTTTCTCATAAAAAACTGTGTTTTTGTTCAATTCTTATATATTTCTGTTCCTTTTTAATACGATATGTGGTGTAAACAACTCGTTAGAGTCATTGATACCGAACGATAAACCCAAAGAATAGCCTTTATCATCCGAAAGACCGTCTTTCATCAAGTAATAGTATATATATTACCGAGTAAAAGTATATATATTACTCAGTAAAAGTATATATATTACCGAGTAAAATATATACTATTACTTTGTGAACCCTTAGCTTCCGCCTCATGAAAGTTCAGCGTTGAGAGTTTCATTACTTATCCCTCTTTATTTTTATTTTCACTTTTCATTAGGTCATCACCCGACTCTCAGTTTTTTTTGTCGAAACAAAAAACTCCCATTTCATCGTGATTTTTTTCATTTGGAACGGATAGAATATAGAGGAAGACTACGAAGGGGAATATCAGCGAGAAAAGTGTGGCGCGCCACGTTTACATTCTCATATTTCAATTATACTTTCCTACATTCTTGTTGAATGTAAATCACTGTAAGACAAGATTTTGCGCAAACGTTTGACATTTTTCTTGTTATATTTATATATTTTTATTTTATATATAAGGTAGAAATTCGTAATTTTGCAGCGCATTTTAAAAGAAAAAGAAAATAAACTCAAATTAATAACTAAAATTTTTAACGTATGAAGAAAAATCTATTCTTTTTGCTGTTCTCCTTCATCATGTTAGGAGGCAGCAGTGCATGGGCACTCAGCAAGGTAGATGGCGTGTACCAAATTGGTACAGCCGACGAACTGATTGAGTTTGCTGGAATTGTAAATGATGGTGAACTAACGGCGAAGGCTGTGCTTACCGCTGACATTAACATGACGGGTAAGTCATGGACTCCCATTGGTGGCGAAGGCCATGTGTTTAATGGTGAGTTCGATGGTCAAGGACATGTTATTGATTATCTTGACACGTCAGCTAATTATGATGTATTTGATGATCAGGGTATCTTCGGCCGTGTCAACGGACAAAACACCAAGATTCGTAACCTTGTGGCAGGCCCTCACAACGTTATTATGGGCAAAGCTCGCGTGGGTGGTATCATTGGTGCTGTCGATGGCAGTGGTTGGCTCTATTTGGATAACGTTGGTAACGAAGGTTATGTGAAAAGCTCTAAAGAAAATGCTGGTGCCATCATGGGTGTCGTCTTTAATGGAGGACCTGCCACGCAAATCACCAACTGCTACAACACGGGTAACGTGTATGGTGGCTGGGACAGTGCCATCATTACGGGTTGGTTTGGTGGCCATGGTAGTGTGAAGGTATCTAACTTCTGGAACACTGGTGTCATTGAAAATGGTGGTGATGGGACAAACTACCTTTACCGTAACAGTTCTGGCCTGAACACTTGGACAGGCATCTATAACAGCCAGAACAATTATCAGAACGCAACGCTTATTGCTGCCGACGCACTCACATCTGGCGCTTTCGCCTATCAGCTCAACGGAAACACCGATGCAGGCTTATGGCGTCAGACCCTCGAAGGTGACAACAAGGATACTCATCCTACACTTATTGGCACGCACGGCCTTGTCTATGCTAATGGTGAGCAGAATTGCGACGGCTCTCCCAAAAGTGGCGCAACTGTCACCTACTCAAACACTGAAGGTGCCAACCGTGATGCTCACCAGTATGGAGAATGGGGTTTCTGTACGGTATGTGATATTATACAGACCGACTTCCTCACAGCTGTAAACGGCTATTATGAGATTGCCGATGAGAAGCAACTCAACTGGTTTGCTGAGTATGTAGCACAGATTGACAATACCGTAAACGGTAAGCTTACCGCCGACGTCGACTTCTCAACTCTTTATAATAACAACGAGATGATTGGTCCGGCAGACGGCAATCCCTTCAAAGGTATCTTCGACGGTCAAGGCCATAAGGTGACGGTGAAATATGATGCCAACCAGAAAAACTCGGGACTCTTCCGCTATATTCAGAACGCAACCATTAAGAACCTCATTGTAGATGGTACTATCAGCAACACCCAGGACTGCTCGGGTGGTATCTTCGCAGGTTCACGCGGTGCATCAGTTGTCGAGAATTGCGTCAGCTATGTAACATATAACCGTAGTGGCGCTGGCGATGCTACTTTTGGCGGTATCGGTGCCTACATGCACGATAACGGAATCATTCGCAACTGTGCTTTCCTCGGTGTGATCAATGCTCCTAATGCTATCGGTAACGGTGGTATTCTTGGTTATGCCAACGGTGGTGCAAATGTGAAGATACAGCACTGTCTGCTACATGCAACCATTAGCGTAGGCAATGCCGGTGGCGACCCCTTTGTACGCAATACCGATCCCACAGACAGCTACTTCGTAGAACTTGGCAATCTGAACAGCCATCCCCAGGGCACTCAGGTAACCGCTGCCCAAGTTGCAAGCGGTGAGGTTGCCTACCTGCTCAACAGTTCTGTCAGTGGCGGCACACCTTGGCATCAGCTCATCGGCACCGATGCCGATCCGCTTCCTATTGCAAAGACTGGCGCAGTAGTCTATACCCAAGGATCGCTCTATTGCGACGGTGCAATGAAAGGCGACGTGACGTTTGTGAATACTGAGGCCGCACCTGTTCAGGATGCTCACCATTATACAGACGGCTTCTGTGACAATGCACACGATGGTATTGTTTGCAATGCTTACGATCCCACATATATGACAGCCGTAAACGGCAAGTATGAAGTGACAACTGCTCGTCAGCTCCGTTGGACGGCTGCTGCTTCGCAAGACAACACAGCCATTGAAGTGAAACTGATGAACGACATTGACATGAGCAACGAGACATTCGGAGGCTTTGGCTCGGATGCAGACGACAAGCGCTTTGTTGGTGAAATTGACGGACAGTTCAACGTCATTAAGAACCTCGCATTCACTGCCGATTATGCTAATGCAGGCTTCGTGAATGCTGCCTCAGTCGGTGCTGTCATCAAGAACTTGACAATGGATGCTTCTTGCTCATTCACCGGAACAGGCGCACTCGGCGCATTTATCGGTGCCGTGCGCGGTACATCGGGCAACCTCTATATCGAGAACTGCGGCAACGAGGCCAGCGTCACCACCACTGGTGCCAACGGCGCAGGCTTCATCGGCTGCAAATATAATGACGACGTGATTCCCAACCTCACCAACTGCTACAACGTTGGTGTTATCCGCAGCGGATGGGATGGTGGTAGCTTCTCTGGCTGGATGCCGAAAGCTAAGGTGGTCAATTGCTACAGCATTGTGAAATATCCGACATCTGAGGATACTTATGGCTTCCAGGAGGGTAATCAGTTCTCGCGTGGATGGAGCATTGACCTGACCAACTGCTACGACTACGGTACGGGCGACTGGGGTACCAACAACGGTACTTGGGGTGATGCTTTCTCAGGTAATCGTAAACTCAATGATGAGTTTATTGAAAGCGGACAGCTGGTAGTAGCCCTCAACAACCTCCTATGGCATCAGGATCTCAACAGCAAGCATCCTGTACTTCATAAGAACTACACGCTTGATGAGACCTTCGGCCATCATCAGTTCTATGCTCACACCGATGCCAATATCTCCATCAATCGCACGCTGGCAGCTAACACATGGAATACCTTGATCCTGCCGTTCGAGATGACCGCAGCTGAGGTGACCGCATTCTTCGGTGAGGGTACACAGACTGCTACGCTGAAGGCTAACGGCTATGATTCAGCGACCAATAACTACGCTTTCGAAGACGGTGGCAATATGATCAGCGAAGGCTGGCCCTTCCTTGTGAAGCCTACCAAGGCCGTGACTGCTCCTATGACCTTTACAGGCAAGGCACTCACCAATGACATTTTCTCTACTGACACTTACTTCGTTGGATCTTACAACCCGCAATCTGTTGCTGTAGGCGACAAGCTCGTAGCCGCAGGCAACACGCTGAAGACCGTCACTTCTACTGGACAGATCAAGGCCTTCCGCGCCTTCTTCCCCGCACAGGCAGGTGGTGCCGCTAAGGATGCAACCTTCACTATCGACGGCGATCCGACAGGTATCATCGGCATCAACGGTGACATCATCGAGACTGCAAACCAGAAGGTTTACACCATCAACGGCCAGTACCTCGGCACCAACGTGAAGACTCTCCGCAAGGGCGTTTACGTCATCGGTGGCAAAAAGGTTGTGGTGAAATAAGAAACCCACCCCCGACCCCTCCCTTGGGGAGGGGCGGTTAAATAGTTTAATTAATAGGATATTAGATTAGATTATGATAGTAGTAAATAACAGAAATAAAGGTGAGTATCAATCCCCCCGTATGAAGTGGCTTGAGCTGAACAGCGAGAGCGAACTGCTCAACGCCACACTGGGCGGTCAGACCATCCTTGACGATGACCCCACTGCGGGTAGCGATGATCCCTGGAACGAAGGTCTCGGCAAGCGTAACGTCTGGGACGACGAGGAGTAAATTCCTTTGAAAGGATGGCTTGACCACAGAACTCATAGAAGAGACGAACAACCTCTATATGTTGTGGCGTGTCAGAAATCATAAAAAGTTGGCGAGTAGAAAACCGTCTGCCCGTCAACTTTTTCCCCTTAAAAAGAAACAAGGAATAACTCAAGTTTCAGAAGTACTTCTTAAAGCTCAGAGTGAATGCTAAAGTAGAATATATAATAAAAGTATAATGAATAACAAATATCTTAAACTCTTTTATCTCCTCCTCTTTTTTCTCTTTGTCGGGGGAGGAAATGCCAATGCCCAATTAACCCAAGTCGATGGTTATTATCAGATTGGTACCGCACAGGATTTAAAGGACTTTAGGGATTTGGTAAACAATGGTACGGCAAATGGGTCAAATGCCGTCTTAACTGCCGACATTACTTTGTCAACTTCAGAATACTGGTCTCCAATAGGGACAGACAACAATAAGTATCATGGAACCTTCGATGGGCAAGGACATTCCATCAAGAACATGAAACTTGATGGAACCGTAAAAGAACAAGGTCTGTTTGGTGTTTGTAGTGGTGGCGTGGTTATTCAAAATTTAATCATCGATGCATCATGTTCTGTAGTCGGAACCGGCGGAAAGTGTATCGGAGCCATCATAGGATGTGTAAACTATAGTGGAACTGGACTCAAGATTACCATTCAAAACTGCGGTAATGAGATGAGTTTTGCTGTCAGTGAAGAAAATAATGCTGGTCTTGTTGCCCGTGATTATAGTGATGATCTACAAGTTGAAATTATAAACTGCTATAACAAAGGCAATATTAGTGGCGGATGGGATAATGGCGCATTTACTGGTTGGACTCCCCGTGTGACAGTTACAAATAGCTACAACATGGGGCGGATATATAATGAGAACAACTATGATGGTAGTAATGGTTTAGCTCGTGGAAATCATCCGTCATTTTCCAATTCCTATGATCTAAACACTGAAAATCAGTATAATCAAGGTCAGCCATCTGGATATGAAACTACTTGGCTTACAAGCGGAAAGTTCGCTTATACCCTAAACAACTCACAAGATGCAGGTGTATTTCACCAGAACTTAGGCAGTAATTCTGACCCCTATCCTGTCCCTATAGCTTTAGGACATGGCGCCGTATATGCCAATGGAGAACTGGATTGTGATGGTATTACGCCCATTGAGGGAGGTGTGATTACCTACTCTAATACAGAAGGAGGTAGCCGTAGGTCTCATACTTGGGGTGAAGAGTGGGGTTTCTGCACCGTTTGTGATGAGATCAATCCCAACTTCCTTACGCCAAACAATGGTTACTATGAGTTAAGCACAAAGCAGCAATTGAACTGGTTTTCTGAGTATGTAAATAGAGTGAACAATACGGTTAATGGTAAACTCACTGCCGATATCGACTTCAGTGAACAGCAAACTATGATAGGCAATGCAGAAGATTCTGGGCATGGCTACAAAGGAACATTCGACGGCCAGGGACACAAAGTGACCGTAGGATACACCACGACTACCAATCATGCTTCATTATTCAAGTTCCTCTATGGTGGTGCTGTTGTAAGAAATCTGATTACCAACGGAACCATAACGAAAAATGGCGGACAGTTCGGTTCTGGTATTTTCGGCGGCTCACATGGTGATGTCCTCGTAGAAAATTGCGTCAGCTATGTTACTATCAGCAGTACAGTTAATGGTGATGCGACTATCGGCGGTATCGGCGCGTTTATGCACGACAACGGAGCTATCCGCAACTGTGCCTTCCTCGGAACAATCAATGCCGCTAATGCTGATGGTAGTGGTGGTATTCTTGGCTATGCTAATGGCGGTTCAAGGAATATAATTGAGAACTGTTATGTCAATGCAAGCATTACCTTGAAAAATACTGAGGAAAATACTGACAACAGCAACAAGGTGATTTCCCGTAATGACCCGCAAATCATTAATTGTTATTATGTTGGAAGTACAGGGAATATGCAAAACTTCATGGCCGATGATCGTTTTACCCCTCAAGCTACCGAGGCTACTGCCGAACAAATGCAGAGCGGAGAGCTTGCTTTCTTGCTAAACGGTTCAGTGGATGGCGGCGCTCCTTGGTGTCAAACCATTCGAACCGACCCGCAACCTCTTCCTATGGGAACGTCTAAGGTGTATGCTTCTGGAGAATTGCGCTGCGACGGTACGATTGTAGCAGGAGTCAGCTTCTCAAATGACAACAGCAGTTCTCATACGCAGGCTTCCCATAACTATGTTGATGGTGTCTGCTCGGTTTGTGGAGATTGCATATCGGATTACATGGCTGATACTGGTGGTTACTATGAGATTTCTACTGGAGAGCAGCTATGTTGGTTGGCACGCTATGCTACCAGTCATCCTTCTGTCAAGGTAAAGCTCATGTCAGATATTGACATGACCGGTCTTGATTATGTTGGTATCGGTACGAATTCAAAGGCAAATCGTTTTTCCGGTGAGATTGACGGTCAAGGCTATATGATCAAGAACTTGAATATGGGTGTCAGTGGTCAAGGACAAGGTGTTGGACTTGTCAATGCAGCTGCCGACGGTGCAACCATTAAAAATCTTACCATCGGAAAGAATTGTGAGATAAATGGAGAAAGTGCTGTAGCCGCATTTATCGGTGCCATTCGTGGCTCTGGCGATATCTATATTGAGAATTGTGGTAATGAAGGAACAGTTACTGCTTCAGGAGCAAACGCCGGCGGTATTGTCGGTTGCCGATTTGATAATAGCACCGTTCATCTGACAAACGTGTATAACATTGGTGTTATTACAGGCGGTCGCGAAAGTGGTAGTATCTCTGGTTGGCTGAGTGATGCCGTTTTGAACAATTGCTACAGTTTCGTAGACTATGTCACCTCGGCCAACACCCACGGATTCGAGGAAGGAAAACAGTTCTCGCGTGGAAACGATATGAAACTGACCAACTGCTACGACTATGGCACCGGTGACTGGGGCACTAATAACAGTGACTGGCGCGGTGTCTTTGACCCCAATTCGAATTGGAAAATCCAATCAAAAGCTGATGTAGAAAACGGTTCTTTGTTTGAGACTAATATGGTAAAAACCTACACCAATCCTGTACTTAGCAGCGATGCTCCCGACCCATCGGTAATCCGTGCTGACGATGGCTATTACTATCTCTATTCTACGGCTGAGCATGTTTATCGCTCGCCAGATATGGTAAACTGGAGCTATAAAGGTCAAGTGTTTGGCGATAATCCGAAGGGCACGATAGGAACAGATGGCGAAGGCGGTGTTTTCTGGGCACCTTGCATCACGAAGCAGAACGGCCAGTATGTGCTTTACTTTGCAGTATCTAAGGTAGGTGGTGAGAATGACGCATGGATTGGCGCTGCTACCGCCGATAGTCCTGCAGGGCCGTTCAGACTTGTCGGGACAGACGGAAAGCTGTTTACCAGTAGCGAGATTGGTGTGACTAATTCCATCGACCCCTATTTCATCGAAGACGGCGGAAAGAAATATCTCGTCTGGGGTAGCTTCCATGGTATATATATTACCGAACTTAATGCCGACGGCCTGTCTGTAAAGGATAAATCGAGCAAAACGCCGCTGCTTGGTGATGGTTTCGAGGCTGCTTACATCTATAAGCGTGGAGATTATTATTATCTCTTTGCCTCCATTGGTTCTACCTTTAATGGATCAAGTAGCACCTATAAGACTGTCGTAGGCCGCAGCACAAGTCTTTTGGGTACTTATTATAAGGATAAAGAAGGTGATAATATGGCAAAGACAGATGGATTCCTTGGCATTGGAGCAAAGGACGACTATGTTGTGTTGCTTCAAAACACCAGTGGCTTCTATGGTCCTGGTCATAACTCACGGATTATAGAGGATGCTGATGGCAAGACATGGATGTATTTCCATGCCTATGACAGCAATAATCTCAACGAGCGTCGCGTTTGCCTTGACGAAGTGAAGTGGGATGCTACCGATTGGCCTTATTTCGAGGGTACTGGCCCGACCAAAACCGAACAAACAGGTCCGAAAGTTGGTATCTCAGGGCTGAATGTAGATAATGTATGGCATCAGAGCCTTGGTAGTTTCCGTCATCCTGTGCTCTATAATGGTACGGAGTTTGATGAGAACTACGACGGCAACCAGACCCCTGCGGCCGACGAGAGCAATGCCATTGCCCGTCTCTATCGTGGCTTGGTGGCAGGTAACTGGAATACGATTTGTGTGCCGTTCAGCATGACGAGGGCGCAGATCAATGAGGCCTTCGGTGACGGCACCGAGCTTGCCACGCTGAAAGACGCAAAGGGCGAGACGCTGCACTTCCAGAAGCTTGCCGCAACCGACGGCATCACCGCTGGTACTCCTTACCTGATTTATCCGGGTCACGCTACTACGGCTGCCACCGACGTGTCGGATGCATTGTTCATCAAGGGTGTCGGTATCGCATCGGGTGAGCCGCAGCAGATAGAGGAGACGAGTGAACATAACTACACCTTCATCGGAACATACGCGAAGGGAGTTGATCCCGAGAACGGCGACCTCTTTGTCGGCGCAGGCAACAAACTCGTCAAGCAGAATGCACATGGGACTGACAACGGAAAGATGAAAGGCTTCCGTGCCTATCTGAAGAAAGCCGCAGGTGCACAGGCAGCAAAATTCTTTACCGTTGACGACGAGCCAACGGGTATCATGTTGCCGGAGGGAACCGTTGAGATGATTGACAAGGTCTATAACCTGAATGGTCAGCGTGTGAATCCGAACAGCATGCGTCGCGGCATCTACATCGTGAATGGTAAGAAAGTTTTGGTTAAATGATAAGGTATAGGAGATTTATATATATGAAGAAGAAATATATAGTTCCTGAATCAGAACTGATTACCGTTAAGATGAATCATTTGCTGGATCAAGCCACTGGTAACGGTGTTGACCTTGGCGATGGTGGCGAAGGCGGTGCTGGCGGTGCTCTCGGTAAGGAGAATATCTGGGACTCGGAGGAAGATATGGATAACCTCTGGGAATAGGATGGCGGCACTTACCGTATAGATGTGAAAAAGAAGCGTGGAACTCCACGCTTCTTTTTGTTGTGTCGACACTTGGATTCGGACCAAGGACCCCCACCATGTCAAGGTGATACTCTAACCAACTGAGCTATGCCGACAACTTTTCGTTTTTCGCTATCTACTAATCACTCTTCATTAGCGGAGCGCTGACCGCCTGTGCGCCTGACAGGAATCGAACCTGCACGTCGTAAGACACCAGATCCTAAGTCTGGCGCGTCTGCCAATTCCGCCACAGGCGCAGGGTGCAGTTTTTAATTGCGGATGCAAAGGTACGCTGTTTTTGCCGAACCACCAAATGTTTTGCTCAAAATTTGAAGCTTTCCGGGAATATTTTGTTTCAAGTTTGCTTGGAATAGCGGGGAAAATATTGTAACTTTGTAGGCGATGGAAACGATTGATGACATAATACTCAACTTCGATGAGGTACCGACCTCATGGGCGCTTTGTTTTTGCGAGGGTTGTCCACGACATGCTGACTGCCTGCGCTATGTAGCTGGGAGGGCTGTTCCCGATAACCTGACGTGGGGCAATGCGGTTTATCCTACGGCTTACAGGAATGGCGACTGCCGCCATTTCAGGCCGGTGCGCGTGATTCATGCTGCTTATGGTTTTCGTCAGCTCTTCCGCGAGGTGAAGCAGAGGGATTATACGCCGTTGCGCGAACGGATGAAGGCGTATCTCGGCGGTCACGGAACGTATTATCGCTATAACCGTGGCGAGCGGTTGCTGACCCCCGAGCAGCAACAGTGGATACTTGACCTCTTTGCCCGTTACGGCTATACGGAGGAGCTCGCGTTTGAACATTACCGCGATGTGATAGACTTCTCCTGATGTGTCAACCCATAGCGGGGGCTTTCATGACTTAAGCGGTACGCTTGACTTCCATGCCTGGATGTCGGCGTACCGCTTTTTTGTAGCCTTACTACCAGTATCTGGTAGCGTGGCTACCGCTTGTTGGTAGTGTGGCTACCATTGTCTGGTAGCCTGCCTACCAAGGGCTGGTACTCACAGTACCAAAAAGTTGTCTGAATTTTGGTACTGCGTCATGGCTTGTCATGTTATGCGATTTGTTTACTTTGCTTGAAACTTTTTGTATCTTGCCCATTCCTTTTGCAAGTCGGTGTCGTCGTGCTCTCCAAGGAAGAATTCGGTGCGGCAGTCGTCGCGGAAGGGCGACCAGTTGCCGCAGATGATGCCGTTGTGGGCGATGATGGGCTGGAAGATGCCGCTGTTGTTGTGCGCCTTGTGGCGGTAATCTGGCGTGAGCACGACATCGCGGCTTTTGTAACTGATGAGATACTCGTCGTAGGGAGGGATGAGAAGGTAGCGGCCTGTGCGGAATCCTCGTGTGCGGCAGTCGTCGGTCAGGTAGAATACGCGTCCCTTGAATCTCTCTGCGTGGATGGTGTTGCCCATCATGTCGATGCCCCGTCGGCAGTCGCTCACGTTGAGTCCTGACCACCATACAAAATCTTCGAGCGTGGCGGGCTGGCGGCAGTGGAAATATTTGTGCGTGAGCATCAGCAGGGCTTCGTCGCGGTCAACCGCTGTCTTCGGCTTTATCTTGTCGGCCGTAAGCGCATAGGTGGGCTTCATAGGCCGTAAGTGTCCGCTGCAGAGGATGCCCGACATCTCGGCCAGACGGATATGGTACGACAGACGGTGGTCGTCCATGTGGATATTCCGCTTGGCCAGTGCCAGAACAAAGTCTTCCTTCGTCGCGCTTCCCTTTTCGGCAACGGTCTGGGTGAGGATGTCGCGAATTTGTGCCACTTCCTCATCCGCAATGCTGATTTTGTTGCTGCTCATCCAACCCTTCGTCACCGCTATGGCTTTTGGCGCACAAAGGCAGAGCAGCGGCCAGTAGTTGTCGGCACTGACGAGTTGCCATGTGCCTCGCATCAGGTGGAGCCGGATAATCTGTCCGCTGTCGAACGCCTCCTTGAAAGCCTTGGCCGACGGCTTGCGTGTCCGCATCGCCACTGCCCATCGCATCATACGGTATTCTTGAGCTTGCATGGCACCCATATAGTCGACGACCTCAGTAGGTGTGCCGAACTGCGGACAGACGAGCTGCTGATTGAGAAGTCGGAGCGCGATAGGATTCATATCGTGCCTATCGTGTGTTGTAGATTCTCCAAGAATCGGGTGGCTTGTGCCCCGTCCATTTGCGCATGGTGGAACTGGAAGGAAATGGCGAGTGTTGTCTTTAGCCAGCGGCGCTTGTATCTGCTCCAGACCAGAAAGGGATTGTTGTAGATGCCGCTGTATTGGTTGACAATGCAATCGAGTTCTGTGCCTGTTACCGCCGACGTGCCGATAACCATAGCATCTTCGTCGGTAATGTCCTGACACGTTGTGCTGGCCGAATGGGTGAGGGCATCATAGTCGCGACTGAACTGCTCCAGATTGTCGGAATAGGGAATGTCGCACGTGCTGATGCCGCCCTTACTATTGCCGACAATCACATTGATGACCAGACGGTCATACTTGTACAGCCGGCCTTGTTTGGGCAGTAGGTAGAACTCGTCGATTTTGCTGGCAGCCTTGCCGATGCACCAGCATAAGAGCATGTTGAATTTTAGCGACCGTTTCCTGCTGATTTTACAAATATGCGACACGTCGAAGGTTTTGACGAGGGTCACCATCGGCATCGGGGACTTCATCCACATCTCGAAAGCGCGTGCCCGAGGGGTGTCTTGAGGATTGATTTCTTGTTTCATAACGGCTATTTTGCTTGCAAAGATATGCATTTCTTCCCATTTCCCCAAGTTTCTGATATAGGGTCAAGATGCATTATACGAGAAAAGGCAAAGGTTGAACCACTATGAATTGAACTATGGCTATGAACTAGCCTATTGCCAGCGCTTCAGATTCGGATAATATTGGAGGAGCATCGCTTTGTACTCCTCGCGGCTGAGGTTTTGCCCAGTGTGTTGGTTGTACTCGTCTACAAACTGGGCACAAAACTCCGCCATCTGCTCCATCGTGAAGTCGTTCGTGAAGGCTCCGTCCACGTAGCAATAGATGCAGAATGCTTCGTTCTTTGTACCATCGGCGTTTGTCCCGAGGACATCCTTTGTTAGCGGCATTCCGCAACTCTGACAAAATTTTTGTTCCATCTTTTTATATGTTATAGTTGTTGAATTGACACAGAGACGATGCTGACCAAGGTTAGTCGAAGCCGTGCTCGATTAAGATTCAGCTGGCTGACGAGGTAGTCAGGTATAATATGTATATTGCTATTATCATAGTGATGAACAGCACAGCAATCGAGATGAAGAAGGTCAACGAAAGGTAGCCGAGCAGGCGGCATTTGGAATACCCCGAGAATTGTTTGAGTGCAATAAAGGATATCAGAACGGCAATGAGTTGGAGAATTTCCGAATTCAATATATTTCCTGCTATCGAAAAGATACTGAAAGTGTTGGCGGTATAGACAAGGGCTATAATGAACTCAGAAAAGCGGAGGTCGGGAATAGCTGGTGAGGAGCGGAGGAAGAAAAACAAGGGTGTGAAGAATATCACCAGCGACAAGAGTGCGAAGATGGCAGGATTCTTTTCTTTGAGCGTGCTCATTGTCTTGGCAAATTTTGTACCATACTGATACATCGGTGTGTAGGCCTTCTTGTCTTCCTCTGTGAGATTTGCGCTTACATCATTCTGCATCGCTTGTTCAAAGACCTCTGTCGTGGGTTGTTCTTCCGTTTCCGTTTTTTCAATTGATGGGATGAAGCCCTCCTCCACGATGAGTGAAATGGCAGTCAGGACGAAGAACATTTTGAAGGGAGGGAAATAGGCCGACTGCATGCCGCGGAGATAGTCGCGAATCATATAGCCAGGACGAAACATCAGGTCGCGTAAACTTCGGAACATGCTTCTATTACCCATGCCCCATACGTCGAGAAAGAGCATAAACGCAGCCTTGAAGGAGAAGCGTCCCACTTTAGCTGATTGTCCGCAGCGCGGACAGAAATTTCCCGTGAATTCCGTTTTACAGGATGAGCACTTGTGGGTGGTTTCCGAAAGTGGTGCCACCTCATATGGCCTGTGCTGCCACATGCGAAATGCCCGTAGCCATGCAGTCCGTTTCTGTTTGTCTTTTATAATGGTCAGTGCTTTCATCTCATATTTGTTTGCGCGCGGTCTCAATGATGGTGTCATAGCCTCGGAGCATATCGGCTTGTGAGAGCTCGGCACGGTGGTCGGGCTGAATGCCGAACTCGGTGGGCTGGCGGTTGATGTCGTACATGGGACAGGCGGAGAAACGTACGCTCCATCCGCAAGGCAGCTCTGAGGTAAAGGGCAGACCGGCACCACCGCCTGTCTGGTCGCCAACGGTAATGACGTTAGGGCATTGTTTCATGTATTTCACAAACTCGTTGGCTGCGCTGTAGACCGAGCGGTTGGTCAATACGGCCACGCGCTTCTGCCAGCGAATACCTTTTGAGGGTTTCAGCCGCTGCTCTTCCATCTTCGAGAAATCGTTGTGCCCACGTCCGGTCTTGTGTTGCATATAGCCCACGAGCCGTTCCTCATTAGTGAAGCGTGCGGCCAATTGTTCGGCTGCGGTTATCTGTCCGCCGGCATTGTCGCGTACATCGATGATGAGAGCGCGACAGGGAGCAAGGTAGAGTAGGATGTCGTCAAGGTTGCCAGCCCCAAACTCATTGGCAAACGATGCGCAGCGTATGTAGCCGATGTTGTCGTCAAGAATACGGTAGCGCAGTCCGGCAGCGATTCGGTAGTCGGTGCCAAGATATTCGTCGAGGAGGTTGTCAGAGAAGTTTGCGGGGAAATCTTCGTGCCACGACCAGTTGCGTGCCACGTCCCACGATGAGTACATGTTCACGTGGCCGTCGCGCAGTTCGGAGAGCATATTTCCTAACACCTCAAAGAGCTGCCCTTCGGTCATCGAGGCATCTATCTGTCGGGCATAGCGTGTGTGTATCTCATCCCAGTCAAGTCCATATTGTTGGGCTTTATAATCAAAGAAGCAATAATGCTCATCGATGATTTTCCAAAGCGCCTCAAAGTTGCCTTGTGGTGAGTCGGCATATTCGTCTTCATCAATGCAGCCGACGAAGAGCAAAGGCAGTAGGAAGAGGAGTGTGAATAGTCGGGTGATCTTCATGGTCATTTTCTCCATATGGTCATGCCCACGACGAGGGCGTGGGTATAGTTGTGATATTTCAAGTGGTTTACCTTTGCTTGCTGGTAGTCGCCGAGGTAGCCTATGCGAAATTTTCTGCGTAGCAGAGGAAACTCCAGCGTGAGGAGTTGTCGAAGAGACGGGGTGGAGATGAGTGTGGTGGGCACGATGTTGTGGTCGTAATTACCTCGGTTAAAGATTTCGTAATACGATTGACCGTAGTTCGGTGAGAACATCAGTCCACAGAGCGGTGCTGTGGCTTCATAGTTGAGGCTGAAGGGACGGTGCTTGATGCTGAATTTATAGGTCAGTCCGGCCATGGGCGCGAGGTTGAGTGCGACCTTTGCCTGTGCGGGATTGTTGCTGTTGCGCATGTTATAGACAAAACCGAGCGTAGCATCCACGCTACCACCGACCCATGCGTACAGGTCTTCGGTGAGCATCCATCCGTGTGTAAGGCCATATTGGAAATTGTAGAATCCGGCCATTTCGTTATTGTTGTCGGCGTGGTTATGGCTTACGGAGACATCGCCTTGATGGATGATGCGTTGGCGCAGACGATTCCATCGGCTGGGCTTTGAGGTTATGCTGACGTATCTGATTTCCGTGCCCGTGTAGTTCTCTGGGGAGAGATAGGTGTCGAGGATATTTACGGTGCCGATACCAATCATTCGGACGCGCATGGTGCTGTCGGGTTCTTGCGCAGGAAGGCTGGCTGTAATGCTTAAGAGCGCAATGAGTATGAATCCCCTTATGCTACTCATCGGGGAAAAGACTGAACTGACCGCTTTCATCGGGTTTGGAATTATAGGTGAAGATAATGTTTCCAGATTCGTCGATAGTGGGCTCTGGAGAAGTTGCCGGTGCCGGTTTCTCTGATTTCTCC
The DNA here is from genome assembly GCA_905234845.1 of uncultured Prevotella sp. Taxonomy (GTDB): domain Bacteria; phylum Bacteroidota; class Bacteroidia; order Bacteroidales; family Bacteroidaceae; genus Prevotella. Next base: position 38,133 of record CAJOIW010000009.1, on the reverse strand, counting down.
AAGTTTTCTGGCTTTTCTGTGTTTTCCGGAGTTTCCGGTTTTTCTATAGTTTCTGGAATTTCTGGGCTCTCTGGGGTTTCTGTATTCTCTGTTTCCTCCGGAGCTTCTTCCGGTTCGGGTTGACGGGTAGGCTCGATATCTTCTATTGATGCAATTTCCCATGTGGCGATGCGTTTGCCCTTAGCCTTAAAGCCTTTCACAGCAACAAATTCTTCGAGTTCTATCTCCATGGGCGGACGCACGCTGTCGGCTCCGCCAAAAGTAACGCGGATGCGCGGATAGGGATGGTCGGAGAGTAGAACGGCTCGCGATGCTGGATTCTCGCCTATGTAGTTTTGATGCTTGCGGAAGGGCTCGAAGAGGAAGCGCTTGGCATAGGCATATCCTTTGTTGTCGGCGTCGTAGATGACAGCACTCCATACCTTCTCGGGATTGAATTTCTCAATGACGCGGATGTTGTCTTCGTAGTGATTGTTCACATCAAAGTTGGTTGTATAGAATTCACCGTTGTTGAGGATGACGAGGATGAGGTCGTTCTCGTTGAACTCGCCGAGCAACTGTCCGTGTTCATCGAAATTGAGGCGTTTCACATCGGGATCGAACCACACTTTCCGTCCGCCGAGCGTGGAGTGTCCGTGGCTCTTAAGGCTGATGCGCTGAACGGGTTGCTTGGTGAGCAGGTTTCCTCTGCTGCCACGACCTTTCACTCCAATTTCTGCAAAGTCTTTGGTGAAGATGAGTGCGCGCCGTTTCACAGCAGGGTCGAGGTTGACCTTAATGACTTCAGCCTCACCGTTGGGATTGGCGGTGAAGTACATTACTCGCGACTCGGGTTTGCCGAGTGTGAGGTCGTTCTCGCGGTCGCGGGTGATGCCGGGGATGTTGAAACGCTTAATGTAGCACGGGCCGGCCTTTCCATCGCGATACACCACATTATAAGTAGTTCGTTTGTCGTTTTTCTTGAACACGCCTACGTGGATGACGTTTTTCCCGACAAAGAGTTTCTCTGCCACGCGTGTCACCTTGTATTTTCCGTCGCGGTAGAAGATGATGATATCGTCTATCTCGGAACAGTTGCACACGAACTCGTCTTTTTTCAATGCTGTGCCGACAAAGCCTTCTTGACGGTTGATGTAGAGTTTCTGGTTGGCCTCAATCACTTTTGCGGCCACAATGGTGTCGAAGTTCTTGATTTCGGTGAGTCGCGGATGCTCATTGCCGTACTTCTCTTTCAGGAAGGTGAACCAGTTGATGGTCACGTTGACCATGTGGGCCAGGTCGTGGTTGATTTTCTTGATTTCGGATTTTATCTTCTTGATAAGCTCATCAGCCTTGTCTTTGTTGAACTTCAGGATGCGTTGCATCTTTATCTCGAGCAGACGCAGGATATCGTCGCGCGTTACTTCGCGCACGAGGTCTTTCTTGAAAGGCTCAAGTCGTCCGTCCACGTGTTCTACAACGGCATCGAGCGATTCAGCATTTTCGAATTTCTTGTCCTTGTAGATGCGTTCCTCGATGAAGATGCGCTCGAGCGAGGAGAAGAAGAGTTGCTCCAGCAGTTCGGCTTTGCGAATCTCCAACTCGCGCCGTAGTAGGGCGAGGGTATGGTCGGTGGAGCGACGCAGCACATCACTCACAGTGAGGAACTGGGGTTTGTTGTCATCGATGACGCAGCAGTTGGGTGAGATACTTACCTCGCAGTCGGAGAAGGCAAACAATGCGTCGATGGTCTTGTCCGACGACACACCAGGAGCCAGATGCACTTGTATCTCCACGTCGGCGGATGTCATGTCGTCAACGCGTTTCACCTTAATCTTCCCTTTCTCTACGGCACGGAGTATCGACTCCTTCAGTGTGTCGGCAGTCTTGCCAAAAGGAATCTCGCGGATGACCAGTGTTTTTTGATCAAGTTTTTCAATTTTAGCGCGTACCTTGAGCATACCGCCACGTTGTCCGTCGTTGTATTTCGACACATCAATGCTACCGCCGGTTGGAAAGTCGGGGAAGAGCTGGAAGGCTTCACCACGCAGATAGGCGATGGCGGCTTCGCAGATCTCGTTGAAGTTGTGGGGTAGGATTTTCGATGACAACCCCACGGCAATACCCTCGGCACCCTGTGCGAGCAGTAGCGGGAATTTGGCAGGCAGGGTGATAGGCTCTTTATTTCGCCCGTCGTAGGAAAGTTGCCATTCTGTGGTTTTGGGGTTGAAGACGGTATCAAGGGCAAACTTAGATAGTCGTGCTTCGATGTATCGGGGGGCGGCGGCGCGGTCACCGGTGAGAATGTTTCCCCAGTTGCCTTGTGTGTCGACAAGCAGGTCTTTTTGTCCCATTTGCACCAGCGCGTCGGCAATGGAGGCATCGCCGTGAGGATGGAACTGCATGGTGTGTCCTACGATGTTGGCAACCTTGTTGAATCGTCCGTCGTCCATGCGTTTCATGGAGTGCAGAATACGTCGTTGAACAGGTTTCAATCCATCCTCAATATGTGGCACGGCACGCTCCAAAATCACGTAAGAGGCATAGTCGAGGAACCAGTTTTGGTACATTCCTGAGAGATTCTTCACCGCTGAGGCGTCGAATCGGTTCACGGGCTGGTAGTCACTATGCTGTTCCGGCTCACCGGCATCTGTTTCATCCTGTTCCTCGGGAGCGTCTGTAGTTTGCTCTTCGGTCGACTCGTTAGCCTGACCATCGTTGCTTTCGCTCGCTGTTTCTGACTGTTCTAAGGCATCCTCTTCTGCGATGCTGTCTTTTATTTCGTCGCTCATATATTGCTGTTTTTCTGTTTCGATTTGGACTCAGTTACGGATAATCAGACGTAAAGAAATAGATTCTCGTTTCTTCTTTTTGATCGATATAAAGTAACTTCGCAACTTTGTCGCAAAATTACGAAAAAAAAGCGAAATGACAAAAAATGCGAGCCAAAAACAGTATCCTACGGCGCAGGGGCTTACCTTTCACGATGTGAAAGCTAAGGTTTCACAAAGTAATATATATACTTTTACTCGGTAATATATATACTATTACTGAGTAATATATATACTTTTACTTGGTAATATATATACTATTACTTTGTGAAAGATAAGCGTTCGAATCATAAAAGTTGGTTTCTCGTGCGAAGAAAGACTGGCACTGGTAATCATAACATATGAGGATAGGAAAACATAAAAAACGTTTTTTCCATGAAAATTCTTCATTCTTCATTCTTCATTCTTCATTTATATTTGTACCTTTGCACACGAATTTTCGTAATTTAATTAAGACTTATGGCACAAGAAGACGTTTTCAAGAAGATTGTGAGCCATTGCAAGGAATATGGCTTTGTGTTTCCCTCAAGCGACATTTACGACGGACTGGGCGCTGTCTACGACTACGGTCAGAATGGTGTGGAACTGAAAAACAATATAAAAGAGTATTGGTGGAAGTCGATGGTATTGCTCCATGAGAACATTGTGGGCATCGACTCGGCTATCTTCATGCACCCAACCATCTGGAAGGCTTCGGGCCACGTGGATGCGTTCAACGACCCGCTCATCGACAACCGCGACTCAAAGAAGCGCTATCGTGCTGATGTACTCATTGAGGATCAGATGGCCAAATATGACGAGAAAATTCAGAAAGAGGTCGATAAGGCTCGAAAGCGTTTCAAGGAGGCGTTCAACGAGGAGCAGTATCTGGCCACCTCGCCCCGCGTGCAGGAGCTGAAGCAGAAGCGCGACGCACTGCACGAGCGCTATGCCGCAGCCATGCAGGGACCTGACCTTGAGGAGCTGAAGCAGATTATCCTTGACGAGGAGATAGTATGCCCGATCAGCGGTACCCGCAACTGGACCGATGTGCGCCAGTTCAACCTGATGTTTGCCACCGAGATGGGCGCGTCGGCCGATGGAGCCATGAAGGTTTATTTGCGTCCGGAGACCGCACAAGGTATTTTTGTGAATTACCTGAACGTGCAAAAAACTGGTCGCATGAAGATTCCCTTCGGTATCGCGCAGATAGGAAAAGCTTTCCGCAATGAGATTGTGGCCCGTCAGTTCATCTTCCGTATGCGCGAGTTCGAGCAGATGGAGATGCAGTTCTTCGTACAGCCGGGCACCGAGCTTGAATGGTTCTCGAAGTGGAAGCAGACACGTATGGCATGGCATCAGGCACTGGGCTTCGGCGCAGAGAACTACCGTTTCCACGACCACGACAAGCTGGCCCACTATGCTAATGCTGCTACCGACATCGAGTTCCACATGCCTTTCGGTTTCAAAGAGGTGGAAGGCATCCACTCACGTACGAATTTCGACCTGTCACAGCATGAGAAATTCTCGGGCAAGAGCATTAAATATTTCGACCCGCAGTCGGGCGAGAGCTATACACCGTTTGTCATCGAGACCTCAATAGGCGTGGACCGCATGTTCCTTTCCATTATGTGCCACAGCTATCAGGAGGAACAACTCGACGGTGGCGAGACACGTGTAGTGCTCCGTCTGCCGGCAGCTCTGGCTCCCGTGAAGTGTTGTGTCATGCCGCTTGTTAGAAAAGACGGTCTGCCCGAAAAGGCGCGCGAGATTGTCGATGAGCTACGCTTCCACTTCAATACTCACTACGAGGAAAAAGACTCTATCGGTAAGCGCTATCGCCGTCACGATGCCATCGGTACACCTTACTGTGTTACAGTAGACCACGATACGCTCACTGATAACTGCGTTACCCTGCGCCATCGTGACACCATGGAGCAGCAACGCGTGCCCATCAGTGAACTGCGTGGTATTATCGAAGATAAGGTAAGCATCTCATCGTTGCTGAAGAAATTGTAAACCCATTTCCCGTCACTCCTCACAAGGAGGGGGATAGACAAATAGTATGTAGAGATGCGGCGTGCCGCATTGAAATGAAAACAAATATGAGGAAATCATTATTTTATATCATTGTATTGTTGCTCGGAAGTGTAACGTTTGTTGCCTGCAGCGAGAGTGACGACGGGGTTGACGAATATCCGAACTGGAAGCCGACCAATGAGAGCTATTTCAACTCGCTCTATGCCACAGCCAAGCAGCGTGTGGCCGCGGGAGCGACCGACTGGAAGGTGCTGAAGGCATGGTCGCTCGGCTCGCTCGACACCGACAAGGCAGAAGACCATATTGTGGCACATGTCATCAGTGAAGGCGCTGGCACAGAAGTCCCACTCTTTACCGATACCGTGCGTGTTCATTATCGCGGACGACTGTTGCCCTCAACGAGCTATGCTGACGGCTACGTGTTCGACCAGACCTACTACGGCACGTTCAACCCGTCTACCGCCATGCCAACGAAAATGGCAGTGAGCACGCTCACAACTGGCTTTGCCACCGCACTGCAATATATGCATATCGGCGACCGATGGGAAATCTATATCCCCTATCAGCTTGGCTATGGTGAACAGGGTAGCGATCCTATACCTGCGCACTCAACGCTCATCTTCGATGTGGCGTTGGCTGAAATCCATCATCCAGGGAAACCTGTGCCACCTTATAAATAAATTAAGGAACTGACGAAAATGTGGAACGCCACATTCCTACATTAAGTAAGCAGGAAGGTGGCGTTCCACGTTTTCTATAATATCTGATGATTAGATTTACTTCATAGATTCTTTCCAGTCCTGGTCATACTTCACATCGATAAAGTTGTCAATGTACCAGTTGTCGCGCTCATAAACCAATGTGAGTTTGGCAGGATGGGCTGTACCGAAATTGATAATATTGAGCGTGGCAGTGTAAACGGTATCGGTTACCTTCGAGACTTTCACGTCCTTGATGCTTACGTTATCCCAGTCCTGTCCCATAATCCAGTAGTCGGCGTCGAAGAAATTCTCGTCCTTGGCCAATACGGCAGCCACAGCGTTGTTCCAGTCCTGTGAGCAATAGTCCTGCTCAAAGCTGCGGGAATTGAAAAGAGTCATGTCCTCAGTCTCGTTGACTTTATTATATACACTGAACACATCCGCATAGATTTCTTCCACACGCTTCTTGGCGGCTTTTTCGTTTTGGTTCTTAGCCTTTGCGGAAGGAGCGTTTATGGGTGTCTCGGCACCTGTGTAGGGCTCAACGGTGTAGCCAGCCTTGCGGAGCAGGTTGAGCACGCCCTTGTCGCCACAGAGGTGAAGGGCTCCCACAGCGAAGAGGGTCGACTTGTCGGCCATGATGGCTGGCATCTTCTTTACCCAGTTGGCGTTGCGGTTGTAGATAAGCGCGGCCTCCTCGGCAGCGGTAGGGTCGCATGAGCCGCCAATCTTGGCATCGCTGATTTCCTGTAGTTTGGCAAGGTCTTGAGCGTAGAAGGCTTTAGTCAGTTCCTCCATGTTGGTGGTATAGAAGTCATAGTTGTCGATGAGGCACATGAGCTCTTCGGTCTGCCGTTTCAGGGGCTTGCCGTAGAGAATATTCGTCTGTTCCTCTATGGTCTCCAGTCCGCCGACGGGTTCGTTGTTTTTCTTGGCTGTCATCTGGAAATACTGGTCGAAGGTGTTGTTGGGGTCGAATTCTCCCATGTGCTTCTGCAGATAGCTGAGCAGGGTGAGCTGCGTGGTCAGCGCGGCGGGTTTTAGTCCGAGCATCTGTGCGCCCACCTGTGGGTGGTCAAGCCCCACGTTCATCATCTTGACGAGAAACTTGTCGAGCTTCTGATACTGTTCAGTAGTGAGCACGGTTTTCAGAGTCTGTCCCTGAGGGAGCATCATGGCTTGCTGTACCTGCTGCATGCCGTTCATCGAGATCACATTATCAAAGTCCAACTCGCCATAGACCTGTTCGGCCTCGGTGAGTGCGGTTTTAGCTCCTTTGATTTCATCGATGAAAGCCACCTTTGCCAAATGGTGAGTACCAATGATATAGGAGGGCTTTACAAGGTTTTTGCCCGAGATGCGGTAGAGCAGCTGAGCCTGTGCGCCAGTCACGGCAAGCGCACCTAACAGAAGTGATACAAATAGTTTCTTCATATGTTCTGACTTTATACTTTATAGTTTTTCTTTAAACTGGCGATACGATGATGGCCGATTTTTTGTTATTATAGGGTGCAGGTATGGTGAACGAGATACCATTGAGTTTAATGGTTTGTCCGGAGGTGAGGCTGATGTTGGCGTATTTGCGATAAGCTTGCTTCGATCCTGTGGCGGGAGTAATAACTTGTCCGCTGATGGCCATGAGCGTGCCTCCGTTGATGTAGAAGTAGTATTTGATAGAGCCTGGGTCTAATGCCTTGCCATCGTCGGCAGACGCGGCTATGCGCAGGTCGCCTCCGTTGATGTAGATGTTCTTGTCACTTTTTACAGCATGGCTTTTCTTCTCCAAAGCGCCGTAGGCATAGAGTTCACCGCAGGTGACAACAGTAGCCGTTCCGCCAGTGAAGGTGACCTCGTCGGTGGCATTGATGCCGCGGCCGCCTTCGCCCGTGTGCAGGGTAAATACTGTGCCGCCGCTTTGCTGATAGGCTCCGCCTGTCTTGATGGCTGAGGTGCCGTTGATGTCTCTCTCCACAGCGTTATAGACACAGTTGCCGCTGAGAGTGATATTGAGGTCGGCGGTGCCAGATACCACGATGGTGCTGTCGGCTTTCAGACCTTTCGAGGTATCTCCAGTGACATCAAGGATGATATTGCCTCCGCTAATCTCTGCCCAGCCGTTGTGTTCATACTGGTCTTTTGTTCCCTTGGTGGCGCCTCTGAATCCCACGTCGATGCCGTCGCCCACACTCTTGATGTTGATGGTGCCACCGGTCATGGTGAAGCGTTCGGAAATGTGAAAGCCATCGCCTGGTGCGGCAAGTACGTTTACGGTGCCGCCCGACATGACGAATCGCTCGTCGGAGTTAAATCCGTGCTTCGTGCGTGCGGTAATGTTGAGGGTGCCGTCGCCCTGTATCTCTGTGTGACCGTCGGAGTAGAGGCACGCATTGTGCTTACCATTGATGCCGTCGGTCAGCGTGTTGGTGCCCTCAAGGATGAGATAGACCTTCTTTCCGCAGTCGATGTAGATAAGCGAGTCGGTGGCGTTACTCAGGGTAAGGTCGCGTAGGGTGATGTTGGTCTTAAAGTGACCGTCCATGTAGAATAGTCCCTCGTTGCTATTGCCTGTAAGTGTATAGTTTACGGTGCTTTGCAGCTCTTCGCTCTGTACGATTTTCACTTTAGCTCCGCTGACTTCCGCCGTGACCATGCTGGCGATGTCGCCCGATACAACGACTTTCGCTGTTGTCTCGGTATAAGTCACGCTGATGGTTGAGTCGCCTACGGCAGTGTTGTCGATGGTAATGTTGTCTATGTCAGCTGTGTTGTAAGTCTTACCGCAGATGGTTAGCGTGGTACCGTTGGTGTATGTCATGTCATTGGTCTTGTCGCTCCTATAGGCATAGGTTACCTGTCCCATGTTCACATTTAGTGTCTGTGCTGAGGTGGTGATAGGTGACAAATGACAGGTGATGAGTGTCATCACAATGAGACGAAGAGTATTTTTCATTTGATGACGGTTTTATAGGTTTGCCCGTTTCTCCTCACGATGTAGAAACCTTTTCTGGATGAGGGAATGTCGGTAATCTTACGGCCTTGAAGGTCATAGATGCCAGTAGTCTGAGTCTCTCCCCATTGGGGGAGGTTGGGAGGGGTTCCTATGCTCGTGGTGATGTCCTCTACAGAGAAATACATCTTAGTCAAGTCAGCTAGCGTGAAGTCATAGGTGTTCTCGCCGACGGTTGCCTGTGCCTTGCCGTCGACAAACGTGATGACCATATCCGAAACCGCCAGCGAGGTCTTTTGGCCATTCTGCTGTTCAAAGGTCAGGAAACCGTAGTCATCAGCATAGATGCTACTCGTCAGCACCGATGCAAAGAGAAATATAAATAGTCTTTTCATCATAAAAATGTTATTTCAACCTGCAAATATAGTAAAAATCGGAATAAACCACATATAAATAGCTGAAAAATTATATTTTTTTCAGAAGTGACGAGTTGTATAGTTATGGTTAAACCCCTCTCCAGATATCCCCTCTTGGGGAGGTTAGGAGAGGCTCTTCATCCATCGTTCTCTGTATAATCGGATGAGGAAGATAACACCTCGGAACGACAGTTCTACGGCCATGGCGAACCATACACCTTGCAGGCCATAGTCGCGTGCGAGCCACCAGGCCATCGTCAGACGGATGCACCACATGGAGAAGAGGTTCATCACGGCAGGGCGAAGGGTATCGCCGGCTCCCACGCATACGCAATAGGCCACAATCGATGCGGCGAACATCGGCTCGGCGAAGGCCTCGATGCGCAGGGCTGCCACACCCAGCTCGCGTATCTCGCTGACAGGTGTCATGATGGCCATCATCTCGGGAGCGAAGACATACATCACCACGCCCATCAAGGCCATGACGAGCATGCCGAGCCCGACGGTCATCCATGCGAACGAGCGGCACAGTTCCAGTCGGCCGGCTCCCTTACTCTGGCCTACGAGTGTGGTGGCGGCATCGCCGATACCATAGCCGGGCATGTAGCACAGGCTTTCGGCGGTGATGGCGAACGTGTTGGCGGCGATAGCAAAGTTGCCGAGCGGCGCCACAATCATCGTGCTCACAATCTGCGCTCCGCTCATCAGTCCCGACTGGAACGCCATGGGCACGCCGATTTTCACGGCATTCTTCAGATAGGATGTCACCAAATGGAAGGGCTCACCCACTCGCCGCAGCGAGAGAATGGACGACCTCACATAGGCAAACCAACACTGCACGAGCGTGGTGATCACGAAGGCCGTGGCGGTTCCGATGGCTGCACCGGTGACACCCAGTCCTGCACCGGGAATGAGAATTGAGAATTGAGAATTGAGGATTGAGAATTGAAATGTGCGGGTGGGGAATATGAAAAGGAAGTTGAACAGCATGTCGAGCACGCAGAGCGTCACGCTCAGTGCGCTGGCCACCCTCATGTTGCCCTCGCATTTCAGCATCGAGGCCGCCAGAATGTTCATTTGCATGAAGGGTACTGCCATGGCGAAGATGAGGAAGTAGGTGCTTGCGTCGCCGGCAATGTCGGCACCACCACCGAGCCAGTAGGGAAGGGGACGGGCAATGACTATGGCAATAAGCATGACGAGCAGGCTGATGCCCAGACATGCCAGCAGTCCGTGGCGTACTACCTGTCGGGCTTTCACAAAGTCGTTGGCACCGATGAAATGGGCTGTCTGAACCGAGAATCCCATCGACACAGCCCCCGACAGCCCGCCAAAGAGCCAGATGGTGCTCTCCACCAATCCGATGGCTGCCGGTGCCTCCGCTCCTAATGAGCCTACCATTGCCTGGTCGATGAAGAACATCATCACATTCGTCAGCTGTGCCAGAATAGAAGGAATACTCAGACTCACAATGAGACTGAGCATCTCACTGCGCGACATCACTTGCCCCTCACGGATATGCGCCAGCAGCCGATCGCTTCGTTTCTCTTTTCTTGCCTTCATTCCTTTTTCGGCTGCAAAGTTACGGAAAGTCGAGAGAAGAACAAAACAAACTCGTTTGTTTTTTCTTCCGAGACGAAGTAAGTTCGCCACTTTAGTGGCAAAGTAATGGAAAGTCGAGAGAAGAACAAAACAAACTCGTTTGTTTTTTCTTCCGAGAAGGAAAGCATAAAGCGGTAATGTTCAAAACGTTAACTTCAGAGAATGAAAAAAGTGGAATCTTTTGTCGGGATTTTTTCTTATTCTACGCGAGTGAAAGATATATGTTTCACTTTTTCTCATAGTTAACGGGGTGCGGCGCGTTCCTACATCCGTGCGAAAGGTATATGTTTCGGGTTGCAAAAGACGGTGTTTTGGAGCGTGAAAGACGGTCTTTCGGGAGGTGAAAGCTTAGCTCTCGCAAGCGAAAGGTATATCTTTCGCGATACGGCCTATAAGTCTTATAAGTCCTAAGTGACCTATATAACTTATTCCCAGCGAGTTAGCGAAAATAAAGAAAATGGCTCAAAATTGCGTTATTTTCGACCACGAGGGAAAAATTTTACAACGACGGCATTCTCACGCCACTTTGACTGTTAAATTTTAACAGTCGGAAATGTTAAACACCCACTCCTAAGCGCTTAGGAGTGGGTGTTAGTTTTATAGTGGATATTCCTCGAAGGCGTAGAGCACGGTGGAGAGGTAGCGCTCGCCGGTGTCGGGTAGGAGGGCGACTATACGCTTGCCCTTGTTCTCGGGTCTCTTGGCCACTTGTGCGGCGGCATAGGCTGCAGCCCCAGAGCTGATGCCCACGAGCAGGCCTTCCTGCTGGGCGAGCTGTCGGCCGGTGCGGATGGCATCGTCGTTGTCGACATCAAACACCTCGTCGATAAGCGTGGCGTCATAAGTTTGCGGTACGAAGCCTGCGCCGATACCCTGTATCTTATGGGGGCCGCTCTGTCCGCCGTTGAGCACGGGAGAGGAGAGGGGCTCTACGGCTACGATCCTCACGTTCGGGTTCTGCTCTTTCAGGTATCTGGCCGTTCCAGAGACGGTGCCTCCTGTGCCCACGCCGGCCACGAAGATGTCGATGCGGCCTTCGGTGTCGGCCCAAATCTCGGGGCCGGTGGTCTGGTAGTGCTTAGCGGGGTTGGCAGGATTGTCGAACTGCCCGAGGATGACGCTGCCGGCTATCTCGTCGCGCAGCTGTTCGGCCATGCGGATGGCACCTGTCATACCGTCCTTACCTGGAGTGAGCCGCACTTCGGCACCATAGGCTTTCACAAGGTTGCGACGCTCGACGCTCATCGTGTCGGGCATGGTCAGAATAAGGTGATAGCCCTTCACGGCAGAGATGAGCGCGAGACCAACGCCCGTGTTGCCTGAGGTGGGCTCGATAATGGTGGCTCCAGGTTTCAGAATACCTCTCTGCTCGGCATCTTCAATCATCGCCAGTGCGATGCGGTCTTTCACTGAGCCGCCTGGATTGAAGAATTCCACTTTCGCAATGATGGGTGTCTCAATGCCGTTGGCGACGGAAAAACGGTTCAGTTCTACAAGCGGGGTGCGACCAATCAGGTCGGTGAGTTGTTTTGCAATGTTTGCCATATTCTTTTTATTTTAATTTAGTTGTTTCAAATTGCGTCGAGAGCTTGGCTGAGGTCAGCAATGATGTCGTCGATGTGCTCGGTACCTATGCTCAGGCGGATGGTAGAGGGGTAGATATGCTGCTCGTCCAGTTCCTCGGGCGAGAGTTGTGAGTGGGTTGTCGTGGCGGGATGGATGACAAGGCTTTTTACGTCGGCCACATTAGCCAATAGCGAGAATATCTCCAGCGCATCGATGAATCGCCAGGCTTCTTCCTGTCCGCCCTTAACCTCGAAAGTAAAGATACTGCCACCGCCTTGTGGGAAAAGTTTTGTGTAGAGTTCGTGGTCGGGGTGGTCGGGCAGCGAGGGATGATTTACCCGTGCTACTTTCGGATGGGTCGCAAGAAAATCTACTACACGCCGGGTGTTGTAGCTGTGGCGTTCTACACGTAAGGAGAGTGTTTCAAGTCCTTGGAGTAGAATCCAGGCGTTAAAGGGTGAGATGGCGGCTCCGGTGTCGCGTAGGATGACGGCACGGATGCGTGTCACGAAGGCAGCTGCTCCGGCTACGTCGGCAAACACTGCTCCGTGATAGGAGGGGTCGGGCTTGGCCAGTGTGGGATATTTGTCGGCATTGGCTTTCCAGTCGAAGCGCCCTGCGTCGATGATAATCCCGCCGAGGCTCGAGCCGTGACCGCCAATGAATTTTGTGGCCGAGTGCACCACTACGTCGGCACCATGCTCAATGGGTCGGATGAGATAAGGTGTGCCGAAGGTATTGTCCACAATGACGATGGTATTGTGGCGGTGGGCAATCTCCGAAATTTTGTCGATGTCGGTCACGCTTGAGTTGGGATTACCGAAGGTTTCTATGATGATGGCTTTTGTGTTGGTCTTGAAAGCACGGTCCACCTCGTCGAAGTCGGCTGGGTTGACAATGGAAACGTCGACGCCTTGCGTAGTGAGCGTGTGGGCAATCAGATTATAGGTTCCGCCGTAAAGATTATTGGCTGCGATGATGTGGTCACCGTTTCGGGCTATGTTCTGCAGCGCATACGTGATGGCAGCGGCACCGGAAGCGACGGCCAGTCCGGCCACACCGCTCTCAAGTGCAGCCACACGCTCTTCCAATACGCCCTGCGTGGAATTGGTCAGACGTCCGTAGATGTTGCCTGCGTCGCGCAAGCCGAAGCGGTCGGCCGCATGCTGAGAGTCACGGAACACATAGCTTGTGGTTTGGTAAATGGGCACTGCCCGCGCATCAGTGGCGGGGTCGGGTTGCTCCTGCCCGACGTGCAGTTGCAAAGTCTCAAAGTGTAGTTTTCGTTGTGTCATGTTTTTTCCCTTTCTTTTTTATACATTTTCTGAACTTTTCTGGGTGCAAAGTTACAAAGTTTGGAAATATTGTCCAAATAATTTTGCAATTTCAGAAATATTTACTACATTTGCGCTATTAATTAGTTTATAATTTCTGTTTACTTCCAAAATAATGGTTTCAGACAGAATAATTTTCTTTTGACGACCCATGGACATATTAGACCAGACCGACTTGCAGATACTTCGAACGCTGCAGAAGAATGCAAAGCTGACGACAAAAGAGTTAGCCGATGCCGTACACCTGACCCCAACGCCTGTTTTTGAGCGGTTGAAAAGATTAGAGAAGAAAGGGTATATCCGCAAATATATCGCCGTACTTGATGCAGAGAAACTGGGGCAAGGACTACTGGTGTTCTGTAAAGTGAAATTGAAGCAAATCAACCATGAGATTGCCGGAGCATTTTCTCGTCGCGTCCAGCGTATTCCTGAAGTGACCGAGTGCTATAACATCTCGGGAAACTATGATTACCTGTTGAAAGTAAGGGCTACAGATATGAAGCAATATCAGGAATTTGTTCTCAACAAGCTGGGCACTATAGAAAGCCTCGACTCGCTGGAGAGCATCTTCGTGATGAGTGAGGTGAAACACGATTATGGTATCAATTTGTAGTTTTTTTCTCAATTGTTTTGCGAAATACAAAAGAATTCCTATATTTGCATACCCAAAATCATATTACTATGCAGAAATATGCTGATTACATTACGCAGATAGAGATTGACTCGCTATGGGCTGGGAAACGTCACATCTTGTGGAATCTCGATCCGAAGGTGAACGTGTTGAGTGGCATGAACGGCGAGGGTAAGTCAACCATCTTGAATAAGGTGGTGAAAAGCCTTTCCACAGGTGGTGAGTTTCCGTCGCACATGCTGAAAGGCGTGCGGCTGAAAGTGTTCCCCGAGGATGCCAAATGGATTCGTTACGACGTGATCCGGTCGATGGACAATCCGGCTTTGGATAAAGACACAATGGCGCGGATAGGCGAGCCGTTGGTGTCGTCGGAGATAGATTTTCGTCTCTATCAGTTGCAACGCCGCTATCTCGCTTATCAGGTGAATATCGGCAATCGCATCATTGAGATTATCCAAGGAGGTTCACCCGATGCCGCCGCCAAGGCACAGGATGTGTCTAAGCCCAAGGAGCGTTTTCTTGACATGATAGACACTCTGTTTGAGAATACGAGTAAGAGCGTGGTGCGGGGCGAAAATGAGATTTGGTTCACACAGCATGGTGAGCGGCTCTCACCCTATAAACTATCAAGTGGTGAGAAACAAATGTTGTCTATTCTGCTCACAGTATTGGTGGAGGACAAACTGCCTTATGTCCTATTCCTCGATGAGCCCGAGATATCTCTTCACCTTGAGTGGCAGAACCAGCTCATCGACATGATTACAGAGTTGAACCCTAATGCTCAGGTTATCCTCACCACTCATGCGCCAGGCATCATTGCAAAGGGATGGGGCGATAAGGTGACGGAGGTCATAGATATTGTTGTAAGTGAAAAGTGATGAGTCATAAACGACTGGTAGATAATTTGTCCTCGGAATGGTTTGAGGCGGCGAACAAGCTACGGCCTTCGTCGTCACGAAGGCGTATTGTGGTTTATGTGGAAAGCTATGATGATATTTTCTTCTGGCGTTCCATGCTCAGCCGTTTTGAAGATGAAACGCGCTATTTCGAGATACTGTTGCCCACACGTGTGGGGAAGCTTGAAAGGGGAAAAAAGTCGGCCATTATGAACTTGCTTACGAAACACACAGGACAGTATATGCTGGCGTGTGTGGATGCCGACTACGATTATCTTATCCAGGGTGTCACACCCACCTCTTACGAACTTATTAACAATAGGTATGTCTTCCATACATATGCCTATGCCATTGAGAACCTGCAATGCTTTGCAGAGTCGCTGCGTGAGGTGTGCGTGGCGGTTACGCTGAACGATCGCGAGGTGTTCAACTGTGCCGAATACTTACGGCAATACTCGCAAGCCATTTTCCCGCTGTTTGTATGGAGCATTTGGCACTACCGCCGACCCGAATACCGCGATTTCACCATTACCGACTTTAACCATGTCATCGAGACAGGTAACTTCACCATTGAGAAGGCTGAGACGATTATCCAGAATGTGCGGCGCAAGGTTGGATCGCGAATCGGACAACTGCAGAAGGCGCACCCCGATGCGAAGCAATCATATCTGGAACTGAAGGAAGAGCTAAAACAGCTTGGTGTCACTCCTGACACCACCTATTTATATATACAAGGGCATCACCTTTTCGATAAAGTGGTGGTACCCATGCTGAAAAAAGTCTGTGAGAAACTCATCCGTCAGCGGGAAGAAGAGATACGCTATCAGAGTCAGCATACTACCCAGCGACGCAACGAGTTGTCGTGTTATCAGCGTAGTCTAGGTAATATCGAGTTCACGTTGAAGAAAAACCTCGGTTATTTCCGTTCCGTTCCTGTCAGTCGTATTCAGGCGGACTTGGAAAGGGAATTAAAAAGGAAATGATAATGTATGATTAATGGTGTATGGTTGATAGTTTCTATTGAAAAGTCTATCAACCATACACCATTAACCATTTACTCTATTTTTCGGCAATAGCTTTCATGATAAGGCCTTCGAGCTCTTCGCAAAGTTCGGGATTGTCCTTGAGCAATTGCTTTGTGGCATCGCGTCCCTGAGCCAGTCGGGTATCGTTGTAGGAGAACCACGACCCACTCTTTTGTATGATGCCGTACTCCACGCCAAGGTCTATAATCTCACCAACCTTCGAGATACCTTCTCCAAACATGATGTCGAACTCAGCGCGACGGAAAGGCGGAGCCACTTTGTTCTTCACAACTTTTACTTTAGTCAGATTGCCCAGCACCTCGTCGCCGTCTTTGATGGCGGTGGACTTGCGTATATCGAGACGCACTGAGGCATAGAACTTGAGTGCGTTGCCGCCTGTGGTGGTCTCGGGGTTGCCGAACATGATACCGATTTTCTCGCGCAGTTGGTTGATGAAAATACAGGTGGTGTTGGTCTTGGCGATGGTTGAGGTGAGTTTTCTGAGAGCCTGGCTCATCAGTCGGGCGTGCAACCCCACTGCCGAGTCGCCCATGTCGCCTTCAATCTCTTTCTTTGGTGTGAGTGCAGCCACGGAGTCGATAACCACGATATCAACGGCCGACGAGCGAATGAGCTGGTCGGCAATCTCCAGTGCCTGTTCACCATTGTCAGGTTGGGCGATGTAGAGGTTGTTCACATCGACTCCCAGCTTCTCGGCATAGAAGCGGTCGAAGGCATGCTCAGCGTCGATGAAAGCTGCAATGCCACCCTGCTTCTGCGCCTCAGCGATGGCATGGATGGCCAAGGTGGTCTTACCCGATGACTCGGGACCGAATATTTCGATGATGCGTCCACGGGGATAGCCGCCTACACCAAGGGCTGCGTTCAGCCCGATGGAGCCAGTGGGGATGACATCGACCTGTTCTATTTGTTCGTCACCCATGCGCATGATACTGCCTTTACCATAGTCTTTCTCAATTTTCGACATGGCAGCCTGCAAGGCTTTCAGCTTTTCGCTCTGTTGGTTTGCAACTTGTGTCTCTTCTTTCTTTGCCATAGTAAATCTCCCCCAACCCCTCCAATGGAAGGGAGTGCCTGGCTGGTTTCAGGGGGATAGCCAGACTTTCTAAAGATTCTTATTTTTATTTCAACTAATATCTTTTTAGTTCTGCCCGGAGAAACTGGGAGAAATTATAATTCAAGGTTTCCGTCGAATTCTTCATGCCAAGGGAGACCTTGGATGTTGAGCTGTTCCATGAAGGGGTCGGGGTCGAAGTCTTCCACGTTCCATACACCGGGTTTACACCACAATCCCTTGAGGAACATCATGGCACCAATCATGGCAGGCACGCCAGTGGTATAGCTCACGCCCTGCATCCCTGTCTCCTCGTATGCGGCACGGTGGGAGCAGTTGTTGTAGACATAATATGTACGCTCTTTGCCGTCTTTGATGCCTCGTATACGGCAACCGATGGAGGTCTCGCCTTCGTAATTCTCGCCGAGGTCCTGTGGGTTGGGCAGCACGGCCTTGAGAAACTGCAGGGGAATAATGCTGACTTTTACCGTTTTCGTCGGATCTTCTGCCAATGGAGCCTCGTACTCAACGGGGTCGATACGGCTCATGCCGATGTTTTGAATCACATCCAAGTGTTTGATGTATTGCTCACCGAAGGTCATCCAGAAGCGTGCCTGACGAATAGTCGGATAGTTCTTTACAAGACTCTCCAATTCCTCGTGATGTAGCAGATATGACTCGCGTGGGCCGATGTTAGGATAGGTGAGCGGGCGGTGAATCTCCAGCGGTTCGGTCTCAATCCATTGTCCGTCTTTGTAGTAAAGGCCTTTTTGCGTAATCTCGCGGATGTTGATTTCCGGGTTAAAATTAGTGGCAAAAGCTTTGTGATGGTCGCCGGCATTGCAGTCCACGATGTCGAGATAGTGAATCTCGTCGAAATGGTGCTTGGCGGCATAGGCAGTATAAATACCGCTTACGCCCGGATCAAAGCCACAGCCGAGAATTGCGGTTAGCCCAGCCTGCTCGAAGCGCTCCTTGTAGGCCCATTGCCATGAGTACTCGAAGTGAGCCTCGTCCTTCGGCTCGTAGTTGGCCGTGTCTAGATAGTTGCATCCGCAGGCCAGACAAGCCTCCATGATGGTGAGGTCTTGATAAGGCAATGCTAGGTTGATGACTAACTCGGGCCGATAGTCGGAAAAGAGTTTTTTAAGTTGCTCCACATCATCGGCATCAACCTGCGCTGTTTGGATGGGTATGTCGTAGCCTTTTTTGTGAATAGCTTCCACAAGCGCGTCGCATTTCTCCTTGCGGCGGCTGGCAATCATTAACTCGCTGAACACGTCTGGGTTCTGCGCAATCTTGAACGCGGCAACGGTGGCTACACCACCGGCTCCAATCATCAGTACTTTACTCATATTTCTTTTTTCTTCTATGACGATCTCTTTGTTTATGCGTTTGTTCGCTTTTATTTTGTCACTGGCAATCATAAAATCGGTGAATACATCGGTTCGCTCACCGTCTTTGCGCTCACTGACGGTATTGTCAAGTCGGTCTCTGTCGAGTTTCCATATTCTTGCCATAACGCTATTTATTAAATTTCTGCCGGATGTAGCTAGATTTTCTGCAAAGGTACGATTAAGTGAGCGAATAACCAAATTTTATTTAAGTTTTCGCTCAGATAATTGTACCTTTGGCTCTGCCCTTGCATAAATTCCTCATGTTTAAGAAAAGAAATCCATTACTTTTCTTTTTGCTTAATCGGAATTTTCGTACCTTTGCCCCCGAAATGAAGAGTGAAGAACTTCTTTTGTCGCAGATTGGCTCGCCGAAAGACTTGCGAAAACTGAGCGTGGAGCAGTTGCCGCAGGTGTGCGATGAATTGCGGCGGCGTATTATTGAGGAGTGTGCGGTGAACCCCGGACACTTCGCCTCGTCGCTTGGCGCTGTGGAGTTGACGGTGGCGCTGCACTACGTTTTCAATACACCCGACGATCGGTTGGTGTGGGACGTGGGACATCAGGCCTACGGGCATAAGATGTTAACGGGGCGACTCGAACAGTTTCATACTAATCGCAGGCTGGGCGGCATCAGACCCTTCCCCTCACCCGAGGAGAGCGAGTATGACACGTTTGCCTGCGGACATGCCTCGAACAGTATTTCGGCAGCCCTCGGTATGGCGGTGGCAAACAATCCATCATCCAGAAAGGTGGTAGCGATTATCGGCGACGGGGCGATGAGTGGAGGATTGGCCTTCGAGGGGTTGAACAATGTCTCGTCGACGGCAAACAACCTGCTCATTGTGCTTAATGACAACGATATGTCGATTGACCGTGCCGTTGGAGGCATGGAGAAATACCTGCTCAATCTCGACACCAACGCCACATATAACCGCCTGCGTTTCAAGGCCTCCAAATGGCTAGGACAGCGTGGTTACCTCACCGACCGCCGCAAGAACCGCATCCTGCGCTTCAATAACGCCCTAAAGTCGGCGTTGACCAATCAACAGAATATCTTTGAAGGCATGAATATCCGTTATTTCGGACCTATGGATGGGCACGATGTGAAGGAGATAGTGCGTGTGCTCCGGCAGATAAAGAATATGCGCGGACCGAAGTTGCTTCACCTGCATACTACGAAGGGCAAGGGCTACGAGCCTGCGGAGAAGAGCCAGACGCTATGGCATGCCCCAGGGAAGTTCGATCCCGACACGGGCGAACGTATCACGGGTGACGACGGCAACCTGCCGCCGCGCTTTCAGGATGTCTTCGGTAAGACGCTGCTCGAGCTCGCTGAGCGTGATGAGCGCATTGTCGGTATTACACCCGCCATGCCTACAGGCTGCTCGATGAGCATCATGATGGAGAAGATGCCTGAGCGCACGTTCGACGTGGGTATAGCTGAGGGGCATGCAGTGACATTCTCCGGAGGATTGGCGAAGGAGGGTATGCGGCCGTTTTGTAATATCTACTCGGCTTTTGCCCAGCGTGCTTACGACAATATCATCCACGACACGGCACTGCTTCGATTGCCGGTTGTTATCTGTCTTGACCGTGCAGGACTCGTGGGAGAGGACGGTGCGACTCATCATGGAGCTTTCGATATGGCAGCGCTACGGCCTATTCCGAATGCTATCATCTCCTCGCCTATGGATGAGCATGAGTTGCGCAAGCTGATGTTCACCGCCTCTAAGCAAGACAGCGGACCGTTTGTCATCCGTTATCCGCGCGGCCGCGGTTCAATCGTCGATTGGCGCTGTCCGTTGGAAGAAGTGAAGATAGGTACTGGAAGGTGTCTGAGAAAGGGACAAGGCGCAAGGTGCAAGGAGCAAGAGAATAGTAATCTCTCGCCCTACAAAGGCGTAGCTGTACTTTCCATCGGCCCGATAGGTAAAGAGGTGGAAAAGATTGAAGGCAATTTCGCTCATTATGACATGCGCTTCCTTAAACCTCTTGATGAGAACATTCTGCAAGAGGTGGCCGATACCTTTGACCGCATCATCACCATAGAGGACGGTGTGCGCACGGGCGGATTTGGCTCGGCGGTGCTCGAATGGATGTCAGACCATGATTATCATCCAAACATTATCCGCCTCGGACTGCCCGATCACTTTGTGACGCACGGCACAGTCAGCGAATTACGAAAACTTGTTGGTCTCGACATAGAAAGTTTAGCAAAAGTGATAATTGATAATATATGAAAATAATCATCTGCGGCGCATATGCCATCGGTACGCATCTCGCCATGTTGCTCGCTCGCGACAACGAGGATATTACGCTCATCGATGAGAGTGAGGAGAAACTTGCGCAGGTAGGCTCCAATTACGATCTGCTCACCATGCATGCTCCGCCAAATAGTATCAAGGCGTTGAAAGAGGCGGGTGTGAGCCACGCCGACCTTTTCATCGCCGTCACACCCAACGAAAGTCTCAACATGAGCGCCTGTATGTTGGCCAAGGCTCTCGGTACGAAGAAAACCGTAGCGAAGATAGACAAGTCTGAATACATGGAGCCCGAGATGCAGGCATTCTTTGCCAAGATGGGCATCGACCAGCTCATCTACCCAGAGCAGCTCGCTGCGCGCGATATCATCGCCGGACTGAAGATGTCGTGGGTCAGACAACGGTGGGACGTCCACGACGGCGCTCTCATTATGCTCGGCATCAAGATACGCGAGACTTGCGAAATCATGAACAGGCCACTTCGCGAACTGTGCGGACCCGACGATCCGTATCATATTGTAGCCATCAAGCGTGGTCAGGACACCATTATCCCTGGCGGCAACGACGAGTTGCAGCTTTACGACCTCGCCTATTTTATGACTACAAAGCCCTATATTCCCTACATCCGTAAGATTGTGGGCAAAGAGCAGTATGCCGACGTGAAGAACGTGATGATTATGGGTGGTGGAAAAACCGCTGTGAGAGCAGTGCGCCAGATGCCCGAGTACATGAAGGTGAAAATCATTGAGTCCGACACGGCACGCTGTGAACACCTTAACGACGTGCTCGAAGACGGACAAGCCCTCATCATCAATGGTGACGGGCGCGACATCCCCCTACTTACCGAGGAGGGTATCCGCAATACGCAGGCTTTCGTCTCGCTGAGTGGTAACGCAGAGACCAATATTCTCGCCTGCCTTGCCGCCAAGCGACTGGGTGTGAGGAAGACTGTCGCCATGGTGGAAAACCTCGACTATGCGACGATGGCTGAGAGTCTCGACATTGGTACCGTCATCAACAAGAAAGTTATTGCCGCCTCTCACATCTACCAGATGATGTTCGACGTGAATGTCCACAACGTGCACTTCATCACCAGCGCCAATGCCGACGTGGCCGAGTTTATCCCCGAGAGCGGATCGCGCGTGACGAAGAAGCTCGTACGCGACCTGAACCTGCCCAACGGCATCACCATCGGTGGCATCGTGCGCGACGGCGAGGGCATGCTCGTCTCAGGTAACACCCAGATTCAGGCCGGCGACTCCGTCATGGTCTTCTGTCATGCGCAAAAGCTGAGCAGCATAGAGAAATATTTTAAACATAGTATATGGTGAATGTAATATGGTAAACTTCCGTATCACATCAAAAATCATCGGTTCGCTGCTGTTCATCGAAGCCTTCTTCATGGCTCTGTGCGCAGCAATAGCCTTCTGGTATCAGGAAGACGACGACCTCGCCTTCCTGCTGTCGATGTTGCTCACGTCGGGTTGCGCCTTCCTCCTGCTCTTTGCCGGACGCAATGCCGAGAACACGCTCAGCCGGCGCGACGCCTATCTGGTGGTCACCGCCTCGTGGGTCATCTTCTCCTTCTTCGGCATGTTTCCCTTTCTCTTCCACGGCAGCATCACCAACGTCACCGACGCCTTCTTCGAAACCATGTCGGGCTTCACCACCACCGGCGCCACCATACTCGACGACGTGGAGCGTCTGCCCCACGCCATCCTGTTCTGGCGCTCGCTCACACAGTGGATAGGCGGACTGGGAATCGTGTTCTTCACCATCGCCATCATCCCCTCGCTCGTGGGAGGAAGCGTGAAGGTGTTTGCCGCCGAGGCCACCGGCCCCATACGCGCAAAGGTACACCCGCGACTCACCACCTCGGCCAAGTGGATCTGGACCATCTACGTGCTGCTCACCGCAGGCTGCGCCCTGTCGTACTGGGCAGTCGGCATGAACTGGTTCGAGGCCTCCAACTACTCCATGACCACCACGGCCACCGGCGGCTTCGCCATCCACAACGACAGCACCGAGTATTTCCACTCGGCATCAATCGACTACATCTCCATCCTCTTCCAGTTTCTCTCGGGCATCAACTTCACGCTGCTCTACGTCAGCATCTTCAAACTCCGCTTCAAGTCGCTGCTGAAGAACTCTGAGTTCAAATTCTACGTCAGCGTGCTCTTCATAGCCACCGCATGGATTATGTACCTGCTCTTCACCCGCATGGGCTACGACATCGAGCACGCCTTCCGCAGCGCATTGTTCCAGGTAGTCTCGTTCATGACCACCACCGGCATGTTCAACGAGGATGCCGGCCAGTGGCCCCACATCACCTGGGTCATCCTCGGCGTGGTGATGTATCTCGGTGCCTGCGCCGGCAGCACCAGCGGCGGACTGAAATGCGTGCGTGGCGTCATGCTGCTGAAGGTGGTGCGCAACAGTTTCCGACAGATACTGCATCCCAACGCCGTGCTGCCCGTCAGAGTCAACGGCCAGAACATCCCGCAGTCGAAGCTCGTCGCACTCTTCGCCTTCTTCGCCCTCACCATGCTCATGGTGCTCTTCACCGCCACCGTGATGATCATGTCGGGCATCGACAACACCAACTCGGTTACCATCGCCCTGAGCTGCGTGGGCAACGTCGGACCCACGCTCGGCACACAGATAGGCCCCGTCATGTCGTGGGCAGTCCTGCCCGTGCACATCAAGTGGATTCTCTGTCTGCTCATGCTCATGGGACGTCTCGAAATCATGACCGTCCTCGTGCTGTTCACCCGCAACTTCTGGCGCGAAGCGTAAACCTCGCATAATCAGCAACGGATGAACACGGAGAAACACGGAAATCTCCATTTGTATGTAGGGGAGGAATTATGATGCCCCCTTCATTGTGGTTATTCCGCGTAAAAGTGTTAAAAAAATCCGTCTTGGCTGAGAAATTTTAACGTCGAGAATCGACCGAAATGGTGGAGGTGGGGTTGTTGACCAAAGACATCAAAACGAGCGATTCTGGCTGACGATTTATAAACCGCTGCAAATCAGTGCGTTTCAATACTTGTCACTTCTCACTTTTCACTTATCACTTCCGAAAGATATATGTTTCGGGTTGCAAAAGACCGTCTTTTGCACCCCGAAAGCTTATCTTTTACCACCCAAAACACGGTCTTTTAGAGGGTGAAACATATATGTTTCGGAAATGAAGGGGAGTGAAAGGGGAGTGAAAGGGGAGTGAAAGGGGAGTGAAAGGGACGTTAGATACCCCCAATCCCCTAATTTAGGGGGGCTAAGTGAAGTGTTAAAACGAAAATGGCGCGTTAACATTTCATGAGGCAAACGATATATGTTTCACCTCAGTTGTTAAGATTTGTTCACAAAAGACGGAGGCCGACTTTATTCTTCTGCTTGACACTTATCGCCATTTTCATCTGAAAATCCCTGCACAGGTTGAATTTATTTCGGACAACACTGCGATATGTAAACGTTTTTTTGTATCTTTGCATCCGAAAGCGCCCTTCCCTTCAGGGAGGAGTCGGAGATAGACTTATTTCAACATTACAATCATTCAACCGTTCAACATTTCAACATTTATATATGCAACCGATAAAATTCAATGCGCTGCTGAAGCAAACGCTTTGGGGCGGCGACAAGATTATTCCTTTCAAGCATCTGCACGACAAGCTTGAGAACGTTGGAGAGAGCTGGGAAATCTCCGGAGTGAAAGACAACGAGACAATCGTCAGCGAAGGCGAATATGCCGGCAGGAAGCTCAACGACCTTGTGGCCGAGCTGAAGGAGAAACTGGTGGGCCGCGACAATTACGCCCGCTTCGGCAACGAGTTTCCGCTGCTCATCAAGTTTATCGATGCTCGCCAAGACCTGTCCATCCAGGTGCATCCCACCGACGAGATTGCACACCGGCAGGGCAAGTCGAGGGGCAAGACCGAGATGTGGTACCTCATGGACTCGGCTCCCGACGCCAAGCTCTACAGCGGACTGAAGAAGACCATCACCCCCGAGCAATACAAGCAGATGGTGGAGGACGACACGATATGCGACGCACTGGCACAGTACAGCGTCAAAGAGGGCGACTGCTTCTTCCTGCCCGCCGGCCGCATCCACGCCATCGGCACCGGCTGCTTTCTGGCCGAGATTCAGCAGACCAGCGACGTCACCTACCGCATCTACGACTTCAAGCGCAAGGACAAGGACGGCAACTACCGCGAGCTGCACACCGAGCTGGCCGCCGAGAGCATTGACTACCATGTAGAGGACGACTACCGCACAAGCTACTCGCCCGAGAAGAACCAGGGCGTGCCCCTCGTCAGCTGTCCATACTTCACCACTGCCGTCTACGACCTCGACGAACCCATGACACTCGATTACTCCGACCTCGACTCGTTTGTTATCCTTATCGCTCTCAAGGGTGAGGCCTCCGTCACTGCAGATGGCCAGACCATCAGCCTGCGTCAGGGCGAGACACTGCTCGTTCCCGCTATGGTTCAGCAGTTGCACATTGATGGGACGTTGAAATTTCTCGAGACGTTTGTTTGAGGCAAAGCCAAAAACGTAATGGAAAGCGTTTTGCCGATTTTTCTTTCAAACACTAAATTGGCAAAAACCTCCTTGACCTTATGGCTTTTTACCTACGGAGATACTCTTCACGGAGGTGGCAGTAGGCTTGCCGTTGGCAAGGGCTTCAGCTGAGATAAGCAGGAAGGTTGGGTTGTTGCCGGTTTGGACTTCGACAACGATTTCGCCATTCTCATCAGTTACGAACATTCCCTCTCCTCTTCCTCCCTGGGAAGTTGGGAGGGGATTTTCATATCCTTGTATGTAAGTGTGGCGGATGCCGTGAGTTGGTTTATAACTGCGCCATGCCTCGAAGCCTGGGTCAACGGTAAGGTCGCAGCGGATGTAGGTCTCGCGCTGTTGTCCAAAGTTGATGGTGTCGGTTTCGGCGGCGGAGTGGGTGAAAAAGTCCTGCATTTCGTTTTCCTTCACGCGATAGTTCTCGGGGGCGTAGCTGTAGGAGGTCTTGCGGAACTGGTCTTGGTAGAGTAGGGCGGTCTGGACACGCTCAAGGATGCTGTGGTTCACAAACGATTGGTCGATGCTTTGTCCGTTGATGCTATAGCGCAGGGGTGCTGTGCCATAGCGTGTGCCGTCGCGGTCGAATTTCTTGGGGTTGAGCTGATAGAACAGATAGCCGAGGTCATCGACCACGGTTTTACCTTCGTCGCGCATACGGTCAACGATTTGCCGTATGTTATAGTAAGCCACGATGTTACGTTCGAAGGCTTGCGTGGCCTTATTGATGTCGTAGCGTTTTCGCTTGGCCGTGACTACTATCTCCTCAATTTCTTTTACATCGTCATAAAGACTGTCGGAAATATTGTAGAGTGAGTCGAGTAAGGCATTGGAGATGAGACTATTCTCTTGTCCATTGTCCATTGTCCCTTGTTCCTTTATGAGGTGTGTCTCTCGATAATCGAGGGCGCGAAGCGGGGGTTCGAAGTTGCGGAATAGGCTCACCGAGGTATTGCGGTTGAACTGTTTCCCTTCGTAGCGGGTCTGTATGAGGGCTTCCATGCGACCAGTGAAGTCGTCGATGGGTACGGAGAAATAGCCGAGTGAGTCGGTCACGGTGCTGCCTGCGATGTTCACCGAGTCGTTTTGTGCGAGAATGGTCACGCCGATGCCTCGCTGCTGTTTGCCGAACCACGAGTGTACCTGTCCGTAGAGTGTCAGTTGTTCTTCTGGCAGATAGTGTGGCGAGAAAGGTTTCGTGCCGATAGCTTCACCGAGGTCGTAGTGGCTTTGGCCGCGTATGAGCAATAGGTTGTCGAGTAACTTCCTGCGTTGTGCGGATCGGTCGGAAAGGTAGAATCCGGGCTGGTGGATATAGCCACGCAGGTTGGAGGTAAGCAGAAGGTCGGTGAGAATATTGTTGCTATCGTCTTCGCTGTCGTTTTCCATTCCGTCGCGGATGCTCAATGCAACGGGTATGCCAGCCAGTGGTTGGCCATTGGCCGAGGTGAGACGTAAGCGGCAAGTGGCTTTCTCATGAGGCATATAGTAGGGTTTGTCGGTGTTCACTTGTATCTGTGCTTGCGCATCGGGCATGACGAAGCAATAGCGGTCAGCCAGTGTCTTACCTTGTGTGTTAATCAGTGAAAGTCGGATAACGCCTGCAGGCAATTCTTTTACAGGAATGCGCAGATGCTGTGTGGTGATGGGAATATAGTTGACGGGTGTGCCTTGCGAGAAAATAAACAAGGCTGTAGGGAGGTTGTTTCCTGCCGCATCAATTCTTACTTCTATTTCGTCTTGCTTGGTATTGACGCGCATGACGAATCCTTCCTTTTTAGCTTCAGGAAGGGTAAATCGGTGAGTCTTGCCGTTATAGTCGAACTCAACCTTAGTGGGAGTTGCACCAGGGGTGTATAGAAACGTTCCCATGCCATCGTGAATGGTGGCGAGCGGGGTGGTGCGCTCGCCTTTTTCGTTTAAGAGAAAACCGCTGATATTCACCCAGCCCGAATCGGCATTGAATGTCTCCACACCCACCACTGAGGTGATGCCTTCCACGAGTTGTCCGCCTTCGGGATAGAACCGTGCCGACAGACCCTTTACCTTTTCTGCAGGCCGTTGCATCATGCTTTTGTCCATACGGTATTCAGCGATGGAGCGTGGCTCGGTAGGGCTAAGTCGCTTGCGGTAGATGGGGAAGGTGCGTGAGAAATATTGCGGGTCTTCGCCGAAAGCAAGCATCCATTTTGTATAGGCCCGCACCTCGTAGAAGCCGGTGAAGAAGGTGTTGGCCAGTGAGATCTGGCCTGTGCCCATGCCGTTGGTGAGTTTTACAATCTGCCGCTCGTGCACATTGCCCATCTGATCGGCAAAGTCAACATAGAGCGGACGGCTGATGTGGCTTGGCTGCAGCGTCTTTGCCTCGACTACAAAAGCCTGGTAGCGAATGGTGTCGCCTTGATAGTAGCTGGTGTTGTCGAAGTGGAGATAGACTTTCTCGCGTGGGAATACCTCGTCGAAAGCCTGTGCCTGTGCAAAAAACTTGTCAAAGACCGTCTGTGCCCGCAGACATGCTAACGGGCTTACACAGAAAATAAAGACGAGAAATATTAGGCGTTTATACATAATGACATGGAAGGAAACATATTAACATCATAACAGATTTTTGTGTTCGATGGACCTCATTGTAATGAGAGGTGGCATATATAATAACGCATTTTTTACATCCTTATTATATATGCCACCATCATTAAGAAAACTGATATGATGTTAATCAGTCTTTTCCCTGTTTAATGTGTTTAAGTGAACAGGAAGGTGCGGATGAGCCAGTAGCTGAAGATGCCAGCCACGTAGCCGACAAAGGCTATCCATGTGATCTTTTTCATGTACCAGCCGAAGGTGATTTTCTCCAGTCCCATCACAACCACGCCTGCGGCCGATCCGATGATGAGCATCGAACCACCCACACCGGCACAGTAGGCCAGTAGTTGCCAGAAGATGCCGTCGACGGCCATGTCGCCTGCTGCCTGTACGGGATACATGCCCATGCATCCGGCCACAAGAGGCACGTTGTCAACAATTGACGAGAGCACACCGATGATGCCTGTCACGAGGTAGTGATTACCCTCAAATGCCACGTCGAGACCCTTGCCCAGCGAGGTGAGCACGCCGATGGTCTCAAGGCACGCCACGGCCATGAGGATGCCGAGGAAGAACAGGATGGTAGCCATGTCGATGCGCTTGAGCATCTGCGTGACGCGCTTGTGCATAGCGCCCTTCTCCTCTTTGCCTTTCAGGCTGGCATAGAAGGCTTCGGTCACTGTCCAGAGGATGCCGAGCACGAGCAGGATACCGATAAATGGCGGCAGGTGGGTGATGGTCTTGAAGATAGGCACGAAGATGAGACCGCCCACGCCGAGGAAGAAGATGACCTTACGTTGTGCGGTGGTCAGGTCGCTGGCTGCAAAGCTCTGTGCCTGCTCTTTGTTGAATTTCAGATTGCCTTTCAAGTATAGCGATAGTATCCATGCGGGAATGACCATCGATATGAGCGACGGGATGAAGATCTCCATGATGACACCTGCGGCGGTTATCACGCCCTTGTTCCACAGCATGATGGTGGTTACGTCGCCGATGGGCGAGAAGGCACCACCCGAGTTGGCGGCAATCACCACGAGCGCAGCATAGATGAGTCGGTCTTTCTTGTCGCTCACGAGCTTGCGCAGAATCATGATCATCACAATCGACGTGGTGAGGTTGTCGAGAATGGCCGAGAGGATGAATGTCATAAAGGCGATGCGCCACAGCAGCGCACGCTTCGACTTGGTCTGCAAGGTGTCGCGAACGAAATTGAATCCACCGTTCTGATCTACCAGTTCGACGATAGTCATCGCACCCATGAGGAAGAACAGCGTGGTGGCCGTGCTTCCCAGATGCCGTTCTATCTCGCTGCTCACCACCTGGGCTTTCATCTCACCCAATGCTTCGGGCAGATAGGCTCCTGGGTCAATCATGAACAACGTCCAACATGCCACAAACATCAGCAGCGCGATGGCTGCCTTGTTCACTTTTGTTACACTCTCAATGGCTATGAAGAAATAGCCGATAATAAAGACCACTACTATGGCCGCGGTAAGCGTACTCATTTTTTTTCTACGTTAAATGTATTTAGGAGTTAAGGAGTTAGGAGTTAAGGAGTTAAGACAATAGTGCCATCACGTCCCTACATTTACTCTTCATTCTTTCGGGCTGCAAAATTACTAAATAAAAATTAAACTTCATTACGAAAACAAATATTAAATGTCATAAAATAAATAAAACGTCTGATTTTTTATGAACAGGAAATGCTACATTTGCACAAATGTAATTTCGACATGGCAAAATCGACTATTATCCTGCTGTTCATCCTTACACCTATTTATATATATGCGCAGGTTCGTGGGGTGGTGGCCGACATGGACATGCACACGCCTCTGCGCGACGTGAACATCCGCACCGACCGCAATCAAGGCGTGCGCACCAACTACCGTGGCGAGTTCGTTCTCAGCGGTGAGTTCTCCGAGGTCACCTTCGGGCGTACAGGCTTCTTACCCCGCAAACTATCGCGCGACAGCCTCCTTGTTACCGATACCGTTTTCCTCCTGCCCCGCATGAGCGAGCTCGACGAAGTTGTCGTCATCGGAAAGGCACCGCAGCCAGGCTTCAACATGAAGGAGACCGCCCGTCAGGGAGCCGCCATGGCCGCACCATCGGGAGGCATGTCGTTCGATTTGGAGAAAATGGTCAATTTCCGTGCCCGCCGACATGCCAAACGCCGCAAACGGCTCGAAAAAATCTTCAAAGACTACTAACGCATTCTTAAATGATACCAATGCCCAGAATGGGCTACAGACTACAGGCAGGGGTGTAACCCCTGCTCATGTCAGTGGTTATATGAGCTCTGAAAGAGCGACAGGATGGTCTGTCACCCTGTCGAGGTTTATATACAACACCCCCGTTAGCAGGGGTTACACCCCTGCCTTTATTCTTAACAGCCCGTCGGGCTTCCTTGATGGTATCTTTGCAGATAATCGTTTAAGAACATATTCCAATGCGGCTCTCCCTCGATGTGCTCGCCTCCCCCGTAGCCTACTGCCGCGTTAATGGTGTTTGGTATTGAGAGTTTATGTTCGTATGTGCGGGCACTGTCGTCTTAACTCCTTAACTCCTTTAACTCCTTAACCTCCCCTCGAAAAACCAGTTTTCACGATGCGAAAGCTTATCTTTCACAAAGTAAAAGTATATATATTACCGAGTAATAGTATATATATTACTCAGTAAAAGTATATATATTACCGAGTAAAAGTATATATATTACTTGATAAAACCTTAGCTTTCGTGTTGTGAATGCTTGTCCGTCGTGTGATGGAAGGGAATGAATCATGGGGATTTTGCGAGAAGGAAAGAAAAAAATATCGATAAAAATGGCTGTTATTTTAGAAAAATAGCTAACTTTGCCGTGATTTAATGTTTGATGAAAGCTATAACCTAATTCTATATAATAAAGAAACTATGAAAAAATTGTTGGCATTCTTTTCAGTTATCGTGATGTCGGCTTCCGCGATGGCGGGTCCCGTCACGCGTCAGCAGGCACAGACGGTAGCTCAGCAGTTTATGGCGAAGAAGGGCAGGATGCTCTCTATTCATCGCCCTGTTTATCGTGCACCCCGCAGAGGCGTAACCAATGAGGATCAATCTTACTATTATGTGTTTAATGCCGAAGGCGGACAGGGTTTTGTCATTGTTTCGGGCGACGACCGCACCGAGCAGATTCTCGGCTATTCCGATCAGGGCACTTTTAATATTAGTGAGCAGCCTGAGCACATCCGCAACTTCCTTCAGATGTATGCCGACAAGATACAATTTCTCGACGATACGAAGTATGTGTTGACTACCGCGCGTCGCCGTGCCGCAGAGCAGAACCGTCCGGTCTATCGTGCCGTAGCACCTTTGCTCATGAGCAGGTGGAACCAAGGGTCGCCCTGGAACCTGAAATGTCCAATCTACTATGACAAGGATACAGGTGAGCTGAGTGGTAATCACTCGGCCACAGGTTGTGTGGCTACGGCCTACGCCCAGGCCATGTACTATTACAAATGGCCTAAGGAGACCATCGCCTATATTCCCGACCATACGGTGACATGGGAAACCTCTGTAGGGGATAAGTCGGTGAAGCTGCCACGCGTGAAGCCTCATACACCCATCGACTGGGATCACATGTACGATACTTACGACGGCCGCAAACTCTCCCATGAGGACTCTACGGCCATTGCCGACTTCAACCTCTGGGTAGGTCAGGCGCTCAAGATGGGGTATGGTCCGTCGTCGGGAGCCGTGACAGGCTATGGCGAGACGGTGCTTAAAAAGATTTTCAACTATGATGACGGGATGACCTTCGAGTCGCGCGGCTACTATACCATCAGCGACTGGAACGCCCTGATCTACAACGAGATTGCCAGCGGGCATCCC
Organism: uncultured Prevotella sp.; assembly: GCA_905234845.1. Classification (GTDB taxonomy): domain Bacteria; phylum Bacteroidota; class Bacteroidia; order Bacteroidales; family Bacteroidaceae; genus Prevotella. The sequence goes on along the minus strand of CAJOIW010000009.1, from coordinate 6,422 downwards.
GTGGTATATTCTGGTCAGTCCTCTGGTGGCGGCCATGCCTTTGTGCTCGATGGCTACGATGGTGAGGGACTCTTCCACGTGAACTGGGGATGGGGTGGCGGTTCCGACGGCTACTACCGTATCGCTGTGTTGGCGCCTGGAGCCGACGCGGGCATCGGGTCGAGCAATACCTCCGACGGCTATACCATGTCGCAAGGTGCTGCCATCGGTATGAGAATACCCGATGACATTACGGCAGAGGCACCTAAGTATGCGCTGACCACTTTCACCGATCAGGAGAACAATTTTAACATCAACGACAAGCAGAAGAAGATGCATGTGGTCTATTGCAACTGGACGGGCGCTCAGCGCGACTTCGAGATGAACGTGGCCACCATCGACGAGGACGGCAATTTCCATACCCTCGTGAACAATAGAGAGGCCACCATCGGCGCGAATTATCTCAATACACAAGATTACTTTCTGAAGTCGCTCCCCGTAGGCACGCATAAGGTGGTGCCCGTGAGCCGTGTGAAAGGAAAAACGGAATGGCAGACCGACTTCAACTCCGATACCCACTACTTCCTTGTCACCGTAGCCGACGATGGCACGATGACCCATGAGTGGAAACCTACTGAAACCATTACGGTGGAGGGCTTCAAGGTTATCTCGTCGAGAAAAGCGGGCGAGAAACAGGAGGTGATAGTGACCTTCAAGAACGATGGCGACGAGTTCTTCCGTCCCATCGGTTTCTATGCCGGCATGGAAGAGACAATGGGCGAGAAAGCCAGCAGCCGCACGCAGATAGTGATGCGCGAGGGCGAGATTGCCAGTGCCGCGTTCACTTTTGAGACCACAGCCGACCAAGTGGGTAAGTGGCATATCTGGATCATCAACGAAGACACGAAGAAAGTCTACTATACCACCGATATTGACATCAGAGCCAGTGGCACGGCACCCGAGAACCCTGCCTCGCTCGAATCCTCATCAGCCATCACAATAACCAATAAGAAAGGATCAGCCATCATCGGCACGAAAGCCTATGGCAAGGTGAATGTGAAGAACAATGGTAAAAATGAGTACAACGGTGCCATCAAGGTCACACGCTGGCGACGGGCCATTGGCGACGACGGCTACTATTGGGGCAATGGCGACGTGAGAGTCTTCGTGTCTATTCCTGCCGGTAGCACGAAAATAGTGGAGTTTATGTTAGACGGACTGGAGGACGGGTATGAGTATTGCTTCAGTGCCGGTTATCTCTATGGTAGTCGCGCCTGCGGGCTTCGTGGACTCGATTATGCAGGTACCCGTGAGGACGGCATTCTTAGCTATCTGGCTACCGGCTCAGTGAATGCGGTAGGCGGAACAACCTATGCGGTGACAGCCAATGTCTCGGCTCTCGATTGTACCTCCTGCGATGCGTTACCAACGTTTAATCTCTCACGTTCGGGGAGAAATACACTCTACTTCTTCAAAGGTGGCACCGCTGTGCCCGAGTCACTTGATGGCCGCAATGTCATCGTGGGCGGGCAGACCGACAATATCAGCCTCAGCGATGAGGAGGCATACGTTGCCCCCATAGATTATACGACGAATAAGATTACCTACTCGCGTGTATTCGACAAGGCTTGTAACGGAAAGACCGGATGGCAGACCATCGTCCTGCCTTTCGAGCCGACCAATATCAGCGTCGACGGACAGCCGCTCAGTTGGCAAGACGGCGACCTCTATCTACAAGCCTTTGCGTATGTCAACCCCGACGACGAGGTATGCTTTGAGAAGCCCGATCGGTTTGAGGCCAACATACCTTATATCATCGGAGTGCCTGAAGACCTCGTGGGCAAGACCATCACCTTCGAGGCAGAGGATCAGGCAATGTTCTCAACACAGGAAAACCCTCTGTCTATTGGCAGCGACTGCTACAACTTTATCGGCACAATGAGGAAGAAGAGTTATACCGACATCCTTGCGCTCAATGCCGAGGGCTCGGCTTTCGAGCCCGTCACGAAGAGTACGGCGGTCAGTCCCTTCCGTGCTTACTTCACCGAGCACCTTGCCGAGCCGAAGAATATTGTCATCTATCGTGAGACAACGGGCATCAGCCTCACCTCCAACCTCTCTCCAAAGGGAGTGGGGAGTAGATATGTCTACGACCTGCAAGGGCGCAAAGTAGCAGACAATTCTCAACTGTCAACTGTCAATTCTCAATTAAAGCCTGGTATCTACATCGTCAAAGGAAAAAAGATTGTGATTAAATAATGAAAAAACTACTGATTTCATCGTTAGTGCTCATCAGCGCACTCTCTGTCTTCGCACAGACGAAGCCAGGCGGTATCACTGCCGACATGCTCCGCCACATGGAGCAGGCACAGGCCGCGCAGCCGTCTAACCGTGCCATCTTCAACGCCATCGCGTCGAACAAGATCGACGATCTGGCTCGTAACTTCGCCAACCAAGGGCCTGTCGACACGCACTTCACCATTGAGACGCCTAAGCAGAGCATCCACAACCAGAAGTCGTCGGGGCGTTGCTGGATGTTCTCGGGACTGAACGTGCTGCGCAGTAACTTCGCCAAGGCACATGCCGACACGCTTGCCGTGGAGTTCTCACACGACTATCTCTTCTTCTACGACCAGTTGGAGAAGGCCAACCTCATGTTGCAAGGAGTGGTCGACCATGCGGCGAAGCCCATCGATGACCCGCGCGTGCAGTTCTTCTTCCACCATCCGCTGGGCGACGGCGGTACCTTCTGTGGTGTGGCCGACCTTGCCGCCAAGTATGGTCTCGTACCTATGAGCGTGCAGCCCGAGACATTCTCGGCTGAGAACACCTCGCGCATGTCGGGACTCATCGCCTCGAAACTGCGCGAGTATGGTCTTGAGCTACGGCGCATGGTGGCCGATAAGAAGAAGCCTGCCCAGATAGAGAAGCGCAAGACCGAGCAGCTCAGCACCATCTACCACATGCTCTGCCTGACACTTGGCGAGCCCGTGAAAACCTTTACCTATGCCCACCGCGACAAGGACGGCAAGCAGAGAGGCGAGCCGAGGCAGTACACCCCGCAGGAGTTTTATCAGGAGACCGTAGGCCAGCCGCTTAACGGCACGTTCATCATGGTGATGAACGACCCGCGACGGCCATACCACAAGACCTACGAGGTGGAGTACGACCGCCACACCTACGACGGCACCAACTGGAAGTACCTGAACCTGCCGATGGAGGAGATTGCCGGCCTTGCCATCACCGCGCTTAAAGACGGCACAAAGCTCTATTCATCTTACGATGTGGGCAAGCAGCTCGACCGCACACGTGGCTACAACGACCTCGATAACTTCGACTATGCCTCGCTCCTCGGTACCGACTTCCCCATGAACAAGGCCGACCGCATCAGCACCTTCGACAGTGGTTCCACCCATGCCATGACCCTCACCGCCGTCGACCTCGACGGCAACGGGCAACCCACACGCTGGAAGGTGGAGAACTCATGGGGGGCCGACAGCGGGCAGAAAGGCTACATCGTGATGACCAACCGGTGGTTCAACGAATACATGTTCCGCCTCGTGGTCTTTAACCAGTATGTGCCTGCGCAGCTCTTGCAGGAATACCAGCAGCAGCCCGTCATGGTCATGCCCGAAGACCCCCTCTTCCAAGTGGATAATTGACGTTTTTTCGACAGAATGACATAGTTCTTTTAGACATAATGACATAATGACATAAGAACACTTTTCTTTTAGACATAATAACATAAGAACATATTCCCATGCGGCACGCCGCGTGGATTTCGGCAAAGAGACACTGGGCAAATCATCCCTTTGTCTCTTTGTCTTTATCCAAGAAAAAGATGATGTAAAAATTCATGGCTAAATTCATGGTCAATTTGTGGGAATTTGTGTTAAGATACAAAAATAAATTCTCATCACTTATTTTCATTTGTATTGTTTGTGTCATTAGTGGATAAAACAAACATGTTCTTATGTCATTATGTCGAAAAGAAACGTGTCCTTATGTCATTATGTCGAAAAGAAACGTGTCCTTCTGTTAAAAGGTTCGCAATTTATAGATATATGTTCAAAATTGATAGTCTAATTAGATAATTATATCTAACTTTGCGCCGAATTTCAGAAAATTTGAAAAAAACAACTGATAAAAAACGAACGTGTTATGAAAAAATTATTACTAATTTTAGGAGGGGTGATCATATCCCTCAGTGTCGCAGGAAACTCTACCAAGTGTCTTTATGCAAAGGCTGTGGCTTATCCAAGTGGAGCAGGTACGGTGTATATGCACGGAAGGCTAAAGAGGGGGGACAACCCTGAGGAAACAGCTGAGCGGAAGTGCATCTGGGATAGAACCGGAGGCACAGGTCCGGAAAAAGTCGACGACGGCTGGGCAGGAGAAGCCTACATTAAGGCTGTTCGTGGAGAAAACGGCCAAATGCCAGGTATTGACTGTACAGGAACCCTTGGCAGGTATGAGTTTATCCTCAACAACCGGCCCGCAGATGGCTATGAGTTTGTATGCTATGCAGATACGTTTAAGACAGATGCCAATGCCGTTTATACTCCCACGGAGTGCTATGCCCTGATTCATGGCGAGGGTGCCAACGGCCGAGTAGAGGATTTCAATTATAATGCGCCTGAGTCGAATTACGGCAGTCTTAACTTAGACAACATGGGCAATCATTTTATTAATGGCAATGTCGACGATAACATCGCGGGTAAAAACACAAATGATGACCCCGAGACCGTTTTTGGTCAGATAACCCCAGAGAATCAGGATGAATATTTCCCCGCAAATCCTCACAGAACCATCTATGCTATTTTCCGTCCTGTTGGCGATGAGTATCCCAAGTTTGTTGATTACGTTGCTCATTTCATCAACTTCCCCAACTGGGGCGTGTATGCTTACGCGTGGACAGGCGAGGCTCCGAATGAGACGAAACTCTTAGGTGATTATCCTGGCACAGCAGTAGATTTCGCAGGTGGCTTTGCCGATGTTTACAATCAAGAATACTATACAAAGACAGTTCGATTCGCCACTGCTCCCGAGTATATCATTTTCAATAATGGTATTACTGGTAATGGCGAAGAAAAATGTGGTGATATGACGTTCATCAACGGTGGTTATTATGCTTGGGATCGCGATGGCGGTAACATCAGCAAGTTTGTCTTCCTTGAGACCGACAAGGCTTTCCAAATTGAAAATGACACTCCCATCCAGGGAATGAGTGTCTGCTATCCGCGTCAGTTTACCTTAGGTCAGAAGTCTACCGTCTGCCTGCCTTTTGCTCTGAGTGCTGAGCAGGCTGCCGCAGCAGGTAAATTCTATATGCTGACCGATCAAAGGAGCACGAACCTAAGGTTTGAGGAAGTAACTAATGGGACAGTTGCCAATACGCCCTACATCTTTGTGCCTAATGCTACGGGATATCCGTTCGAGAATCTCACCATTGCCACTCTGCCTGCAAATACTGTGCTGAATGAGGTGGCGGTGACGGGTGGTGCCAAGATGATCAGCACGTTGGAGACAACAGAAATCAACAACGACGCGACCTGGACCTACTTCGGCTACACCTCCTCGGGTGTATGGAGGAAGGTGGGCACTGGCGGCGCTACGCTCCGTCCGTTCCGCGCCTGTATCGCCGTGCCTACCAGCTCGCTTTCGGCAGAGGCTAAAGAAAATCCCAATTTCTCATTCACGTCAACATTCGACGATGCGACAGGGATCAGCAGCCTCACCCCCAGCCCCTCTCCAAAGGGAGAGGAGAGTAAATACGCCTATGACCTCAGTGGTCGTCGCGTATCTCCATCGGTTAAGGGTGTGAAGATTGTCAACGGGAAGAAATATATCAACAAGTAAAAGGAGGACAGAATCATGAAGAAATATATCATTCCCGTAATTGAGATAATCAACGTAAGAAACGAGTCCTTGCTCGACGGCTTCAGCGAAGATACCGGTGGCGGTGACGATCCAGGGCACTTCGATTTCGGTGGTAAGGAGTTCTTCGACGATGACGAAGAGTACGACCCGCTGTCCTTCGGTGACGACGAGAATTAGCAACAGCGTTTCTTCGACATAATGACATGGTTCTTTTAGACATAATGACATAAGAACATATTCCCTCGCGGCATGCCGCGTTGATTTCGGCAAAGAGACACAGGGTAAATCATCCCTTTGTCTCTTTGTCTTTATCCAAGAAAAAAGATTGATGTGAAAATTCATGGTCAATTTATGGTCAATTTATGGGAATTTGTGTTAAGAAATTATTGCTGTCCGGTAAAAAACAGCCTGCAAGGCCAACAACCCATAGCCCAGGGCAACGCCCTGGGTGATTGTGGTACACTAATTGCGCCCAGTAAGGGCAAAAGCATTTACCCTCAACGCTTTTGCCCTTACTGGGCGAATATCATCTGTCCGAACCCAGGGCGTTGCCCTGGGCGGTG
>CAJOIW010000008.1 GCA_905234845.1 uncultured Prevotella sp. | reverse complement strand
GTGCCAGAGGATATGCCAACGTGAACAACTTTATCGATATGGTCTACTATATAAATGGTGGTGATGTTTTCCATTACCCACTCAAATCAACATAGAGCCGTTAAAACTCTTACTGATGAACAAAATCAAATTGGCGTTCTTGCGTTCTTTCTGCCTGACAGGGAGGATGTTTTTAGGTGTATGTCTGTTTCTTGCATTTGTCAGCGGGCGGGCGCTCGCTGATGATGTCGATAGCTGGTATGAGTTTGAAGACGCTGAGCAAACGACCATAACTGGCGTAACGCTCGCGGGTATCGCCCATATTATTAGCGAGTCTTCACTGATTATCCCGTCACAGGTGACCAACGTGGCCAGCGACGCCTTTGCTATGATACCCATGTACAACGCTACCCTGTCTGAGCTTGTCATCGATGGCGGCAACCCCGTGTTTGAGATTGACGGCAACGAGAACGCGCTGGCCAGTGTAAGTGGCACGTTGGAAAATATTGATATGGGTAGCGGCATGAGTGTGGCAAACATGGAGACGCTTTTGACAGGACTCGGAGCCGGGAACAACTTAGCGGAAATATTGATTTCCAACAATCCCATGCCCAATGTGCAATGGACCAGCGAGACCATGAAATCGATTCTCCCCAACAGCGTGAGGGTCATCATGCCGGCGGCATTGGTTGGCAATCAGACGTTTGGCAACGCTACGGTATATGGCCGGTTTGTCATTCCCGAGGGGATTAGTCTTTCTACGTTTTGTGGCACACAGACCTTCCGCGACACCGACACTGGATCCAACCTGCTTTTTTATATTCCTACGGAGGTGCAAACCGACATCACAACCAATGAGAAACGGATATTTATACAACGAGTCCACTTCGTCACGCCCAATCAGGGTGTGCTCATGCACAATGAAACATCGACGAGCAACCAGTGCGATTTGGAGCGTGTCGACCCCGATGAATTGGAAGGTAGGGAGTCGACACGCTATAATCAAGATTTAGGGAGATACGACCAAAATATGCTGGTGGGTGTCACGACCCCTACGACAATTGGCAGAACAGAAACCAAGGGTGGCGTGGAATATACCAACATGATTCTTTACAATGGCTCATTCTACCGCACGTCGGGCGGCACGTTGGGAGCCAACCGCGCCTATCTGCAGGTAAAGACCTCCGAACTGGAGGGATTAACCGGAAATGCCAAACTGTCAGTGATGTTTGCTGACGATGAGCCGACGGGAATCAGCCTCACCCCTACCCCCTCAAACCTCTCCCCATCCCTCCCCCAAGGGGAGGGAGCCATCTACGACCTGCAAGGACGCAAGGTTTCAACCTCCCATCTCTCCCCCAGTGGGGGGAGTCGGAGGGGGCTTCTCCCCCAGTGGGGGGAGTCGGAGGGGGCTTCTCAATTAAAACCGGGTATCTATATCACTAACGGGAAAAAAGTCATTATCAAATGAGAGCAAAGAGAATATATTTGCCGCCAGAGTCTTTTGTGGTACGGCTTGCCCCGCTGATAGCTGATAACACGTATGGTAACGACGAAGGTCTGATAGGCCTTGGCAGCGGTGAGTTGGACGCCGGCATGGGGCAGGCCAAGGGCTGGTCGGATGATGAAGAGGAGGACTTAAGCATAGATCTTTGGGACGACACAGAGTAGTGCTGAGAGATTGAACGATTGAAAAAGGCACTGAATCAGTCTGAATATAAAAAAATAAAATAATACCATTATGAGAAGAGACCATTTATTGACGTTGACGTTAAACAGGAATGCGGTAGGCCGTTTGTTCCTGATGCTGATGCTTTTGTTCGCACAGTTCACGGCCATGCAGGCTGCCGACTGGATGAAGCGAGCCGACAAGTTCTACATGAGCAATCACGATAACCACGTGACGCTCAATGTGTTTCTCTGCGACCTTGACAATGGCAACACCTACGCTAAGTCGGGTGGAATCTATGCGAAGAACTCAAGCGGTCAGACGATGTGGCTGTTAGACCTTTGCTATATAGAGGAGGGCAGCGACGAGAACGCTTTTGGCAAGGTCAATGCGCGTTATTGTATCGGTGAGTCGCGGGCATGGTTTTCCAACGGCTATGGCACACAGGAACAGCAGATAGGTTTTGGCGGCAAGGATTTCCTGTTGCAGAAATGGGGCAGCGACAACCATTACCTGACAGCGGCCGTCGAGTTCTACTATCCTGCGTCAATGGCAGGCCAGACGTGGACGTTCTATTACCAGTACACCCATAACAATGGTGGTGAATACACGATGACGCTGGGATCGGCCTCGTTGTCGAATACGCTGGGACTGTCGCACTTCAACACCAAGGATTACCAGTGTGAGCGGACGGGTCCCGACAAAATCAGATTCACCGTACCGGCACTGCCCAACGATGTCGACAGCAAGCTGAGCGACATCCACATTCACGAGGGCACCTACAAGGCTACGTTCACCTACACCTGTCAGAACAACAGCAAGGTGACACAGACCGAGACCCTCGCCTGCGTGAAGGGAAACAAGAAGAGCTACGACCTCAGCATTCCCGAGAACGTGGGCAACCCCAAGCAAATTGACTTGAGGGTAGAGGCCACCGACGGACTGAAAGACAGCAGGAACTATTATTGGAAAACCACCAATACTTATAACACCAGCAATGTTTTCAAAGTGGTACCAGTGCCAAATAGTCTGACGACCGATTACCGGCAGTTCGACAAGGCCGCCGACCTCTCGTGGAACGCCTTCCCCTCCGACGCAACGAACATTCTCGACTGTACGCCCTACGTCTATCGCATGGAGACCGATAAGAACGGCGACCCGCTGAGCGGTTCGTGGAGTAAGCGCGGCAGCGTCGACAATGCCGGCGGCAACCAGTTGCAGGGCTACCGCGACAATAATGTCCAGTCGGGCACTTATTACAAATACATGGTGCTGAACGTGCCGACGAGCTGGATTGACAACGGCATCGCCTCCGCTTCGCTTAACAGCCCTACCTCTCAGCTTATCGGCCAGCTGGGCAGCGTCGAGTCGGGCGTACTACAGACGAAGGCCACGCTGAGCATCTACAATCTCCGGCAAGACACGACCGTCACCGACAAGGTGCGCCTCACGTGGCAGTATACACGTGTGCCCGCCACCGCATCCACCGTCACCTTCACCGTGCTCCGTCGCACCTCCGACGATGCCGAGTGGAGCGACTACGGCAATGTGGCTGGCGACACCGAGCCGAGAGCGGGAACCGAGCTGAGCTTCGTCGATACCGACCTGCCCAGCGTCAGCACCCGCTATCAGTACATGATACGCCTGACACTCAACAACGACAATTTCGACAGCGACCCCATCTATGCCGGACTGCTCGGCGGCTCCATGGTCAAGAGCTTCGAGGCCACCAAGGGCACCCACGATGCCACCGTTCGCCTGTCGTGGAACGCCAAACAGGTGGGCACTGACCCCACCACCTACGTCGTCTCACGTCGCTACGTTGGCAGCAATGGCGACTTTATAAAAATCAACACCACCAGCGGCACCGCAGCCCTTTACACCTACGAGGACAACACCGTGCAGTCGGGCTACTACTACGAGTACCGCATCGAGGCTTTCAACGGCAGCCTCCCGCAAAACGCCCTCACCGATGTCGGGTTCTGTCAGGCTCGGGGTGTCATCTCAGGCCGCGTTACCTTTGGCACTGGCTCTGCCGTTGAGGATGTACGGCTGACGCTGCGCGCCACAGGCGCAAGCGACGACAATGTCGTGAAAGGCTATTCCCAACACCTCGACGGTGCTTCTACTGGCATCGCATGGAAAGCCGACAGCGTGGAGACGGCAAAGGTGTTCGGAGCCGACAAGGACTATACCATTCAGTTCTTCGTCCGTCCCGACGCCGACCTCCATCCCTATGCCGTCATCGGTGAGATACCAGGCATGGGCCGCCTCCTCGTGGGCGACAAGAAGGGCGATGGCTATAAGCTTTTGGTGGAGCGATACGCCGATGTCGCCAAAGCCGAGAACCAGTTCACCAACTATTGGGACATCCAATGCATCTTCGAGGACCTTACCGCCAAGGACAATGGCGAGGCGGCATACTACAACGAGGAGTTCAGCACGTGGATGTACACCACCGACACCGAGTACTTTGCCAAGGGCGACGCGTTTGAGGACAACGGATATCAGCGTCTTTATGCCGGATGGTATCAGAATACCAGTCGCAATATCTGGTTCCAAGTGTATGGCAAAGCCCTGCCTATCGCCGAACAAGTAGTAAGCCTCACAAATTACTCATGGCAAGGCCAGCTGTACGACACGAGCCTCACCATCCCCGCGGCCACCTATTCGCTCCTTACCCTTCAGCATAGCAACCAAGCCTATACCCTGTCGGTCGACGACCGGCAGGCCGCCCTTCCCCAAACGGCTACATCTACTCGGCAACACTCGCTGTCGGAGAGCAACGTTGAAAAGCTCTCTGCCGATTATCATCTACGCGGCGATAATTGCCTTTACAAGGTTAGCGGTACGACCGACGAGCTAATGGTGCGAGGCTATTCAGAGGCCTACAACACCGCCTACGACCTGAGCAAATGGTTCCCAAACATAGCTATGACAGTAAGCCGGCCGGCTGTGTTCCCACGAACATTCGCTGTAGGTGGAGGCGAGGGTCTCGAGGAAGACGAGGCATTCGGAGGCGACCTGACGGAGGTGCGCGTGTGGAGCCACGCGCTCTCTGAGAAAGAGCGGAAGGCCTACTACGACCGTATGCTCAACGGCCGCGAGACAGGCTTGGCTATCTATTGGCCTATGGACGAGGGGCTGAACCGCTATGTGTTCGACGCGTCGTATGCCAACGATATGCCCAACGGGCGGCACGCCACCGTGGGCAACAACATCAGCGTGTCGACCATCATACCCGCTGACAATCAACTCTCGCGCTATGCCGTGACCGATGCCAATGGCGAATACATCATCCGAGGCATTCCGTTTGTCGGCTCGGGGTCGTCATATGCCATCCTGCCCACGCGCGGCATCCACGACTTCTCGCCCATCTCGCGCAACGGCTTCATCGGCAACGGCTCCCTGATACTGAACGGCTACGATTTTACTGACGTCTCGTCGTTCCCTGTACGTGGAAAAGTGACTTATCTGAACACCAACATCCCCGTCGACTCCGTGCAGTTCATGATTGACGGCTCGCTACTGCAGTCGAAAGAGGGAGTGAGAAGCGATGCCAATGGTGAATTTGAGATTTCCGTTCCTATTGGCAACCATCGCATCGAGTGTTATATGAATGGGCATAAGTTTACTTCGTTCCCGCTCGACGGCAGCACCTACGACTTCAAACGGGCAGAGACGGTGAACTTCGTCGACTCCACGCTCGTCAATGTCACCGGTCGCATCAACGGCGGTTTCTCCGACCGCGACGAGCCATTGGGATTTCGCCGTAGCGTGAACCGTCTGGGCAAGGCCACCATCAAACTCAGTCTGGGCCGAGAGGCACAGTGCTCGTTCAACTATATCGTCGATAGTCATGGCGATGGAAAGTTCGGAACAACCGACATTCCCGTTGCGAGCGCCACCGACAGCATTCAGAGCACAGCCTATCGGGCTGGCGGCGAGCACGACGAGACTTACTTTATTTATATTACGACCGACGAGAAGACAGGTGAGTTCTCTGCCATGCTGCCGCCACTGAAATATAAAGTGGAGAGCATTAAATTCGAGGGAGGTACCGACTACGACGACCTGCCCATCTTCGCCCAGAACCTTCCAATCATCGACGCAAGCAACACCATCGAGGAAAAGATGCGAAACGACTCTCTGTCGGTTGAGGGCGTGGGTACGCTCAAATACAAATACTGTGCGAAGATGATTCGCCAGTATCGCTCCAATCCTACCATCAGCGTGGCTCAGACAGACCTGCGCACAGGCATTTTCGGCGAGCAGACGATTGAGATTTCCAACGCCGACTTCACGACCGAGGCTGTTGAGATCGTTCGGATTACCGACAACGACTACACCTATCATTTCGGTCATCCGATATTCCTACAAGACAAAGCCTACACCTTAGGCATTGACGTGTCGGAGAACTACAAGAACCTTGACACGGGCGAGACCTTCAAGGAGATTCCTAAAGATGCCGTCGTCAACATTGCCAACGATGCCAGCTCCACCACTACCGTGTATGGAGAGGACGGCACGGTAAACGGAGAGGAAGTGAAGATGGGACAAGCCTACGAGACGCATACCGTTGAAGTGACACCCGACAAAGACGGGCACGTGGAGTATCAGTTTGTCGCCGGCGCTCCGAACTTTGCGGAGGGCTATATTCACAATATGTCGATAGGTACAACCATTGACGGGCGCACCACCATGTGGCAGGCTCCCGACTCACAGACCGAAGCCCTCGACCTGATAGTATTGGGTAGCATCGGCTCGGGCACCAACTTCGTGACGCGCGGACCCTATGCAGTGGACATGGTCCTCCGGCGGCCTCCAGGCTCTACCTCTGTAGCTTCGTTGACCAATAAGACCATCCGGTCGTACTCGCACACGGTATTAGACACCGATGGCGGCGGTGACGGCGGTGGCGGATATATCAGTGAGACCCCCACCTGGGAAATAGAAAGCGGAACGGTGATGGGTATCGCACTCCTGACAAAATCGAAATTCAAGATTGTGGTAAACCAGAAACTGTCGAGCATGGATAAATGGTCGGATACCGACATTGCCACCAACGACACCACCTACACCGTGACCGATGCCATGTCGACACCAAGTGCTATGGTCATCGACCTGGAGACAAAAACCTATAAGCCAGAGGGAGGCGACACCTACATCGGGCGCTCTACCAACCTGCTCTTCAGCAAAGGGCGCATCCTTGGCATCTACAAGCAGGATGACGGCTCTTATAAGATTGACCAAAAAGAAGGTATCACGGTAGGACAGGAGTTTGGAACAGAATTTGTCTTCCCGCAAGCCTACATCGAGAACACGCTGATCCCCAACTGGGAGGCTATTATAAAGAGTAAGCTTGTAGAGGGCCATATCTCCGGCGACCATTGGGACATTAACAATACTCCGAAAGTACCAGGCAAGGTGATGTATTATACCAAGTATAATCCCGGAGACCCTGAATTCGGAAAAGCCAATGGCGACAAGAAGTTCTGGACCCAAAGCCAGATAAAGACTGCCAATGGCTGCCCAAGCTATAAGGCTGTGAATGGCACTGACGACCCGAATGTGCAAGACGAGGTGCAGGATGCCATCAACCAGATTGCCCTATGGAGAGCCCGTATTGCCGACAACGAGAAGGACAAGCTTGACGCTTTCGAGGATGCCGCCACACTGATTGACAACTATTCGATTGCCAGTGGCACTAAAGTGGGACAAACCACCGAGACCTCTATCAAAAGGTCTACCTCGCACAAGCATGAGACGAGCTACACGTTTAATGGCGACTTTAACTTTGGTGAGATGTTGAACGATGCCGGTGCATACGCGACCATCAGCGTAACTGACTTCGACAATCACTCTACGACCCATGCCGACGGTAATACTATCTCGAACAGTGTCGCGTGGACGATGAGCGACGGCGACCAACGAACGGCGCTCACCGTAGATGTCTATCGATCGCCAAGCGGATGGGGACCCATCTTCCGCACACGTGGCGGACAGACCGTCAACCCTTACGAGGGTGCCAGCTACACGAAATACTACCAAGAGGGTACGCTACTCAACGAGGCGACGATGAAAATTGAGAACCCGCAGCTGACGGTCAAGGGCTCTACCGAGCTCACGAATATTCCGACGGGCGGCGAGGCACGATTCGTTCTTCAGCTGTATAACAACAGCGAGACGAACAGCCTCTGCAACTATATTCTTGAGACGAAAGACGCCAGTAATCCTAACGGCGCTGTCTTAATGATGGACGGGGCTATTCTGAGCAACGGCAGGGATGGTCGCTCGTTCAAGCTGAAGGGTAACGAGACGGTGGAGAAACTGCTCGTCGTGAAGCAGGGCGACCGTAGCATCACCGACTACGACAACATCAAGCTCGTGTTGAAGTCGGAGAAGGACGCCAGCGTAGAGAGTGAGCCTGTGCTGCTGCATGTGCAGTTTGTGCCAGCATCGGCTCATGTCGACTTGGAGGTTGACCATACGATTCTGAACAAGGCATTCCGCGATGACAACGACGGCATCACCGCCACGATGAAGAACCTCGACCGGCTGGATGACGGTCTGCAGGGCATACGCCTACGCTATCGCCGTAAGGGCACCGACACGTGGAACGTCATCAAACAGTGGACCACGCTGGCGAGTCTGCTGGGCGAGGGCTACGAGGCCATGCCCGACAGCAGCTCGTTCGCCGCGAAGGTGACCTTCCTCGACGACGGTCTTTACGAACTGCAGGCGCAGACCTTCGGCAAGTATGGCAACGACGATGTGACCTACGAGAGCAACATCGTAGAAGTGACGCAAGACACGCACGGACCAAAAATTCTCGGTATGCCGAGTCCGGAAAACGGGCAAATCACCTATCTGAACCGCAACAACATGCACATCCGTTTCAATGAGTCGCTCAATGGCAATACCCTGAGCAAGAGCGATAACTTCCGCATCGAGGGTGGTATGAACAACGTAGTGAGCGGCGGCGCTTATCCCGACGTTGCGGTGCAGCTCAACGGTGAGCGTATTGAGACCGAGGCGCTCTACGACCTGGTGAGCGGTGACTACGCCTTCGACCTGTGGCTCTACCGGCAGGGCGACGGCACTATTATCAGTCTGGGCACTGACAATAACCTGCTGTCGCTTTCCACTCACGACGACGGGCAGTTGCAAGCGCGTATAGGAACAGAGGAGGATGTTTTTGATACGGGTGCCGTGCTGCCCGCAGAGAAGTGGACCTATATCGCGCTGAACTACAAGCGCCGTGGATCGGGCGACTCGCAGAACCGCATCACCATGCTCTTTGCCTCCGCAGATGACACTGAGCCTCACTATGTGGGCAAGAATATGCCCGCCAACGACCTTACCGGACACGGCCAGCTGGCTATCGGAGGCGACGGCCTGCAGGGCATGATTGCCGAGATGACTATCTGGAACTCTGACATTACCGCGACAGAACTCTACGAGAAACGTAAGATGTCGAAGGCTACCCATACACCCGGACTAGTTGGCTACTGGCGCATGGACGAGGGTCACGGCAAGAAGATTACCGACCGCGCCCGATCGCGACATCTGTATATGCCGTCGGAAAGCTGGTATATCAACAACGAGAACCGCGCGGCGCACATCGATGCTCTCCACACGATGCCTGTCGACATCGCCACGTTCAATCCCAGCAAGACCGACAACTACGCCATCGAGCTGTGGTTCCGTGGCAGTCTGGCTAACAACTACAACAGGGCGACCCTCTTCTCGGTGTTAAACGGCATAAGGGTAGGGTTCGATAATTGGAAAATGAAGCTACAAGTCATCGGACAAGAGGTAGACCCCGACACGGGCACTCCCGTGGCTACTATACAGCAGGATGTTGAGCTGACCGACAAGAACTACCTCGACGGGGCCTGGCATCACTTCGCTCTGAACGTGCGGCGCGGAACGAGCGCCATCGCATACGTCGACGGCGAGGCCGTAAAGGTTATTCCCGAGAATATCGTGCCTGGTCTCAGCGGAAAGCACCTTTACATCGGCGCACAAGAGATTATCGCTACGGGAGAAGCTGGAGAGGCTTTCACTGGCGACATCGACGAGGTGCGGCTCTGGAGCGCGGCGCTCGACGGCCAGCTCATCGCTAACCGTATGTACGACCGGCTCGACAGCTCGTATGCCGGACTCGTCGGCTACTTCCCCATGGAGGAGATTCACCGTACCGAGCAGGGCGACGTGAAGACCGACTTCTCGACAGCGAACTTCGGAGAGGCCGACTCGCGACTGAAGATTGACGCTGAACTGACTCAAAGTGTCAACGCTCCCGCACTAAAGCCCGGATCTACCCGAATGAGGCTCGAAGAGTTTAACTTCACTGCCTCGGAGAGCGAAATCTACTTCTCGTTCCCTGACAGCTCTCTGCCGCTGATGGACAACAACGATTTCGTGGCGACGGTGAAGTATATCAAAGACGAGCACGGCAACAACTCGGAGACTGTGGAATGGATGTTCCACACCGATTTTGCCTGCGTTGGCTGGGATAACTCCATATCCGTTCCTGTACACGAATACTATAAGCGATGGAACGAAACCGGCGAGATTTATGTTCCCGTCTATAACAAGACCGGCCAGCCGCAGACATACGAAATCAGCGGGCTGCCCACATGGATGACCGTCGACAAGCCGGTCGGAACGGTTGTCGGCGACTGCGAATACGTCACATTCGTCATCCGTCCTACCGTTACTATCAGCAAGCATACCGAATATATCTATCTCACCGACCGTCTCGGCATCAGGCGAGCTTTCAGGCTGAATCTCACCGTACTGGGCGACGACCCCAACTGGCAGGTCAACCCCGACCTCTACGAGAGTAACATGATGATCACGGGGCAAGTGTATGTGGACGACAAAATCAGTGAGTTCACCGAGACGAAGATAGCCGCCTTCGACGACATGGGGCTCTGTCGCGGTGTAGCCAGCCCGCATTATGTCGACACGCGCGACGCCTACTACGTTGATATGGTCGTCTATGGCGCATCAGCCACCGAACTTAGCACCGGACAGCGCGACCTGACATTCAAGATGTACGACGCCTCATCGGGTAAGCTCTACCCGCTCGTCAATATCTCCCTGCCCGACGGCACTTCTAAGACTACCATCACTTACGCTCCCGATGCCGTGCTTGGCAACTACGACAATCCTGTCAAGTTCAGTGCCACTGAAGACCTGCAGCAGACCGTCGACCTGCCTACCGGATGGACGTGGATGTCGATCTACGTGCAGCCGCCATCGACGCTTATCGCCGACGTGCTGCCTCAGAGCAAGGCTGAACTGAAAAAATTCCGCAACGTGAAGGGCAAGACGAAGTTCGCCTCGGCAAAGACCGACGGGTCGGCCATCATCGGCGAGCTGACCGATATCGTTCCAGGAAGCATGTACAAGATACAGGTATCTGCCATTAGCACATTCAACATCTTAGGAAAGACTATCGACCTTGCTGCCACTACGCAGACCATCGAGCCGGGCTTCAACTGGATTGGATCGCTCTCCAGCGCAGTCATGTCGCCCGAAGATGCTTTTGCAGGGCTCATGCCCGAGAACGGCGACATGGTGAAGAACCGCCGCACGATGGCTGTCTACCGCGACGGCATCTGGGAAGGCACTCTGAAGAGCATCGTGCCGGGCGAGGGCTATATCTATGAGTCGAAGGCCGATGAGACAAAAGTCTTCAACTATCCGCTGTTCTCAGCATTCCTGCTGACAGGAACGCAGGCCAAGACAGCTATCGACGATGACGGTGAGTCGCCCGCGGCTCACTACCAGCCCGTCAATGACCATCGCTTCCCCGACAACATGAACATCATCGCCGTTGTGAAGAAAGACGGGCGCGAGCTGCCCGATGCCGAGGTTGCCGCCTTCATTGGCGACGAGTGCCGCGGAGCCGTCACCTGCAATAGCGGTTATTACTTCCTCACCATCATGGGAGCAGCCAGTGCCGATGTCAGCACCCCCGTCGAGCTGCGCGTCTTTGCAGACGGGCATGAGTATATCTTCGAAAACGCCATGTCGTTCATCTCCGATGCCGTGTATGGAACGCTCGAAGAGCCTTATGTGCTCGACGTCAACGCTACAGGCATACTTGTCGTCAACGGCGACAATGCCGACAACGACGGCGACTGGTACACTTTGCAAGGCTATAAGATGACCCGCAAGCCTACCCATCAGGGTGTCTACATCCACAACGGGAGAAAAGTCGTGATTAAGTGAGCGCAATGCCAAGCTCGCTTGAGCATCGCCGAGCGTGAACGACTTATGCAAAGTCGTGATTAAGTGAGTGCGATGCTGTAGAGACGTCACAATGCGGCGTCTCTACTTGAAATCGGATAGCAATATCGCAAAAAAACGGGTGGTTTTCCGCTGCTATTGTAAGCAAGTGCGGAAAACCACCCGTTTTTTTATGTTAAAACTCTACGACCCAGTTGTTAACAAAACCCTAACAGAGTCGTATCTTTATCTGTCCTTAGAACTCGAGGTTGTCGAGGGTATCGGTGAAGTCGCGGGGCTCGCGGTCTTCATTATAGGCCTCACGGTGCTCGTCGAAGTGGCGCTCTTGACGGGGCTGACGGCGCTCGGGTCTCATTCCCGATTCTGACGAATCGCCTACCCGTTGCCTTTCACCACGCTCGGGACGTGGACGGCGCTCACCACGCTCGGGGCGCGGACGACGCTCACGCTCGACGTAGCCTTCGGGCTTCGGGATGAGCACACGGTGAGAGAGCTTGTACTTGCCCGTCTTCTGGTCGATTTCGAGGAGCTTGACGTTTATCTTGTCGCCCTCCTTGATGCCGGCCTGCTCGACGGTCTCGAGACGACGCCAGTCGATTTCGCTGATGTGGAGCAGTCCGTCCTTACCTGGCAGTATCTCTACGAAGCAGCCGTAGGGCATAATGCTGCGCACGGTACCCTCGTAAACCTCGCCAACCTCGGGAACGGCTACGATGGCGCGTATCTTGCGGATAGCGGCCTCGATGCTGTCTTTGTCGGGAGCGGATACTTGTACCTTGCCCACACCGTCAATCTCGTCGATGGTGATGACGGTGTTGGTTTCTTCCTGCATCTGCTGGATGATTTTTCCACCCGGGCCAATGACGGCTCCGATGAACTCCTTGGGAATCTCGAACTGCTCGATGCGCGGTACCTGCGGTTTGAAGTCGGCGCGCGGCTCGGCAATGGTCTCAACGAGTTTGCCGAGGATGTGCTCACGTCCGGCCTTGGCCTGCATGAGGGCTTTCTCAAGGATGTCGAACGACAGACCGTCGCACTTGATATCCATCTGTGTGGCGGTCAGACCGTCGCGTGTACCGGTGGTCTTGAAGTCCATATCGCCCAGGTGGTCTTCGTCGCCGAGGATGTCGCTGAGCACGGCATACTTGTCTTCACCGGGGTTCTTGATGAGTCCCATGGCGATACCGCTGACGGGTTTCTTCATCGGCACACCGGCATCCATGAGAGCCATGGTGCCTGCGCAGACGGTAGCCATAGAGCTTGAGCCGTTGGACTCGAGAATCTGGCTGACGAGGCGCACGGTGTAGGGGAAGTCTTCAGGAATCTGACCTTTCAGACCGCGCCATGCCAGGTGGCCGTGACCAATCTCGCGACGGCCTGTGCCGCGCTGAGCCTTGGCCTCACCGGTGCAGAACGGCGGGAAGTTGTAGTGGAGCAGGAAACGCATATAGCTCTTGTCGAGCACGTCGTCGACGAGTTTCTCGTCGAGTTTGGTGCCGAGTGTACAAGTACCGAGTGCCTGTGTCTCGCCACGGGTAAAGATTGCGCTTCCGTGAGGCATGGGCAGGGGCGACACCTCGCACCAGATAGGACGAATCTCGTCGGTCTTACGGCCGTCGAGACGGATACCCTCATCGAGGATGCAGCGGCGCATGGCATCGCGCTCCACGTCGTGGTAGTAGCGGTCCATCATGGCATTCTTCTCTTCGAGCTCATCCTCGCTGAGCTCAGTGTGCTCTGCGGCATATTTCTCTTTGAAGTCTTCGAGAATCTTCTCGAAAGCCTCGGCACGTGCATGCTTCTCGAGAGCCTGCTTGGTGACGTCGTAGGCGGGCTGATAGAGCTCGCGGTTCATGCGCTCACGCAGTTCCTCGTCGTTCACCTCGTGGTCGTATTCGCGCTTCACGTCGGTGCCGAGTTCCTTCGACAGTTCGCTCTGCAGCTCGCACATGGGCTTGATGGCGGCCATGGCAGCCTTGAGGGCGCCGAGCAGGTCTTGCTCGCTGACCTCATTCATCTCGCCTTCCACCATCATGATGTTCTCAGCAGAGGCTCCGACCATGATGTCCATGTCGGCCTGCTTCATCTGCTCGAAGGTGGGGTTGATGACATACTCGCCATCGATGCGGGCTACGCGCACCTCGCTGATGGGGCATTCGAAAGGAATATCTGAGCAAGCCAGCGCCGCAGAGGCAGCAAAACCGGCAAGCGCGTCGGGCTGGTCGGTACCGTCGGCACTGAGTAGCATCACGTTGACAAAAACTTCTGCATGATAGTTGGAGGGGAACAACGGACGCAGCACACGGTCGACAAGGCGGCTGGTGAGAATCTCGTTGTCGCCGGGCTTACCCTCACGACGGGTAAAACCGCCGGGGAAACGGCCCGCAGCACTGTACTGCTCACGATAATCTACTTGCAAAGGCATGAAATCTGTTCCGGGAACAGCATCTTTTGCGGCACAAACAGTGGCGAGGAGCACGGTGTTGTTCATGCGGAGAACAACGCTTCCGTCGGCCTGCTTTGCCACTTTTCCTGTTTCAATGGTGATGGTTCTTCCATCAGCCAATTGAATACTTTTCGTAATTACGTTCATCTAAAAAATCTTATTGTTTTAACTAACATCTAAAAAATATATCTATCTTAAAATTCTGCGCTCTTCGGTGTGCGTGGGAAAGGAATGACATCGCGAATATTCTGCATGCCCGTAACAAAGAGAATGAGCCGCTCAAAGCCCAGACCAAAGCCTGCATGCGGGCATGAGCCCCAACGACGGGTGTCGAGATACCACCACAGCTTGTCGGTCTCCATGCCGCGATGGTTTATCTCGGCCATGAGCTTGTCATAGTCTTCCTCGCGAACACTGCCACCGATAATCTCGCCTATCTGCGGGAACAGCACATCGGTGCCCTGCATGGTCGGACCAGGAGCCACACAACCCTTATACCCGACAGAGCCATCACCACCCTGAGCCTCGTTCTGCTTCATGTAGAAGGCTTTGATCTTGCTGGGATAGTCGGTCATGATGACGGGCTTCTTGAAGTGTTCCTCCACCAGATAGCGCTCGTGCTCACTGGCAAGGTCGTCACCCCACTCGCAAGGGAACTCGAACTTCCTGCCACCCTTGATGGCCTCTTGCAGGATGTTGATACCCTCGGTATAAGGCAGGCGAACGAAATCATCCTTCAGCACACCCTCAAGACGCTCGATTAGCGACTTGTCGATCATCTTGTTCAAGAACTCGAGGTCGTCCTTACAGTTGTCCAATGCCCAGCGCACACAATACTTGATGAAATCCTCCTCGAGATCCATGAGCTCTTCCTGGTTGAGGAAGGCCACCTCAGGCTCTATCATCCAGAATTCGGCCAAGTGGCGCGGTGTGTTGGAGTTCTCGGCACGGAACGTAGGTCCGAACGTATAGATGGCTCCGAGCGCAGTGGCACCGAGCTCACCCTCAAGTTGTCCGCTGACGGTAAGCGAGGTCTGCTCGCCAAAGAAATCGTCGTCGTAGAGAATCTTTCCCTGCTCGTCGCGCTTCAAGTCGTAGAGGTTCTTCGTCGTTACCTGAAACATGTTGCCCGCACCCTCGCAGTCGCTGGCGGTGATGATGGGCGTGTGGAAATAGAAGAACCCATGGTCGTGGAAATACTTGTGAATGGCGATAGCCATGTTGTGACGGATGCGCATGACGGCTCCGAACGTGTTGGTGCGCAGACGCATGTGGGCATTCTTGCGCATAGCCTCGAACGACTGTCCTTTCTTCTGCATGGGATAGTCGGCTCCGCAGCCACCGTAGAGCTCAATAGTCTCGCACTGTATCTCGCTGGCCTGACCGGCACCCTGGCTCTCCACGAGCGTACCCGTTGCGCAGATGCACGAGCCAGTGGTGATTTGCTTGAGCAGATTCTCGTCGAACTTTGTCGGGTCGACGACGACTTGCACGTTCTTGATGGTCGATCCGTCGTTCACGGCAATGAAGTCGACGGCCTTCGATGAGCGGTGGGTGCGCACCCATCCTTTCACGCAAATCTGTTTGCCGTATTCCGTGCTCTGCAGCGCGTCGATTACTTTTGTTCTTTTCATTTTTTCTCTTAATTTTATAGCGTTTGTAAGACTTATAAGCGCTTATAGGTCTTATCGTGCTATGATGATTTTTTACTCAAATGCACCCATGCGGAGCATATCGACCTCTTTCTCTGTGAGATAACGCCAGTCGCCACGGCGGACATTCTTCTTTGTAAGTCCGGCGAACTGCACGCGATCGAGTTTTGTCACGCGATAGCCGAGGTGTTCGAAGATGCGGCGCACGATACGGTTTTTGCCTGAGTGAATCTCAATGCCCACTTGATGTTTGTCGGTAGGGCTGGCATACTCGGCTGCGTCGGCACGAATCTCACCGTCTTCCAGCTCGATGCCTTCAACTATCTGCTGCAGGTCGTGCTGCGTAACAGCCTTATCGAGATAGACGTGGTAAACTTTCTTCTTAAGGAACTTCGGGTGTGTGAGTTTCGAAGCGAGGTCGCCGTCGTTGGTAAGCAGGAGCACGCCTGTGGTATTACGGTCGAGACGGCCAACAGGATAGATGCGCTCCTCGCAGGCACCTTTGACAATGTCGAGCACGGTCTTGCGCTGCTCGGGATCGTCGACGGTGGTGACGCAGTCCTTCGGCTTGTTAAGCAGAATGTAAACTTTCTTCTCGAGCGACACGGGCTGATCGTGGAAGGTCACCTGGTCGGTACGCATCACCTTTGTTCCGAGCTCGTTGACGACTTCACCATTCACTTTCACCACCCCTGCGGTGATGAACTCATCTGCCTCGCGACGGCTGCATACGCCGGCGTTGGCGAGGAACTTATTCAGACGGATGGGCTCGTTGGGGTCAACATGGTCTTCGCGATACTCGATACGCTTCTTCATGCTGTATTTTGCATTGGGGTCATAGTCGGCAGTGTGAGGACGCTTGTGGGGTCGTGGCTGACCATAGGGACGGGGCTGATAGCCACCCTGTTGGTAGCCGCCCTGACGATAACCACCCTGACGGTAACCACCCTGACGGTAACCGCCTTGCTGATAGCCACCCTCTTCGTGATGACCACGTTGCCATGTAGGTACATAAGGACGGGGCTGACGTGGTTTCCCGTAGGGTCGGGGCTGATATTCGCCCTCATTGTTATAGCCACCTTGCTGGCGGGGCTGATAGCCACGGGGCTGACCATAGCCGCGGGAGCCATCGTAGTTTCGCTGCTGACGGGGCTGATAGTCGCCCTGCTGGAAGCGCGGACGATAGGGACGGGGCTGTCCGCCTGAGAGTCCTGCGCCGAATCCCTCGGGACGGAATGCGCCTTCATCACTGTTATGACGGGGTGTACGGATGCGCGGACGCTGCGGACGGGTGCCGTCGGCACGATACTCGCGCTGGTAGGTTGGACGACGGTAGCCTTCACGGCCACTCTCGTTGTTCTGCTCAGAAGGCTGCTGCTCCTGATTCAGTTTGTCTTGTTCTTGTTCCATAGTTTTTTACGTTTTTAGCCTCACGGCCGATTGATAATTTCTTTCTTTTTTTTGATTTATCTAAATACCTGTGTAGTTTGCCGGGGTGATGTTTTTCAGTTCAGCTTTCACGCTGTCGCTGACGTTGAGTGTGTCGATGAATTGTCGGATGGACTCACGGGTGATGCGCTCATTGGTGCGCGTGAGCGCCTTCAGTGTCTCGTAGGGCTTGGGATAGCCCTCGCGGCGCAGAATGGTCTGTATGGCCTCGGCCACGACGGCCCAGTTCTGCTCGAGGTCGGCGGCAATCCGGTCGCGGTTCAGGATGAGCTTGCGCAGTCCCTTGAGTGTGCTCTGCAAGGCAATGACGGCATGACCGAAGGGCACGCCCACGTTGCGCAAGACGGTAGAGTCAGTAAGGTCGCGCTGCAGACGACTCACGGGCAGCTTCTGGGCAAGGAACGTAAGCACGGCATTGGCCATGCCCATGTTGCCCTCGGAGTTCTCGAAGTCGATGGGGTTTACCTTATGCGGCATGGCGCTTGACCCGACCTCTCCCTGCTTAATCTGCTGCTTGAAATAATCCATCGAGATATACATCCAGATGTCGCGGTCAAGATCAATGACGATAGTGTTGATACGGCGCATGGCGTCGAAGATGGCTGCCAACGGGTCGTAATTGGAAATCTGCGTGGTCCATTGCTCTCGCTGCAGACCGAGACGCTCAGCGACAAAGTCGTTGGCAAACGATCGCCAGTCAATGTCGGGATAGGCCACATGGTGGGCATTCATATTACCTGTGGCACCGCCGAACTTGGCTGTCAGCGGCAGCCCACGCAATGCCCGCAACTGCTCTTCGAGGCGATAGACATAAACCTCCAGCTCCTTGCCCAGCCGTGTGGGCGAGGCGGGCTGACCGTGGGTACGGGCAAGCATGGCCACATCTTTCCACTCCTCGGCATAGCCGGCGAGCTGGGCGATGAGCTCCTCCACCTGCGGATAATAAATCTGCTCAAGTGCCTCTTTGATGGAGAGCGGCACGGAGGTGTTGTTGATATCTTGCGAGGTAAGGCCGAAATGAATGAACTCGAGGGATGATGGATGAAGGATGAATGGTGATAGCTTCTCTTTCAGGAAATACTCCACAGCCTTCACGTCGTGATTAGTGGTCTGCTCTATCTCTTTTACCCGACGGGCATCCTCCACCGTGAAATGGCGGTAGACATCGAGTAACTGCTCCGTTGTCGTCGTGCCGAGACTTGCCAGCTGGGGCAGCGGCAGCTCACTAAGCGCGATGAAGTATTCCACCTCAACGCGAACGCGATAGCGAATAAGTGCAAATTCGGAAAAAAAGTTGGCCAGACCGGCCGTCTTACCTCTGTATCGCCCATCAACGGGTGAGATGGCAGTGAGTTCTTCGAGTGTCATTTTAATTGTCCTGTCGTCAGCATTTCAGCCATCGGCTGTCGCTGTTATCATCTGATTATTACATCTTTCCCTTAAAATTCGCTGCAAAGGTACGTCTTTTCCCCGACATCTCCAAATATTATGCGCTTTTTTATGTTCGCGCATGCGATAGGAGCCATCTCAAACACGCACAAGAACGTGAACAAACCTTTCAAATGTTAAAACACGACTCTCCGTTTTGAGGTGAAAAATCGTAACTTCCTGTCGAAAAATTGCCCTCTCCCCTCCCCTTTCGCCCTCTTTTCACTCTTCTGTCGGTCCCCTTTTCTTGCGAAAGGTATATCTCTCACCTTCCGAAACGTGGTCTTTCGGCTTCTGAAAGACGGTCTTTCGATATGCGAAAGCTTAGCTTTCAGAAGCGAAAGATATATGTCTCGGAAATCACTTGAGCCACCGGCAATGTCGTTCGCCCGATAACTGACTGACTGACAAGAAAATAACAATTGCTATGATTTTACCCTCATTTACTAACAATTTCCTTCCCCGCTTTCGAAGAAAGGGAAACCATCGCACTGAAATGTTAAATACAATCTTTTAATTGTTAATTGTTGTAAAAAGTAAAATACTCTAAAAATTATCAGCACTCATTTATTTTCCGTAAAATTTGGAATTCCGTAAAAAATAAACTACCTTTGTGGCTCAATCGAAAACATTTGCACATGAAAGATATCAAGCGAATCGTCCTCACTGGCGGACCTTGCGCGGGAAAGACCACCGCGCTCGTCAGAGTCATCGAGCATTTCTCAAGCCTCGGCTATAAGGTCTTTACCATCCCCGAGGTGCCCACCATGTTCACACAGGCAGGCATGGACTACCTGACCAAGAACCGCGACTTCTTCTACGAAGGCGAGAAAGCCACGCTCGAGATCCAGCTGGCACTGGAAGACAAGTTCATGCGCATGGCTGAAGCCTGCACGGAGCCGTGCCTGATCGTATGCGACAGAGGAACGATGGACATCTCGGCCTACATGCTGCCGGAGATGTGGGACGACATCACACGCCGCGTAGGCACGTCGACACCCGAGCTGCGCGACAAACGCTACGACGCCGTGCTGCACCTTGTCTCTGCCGCCGACGGTGCCGAGCAGTTCTACACCACGTCGAACAACGCCTCGCGCAACGAGGCTGCCGACGAGGCCGGACTCAAAATAGCCCGCGAGCTCGACAAGAAGGTCATCAATGCATGGACAGGACACACCCATCTGCGCGTCATCAACAACCACGAGGATTTCGACGCTAAGCTCAACCGCGTCATCAAAGAAATCTCCGCCGTGCTCGGACTGCCACAGCCCATCGAGGAAGAACGCAAATACATCGTCGAAGTCGTGGGCGACCTGCCTGAATGCATCGAAAGCGACATCACACAGACTTATCTCGTCGCCGACCCAGGTACCGAGGTGCGCCTGCGCCGACGCGGCTGGCACGGCAAGTTCGTCAATGTGCATACAAGCAAGAAGAAGGTATCTGGACGAGAGGAAATCGTCACCGAGCGACAAGTGCCCAACAGCCTCTACGAGTCGCTGCTCGGACAGGCTGACCCCTATCGCCAGACCATCCACAAACTGCGTCGCAGCTTCATCTGGAAAGGACAATATTTCGAACTCGATACCTATCTGAGGCCTATCTCCGGCCTTACCATCCTCGAGACACGCGGCATCACCGACGACGAGGATGTTAACTTCCCGCCATTCCTGCGCATCAAGGAAGACATCACCGGCGACACACGCTACTATAACTATAACCTCGCACTCAGATAAGCCGACAACCGAAAAATGGTATTGAACTACGATGTCATAGTGATTGGCGGCGGACACGCGGGCTGCGAGGCGGCCCACGCGTCGGCACGCATGGGCGCACAGACGCTGCTCGTCACGATGGACATGAACAAAATCGCCCAGATGTCGTGCAACCCTGCCGTAGGAGGAATTGCTAAGGGACAGATAGTCAGGGAGATAGATGCGCTGGGCGGACAGATGGGACTCGTCACCGACCGAACAGCCATACAATTCCGAATGCTCAACCAGGGGAAAGGACCCGCCGTGTGGAGCCCGCGCGCACAATGCGACCGCGAGCGCTTCATCCGCACGTGGCGCGAGGTGCTCGACCACACCGACAACCTCGACATCTGGCAAGACCAGGCCGACGAGCTGCTCGTGGAAAACGGCGAGGCCGTAGGTGTGAAAACCATCTGGGGCATCGAGATTCGAGCGAAAAGCATCATTATCACAGCAGGGACATTCCTCAACGGACTGATGCACATCGGGCGCAAACAAGTGCCCGGCGGACGCATCGCAGAGCCAGCCGTGCCACATCTCACCGAGAGCATCACCCGACACGGAATCCGTACCGACCGCATGAAGACCGGTACTCCCGTGCGCATCGACCGCCGCAGCGTACACTTCGAAGACATGGAGGAACAACCCGGAGAGCCACGCCCGTATATGTTCTCGTATGCTGGCACAGAGAGCCAACTTCAACAACTCCCCTGCTGGACCTGCAATACCAATGCCGAGGTGCACCGCATCTTGCGCGAGGGGCTGCCCGACTCGCCGCTCTACAACGGACAAATTCAATCTATCGGCCCCCGCTATTGCCCGTCGATAGAGACAAAACTCGTCACTTTCCCCGACCGCGAACAACACCCGCTCTTTCTTGAGCCTGAAGGCGAAAACACAAATGAGATGTATCTCAACGGCTTCTCGTCGAGCATGCCAGCCGACGTGCAACTCGCTGCCCTTCAGAAGATTAAGTGCTTTCGAGACGTGCGCGTCTACCGTCCAGGCTATGCCATCGAATACGATTTCTTCGACCCCACACAGCTGAGTCATACGCTGGAGTCAAAGATAATAAAAGGACTTTTCCTTGCCGGACAGGTGAACGGCACAACAGGCTATGAGGAGGCTGCCGGACAAGGACTCATTGCGGGGGTGAACGCTGCGCTGAAAGCCGGAGAGACACCCGAGAAAACCGCATCCCCTTTCACCCTTGCCCGCGACGAGGCCTACATAGGCGTACTCATCGACGACCTCGTAACAAAAGGTGTTGACGAGCCCTACCGTATGTTCACCTCTCGGGCCGAATACCGCATTCTCCTTCGGCAAGACAATGCCGACGAGCGCCTCACGGAGCGAGGCTATCAGCTCGGACTGGCCACGCGCGACCGCTATGACTGGTGGCTCGAAAAGAAAACGGCCATAGAGCGCCTGCGCACATTCTGCGACAGCTTTGGCGTGAAACCTCGCGACATCAACCCGCACCTTGAGCACATCGCCACTACCCCACTCCAGTTCGGCAGCAAGCTGTCCGAACTCATCGCACGCCCACAGGTAACTATGCAACTGCTTGCCGAGATTATCCCACAGCTTAAAGCACTTATCAATGCACCAGCAAACCGAAAAGAGGAAATCGCAGAAGCCGCGGAGATAGGTATAAAATACAAGGGATACATCGAACGCGAACGCATTGTAGCCGATAAAATGCACCGTCTTGAGAACATCAAAATCAAAGACAGATTCGACTATTCCCAACTGCATGAGATTTCGACAGAAGGCCGCCAAAAACTCATCCGCATCAACCCAGAGACTCTGGCACAGGCCAGCCGCATACCAGGCGTCTCGCCCAGCG
The DNA here is from genome assembly GCA_905234845.1 of uncultured Prevotella sp. Classification (GTDB taxonomy): domain Bacteria; phylum Bacteroidota; class Bacteroidia; order Bacteroidales; family Bacteroidaceae; genus Prevotella. The sequence goes on along the minus strand of CAJOIW010000008.1, from coordinate 31,533 downwards.
ACATCAACGTGCTGCTGGTGCTGCTTGGAAGATAAAAATGCCGAAAGTTTCACGTGAAACATACATATTGTTTTATTAAGATAACCAATTGAAAATGAACAACCCATTATTGCTTAACAATCTGCGTTGCATACCAGATTGGCCCATCAAAGGGGTGAATTTCCGCGATGTCACCACCCTATTCAAGAATGCTGAGAGCCTGAAAGAAATCAGCGACGAACAATACGAAATCTATAAAGACAAAGGTATCACGAAAATAGTGGGTATCGAGTCGCGCGGTTTCGTCATGTCGTCGGCATTGGCAACACGACTCGGCGCCGGAATCGTACTTTGTCGGAAACCTGGCAAGCTGCCTTGCGAGACGGTTCAGCAAAGCTATGCCAAAGAATATGGCATCGACACTATCGAAATTCATAAGGATGCTATCGAAGAAAACGACGTGGTTCTTCTCCACGACGACCTCCTTGCCACTGGCGGAACCATGAAAGCCGCCTGCGACCTCGTTAAGAAATTTAAGCCAAAGAAGGTTTACGTAAATTTCATCATCGAATTAGTGAACGAAGGGTTTGAGGGTAGAAACATTTTCGACGACGACATAGAGGTTACATCTCTGATACAAATCTAATGTTTCACGTGAAACAAAAACCGAGACAAATATCCTAAACAAAAGGAAAATAGGATGACGCGCGACGAGAATGTAAAACGACTTGAGCGGCTGAAAAACATTGTGGCGAGTCTACCCGACAAGCCAGGAAGTTATCAGTTCTACGACGAAAACCACACCATTATCTATGTGGGGAAGGCGAAGAACTTGAGAAACCGCGTCGCATCCTATTTTCATAAAGAGGTTGATCGGTTCAAAACAAAGGTGCTGGTGTCAAAGATTCACGACATCAGCTATACGGTAGTCAACACTGAAGAAGACGCGCTCCTGCTCGAAAACAGTTTAATCAAGAAATACAACCCGCGCTATAACATTCTTCTGAAAGACGGAAAGACTTATCCGAGCATCTGCGTGACGAAAGAACCGTACCCGCGTGTCTTCAAAACACGCAATATCAACAAGAAATTCGGAACTTTTTACGGCCCCTACAGCCACATCGGTGCGATGTATGCCATCTTAGAAGTCATTAAGAAAACCTACAAACCACGTACATGCAGGCTGCCACTAACCGAAGAAACCGTAGAAAAAGGACTATTCAGACCTTGTTTGGAATACCATATTCATAATTGTTTGGGACCTTGCATCAACAAACAAAGCTATCAGGAATATCAGGAGAACATACGTCAAGCTCGGGAGATTTTAAAAGGGAATACACGTGAGTTAAGCCGGCAAATTTTCGATGAAATGGTGAAAAAGGCTGAGCTTTTGCAGTTTGAAGAGGCAGAAATGCTCAAACAACGCTTTCTCACTCTTGAGAATTTCTGTGCAAAAAGCGAAGTAGTCAGCCATTCCATCGAGAATGTTGACGTTTTCTCTATTATTGAAGACGAGTTGCAGAAAACGGCTTTCATCAATTACCTGCATGTAAGAAACGGTGCCGTCAATCAAAGTTTCACCTTCGAATACAAGAAAAAGCTCGATGAAACCGAGCAAGAATTGCTTCTCACCGCCATCTTAGACATTCGTGAACGCTTTGAGAGCAATGCTAAAGAAATCATCGTACCGTTTAAGATAGACTGGACTCTCAGCGATGCGACATTCTTTATTCCACAACGTGGCGATAAGAAACACTTACTCGAACTCTCCGAGATGAATGCCAAACAATATAAGTTTGACCGCTTGAAACAAGCCGAAAAGCTCAATCCCGAGCAGAAACAGACACGTCTGATGAAAGAGTTACAGGAGAAATTAAAACTCCCCAAGCTACCCTATCAGATAGAGTGTTTCGATAACTCAAACATTTCCGGAACCGATGCCGTGGCTGGTTGTGTGGTGTTTAAGGCGATGAAACCGTCGAAAAAAGACTATCGGAAGTATATCATCAAGACGGTAGAAGGTCCCGACGATTATGCGTCGATGCAGGAAGTGGTGCGCCGACGCTATAGTCGGATGATGGAGGAGAACACTCCCCTACCCGACCTTATCATCACCGATGGCGGACAAGGTCAGATGAGTGTGGTCCGTCAGGTGGTGGAAGACGAGCTTGGGCTTGATATTCCCATTGCCGGACTGGCCAAGGATAATCGCCACCGCACCAACGAACTACTCTACGGAAATCCATCGCAAGTAATTGGTATTCAGACAAATAGCGAATTGTTCCACGTTCTCACACGCATTCAGGATGAGGTGCATCGCTATGCCATTTCGTTCCATCGCGACAAGCGTTCCAAGCATGCCCTGCACAGCGAACTTGATGACATTCAAGGTATTGGTCCAAAGACACGCGACTCGCTCTTGAACAAATTCAAAACCGTGAAAAAGATAAAAGAGGCTGAAATACAGGAACTTATCGAATTGATAGGTGCCTCTAAAGCGCAAGCTGTTTACAATTATTTCCACAATCCCACGAAATAATTTGGCTGTCGCGTTGAAAATTTGTATCTTTGCCACGAAAAGTAAATCTGTTACCTAAAGCCTCACCTTAAGGGCAAACCATCAAAGAGCAACCATGAGAGTCGTCGTACAGCGTGTCAGCAAAGCCAGTGTAACCATTGGTGGAACAGTGAAATCGGAAATCGGAAACGGTTTTCTGATTCTCTTGGGCATTGAGGATGCTGATAGCGAGACCGACGTTGACTGGCTGGTGAAAAAAATCGCCAATCTGCGTGTGTTCAACGACGCTGCCGGAGTGATGAATGTTTCCATCAAGGATGCCGGAGGCAATTGTCTTGTTGTCAGCCAGTTCACGCTCTTTGCCTCATATAAGAAGGGTAACCGTCCCTCATGGTTCCGTGCCGGACAACACGAACATGCGATTCCTCTATATGAGTCGTTTTGTGCAAAAATATCCGATGAAATCGGTCAAAAAGTAGGAACAGGCGAGTTTGGAGCCGATATGCAGATATCGCTCGTCAACGACGGGCCTGTCACCATTTGCATGGACACTAAAAATAAAGAATAGAGCCTTATGACCATCAAGGAAGCACAACAAGCCGTAGACCAGTGGATTAAAGAATATGGCGTCCGCTATTTCTCTGAACTGACCAACATGGCCGTACTGACCGAGGAAATTGGTGAGCTGGCACGAGTCATCGCCCGCAAATATGGTGACCAAAGTTTCAAAACTGGCGAAGCCGACAACCTGGGCGAGGAAATGGCCGACGTTTTGTGGGTGCTCCTGTGTCTGGCCAACCAGACAGGCATCGATTTAACCGATGAATTCGGCAAAAATCTCAAGAAGAAGACCCAAAGAGACAGTCTCCGACATATACAGAATCCAAAACTTAAAGCATAACAAACACTATGATGCACGATCATGAACACTGCGGGTGTGGCTGTCATCACCACGACCACGCACACGACGAGGGCAAGATTAAGAGCGCCCTGAGTAAGTATGAACTGAACATCGACGACGCAGCCGTGCAAGCTGCTGTACGTCAGATCATTGCGGAGAAAGTTCCGCAGAACGACACCCCCGAGGTGAAGCGTTTTCTCATGGGCAGCATTGAGTTGACCACGCTGAAGACCACCGACTCCGAGGAGAGCGTGATGGCCTTCACCGAGCGTGTGAACCAGTACGACGCCCAGTATCCCGACCTCCCACATCTGGCCACAATCTGCGTCTATCCCTGCTTTGCCAAGACGGTGAGCGAGACACTCGAGGTAGAGGGCGTTGAGGTGGCCTGCGTCTCTGGCAGTTTCCCCTCTTCCCAGGCATTGATAGAAGTGAAGATTGCCGAGACAGCTCTGGCCGTGAAAGACGGTGCCACAGAAATCGACATCGTGATGCCCGTTGGTAAGTTCCTTTCCGGCGACTACGAGGGAGTCTGCGACGACATCGCCGAGCTGAAAGCCGTCTGCGGCCCAGATGTTGCTATGAAGGTAATTCTCGAAACCGGTTGCCTCGGAACCGCTGCCAACATTAAAAAAGCGTCCATTTTATCGATGTATGCAGGCGGCGATTACATCAAGACCAGCACGGGCAAGGAGAAAATTTCAGCCACTCCAGAGGCCGCTTATGTGATGTGCCAGGCCATCAAGGAATACTACGACGAGACAGGCATTCAGATAGGTTTCAAGCCTGCCGGTGGTATCAACACCGTGATGGATGCAGTGATTTACTACACCATCGTCAAGGAAGTGCTGGGTGAGAAATGGCTCACCAACAAGTGGTTCCGTCTCGGCACCAGCCGTTTGGCAAACCTCCTTTTGAGCGAGCTTTTGGGCGAAGAGACCAAGTTCTTCTAATAAAGAAAGATAGAGAATAGAATCTCAGGGGGATACTGGACATTCCGGTATCCCCCTGAGATTCTATATAGAAGATATTTGGAATCAGACAGTCCGCTCAATCATGAAGTCGAGGTAGGCCTGGAGAGCCTTGCGGATAGTGGGGTGGGGGACATTGTTGTCGATGAACGACTGAGCCGCCTGGTGGTATTCTCTCATGCGCCTCTCGGCATAATCGATGCCTCCGCGTTCTTTCGCAAAATCAACCAAAACCGCGATTTCATCGGGGTTTATCGTTCCTTCTTTCACCTTTCGGGCAAGTGTTACCATCGACTCGTAGCGCGATGTGTTGAGCGCATAGAGCACGGGCAGGGTGAGCTTTCCTTCAGCCATATCGTTGCCGGTAGGCTTGCCGATCTCCTTAGAGTCATAATAGTCGAAGATGTCGTCACGAATCTGGAAGATGATGCCCAGCTGCTGCCCGAACAGTCTGGCGGCCTCGACGGCCTCTTCCGATGCGTTCGTCGAGAGAGCCCCAATGGTGGCACACGCCTCAAACAACGCTGCCGTCTTCTGTTTGATGACATCAAAGTAAACCTCCTCAGAGAAGTCAAAGCGCTGAATGTTAGAGAGTTGCAAAATCTCTCCATCGCTCAGTGTGCGTCCCAGCTCAGCCAGATAGCGTATGATCGTCTCGTTGTGAGTGAAGCTCACATGGAGCAATGCCGTCGAGAGGATATAGTCGCCCACGAGTACCGCCACCTTATTATCATAAGAGGCGTTTACCGAAGCCTGTCCTCGCCGTTCGCCACTCTCGTCGACCACGTCGTCGTGTACCAGCGAGGCCGTGTGCAGCAGCTCCAGACCGACAGCCGCATTTTGTGTGACATTGCTCACCTCACCGTAATTCTTGGCCATGAGCAGAATCAGCATGGGGCGCATACGTTTGCCGGCACGTTTTCTGATATGCTCCAACGCCTGACCTAAAAGACCATCCTCGTGGGTCAACGAACGATTAAAAAGTTCGATGAAATCGGACAATTCTGTCGAAATCGGTTCTCTGATAGCTGATAAGTAATCCATGTAAGTCTATAATTTCCCTACAAAATTACTCAAAAAATTACGAATACTGCCATTTTTTTCGTAATTTTACCGCAAATTATAGAAAATAATATGACCGACAAACTATTTCTCCTCGATGCCTACGCGCTCATCTACCGCGCCTACTACGCATTCATAAAAAATCCGCGCATCAACTCGAAGGGCATGAACACCTCTGCCGTAATGGGATTCATGAATACGCTCAACGAGATACTCACCAAGGAGCGTCCCACCCATCTCGGTGTGGCCTTCGACCATGGCAAGACCTTCCGCGACGAGGCCTTCCCGCAGTACAAGGCACAGCGTGAGGAGACCCCCGAGGACATCCGCCGCTCGGTGCCCGTCATCAAACAGATACTCGAGGCCATGCACATCCCATGTCTGCAGGTCGACGGTTTCGAGGCCGACGACGTTATCGGCACCTTAGCTACGAAAGCCGGCGAGAGTGGCATCGAGACCTATATGCTCACCCCCGACAAAGACTACGGCCAGCTGGTTCGCGACAACGTGTTCCAGTTCCGTCCCCGTCATGGTGGCGGCTACGAGAAGATGGGACCGGCCGAGGTTTGTCAAAAATATGCCATTTCATCGACAAATCAAGTCATCGACCTCTTGGCGCTGATGGGCGACTCGTCCGACAATTTCCCTGGTTGTCCAGGGGTGGGGGAGAAGACCGCCGTGAAACTGATCGGCGAGTTTGGCTCCGTCGAAAATCTGCTCGCCAACACCGACCAGGTGAAAGGCAAGTTGCGCGAGAAAATCGAGAATGCCGTCGACGATATCAACATGTCGAAATTCCTCGCCACCATCCGAACCGATGTCCCGATTGAACTCGACATGGAAAAATTGAGAGTCGCCGAACCCGATGAGCAAAAATTGGAGGAGATTTTCACCGACCTCGAATTCCGCACCCTCTTAAGCAAATTTGTTAAAAAGTCTATAAATCCGCAAAAAACTGATAATATTCAGCTCGATATTTTTGCAGAATTTGCGCCCGAGGGCACAGGCGACGCGGAATTTTTAAAAAATAAGGGGGTTAAAACGACCCCTCACGAGTATCATCTCATTGAGAGTCAGGAAGATGCGACGAAAATTTGCCAAAAATTTCTGTCAGAAAAAAAACTCGTTCTAGACACGGAAACCACCTCTTTGTCGCCAATCGATGCCGAATTGGTCGGTTTGAGCTTCTCGGTGAAGGAACACGAGGCCTACTACGTCGCCATTCCCGAAAATCGTGACGAGGCACAACAGATGGTCGAAATTTTCCGTCCGCTCTACGAGAACGATCAGATTTTGAAAATCGGACAAAACATCAAATACGACCTTGAGGTCCTCTCTCGCTACGGCATCGATCTTCGCGGTCAGCTGTTCGACACCATGATCGCCCACTACCTCATCCAGCCCGAGCTCCGTCATAACATGGACTACATGGCCGAGACCCTGCTGGGTTATGAGACCATCCACATCGACGAGCTCATCGGTCCGCGCGGAAAGACCCAGCGCAGCATGCGCGACCTCAAGCCCGATCAAGTATATGAGTACGCCTGCGAGGACGCCGACATCACCCTTCAGCTCTACAACGTGCTGCTGCCCAAGCTGAAGGAGGTGGGTGCCGAACAGCTGTTCTACGACATCGAGATGCCGCTCGTGCCCATCCTTGCCGAGATGGAGATGCACGGCGTGCGCATCGACACCGACTCACTGGCCGAGACCTCGCGCCTCTTCACCCAGCGCATGCACGACCTCGAAGCCGAGATCTACGAGCAGGCCGGCCAACAGTTCAACATCGCCTCACCGAAGCAGGTGGGCGACATCCTGTTCGGACAGATGAAGATTGTCGACAAGCCCAAGAAGACCAAGACCGGCCAATACGTCACCTCTGAGGAAGTGCTGCAACAGCTCAAGGGCAAGCATCCCATCGTGGCCAACATCCTGGCTCACCGCGGACTGAAGAAACTGCTCGGCACCTATGTCGACGCCCTGCCCAAGCTCATCAACCCCCGCACCGGACACATCCACACCTCGTTCAACCAGGCCGTCACCGCCACCGGCCGACTCTCCTCGTCGGACCCCAACCTGCAAAACATCCCCGTGCGAGGCGAGGACGGCAAGGAGATTCGCAAGTGTTTCATCCCCGACGAGGGCTGTCTCTTCTTCTCGGCCGACTACAGCCAGATAGAACTGCGCGTGATGGCCCACCTCTCCGGCGACGAGAACATGATTCGCGCCTTCCGCGAAGGCCACGACATCCACGCTGCCACCGCCGCCCGCGTCTATAAGAAAGACATCGCCGACGTGACACGCGACGAGCGCACCAAAGCCAAACGCGCCAACTTCGGCATCATCTACGGCATCACCGTCTTCGGACTGGCCGAGCGTCTCGACATCTCGCGCGACGAGTCGCGCCAGCTCATCGACGGCTACTTCGAGACCTTCCCGCAGGTGCACGACTATATGGAGCAGTCCAAGGCCGTCGCCCGCGAACATGGCTATGCCGAGACCCTGTTCCACCGCCGCCGCTACCTGCCCGACATCAACTCCCACAACGCCGTCGTCCGCAACTTTGCCGAGCGCAACGCCATCAACGCCCCCATACAAGGCTCAGCCGCCGACATCATCAAGGTGGCGATGATACGCATCTACCGTCGCATGAAAGCCGAGGGTCTGCGCTCGAAGATGATACTCCAGGTACACGACGAACTCAACTTCTCCGTCGTGCCCGAAGAGAAGAGTAGGGTAGAGCAGCTTGTGCTCGAAGAGATGCAGGCCGCCTATCCCCTCGCCGTACCCCTCATCGCCGACGCAGGGTGGGGCACCAACTGGCTCGAAGCCCACTAAGAGTGTGCGCAAAAAACATTGCAATCTACGAATCGAAAGCATCATAAAACGTTACATTATTATATTAAATTCAGCCGTGTGAAAAAAATATTTCGACACAGCTCTCGTTACATATAGTAGAGGTAGAAAATGTTCTAATCAAGTATTCTTATATACGGCCAATATGGAAAACAAAAATCGTTTTGCTCTTTTAAGACGATACTTCGCGCTATTGTTCTTCCTTGCACTATGTTATCAAACATACGGACAAGGGCATTTCCATATTGAGGGAAAGATTATAGATAAGGCTAATAATGATGGTAGTTTTGTCATGCTGGAGTTACCATTGGCAAACAAAATGAAAAAAGGCAGGGTTAAAAACGGAAAGTTTACCATAAAAGGAAAGGTGAACTTCCCTGAGCGATGTTTTCTTTCATGGAAAAATAATGATACCGAAATGGTATTAGAACGGGGTTCTTATCATGTAAACATAACAGGAGATAGCATAAATATCTCAACGAATAGTTATTTACACAATACTTATTATCAAAATTTCGAGAAAACGGACAGCATCAAACAACAACTATGGAGAAGTAAAGGTGATGATTTCCTCACATTGCTTTTCATGTCACGCATATGCGAACTCTCGTTCTGGCAGTATTGGGATGACTTTTGGTCTCTTCCAGAATCAACCAAGAAATCACCATTAGGCAAGTTTGTCTACCAACGTCTTATAGACGACTTAAATGCCCAGAAGTCCGAAACATACTTCTCTACGATATATTCACCGACAGAACGCACAAAAATGTTGACGGCTTTGAATCGGAAGAACCATGCCAAACCTGTTGCACCGGGGCACTATTATATTTACGGGACAGTTGACAATTCGTTTGCGCCAGACAAAGCATCGCTCTATGAGGGGAGTACCGTCACCATCAAGATGGCATATCACGGAAAACCACTCAAAGCGACCATAAACAAATACGGCGAGTTTCGATTCAAGGGCAAGGCTAAGTACCCACAAAAATGTTACATCTACTATGGCGGAACCATTCAGGCATTAATACTCGACAATGCAGAATACAACTTAAATATCCGCATGGAAGAGACAGCAACCGATGGCTTACGATATATCGGTAATCTTACTACCGACAGCCATATTCATAACACATATTTCGACTGGTCCATTGAGAACAAAAAAGCATTAGAACAGATGGACAGCCTGCGTGACCAACTCAAGACAGCAACGAACCATGAGGCGCAACAAATACGCCAAACCATGAGTGAGCTGGCCAATTCAATCGATAGTTCTATCTACGAAAAATGCAAGGAAGTCAGCGACAAACACCTTGTCCCTCTTTTTCTTTTACGTTTATACAATATGTCTTACGACAAGTGCTTTCCAATTTTTGAAAGTCTGCCTATAGAGGTAAAATTATCGCCCACTGGGAAATATCTGCAAAAAACAATACTGTCCTATAAAAATGCCGGGCAGGTGCAATATAAATTAACGAAATAGCGTTATAATAGATGAATAAACATAATAGCATGGATAGACATAATAGCATGGATAGACGAACGGTAAACGGGGCAAGACTCCTTACGGTTTTCTTATTGGCTATGGCCTTCACACAAGTCACAGCACAGGACAATACAGCAAAACGGAAGGTCACGCTGAAGGGTGAGGTTGTCAATGCTGCTACCAACAAGGCCATTCTCAATCCATTCTCGAAAGAAAAGACTGAGGCACCCAAAATCGTCCTGCTTTCATCCGACAGCACCGAGATTGACAGTGCAAAAATCGATTTCAGGACAGAATGGCCTTCCATGAAAATTACAAACATATTTGAGTTTTACGTTCCTGCACAGTCGGCCAGTTACATCATCAAGGCTACGCACCCCGACTTCGAGACAACTTACTTGCCCTACAACCTGGAGGTGTCAGGGCGCAACCCGCAATATGAACTGCCCGTGCTCCGCATGAAACGTCCGCCGAGAGAAGACCTCGACGGCGGAGACCTCGGCGAGGTGGTGGTAAAGGCCACGAGGCTGAAGATGGTGTGGCGCGGCGATACACTTGTCTACAATGCCGACGCTTTCAACCTGCCTGAAGGCTCCATGCTCGACGCGCTCATCCGCCAGTTGCCCGGTGCCGAACTGAACAGTCAGGGCGAAATCAAGGTGAACGGCCGCAAGGTGGACGAACTGACGCTTAACGGCAAGGACTTCTTCAAGAACAACAAGAAAATGATGCTGGAGAACCTGCCGAGCTATGTGGTGAAAAACATCAAGGTGTTCAACAAAACCACCGAGCGCAGCCAGTGGAGCGGCTACGACGTGGAGGACAAAATCTACTCGATGGACGTGGTGCTCAAGCGCGACTACAACACGGGCTTGATGGCCAATGCCGACATCGGTGCCGGTACCAGCGACCGCTATGCAGCCCGCGCCTTCGGCATGCGCTATACCAACAATTCGCGCCTGACGCTGTTCACCAACATCAACAACCTGAACAACGAGGACAGGGCCATGGGCGAAGGCGAATGGTTCTCCTTCAACACCCCCAGCGGGCGACAGACCACGCGCATCATTGGCGGCGACCTGACCATCGACGAGAAAGACGGACGATGGAAAGAAACGACCATGTTCTCTCTGAAATGGAACCGCAACGACGACGAAACGCGCTCAGCCACTGAGCAGTATCTGACTTCGGGCACCGTCTTCGGACGCAACGAAAACCTCAACCGCCTACGCCAGATAGGAGTCGGCGTTTACAATCAATTCACTCTGAAAAAGCCGATATGGCTGCAAAACGACTTCTGGGTCGACCACAGACGCAACGACGCCAACAGCTTCTTGCGCAGCGGCACCGCCGACCAGAGCCTTGCAGGATTCGGCGACGTGAGCAGCACGCTCGACTCCATCTTCCTTTCCACGCTCAACCCCGACCTGCAGACACGGCTCATCAACCGACAGCACATGCGCGGTATGGACAAGACCACGGCAACCTCCCTAAACGACAATCTCGACATGTCGTTCAAACTGAAGTCGGGCGACGAGTTGCTTTTCTATGCCTCAGGCGTCTACAACTACACCAACACCGAGGCATATTCCCAGCAAGACGTCAACTACTTCCGCGTCGCCGACAGCGACCTTGCTCACAACCGCTACAACGACTCGCCCGTCAAGCGTGGAAATTTCGACATCGCCCCGGGCTACCGTATGCGCTTTGGCAGTAACCTGACGACGAAACTCGTCTTCCGCTCCAAAATCATGACTCGCTCTGAAGAGAAGAACCACTACCGCCTCGACCTGCTGCCCGGCTGGGGCAACAACGGGGAGCATCCCATGGGCTCGCTGCCCAGCAACCGCAACGAGATGCTGGCAGCCCTCGATGCCACCAACACCTACCGCCTGACGGCACAGTCGTACTGGCAGTCGGGCGAGTTCCAGGCCACCTACGAACGCAACAAAAACAACTGCCGCACCTACATAGAATTTCACATGAATGCCGAATACGACTACGACCGCCTGCATTACATCGGTCAGCAGGCCGACAGCCGCATCTCGCAAGGCCATTTCCGCTTTTCGCCAGATCTCTACGGCAGCATCAACAAGGACGACTACCGTATATACCACTATTTCAACATTCGCCTTACGCAGTGGCTGCCCGACCTACAGAGCAAGCTCGACATTGTCAACGATGCCAACCCGCTGGCCATCCGGCTGGGCAATCCGCATCTGAAAGGCGAGATACAGGAAATGTTCTATTTCTCCACGCAGTACAGCTCGAAAAAGAGAATCAGCAACAACGCAACCGTCGAAGGCACATTCCGCCAACGCTCGCAGGCACAAGCCTATACCTACGACCCCACGACGGGCGTCTATACCTTCCGTCCCACCAACGTCAACGGCAACTGGAATATAAACCTGTCCGATTTCTTTAAACTCGACTTTGGCAAAGACCGTGTCTTCTGGTGGACGCTCACACCTTCAATAGCCTTTTCTCAGAGTGTCGACATGTCGGGCATGACTGGCGACACGGAGAGCACCCTGAGCAAGGTGCACGCCACCACCTGGGGAACAGGAAGCGAAGTGGGTTATCAGAAAAACGGCTTGCGCATAAGCCTGTCAGGCAAAATCACCAACCAGCACGCCACAGGTAACCTGCCCACATTCGCAAAACTCAACACCCACCTCTTCACCTACGGCATGGATGCCAACTACCTCATCCCCGGCATCAAGGCAACCCTCGACACAAACATCAAGATGTACTCGCGTCGCGGATTTGCCTCGCCCGAGATGAACCGCAACGAACTCATCTGGAACCTCTCGCTGTCGCGACAAATCTACAAGGAAATCATCGGTATGCGCTTCGAGGCCTTCGACCTGCTGCACCGGCTGAGCAACACAACAGTCATCGTGAACGGACAAGGCCGCACCGAGACCGTCACCAACACACTGCCTCGCTATGCTATGCTCCACCTCACCTTCAAGCTCAACCGCCAGCCAAAGAAACACTAAGCAACAAAGCCAAGCGCCAACTTCGGCATCATCTACGGCATCACCGTCTTCGGACTGGCCGAGCGTCTCGACATCTCACGCCCCCATACAAGACACCGCCGCCGACATCATCAAAGTAGCCATGATACGCATCTACCGTCGCATGAAAGCCGAAGGCCTGCGCTCGAAGATGATACTCCAGGTACACGACGAACTCAACTTCTCCGTCGTGCCCGAAGAGAAGAGTAGGGTAGAGCTGCTTGTCATCGAAGAGATGCAGTCGGCCTGCACCCTCGCCGTACCCCTCATCGCCGACGCAGGGTGGGGCACCAACTGGCTCGAAGCCCACTAAGAATATTAAAGGGGTACTTGCACAGCAGTACCCCTTTCTTCATTAAAAAAGCCTCTCCGAAGAGAGGCTGTAGGAATAAATCCTTCGGCATATAGCCTTATTGTGATAAGATTATTATATAATTGTCCAACAAAAGAAGTATTTCCAATTTTTTCAACATTCTTTTGGCTTTTCAAAGAAAAATATTAATTTTGCAAATCATGTGTGCATACGCATATATGCTTGTCCAAAGTTCTAAAACACTATATAGCTATGGCATTCAATCCAACAGATGCGCAGCTGAAGATATATGAATTCGTAGAGCATGGTACTGGCAACGGGATAATAGACGCTGTTGCAGGAGCAGGTAAAACCACAACTCTGATGGGATGTATTTCGCACATACCCAACATTAACGATGTTATTTATTGTGCGTTTAACACCAGCATTCGGAAAGAACTACAAAAGAAGTTCAAGGATGCAAACCAAAACGTAAAGGTTTCTACTATCCATGCACTTGGTTTTCAAATGCTAAGAGCTACAAAGAATTTCCGATTAGATGACTACAAATATAACCATATCATCAAGGAACCACAGTTCTTTGACACTTTGATTCCTGACATAGATAAGATTCTTGGTTATCATAGCCATCCAACTGTAGCAGAGCTGCGTCAGCTGGAAGAACGTAGAGACATTCTTGATTGGAACGAGAAAAACGACTTAAATGAAGGGCAGCAATATGTTGGCAAGATTATTCGGCGTTTGCTTGACATCAATCAGAAATACCGTTGTACGTTAGAAGAGGATGATGTAAAATGTTACGATGCAATGATAAGGCATTTTGGAATAATACCTTATTTTGAGCAAGGCATGTCAACTTATAATGATGAAGTTGAAGCTTACTTCCGTTTGCATCAGAAGCTTATAAAAGAAGGCAACTCAATGGCTATATCACATGGTATCATTGATTTTACCGACCAGATATACCTTCCTTTCATCATGAACTTGACAGCTCAGAAAAAATATGGCTTTGTCTTTGTTGATGAATGCCAAGATTTGTCGAAGGCACAGGTAAAGGTGGTGGAAAAATACTTGCGTGAAGATGGTAGATTGCTCGCCGTGGGTGACCCATATCAGGCTATATATGGCTTTGCAGGTGCTGACTGTAACTCTTTCCTAAGAGTAACAGATTCTTTCAATTGTACAGTCTTAGGTTTGACTGATTGTTTCCGTTGTCCACAGGATGTTATTCGGCTCGCCCAATCTCTGCGAGGTGATATTAAAGGTTTCAAAGACTATCCTGGTAAAATTTACAAGATACCCAACCGAGAGATTCTTATAAACATTAAAGAAGGAGATTTAGTAATATGCCGTACTCGTCTTCCCCTGCGTGCTCTTGCTCTAAAACTTATCAACAAGGATTTTAAAGTGAAAATCCATCCTGATGAGTTGCAAGAATTTATGGGTGACTATAAAAAGAACTTTACTCCGCAGGAGCTCCGCAAGATTCTGAATGATGATATAATTGAACCATTCTTTGAGCATGCAAAGGAGAGAAATCAAAAGCGTATTACACACGAAAATCAAAATGCAGACGCCATCATTCGAAAAATACTGATCAAAGAAGAGGTCGATACAATGGTTACGACTTTGGATTTTTTGAAAAAGAAATACTTTGATTGGCATCTGAATACGCTTGATAACATTCTTAAACGTCTGAAGCTAATGTTGTCAAACCCAAGCGATGATGCCATTCGTATATCTACTATTCATCGTGCAAAAGGTCTGGAGAACAATCGTGTATTTATTCTTGAATATGACAAGCTTCCTCCCCCAAGAGATCTTGAGTGGGAAAATATCCAAGAACGCAATCTTCATTACGTTGCTGTAACACGTCCCAAAGAGGAACTTTATCTTTGCGATTCACAGCTAATCACAGATAGTGAAGAACCTGATGAGAACGCACAGCCAGCAACACCAATAAATGTTGTTGATGTGCTACCAGCAAATACAATGCTGCCAGCAGCCATAGATTCCGTAAAAGCGGATGAAGTAAAAGAGATATATTCCTTTAATAAGGGGATGATTAACGAAACACCCCAGGAGGTAGAACTAGCTGACAACCCAGTAATTGCTGATGTCGAGAAAGTTGAGGATGAAGAAACTACAGCATTTCTTGAGGCTTTAGCTGCTATACCATCGGTCGTTTCTTATGCTCCGATAACATTCCGGCCGATTCTAACGATCAAGAAGGTTCCGGAGAAGTTCTATGCTTTAGATGAACAGGATACTACTCCTTATGATAATTTGTCCACACCCTGGCAAAAGGCGAAGTATTGGGCAGTGTTCAACAACTTGCAAGACACAGAGTTTTCTATACATAATATCATCAGTTCGCAATACCGTGACGCTTATTATATCAATACACCAAATGGTATAGAGATATATAATGGTTACTACAATAAAGGTGGACAGTATCGATTTACTCCTATGGGTAATTGTATCAATGCTGAGCAAGTGATGTTATATCTGGAAAATGAATCATCTTATAAGATTAAATTTGATTACAATCCGATGAACAATGGATTCGAGGCAGTCCATCAATTGATACAGGCAGAATGCCAAGAACTTAACATCTGCAATACGAATATATACTCAGAAAACTATGCGATGGTGTATTGTCTAAAAACTTCTACATCACATGCTTATCTGAAACTCTCATACAATGGGCGCAAAATCATTACGTCCATTGCTCCTTTCTCCACAGCTGGAGAGAATGACGCACAACTGAAAATAATAATTGAATCCCTGAAACATCTATGCCAACGGTAAGAGATATTATAACAATGTGTAGGGATGGGCAAATACAAGATGCTTACGCCCTTGCCAAAACGGATTGGGAATCCAATCCTAGTGATGTGTGGACGCACCGCGAGATGGGATGGGCTTTGTACTACCTGATTCGCAAGGATGCTGAAAATGGTCTATACGACCAATTGCTAGCTCACATTAACGAACTGCAATCATTGGATCAGCTCAACCTGACAGATGATGCGATGATTTTTGAGAATGTTATTTTTTGGATTGGCTACTTTGCTAAGAAACATTTAACTCCTACCGGAATTGATACTCCTGCACGGCTCTCAACACTGTTCGCTAAGCTAAGAGATTATACTTTTACGCCAAGTAAAGGCTATTCTTTTATACTTGAAGGCTTTATTAAGTGTGATGCTTGGCAGGAATTAATAGATTTCTTTCAATGGTGGAATCTTGACAACCTACGAGAGGAGGATTATCGCCCTGTAGAAATTGCCAGAGGTAGAACTATTATGTCTGTCGCAGAACGAGCCTTTATTGCAAAGTCAAAAGCTCTTATCCGTAATAATGACCTCGGCATGATTGAAGAATTCCTTCCTCAGATGGACGAACTTATGAACAACCATCCAGAAATGACTTATCCTGGTTATTTCTATGGTAAGCTTCTGCTTAAATTGGGAGCAAATCCACAAGATGCTCTTCGTGTTCTTGTTCCATTTGCCCGAAAGAAAGCAACAGAGTTTTGGATATGGCAACTACTAAGCGATGTGTTTACTAACGACCAAGAAAAACAGCTTGCATGCCTCCTTCGTGCAGTTCACTGTAGAACACAAGAAAAATTTCTCGGCAAGGTACGCATTAAACTGGCAGATTTATTTATCCGTCGAAATGAACTGCCACAAGCAAAATTCCAAATTGACAAGGTTACCCAATGTTATTTGTCTCATGGTTGGCATCTGCCGTATGAAATTGATTATTGGATACACCAACAATGGATAAACAGTGTTGTCGCATCAGACGAATCACCTATCGATTATCAATCAGTAAGTGATAGTATTCTGCTTGATGGAACGGAAGAAGCTATTGCTGTGGTTACATACTATGACCAAAACTCAAAGAGAGCCACCTTAATATATGGTTATGAGAAATTGCTGAAAGAGAAAATTCGTTTCAAGGTTGGTCCAGGAACTGTCCTCAAAATTAATTATATCACAGAAGCAGATGGTCGTATGCGTGTGCTTCAAACCGGAAAGTCTCCTTTTCCCACAGACGTTGATTATGCAAAACTTGTACAAGGAACCATAAAAAAACGCGATGAATGGCCATTTGCTTTCATGCATTATGGCGACCAAAAAGCGTTTGTCTCTCCTCAGACAGTCAACAAAAATCATGTAACAGATGGAGAAAACGTAAAGTGCCTTATTGTCTATGACTACGACAAGAAAAAGGAAAAATGGAATTGGGTAGTCATCAGTATAATCCGCTAAATGAAAAAAAATGGAAGAATTTACATACACAGAAAAGATTGCAGTTGTAAAAGTATTGAACGAGATTCTTAAAGCTGATAACATCGCCCATGAGAAAGAGATTGAATATTTGAACGATGTCATTTCTTCTTTTGGGCTTGATGAAAACAACAAAGCAGAAATAAATTCTCTAATAACACTGCAAGCACTCTCTACCATTCGTGAGATGATGGTAGATAAGAAAGCGATGGTGGCTCAGATGATGGGTAAAATGATTGTCATCGACAAGGATATCAACTACAACGAAGTAAAACTTTACAATGCCTTCTGCGAATCTTGCAACATTGAGAAAGACTTCAATGTGGAAGACTACCCTGAATATACACTAAGTGGTCCGTTTGTTAATCCAGAAGACTTGATTATTTAGTCGCAAAAGTTTTACATGAGATTCTATCTTTTAATATAACAGAGTTGAAAAAAATATATATAAATATGATTAAACGCCTTTTCATTTTTATAATCCTATTTGTTTCGACGAATAATACTTTTGCACAAGGACAAGAGCACATGAAATTCATGGGTATTCCCTTGAATGAAACAATAAACCAGTTTCAAACTAAGTTGGCCGCAAAAGGAGTTAAGATTGATATAGCAGTTAACAAAAACGTTAGTGTTGGTTGTCGCGCCTTTAAGGGATCATTCTCTGGGAAGGACGCTCAGATATATGTTTATTATGATGAGTCAACAAAAATTGTGTATCGAGCAAAAGCAGTTGTAGAATCATCCGAAGAAAGTCTCCGTGATAACAACTATAACTATTTTGTGAATATGCTTTCAACAAAATATAACTATGCAGAGAAAACAAGTGGAAGCCAAGATGGACATGATTCTATTTCTTTCTATATCCCAAATGACGGATTAGCCGTCTATAAATATCTTGGTACTATTGATGTTTACTGTACAAATTATCTTTATTTATCTTTTTACGTTCATATTGACTATACAGATACTCTTAATAGTGTCAAACATGAAAGTCGAAATATGGATGACCTCTAATTTCCCTATGTTGATTCGAGGTAACTTACAAAAAACTTTTTCTAAATAATTGCCTAACATCACAAAATAGATTGCCTTTCTCAACCCAAAGGCAAACATTGATATTTTGTTGTGGTTTGATGTAGAATGAAGATATAAGACAACTATGTAAAATCGTAGTCGAAATGTAAAATGTCTTTTATCACTTTCGTATGATTTAGGAATGTGAAGATTTCTTAAATCGGGGATGGAAATGTTAACGGAATTTGTTGAGAAAAATCTTCGTTTTAGAGAAAAAGAAGGGTGGTTTTTGGTAAAAAACAGGGTTGTTTTTAAAAAAGGTATGGTTTTTTGGTCATAAAGCATACCTTTATCAGTCATAAAGCATACCTTTTTCGAGCAAAAAGGGTACCTTTTTTAGTCAAAAATCTGCCTGTTACCGACGGTTACTGCAGGTTCGTGCTGGTTAGAAATTGCACAGTCCTCTTAAAAAATACCCCCAACCCCCTAATTTAGGGGGCTAACGCATTGCACACACGTGCTTGAAAAATTCACGACCACGGGAAAATTATTTTCAAAGAACGCAAAATTGGTGTTAAAATGAATCGTCGAATTGCAAAAAATGTAAACAAATCAGACACATTAACAGGGGGGGAAAGACATATTAACAAAATAACAGGGCTTGTCTGCAAAGAACAAAAAGACAAATTAACATAATAACAGTCTTGTCCACAGATGAACAAAAAGAGATGAACAAAAAGACAGATTAACATAATAACAGTCTCGTCCACAAATGAACAAAAAGACAGATTAACATAATAACAGTCTCGTCCACAGATGAACAAAAAGACAGATTAACATAATAACAGTCTCGTCCACAGATGAACAAAAAGACAAATTAACATAATAACAGTCTTGTCCACGGATGAACAAAAAGACAAACTAACATAATAACAGTCTTGTCCACGGATGAACAAAAAAGACAGATTAACATAATAACATATTTCTTCGACAGAATGACATTTTTTTCTTATAATGACATATTTCTTTTAACGCGGCACGCCGCGTCCCTACATGCTAATGGAGACTCTTCACTTATCACAAGCGAAGCGCTTTCCTTCCCTTTACTTTTCTACGGATTCAAGGGATTTGAGGATTCTTAATCCTCTCTTTTCTGTGTTCTTCCGTGTTCTTCTGCTGCAATTCTTTCTGGCAAAGTTAAAAAAAACGTGCTGATTCACAATTTTTTAACTTAAAACTTGCGTGGGTGGATAAAACTTACTATTTTTGTGCGGTTACCTTGTTACATTAAACCAAATTGCACTCATGTCATTAAATAATTTATAGAATAACTGCACTATGAAAAGTTTATTTTTAGCAATCTGCCTGATGGCGCAAATCCCTACGTTTGCGATGACTGCCGACCTGCCAGAAACGCTGTTGTTTCCCCGCATCTGGATGTTGGTAAATACCATTCATTCTTATGTGTGGACTACCGAGGAGGAGCAGCCCGTACTCCCTGCCGTCGATGAGGAAACGGGGTTGCAACTCTTATACCATATAGAAGAGATGGAAGAAGAGGAACCCATAAAACTCATTCACATCGTTTACGGCACGGGCGTGAAGGTCTCAAAAAAGGGTAGCGTTACGGCTACGGCCCCGCATGCTTGCTATGTGGAGTTTTATGCCGAAACCGACAACTCCACATCTGTCTGCTTCCGCGATAAAAGCGATGCCGACACGTTTGCGAAGCAGATGGAGCTCTTTATTACTTATGACTTGGATGACCCGGACTATGGTACGGTTGGCAGGTGCTATGCCAACTTGAAGCCTCGAAAGAACGAGAATGGCTGGTGGGAATTTAATTTCCATGCCGGATAAGTAACGAGTTGAAAGTTGAAAATTGAAAGTTGAAAATTTCTGTTATTTCTGCGATATCTGCGAGAGAATAACCCCAAAAAACTAATGAAGAGTGAATAATGAATGATATGATGAGAAGACTGATATTTACCCTGTTGGGTGTTGGATGCTGGGTGCTGGGCGTATGTGCGTGGACAGCCGACGACGTGACGGTGATTGACGATTTTGCGTCGTACTCGGGTGCGGCGCCGATGGTGTACTGCCGTGCCGACGAGAAGGTGTATGTGATGAACAACCTCGGCGGCTACGAGGAGTATGGCGTCGTGGAGACGGTCGACGGACTCGACATCTTGAGCGACATGGACATTGCCTATATCGAGACGAATTACGACATGGGCAACCTCGGCGCGAACATGCCGTATATCAACACGGGCTACCGCTTCAAGGCCAACACGCGCATCGTTTGCGACTACGAGATTAACGGCCACATGAACAGCTACGAGTCGCCTTTCGGATCGCGCAACGGCAGTTACTGGAACAACGCTTTTGTGTTTTTCTCGCGCTTCAACCGCATGAACACGGGCAACTTCAACCGCTCGGGCGTGGAGACGCAGGGCGACATGGAGCTGGAGACGGGTGTGCGCTACGTGATCGACGCGACGGGCCAGACGGCCACCGTCTATCGGGCCAGCGACATGAGCACGCCCTATATGGAGATTACCACCACGGGCACGGTCGACGACGGCGTGAACAGCATGTATATCTTCAACCTGAACACGGGCGGCATCAACGACAACCGTCCCGACGGGTCGTCGTCGCTGATGAAGCTCTACAGCTTTAAGATCTACGAGGGCGACGTGCTGCTGATGGACCTTGTGCCTATCGCCACGACGGCAGGCAAGGCCGGTGTGCGCGACAAAATCTCTGGCCGGCGCTTCTTCTCGGCCACAGCCACATCGTTTACCATGAGCCCCGACGGACAGGCGTTTGTCGGCGAGGCTCACAACGGCACGACGGTCTACGAGGGTAAGATTGTCAACAACAGCACCGACCACCACTTCTATCGCTACGAGAACGGCGCATGGACCGAACTGGGCAACAGCATGGTGCCCATCGCCGACGACGAGTATAAGAACATGGAGACGTGGAGCTATCCGCCGGAGAAGGCCGGCTGCTTTGCCGGTGTGACCTACGACGCCGAGAACGACATGAACTCGATTGTCGACTATGTGGGCTCGGGCAACCACGAGCCTTTCTTCCACGAGATTGCGACGGAGGAGGGCGAGCGTTACAACCTGAGCTTCACGTTCAGCTGCGACGAGTGGGACACCTGGGTCACCGGTCGCGGCGCACGCAACAACCCCGACAACTTCATGCGGGCCGTCGTGCTCAACACGGTCTATCCCAGCGTGGGCTTCACAGAGAACGGCAATCAGCTGGGTGGCACCTACGGTGTGCTGGCGGCCGCGTCGCTGCCTCACACGCTGACTGTGGGTCATCAGGTGTCGATTGACTTCACCGCCGCCCAAGACCATGAATATCTGCTGTTGCAGTTCGGCTATGTGGCCGACAATATTCCCTACAACTTCCAGTTCGACAACCTGCTCGTCTGCAAGTATGAGATGCCGGTGAAATACAACTACATGCCCTACCTGGCAGGCTTGATACAGATAGCCGAGGCCAGCGAGGTGGCACAGAACCCGCAGCTCATTGAGGCCATCAACGCCGCCAGGGCATTGTTCGACAGCGACGACGTCGCCGCGCAGCGTCAAGCCTATGATAACCTTTACGCGGCGTTTGAGGCGGCTCTCAACAATGTTGGTCTGCCCGAGGAGGGCGACCTGGTGGTGAACGAGATCATGTCGGCCAATGTCGATATGTTCATGAGCCCTGCCTATAATTTCAACAGTTGGTTTGAGTTGTATAACACCACCGATAAGGTGATTAACATTGCTGGCTGCTACCTGAGCGACGATGCCTCCAACCTCATGAAATGGAAGATGCCGGAGACCATCGGAAAAGTTCCCGCTCACGGATACAAGGTGATCTGGATGGGCGACAACGAGATCAACACCAACGTCTCGCCCTTCAAACTCGAATACGAGGGTGGTGAGCTGTTCCTCAGCGACGCCGAAGGCAACGAGCTCATTCACATCTACTATCCCGAGGCTGTCAGCCGTACCTCCTATGCTTGTACTGAAGACGGTAACGACAACTGGAGCTTCACCGCCGAGCCCACGCCTGGCGAGACGAACAACAACGCACCCTATGCCGAGCGCAGGCTCATGGCTCCCGAGGTGACTCCCGAGGGCGGGCTCTTCGACGGGGTGGTGAGCATCACGGCCAACATCCCCACGGGCACCACGCTCCGCTATACCACCGACGGAACAACACCGACCATGACCAACGGCGAGACGAGTCTCACAGGACTGTTCACCGCCGACCACACGATGACCTACCGCTTCCGCCTCTTTGCCGACGGTCTGCTGCCCAGCCCCGTCGTCACCCGTTCGTATGTCCACCGCGACTACGACTTCACGCTGCCCGTTATCGTCGTGTCGACAGTCGACGATTATCTCTACGACAACACCATCGGTGTCTATGTGAAGGGCTCCAACGGTCGTACCGGCAACGGGCAGTCGACTCCCGCCAACTGGAACATGGACTGGAACCGTCCGGTGAACTTCCACTATATCCTGCCCGAGAGCAACACCGTCGCCGTGAACCAGGATGTGGACTTCTCCATCTCCGGCGGATGGACTCGCTCAAACAGTGTCAAGTCGTTCAAACTCAAGGCAGATCATGTGTATGAGGGTCTCAACACCATCGACTATCCTTTCTTTGCCGTCAAACCCTATAACCGCAACAAGACCCTGCAGGTGCGTCGAGGCGGCAACGACTCTAACTGTCGCATTAAGGATGCTGCCATTCATGAGATTATCCAACGGTCGGGCATCGACCTCGATGTGATGTCGTACCAGCCCGCCGTTCACTACCTGAACGGCCGCTACATGGGCCTCATCAACGTGCGCGAGCCCAACAACAAGGATTTCGCCTTCGCCAACTGGGGCCTGACCAAGGACGAGCTCGAGGTCTACGAGCAAAGTCCCGACTCGGGTGCCTACATGATGCTCGGCAGCCGCGACGTGCTCGACCGCCTCTATGAGCTCTCGGCCACGTCGACCGACGACGAGAGCTACAACGAGATTAAGGAACTGATTGACATCGACGAATACATCAATTACATGGCGGCCGAGCTGTTCCTCGGATCGTGGGACTGGCCCGACAACAACGTCAAGGCCTATCGCAAGATCGACGGCGGACGCTACCGCTTCACCTTCTTCGACCTCGACGCCGCCTTCGAGACCGACGGCCGCGCACAGGGAGAGAGCGGGGGCATGCTCAACGGAAACTTCTTCAGATGGATCGACGACATGCAGTGGCATACCTTCGACTATATCTACGACACTGGCGAGCGGCGCTATGGCGAGATCAGGTTCTGCACGTTCTTCATGAACATGCTCAACAACGATGAGTTCCGCCGTAAGTTCATCGACACGTTCTGTGTGATGGGCGGTAGTGTGTTCGACTACGACCGTGCCGTCAGCATCCTGACCGAGCTGGGCGACCGTGTGCGCCCCACCATGGCATGGGAGGGGGCATCGCCCGACGGCTCGCTCAACACCATCCGTAATGCACTCGTAGGCCGCGTGGACACCAAAGCGCAGCACATGGTGGAGTATGAGCGACTGCAACTCACCGGCCAGACTCCGCAAAGCGTCAGCCTCGTCGCCGACCATCCTGCCGCAACCCTCTTCATCAACGACACGAAGGTGCCTTATGCCGAATTCAACGGAAAACTCTTCCAGCCCGTCACCCTGAAGGCTCTTGCACCAGCAGGCTATACGTTTGCCGGATGGAAGAAAACCTCGGAGCAGCTACAGACGCTCTTCGACTTCGGATCACCATGGAAATTCTACGACCAAGGAAGTCTTGACGGCGTCGCATGGAACACCACCAACGGGGACGACAGCCAGTGGGGCGAGGGCGCAACACCCATCGGCTATGGCAAGAACGCCATCGTCACACAGACCACGGCGAACCTCCCCACCTATTACCTGCGCAAGACCATCACGCTGACCGACCAGCCCCGACCCGACGACCAAATCACTCTCAACTATTTGGCTGACGACGGTTTCATCCTCTACATCAACGGTCAGGAGGCTGCCCGTCACCTCATGCCCAACGGGACTCCCTCCTACAACACCTTTGCCTCTTCCTACGCGCCAGGCAATCCCGACAACGGAACCATTACGATCAATCCCTCGCTGCTGCGTCAGGGCGACAACCTCTTCGCCGTGGAGCTGCACAACAACGCCGCCAACTCCAGCGACATCTACTGGGAGGCGCAGCTCACCCGTAACACTATCGGCAGCAGCGACGAATACTATGCCACAGATCCAGAGATACCCCTCCCCAATGAGTCGTCACTCAGTCTTATGGCTTGCTTCAATCCTCTCCCCATCGGAGGAGACGAAGGTGTTTCTCCCGTTCGCATCAACGAGGTGAGCGCGGCCAATAGCATCTACGTCAATGAGAACTACAAGCGCAAGGACTGGGTGGAGCTCTACAACACCACTTCAGAAGATATCAACATTGCAGGCATGT
The DNA here is from genome assembly GCA_905234845.1 of uncultured Prevotella sp. Classification (GTDB taxonomy): domain Bacteria; phylum Bacteroidota; class Bacteroidia; order Bacteroidales; family Bacteroidaceae; genus Prevotella. The sequence goes on along the minus strand of CAJOIW010000008.1, from coordinate 6,605 downwards.
ATCTCTCCGACGACGGCGACAACCCGCAAAAATACCAGATTACCTCTCCTACGGGGGAGACTGGAGGGGTTGTCATCCCCGCCTATGGTCACCTCGTTATCTGGTGTGACGACGGCGAGGAGGGCAGCACTCAGATACATGCACCCTTCAAGCTGAAAGCCAGCGAGGGTGTTGTGACCCTGTGCGCTCAGGACCAATCGTGGATCGACCGCCTTTCCTACGAAGGTCACAATGGCGACGAGACCGTGGGACGCTATCCCGACGGAGCCGATGATGTTTATCTGATGAACATCCCCACCATCGGCAAGACCAATCTCTACACGTCCTACCTGCAAGAGGTCAGCCAGATACCCACCGGCATCAGCCGTCCCACTCGTTATGTCTCCGACAACAACGGGCTGAAGATCAGCTATGCCGCCGGCCGGCTCTTCGTGCGTAGTGAGACTGGCACCGAGGCCAGCGTAACCGTCTACACCACCACAGGACAAGAGGTTATGGCTGAGCGCGTGCGCTTCTATGGCGGTAAAGCCTATGTCGATGTGAGCACCCTGCCGCAAGGCATCTACGTGGCTCGCGCCATCGACAGTCAGGGTAATACCGCGGCAACGAAGATAGCGCTTCGCTGAACCGTAAACTGTTAACATAAATAACTACCATGAAAAGAAAATTGTTGATAGTGCAGCATTTATTGCTGTTATTGTTGGTCATGCTTTCCTCTTCTCCCTCACGAGGAGAGGAGTTTGGGGACGTTACGCTGAGCAAGGCCACGCTGCTCGACAAGATTAAGGGTGGCTGGGCCGGCCAGACCATCGGCTGTGGCTATGGCGGTCCGACTGAGTTCTGCTATCGGGGTGTGATGATTCCCGACAACGTGGAGATTACCTGGCCTGAGCATCATCTGAAAGGATACTTCGACGGTTTGCCCAGTCTGTTCGACGATGTCTATATGGACCTGACATTCGTCGATGTCTTTACGAAAGAAGGCCTCGACGCACCCGCCGAGTCGTTTGCCAAAGCCTTTGCCTACGCCTCCTATCCGTTGTGGCACGCCAACCAGCAAGGCCGCTACAACGTGATGCAGGGACTCATGCCACCCGAGTCGGGCTACTGGAAGAACAATCCCCATGCCGACTGCATCGACTATCAGATTGAGAGCGACTTCGCCGGACTGATGTCACCAGGTATGCCCAACACCGCCTCGGCGATTTCCGACCGTATAGGCCACATCATGAACTACGGCGACGGCTGGTATGGCGGTGTGTTCGTCGGAGCCATGTACACACTGGCTTTCGTGGAAAGCGACCTGCTCACCATCGTCGAGAAAGCCCTGCAGACCATCCCCGTAGAGAGCCGTTTCCACCAGCGCATTGCCGACGTGGTGAAATGGTACAAGGAAGACCCCACCGACTGGAAACGCTGCTGGACACTCTACAACGAAAACTACAGCAAGGACATCGGCTGCCCTGAGCTCATCCTTGCCCCAGGCAACATCGACGCTACGATGAACAGCGCCTATGTCGTCATGGGACTGCTCTATGGTCAGGGCGACTTCGGTAAGACTATGGAAATCTCCACCCGTTGCGGTCAGGACTCCGACTGCAATCCCTCAACGGCAGCCGGCGTGCTCGCCACCATGATAGGCTATAGCAACATTCCCGAGCAGTGGATGCCCAACCTGCGCGAGGTTGAGGACCGCGCCTTCCCCTATGTCGAGATGTCGCTCAACGAGGTCTATACAAAGGTCTATGACCTCGCCCTGCAAAACATTGAGGCCTGCGGTGGCACGATAGGCGAAGACGATGTAACCATCAAGACCCAACAGCCCACACCCGTCCGACTGGAGCAAGGTTTTACTGATATGTATCCGAAGCTGCTCACCTCCGGCATCCAGAACCTCGGCACCGACGATGCCGGACAAAACGAGTTTAAATTCCGAGGCTGCGGCGTCGTGGTCTACGGAAACATTGAGTCGACTTATCAGAGCTACGTGGCACGGCTCGAGGTCAGCGTCGACGGCGAGGTGGACCGCGTGATGCGACTCAGCCCCAACTTCAACAAACGCACCGCCGATGCCGTCTACTGGAACTACGACCTCGACGACGGTCCCCACACCATCTCGTTCAAACTGCTCAATCCCCGCACCGGCGTGAACATCAAAGCCAACCGCATCATCTATTACGTCAAAGACGACACCCCCGTCGTCCAAACCCTGCAACCCATCATCTTCGACCGCTGGGGCGATGGCTTTAACAACGGTGTGTCGTTCGATTTTGACAACGACGGACAGCAAGACCTGTTCGTCTGCGGCGGCAACATGAGCGGCCATGTGCTGAAAGGAACGGGCAACACGTCCACTCCTTCGGGAGTTTATAAAGAGGTTTCCAACATCGGCGACATCAAGAACATCGACTTCCTCGCCAGCATATACCCCGTCGACTTCAATGCCGACGGCTTCCTCGACCTCGTGGCCTTCGACTCTGAGCCCAGCGGTCTGACAGCCGACGACGGAGGGCCTGAGGGCATCTTTCTGGGCAACGGCACGGGACGATTTAAGATTGCAAGCAGCATTGTCTATGAGACCGATGGAGAGACCATCGACACCGGGTTCAAGTGGACATTCATCAAGTCTGCCGATGTGGCCGACTTCAACAACGACGGACGGCTCGACCTTGTGGTCTGTTCCGACCATGCGGGCTATAATGTCATTCTCATCAACGATGGCTACGACAGCACGGGAGCCATCGTTTTTCATAAGGAGTCGTACGACTCAAACGACGACTTCACCATTGCCAACAACTCGTGGGACCGTTGCATGGGGTATGTCCGCGCATACGACTTCAACAGCGACGGCATGATGGACTTCATGCTGACAGGAGCCAATAAGTCGAACAAGACCATGATTTTCCTCAACACCCTCTCCTTCGGGAAGGGAGGAGGAGGGGGGTTCGCCCAAATTCCCTTCCCCACACACCGCGAGTTTCCATCGTTCGACATTGCCGACGTGAACAACGACGGGCTGCCTGAAATCTATTTCTCCGGCGAGTATAACCAAGGCTGGTACAACCAGATATACACCCCCGTGTTCGGCACAAACGGGAAGATGAGCTACCGCCTCTACTTCTCGCTGCCTTGGCAGAACAACGACCGTTGCATGGGGTTTCGCTCCAGCGCCTTTGTCGACTGGGACGGCGACGGCATCATCGACATCATCGAGACCGGTCGTTCCGACACCGAGATGCCCGACGGCACCAATCTCGACTCCCGTGCATCGAAAATAAGAATCAACTACAGTGATGGAACAGAATGGGCCGACCCCATACTTACCATCGGATCTAACCTGAACACGTGTATCCTGACCGACGTGAACAACGACGGGGTTGTCGACTATGTGCGCAACGGTGAGAACGAGCCGGTGGAGCGCATCGCCACACACGAGGGCTGGCTCGCCGACCCCGACTTTGTGAACCAGTTCTACAACAACATGCGCCGTCAGCCCCGCCAGGAGCGCCACTTCGACGAGCACCGTGAGGCCTATAATGGAGACCGCGAGCCCCGCGACTTCACCGATACCCTCGACAACCTCGAGTTCTAAAAGACATCCTTCTTAACTGAATAGAAACTGAATAGAAAAATCCTCCGAAACATTTTTCGGGGGATTTTCTTGTATATTTGAGAATATTGACATAACTTTGCAAATCAAACAACAGTCTTAAGTATGATGAAAAAACTTTTACTCGCTACTTTTGCGATCCTAATGGGCTTTACGACAACCTCGCGTGCTGCCTTCGATGAAGAGGCTACCTACCAAACCCTCTTCCGTATGCTCTCCACTGGCAGTCCCGACGGTGCCTATGGCTCAACTGAGATTTCTGGCTATGATAATGGTACGACAGATTTTGTGCGCCAGTTATGGAATATCAATGAGTTGCCTTCCGACGAGGCCATCTGCGTATGGAACGACTACGGCATTCCAGACCTATGCAACGGTGACTATAAAATTGACAACCCACAAGCTTCCGGATTGTTTCAGCGTCTGCACTTTGGTATTTTCAAGGCCAATCTCTACTTGGAAAATGCGCCTGCCACGCTTACCCTTCGCCGGGCTGAGGCGCGCTTCCTCCGCGCCATGTTTTATCTCTACGCCCTTGACCTCTTCGGGAATTTCCCCTTCTCTACCGAAACAGAGAAAAATCTTTTCGTTCACTATACCGATTATGCCAATGCAGCAGGTATTGAAATATCAGCCGCTACAGAAGAAGAATACGAGCAGTATTTGGCTTTAGTTAAAACTTATGAAAACAACACTATTGACCGCCCTAAGCAGATTGGCAAAAAAGCTCTCTACAATTTCATCGAAAGCGAGCTCTTGGCCGCCGAGACCGAATTGCCCAATCCAGGCAGCGAGATTTATTACCGTCCATCGAAGGCTGCCGCATGGCTGCTTCTTGCCCGACTCTATCTGAATGCCGAAGTTTACACAGGTACGTCACAGTGGGAGAAGGCCCGCAGCTATGCCCGCCAGATAACAGGCATCAAGGCCTACCAGCTCTCTACCGATTATGTCCGCCTCTTTATGGGCGACAACGACAAGAACGGAGCAGAAAAAGAGATGATACTTCCCGTCTATGTGGACAACGAAAAGATGAATTCATGGGGAAATACCTTGTTCCTCATCGCCTCGTGCTTCAACTACGACATGCCCCCCAACGGCATCAATCAGAAGTGGGGTGGCAACTATGCCCGCGAGACACTCGTGAACAAGTTTGACGAAGGCGATGTACGCAAAATGTTTCAATCCATATCTTCGGGTTATGGTACAACAAAGTGGACCAATATTTACTCCGATGGCACAGACCCCTACACCTCTTTTGCTGATACCGACTTCCCGCTCCTGCGTCAAGCTGAAGCCTATCTTACGTTGGCCGAGGCTGATGCTCGTTTGAACGGTGGCACGTGCACATCGGAAGGTATTGATGCTTTGAATGCGCTGCGCAACCGCGCCCATGCCTCCACGCTCAGCAGAGCTTCGCTACAAGACATCTGCGACGAGTGGGCACGCGAGTTCTATTTCGAGGGTCGCCGACGCAGTGATATGATTCGCTTTTCCACGTACGAGCACAACATGCTCTATCCTATTACCAATGTTATTATGGCCATGAGCGAAGACTATGAGCAGACCCCTGGCTATACTGATGTAAACAAAGTGAAGATAGATCCGACATTCGTGCTTGACACACCTCCATACGCGTCGCAGACTATTGACATGAACGACTATTCGGGCATGATGTTCACTTGGACGCCACCCGCTATTTCGGGTTGGGAAGATCCTGTGACTTACTATCTTGACGTATCCCCCACGGGCAAGTTTCTCAATTATGACGATGAGGGCTACGATTGGAATGATGCTATCGGGGGTTGGGTCTCTTCCACCTGGATGACCCTTGCCTATGATGAAGACATCGTTTCGCTACCGATTTTCACCGAAGATAACATCATTAATTCCTCTTTGTACTCGTCGAAATGGTATGAGAACAACCCGATGACCCTCTATGTGCGTTGCCGTGCCGTGGTGGGCATTAAAGAGAGTGTTTCGAACGTGGTAAAGATTACCCTCGTGCCCACTACCAATGCGCCACAGACTTTCGTCGATGCCAAAGTGAAAGTTTCGCCCATAGGCACTATCAATCTCAAAGGTATTGATGACGACAATCTTGTGGCCGTTTGCAAGCTTGCCTCGCTGCCCGCAGGCACCATCGCCGGTAGGGCTCGCATAGGGGTGGATGGGCAGAAATGTGACTTGACACTCAACGGCGATACTTACTATGGTCGTGCGGGCGACCTGAAACAAATCATGATGAAGACCGACCTTTCCGCCATCGTGGAAATAGAGTGTTGGAACGACGGCCTCGCCCAGTGGAAACAATCCACTTCTGCCATCAGTCTCACTGTTGTTCCCGACCTTCATTCCTATTATCTTGTAGGTTCGTGGAATAATTGGGATCCCGCCAACCGCGATTATCCGTTACATACAACCGATAATAAAATCTTTACGATAGAGATTGCTGGCCCCGAAAGTGACGGAGACGGATGGTTCAAGATAGCCCCAGAGGATGCCGCTATCAATAGTTGGGATGCCAGTGGGTGGATACAGGTCGAGACCAATGGAGAAAGCAGTTTTGAAGGTACTTTCATCGTCGGCCCAAGTTACTTCGGAGCTTGGCACTTGCCCGTGCTGGGCGAAGGCTATGACCGCTACCGACTCACCTTCGACCTCACCAATTATCGCTACCATTTTGAGCCACTCGCCACTACGGGCATAGAATTAGTACATAACTCAGAGTCCGTAGTTCATAGTTCATCGTCCAACATCCATCATCCATCGCATGTCTACGATTTGCAGGGGCGACTTGTGAGGGAGCCTCAAACTCCAGGTATATATGTTATCGGTGGGAAAAAGATAGTCGTAAGGTAGAGATGTTATATGGTGGTGCCTGTACTAAATAATCTTTTACTGCTGTCCGCTAAAACTTTTTGAATAGTATAAAAGTTAAGGTCGGTATCCTCGCTTGGATTCCGACCTTTTTTGTTACCTTTGTTTTTGCCAC
>CAJOIW010000007.1 GCA_905234845.1 uncultured Prevotella sp. | reverse complement strand
GACCAAGGGAAAAATTGAATTTTAACACACCAAAAGAAGAGTTTTTCAAACATTATTCATAATTTTGCACCCAACTTGCACTTGCTGGTTGACTCTGCACAAAGTTGCGAACTTACTCCGTATCTGAAAAAAAAGAATGAATTCTTTTGTTTTGCGCTCGACTTTTCGTAACTTTGCACCAAATATCCAAAACATAGCATGAGGCAACTGAAAATCAACCAGCAGATTACCGACCGAGGTAATGAATCGCTCGACAAATACCTTCAGGAGATAGGACAAGAAGAACTGCTTTCACCCGAAGAAGAGGTTGAGTTGGCACAGCGCATTAAGAAAGGCGACCGTGAGGCATTGGAGAAATTAACCAAAGCCAACCTGCGGTTTGTCGTCTCGGTTGCTAAACAATACCAGCATCAGGGTCTGAGTTTACCCGACCTCATTAACGAAGGCAATCTCGGACTCATCAAGGCAGCCGAGAAATTCGACGAGACTCGCGGATTCAAGTTCATCTCCTACGCCGTTTGGTGGATACGACAAAGCATCATGCAGGCCATCGCCGAACAGGGACGAATAGTGAAGTTACCTCTTAATCAGGTTGGCTCTGTCAATAAAATTAATCGCGAGAGCAGAAAGTTTGAACAGGAACACGAGCGACGGCCAAGTGTAAACGAGATAGCCGAGCGCATCGACATCCCCGAAGAGAAAATCGCCGATGCCATAAAATCCAGCGGTAAGAGCATTTCGGTTGACGCACCCCTCGGCGAAGGCGAAGACAGCCTGCTCGATGTATTGCCCAACAATGATGCGCCTATGGCCGACAGTGAGCTCGTCATGGAATCACTACGTGAGGAGATTGCACGCACGCTCAATATCCTCAGCGAGCGTGAGCGATTTGTAATAGAGCGGTTCTATGGCATTAATCATCAGGAAATGACCTACGAGGAAATCGGCAATCTATACGGTTTAAGCCGCGAGCGCGTGAGACAAATCAAAGAAAAAGCCATCAGGAAGCTTCGCAACAATACCAAGAGCAAGTTGCTGAAAACCTATCTGGCAAATTAAATGAAGACAAAAGTTTACAAATCGATATGAGAAAGTATATTTATGCTGCCATCGTGGCATTCTTCACCATAACGGCCCAAGCCGGCAATCCTACGGGAAAGGTCTATATATTCGGATTTGCCACCACACTCAATGACTCTACTATTTATCTGACCGATATCCAGCAATTAGACTCAGCAGTGGTTTACGGAAAAGGCAACTTCCTCTATAGCCGCAACAATTATTCCTATCAGCTGCATGGACACATGGAGAAAATCGGTGTACCCAATGCTATGTGTGTCACATCGTTCGCCACCACACAGAAGAAAATCGAGAAAAAATATCTCGCCTTGAGAAAGAAATACACAAAGAAAGGCAACTACACCATTAAATACATTGAGAAAGCCGATTTCACTTATCAGGGAATCATGCCCGACGAAGGGGAACTATTACAGGGCAAGAAGAAAACTAAATAGTCATGAGCCAGCAACACTATTTCAAGATTGCCGACCACTGCATTCGTCTTGTCTTTGAGCCATCGAAGAAGAACAACATGCAGTTGTTGCCCTCGTTCGAGCCTTTCAGAACCGAACCCTTCCCAGACGATCAGCTTTTCTTTCAGCTCACCATCGATGATACACTGAAGCCTATCAGTAAAGCCCAACGTACACGTATCCGGAAGTTCGACACTGGCAACGGCGACACCACTGTTGACCAAACAGCAGACGGCGGCTATCAATATATTATCAAGAACATCAATGGTTACGACTGTTGTATGCTTCAAGCCAATAAAGACTTTACCGACTGCCATTGTGCTCTCAATGGTAACTACAATATGCGCAGCTTTGGGTTAAACAATGCACTTATGCTTATCTTCGCCTTCGCCGGCAGTCGCAAGCAAACACTGCTCGTACACGCCTCGCTCGTTCGTCATAAAGGCTACGGCTACCCTTTCATCGCTAAGAGCGGAACTGGCAAGAGTACTCACGTAAGCCTATGGCTGCGGCATATCCCCGACTGCGACCTGATGAATGACGACAACCCTATTATCCGCATCATCGACGATAAACCTTACATCTACGGTGGTCCATGGAGCGGAAAGACACCCTGCTACCGCAATGTGAAAGCACCCCTCGGAGCAGTCACTCGCATAGACCGCGCTCCACAGAACAGCATTGAAAAGCTGCCACCCATAGAGGCATTTGCCTCGTTCCTCCCCTCATGCTCGGCCATGAAATGGGATGAGGATATTTTTCATGACATCTGCGATACCGTCACAAAAGTCATCGAAACCACTCCCGTCTATACTATGCATTGTCTGCCTGACAAAGATGCAGCTATCCTATGCAACAAAACCATATCGAGATAAAAGAAGTGCAATTTGCCAACGCTCAGCTCTTGCCTGAGATTGTCAAGTTAATGGAAGAAGGGCATTCCGTCACTCTCCGCCTACGCGGATTCTCTATGCGTCCATTCCTCGAGGACAACCGCGACAAGGCTCTGATTGTCAAAGCTATATCACCACGTGTTGGTGATGCCGTTTTAGCTGAGATAGAGCCGAAGCACTACGTACTTCATCGTATTATCAAGATCAATGGCGACCAAGTGACTCTACGTGGAGATGGCAACCTCAACACCGAGCAATGCCTCTTGGCCGACGTTAAAGGATTTGTCATAGGCTTCTATAGAAAAGGTCGTAAGAAAATGGACAAGACTAACGGCCTGAAATGGCGCGCCTACTCTTTTGTATGGACACGTCTCTTCCCTATCCGCCGTTACCTACTTGCCTTCTATCGGCGCATCTGGCTAAAGTTTTTCCGCCCAATATAAGAATTATTTAGTATTAAGAATTCAACATTTCAATATTTATACACATTATGAAAGCAAAACCAGGATTCAACCTCCGCACCGTTTGCGGTGAACAAATTATCGTTGCCGAAGGAAAAGAAAACATTGATTTCAGCAATATCATCAGCATGAATGAGAGTTCGGCCTATCTTTGGAAAAATATTCAAGGCAAAGAATTCACAGCCGAAATCCTCGCCGACCTACTTACTGAAGAATATGAGGTTGAACGCGAGAAAGCCCTTAACGACTGCTACACCCTCATTAGCCAGTGGCAGGAAGCCGGTATTGTCGAAGAATAAATAATGAAAATACCGCCTTTCATATTTAAAAAAACGGTATTTTTGTTCGAGAAGGTATGCTTTAGAGGACGAGAAGGTATGCTTTAGCAATCAAAAAGCATAGCTTTATGATATAAAAAGGTATGCTTTAGCATTAGAAAAGCATACCCTTTTTATATTACTTGCTTGCTTCCTGTCGGCGAATTACGGTAACCACAGCCTGAGCCAATGAGAGAAAGGCCTGTCCCATGATTGTTTCTTCGTGCAAAACTATGGGTTCTCCTGTATCGCCACTCTCACAAATACTTTGCACAAGGGGAATCTGCGCCAAAAGCGGCACTTTCATTTCTTCAGCCAGTTGCCTTACTCCCTCACGCCCGAAAATATAATAACGGTTTTCCGGAAGTTCAGCAGGTGTAAACCATGCCATATTCTCTACCAAACCCAAAATAGGAACATTCACCTTTTCGTTCCGATACATGTCAATGCCCTTTCGCGCATCGGCCAAAGCAACCTGCTGAGGTGTGGAGACAATGACGGCCCCAGTGATGGACAATGTCTGCAACAAGGTCAAATGTATGTCGCTCGTACCTGGTGGAGTGTCAAGTATGAAGAAGTCTAACTCGCCCCAATCGGCATCGCCAATGAGTTGCTTTAATGCATTCGAAGCCATGCCTCCACGCCAGAGCATTGCCGTGTCAGGATTAACGAAGAATCCAATACTCAACAATTTTACTCCATATCGCTCCAAAGGTTCTATCAAATGTCGGCCATCTTTCTCTATCGAATAGAGTTGTTCTCCTTCAACTTTGAACATCTTAGGCATTGAAGGTCCGAAAATATCAGTATCCAACAAACCCACCTTATAGCCCATACGAGCCAATGCGATGGCCAAATTGGCGGCAACCGTGCTTTTCCCAACTCCGCCTTTGCCAGAGCTTACAGCAATAATATGCTTCACACCAGGTAATTGTTTACCAACCTCAGGGCGAAGTTTTGAAAGAAACTCCGTTTCTATTTCCACCTCCACGTCATTGCTGACATAAAAGTGAATGGCAGCCTCTGCAGCTTTCAGTGTAGATTTAAGAAAAGGGTCGGTCTCGCGCGGAAATATTAAGGTCAGGCGAACACTCATCCCATTGACGATGATGTCCTCGCCTACCATATTGCTTTCCACGAGATTCTTTTTTGTTCCAGCATAGGTCACTGTGCGTAGTGCCTCACGTATCAAGTTCGGATATAATACCATAATCAAAAGATACTTGCCCTAATTATACTAAATACTCCAATTTGCCGAGTGCAGCTAAATCTTTTGCAAAGTTAGCAAAAGTTGACCAAAAAGCAAAACAAAAAAACTACAAAATAAAAAAAACGTTAAAATAGCAATTAATTTTCATCAAAAGTCCTCTCTTACTATTTCTCTTTCATCCTTTTTTTGTATCTTTGCACTCACATTCAAAAAATGGTGCGTTAACAAAGCGGTTATGTGTTGGTCTGCAAAACCAAATAGAGCGGTTCGACTCCGCTACGCACCTCACAAGAAACCGGAAATTCCGTAAAAGGGAACTTCCGGTTTCTTTAATCTTCATCATTATGGGGTTACCATCGTAAGATGCGTTTACTCGATGTAAATGTCGTATTCGTCATCGGGGTTGAGCTCAGGTTTGGGTTTGGGTTTAGGCTTTTGCGGTTGGGGTTTTGGATTGCCTTGCTCGTCGAACATGCCGTAGGTGGTGCGCAACACGATGAACTCTGTGCGGCGGTTCAGTTGATTGCAAATTTCTTGTTTGTCCTCGCTCAACTTCTTGATAAACTCCTCGGTAAGCACATCGCCCTCCTTCAGCCATGTGTACTTTTCTGTCAGTCTTTTACGAATGGTCTTTGGTTTCTCCTTGCCATAACCCACAGGTGTAAGCCGGTCAGAGGCAATACCCTTGGCAATCAAATAGTTCACCACCGACTCAGCACGACGTTGGGCAAGTCGCTTATTATATTGTAAAGAGCCCTTATAGTCACAATGTGCGGAAAGCTCAATGGTCACATTTGGATTCTCGTTGAGCAGCGTTACGAGCTCGTCAAGGGCTTCCGTCGACTCGGGTCGAAGAGTTGCCTTATCGAAATCGTAGAAAATATTGTCTATCATCACGGGCACCGAGATGCTGGCCAAGGGGAATTGCAACACATATTCCTCTGAATCCTCTACCGGCCCTACGCGCAACTCCTCCTTATGGTTAAGAAACCCTTTGCAGGTAGCCAATAGCAAATAGTCAACATTCGGTTGAATCACATATTCGAACGAGCCGTCGCCCTTTACGCTAACCTTTTGATTGGTGCCGTCGCTACCTACTATGTAGACTTGTGCGGCAGGCAATTCGTAGCCGTCTTGCTCATATACCCACCCTTTGATAGCCTGTACTATCTCAGGATTCTCAAACGAGTAGATATGATCCCAGCCTCGAGCATCACCTCGATTCGATGAGAAGAAGCCTCGATTATATGGTCCCTCAAAGGTCATACCGAAGTCATCGCCCTGAGAGTTCAAGGGATAGCCTGGGTGTTCCAGATGGTAGCGTCTGTCTTTACCTACCGTTGCAATGAAGATGTCCAACCCACCCATACCAGGATGGCCATTGGAGGAGAAATAGAAATCACCATTCGGACGGAACGTGGGGAACATCTCATCGCCTTCGGTATTGATAGGGTCACCGAGGTTCTCAACACCTCCATAGCCTCCAGCCACTATTCTTACGCGCCAGATGTCGAGCCCTCCCTTGCCGCCAGGCATGTCTGAACAGAAGTAAAGCCATTGTCCGTCTGGCGAAATGGCAGGATGAGCGTATGAAGAAAGCGTGTCGTGAGTTAGCTCTATAGGCGAGACCTTACCCCAAGCGGCATCGGCACGGTTCGACTTCACTATCTGTGCATAACGGGGATACGACGGGTCGGTAATACATTGAGTGAGATACATCTCCCTACCATCGGTCGAGAACGAGCACGCTCCTTCATCATAAGCCGTGTTCAGACCACCTTTCACTTGCTCGGGCTTGCCCCACTTCCCCTTGTCATCTTTCTCGGAGACAAAGATATCGGCAGCTTTCGAGCCCGTGATGCCACTCAATTCATCGCCTTCCGCATCATTTCGTGTTGAAGAAAAGTAAAGTTGGTCGAACTGATCACCGAAAAGCATGGGCGAATAATCGGCACGTCGTGAGTTGAACGCTTCCATTTTTCTTACCGTATAGCGGCTACCACGTTGCTTCATTTCTGGCGCTTGCCGTGCCGAACGCAAGCCATTGAGAGCCAATTGATTATCAGGCATTGAGTCAAGTACCGATTGAAACTCTTGTGCGGCCACCTTATAGTCACCATTTTTCAATAATTGACGGGCATAAGCAAGGCGGTCCTCGATAGTCGCTTGGTTATATCTGATGGCGTTACGATAGGCTGCAATAGCTTTCTGAGTGGAGTTTATACGCTCAAAACAATAGGCCTGTTTTAAGGCAATGCGCCCGCGCTTGTCGCGCTCCTTTGCTGGAGTTTTTGAATATGCTTGTCTGAATTGGTTTCCGGCATCGTAGTATTCGCCTATGGCAAGATACTTCTCACCTTTCTTTATGTGCTTATCAACCCCGCATGAGACAATGAGCAGGCACAAGCACAAGGCACCTGTTGCTATTGAGCTGACATTCTGTATTTTCATATTTTGATTTAAAAACGCCTATTAGAAACGCTATTGTTATAGGTATAAACGTCTTTTTTGCTGATTTATTGCCTTATTCGATGGTTACCCGGCGGTTGGTCGTATCGCGCATCACCTGAAGCACAATCTCATTGACCTGCGTTTTCAACTCATCGATGAACTGATGAGCGTCGTAACGGCCATGTTCGATATCACGGAGTTTCTTTTCCCAGATACCCGTCAGCTCAGGGCTTTTGAGCAAGTCTTCATGTATGAGCGATATAAGCTCTAAGCCCGTAGGCGTAGCGATAAGATTCTTGCGCTCTTTTCTGATGTATCGGCGCTTGAAAAGCGTCTCGATAATAGCCGCACGGGTTGATGGTCGACCAATGCCGTTCTCTTTCATGGCGGCGCGAAGCTCCTCATTCTCCACGAGTTTGCCAGCCGTCTCCATTGCCCGAAGCAATGAGGCCTCTGTATATGGCTTAGGAGGCGTGGTTTGTTTCTCGGTGAGTGTGGGTTCGTGGGGACCGCTCTCACCTTTCTCAAAGGTGGGAAGCGTTCGCTCCACGGTGTTTTTTTCAGGATTCTCTGGGGCTTCTGAATTTTCTGGAGTTTCCGAAATTTCCGTGCCTTTTTCAAAGACCACACGCCAACCTGGCTCTAATATCTCCTTGCCAGATACCTTAAACCCGACACCATCAACATCACCCAGAACGGTAGTGGTCGAGAACTTACAATCGGGATAGAACGTGGCTATGAAGCGACGGGCTATGAGGTCGAACACCTTTTGCTCCATATCAGAGAGAGCCGTGGGCGGAACACCCGTAGGAATGATGGCATGGTGATCGGTGACCTTCGACGAGTCGAACACTTTCTTCGACTTTTTCAAAGGTTTTCCGCCAAGTGTCTTGACGATGTCAGCATAGGGACGTTGACCTGCCAAAGAAGTCTTGAAAAGGCCGTTCATGATTTGCGGACATTTGGGGAATACATCGTCTGGCAAGAACTGAGTGTCGACACGTGGGTAAGTGGCAATCTTCCGCTCGTAGAGCGATTGTATTAAGTTAAGCGTTGTCTCAGCCGAGAAGCCGAACTTCTTATTGCATTCCACCTGGAGAGAGGTAAGGTCGAAAAGGCGTGGTGGTGCCTCGGTACCTTTTTTCTTCTGGACATCGGTCACGGTGAAAGGTTTCCCCTCAATGGTTTTGAAGGCCTGCTCACCCTCTTCTTTACTTGTGTAACGGCCTTTTGTAGCGGTAAAAAGCGTATCTCGATAGACGGTAGATAGCACCCAGTAGGGTTCGGGCTTGAAGTTTTCTATCTCGAGCTGTCGGTTGACGATGAGTGCGAGTGTAGGTGTCTGCACGCGCCCTATGCTGAGGGGGTGCCCCGGCTGGCCATACTTGATGCTATAAAGGCGAGTGGCATTGATTCCGAGCAACCAGTCGCCCACGGCTCGGGAGAGACCAGCCATATAGAGTTGCTGATAAGCCGACTGCTCTTTAAGATTAGCAAATCCCTCTCGGATGGCCTCATCGGTCATCGACGAGATCCATAGCCGTTGAACGGGACACGTGGGTGCTGCCAGTTGCATCACCCATCGTTGTATCAGCTCACCCTCCTGCCCGGCATCACCACAATTAATGATACCGTCTGCGGCCAGCATGAGCCGTTTGATAATGCCAAACTGCTTCTTCACACCATCGTCGTTCTTCAGCCTTATACCGAAGCGTGGGGGTATCATGGGCAACGAACCCAATGTCCACCGCTTCCACATGGGTGTATAGTCCTCGGGCATCTTCAGCTCACAAAGGTGGCCGAATGTCCAGGTCACCTGATAACCGTTGCCTTCCATATAGCCTTCGTGGGAAGAGTTGGCTCCGATAACATGAGCTATATCACGCGCCACACTGGGCTTTTCTGCGATGCAAACAATCATGCGATTTGAATATCATTTTTCTATTTACCGGCAAAATTACAAAATAATTATCAATTATCAATTCCCAATTGTCAATTATTTTGTAACTTTGCAGACGATTATGCGTGGTGTCAACTTACAAAGAAAACTACTCTTAGCTTTTTGTCTTTGGCTTTTTCCTTTTGCCATAGCCTTTACCCAAACACCGATAGCCAACCGTGTGAGGGGCATGGCCAAGGCTTTGCCGAAGGGGGCCGTTGTGATTGCACGCTATACCGATGACCGCCGTCATTGCCTGTATTATAAAATAGGCGACCGACTGTTCAAATACGATGTGGTCGATGGTACTAAAACCGATCTTACCATCTCGCCTTCGGGCTACACAAAGATTATCAATATCTGGATTAACGATAATCACCATTATCTCATTGTGGCCATCGACCGTCAAGGACTTACCGAAACCTATCTCGAGAAAGGACAGGAGCTATGGCGTATAGACACATTCTCTGGTCGGCGGATGAAAATTGGAACGGGCTATAAGATAGTCCTGAGGGGTGAAAAGCCTTGGCTCAAGCAGACACATTATATCATCAGCAAGGCCTCGCGATGTCTGAATCTGAAAGAGCCGATGAAGAAAAGCAACTGGATGGTTCGCGACCACTATTACGATATGGAGGGCCGTTCCATCACCGTGACCGACGAATACCGTTACGGTTCATCCCCCGCTCCCTACCCTTCAGAAGGAAACGTCAACGTAAAATTCAAGTAAAGCAATCGGTCCCCGTTTGTTTTACTCTCACAAACACGGCGTTTGTTCATGATAAACGTGGTGTTTGTTCATGATAAACGTGGCGTTTGTCAGACGAAAACAATAGAGTTACTCTGGTCAGATTATCTTACCGTTATATGAAAACAACCCTGCTTACGCTCGTGTTTGACGTAGCAACGACCATTCTCGCGCATGTCCCTGAGCACCTCCGACAACACCCGCTTTAGTGTGTCGCTCTGAGCACGGTCACTACACGTGTCGCAAGCGTTGACGGCCTTATACCGGTTGTAGCTGACATCGAACGTGGTGCCAAACAGATGACACGACCTTTCCGTGGCATTTCGGTTATGCCCGCGAAGCTTGTTCACGTCATCGCCAGTACGCAATACGCTCGACACGACAAGACGGTGCAAGGGTACATGTTTCACCTCAAGGCTATCGAAGAAAGCGCGCCCCATATCGTGCAACAATAATGCTGCTCTCGGTACCAGATATGGGATGCTACGCTTCAGAGAATCGACATGATAGAATGGGCTGAAACCGATATACACCAACCGCTCTCCATCGCGCTTCATGGCCTCTTGGCGACTCATGGCAGGTCTTATGCCATGCTGGACAGCGGCAGAGAGCTGCAGATCGTTGGTGTCGGGAAACGCCTCTGTATAGCTACGCACGCCCCTAACGGGATGGGCAATCCCCGAGTAAGAGGGTAATGAGTCAGAAACAGCTACACTATCGGTCATCCCTGCCGATGACTCCGAGCCGTGACCATCAATGAAAACGGCACGCACTAAAGCCAGTATCACCACTACAAGGCCAAACCCTTGCAGATAACGTGTCTTCAATTTCTCACCCATAATTGCCTGCAAAGTTACAAAAAATAATGAATATAGAATGAAGTATATTAAAAATTATTTTGTAATTTTGCAAACGAAATTAGCATAACAAAAAGGAGCATCACATTGACAGAGAAACACATTGTATTAGAAGACATTGACCCTATGGCTTTCCATGGGGTCAATAACGGGCATTTACAGATGCTCAAGTCTCTCTATCCGAAATTGCGCATCGTGGCTCGCGGCAACGTCATCAAACTTTTGGGTGACGAAGAGGAAATGAGCCGTTTTGAGGAACACGCAGAACTCATTCGCCGCCACCTGCTACGCTATAACGTCATCAACGTAGAAGACATCATCGACCTCTACCATGGCGGTAAAACAAAAGCCGACGCGGTAAAAGGCGTGGTGGCCTATAGCGTTTCGGGACGGCCTATCAAGAGCCGCTCCGAGAACCAGCAACGGCTCATCGACGAGTTCGAACACAACGACATGCTATTTGCCATAGGTCCTGCCGGTACGGGTAAGACATACCTGTCGATTACCCTTGCCGTAAGGGCATTGAAAGAGAAAGCCGCCAAGCGTATCATTCTCTCACGACCCGCTGTAGAGGCCGGTGAGAAACTCGGCTTCCTGCCCGGTGACATGAAGGACAAGATTGACCCTTACCTGCAACCTCTCTACGACGCTCTCGAGGATATGCTGCCTCAAGCACGCCTGCAAGACATGATGGAGAAGCACGTCATTCAGATTGCTCCGCTCGCCTTCATGCGCGGAAGAACACTGTCTGATGCCGTAGTCATACTCGACGAGGCACAAAACACCACCCCTGCCCAGATACGCATGTTCCTCACACGCATGGGATGGAACACGAAGATGATTATTACGGGCGACACCTCACAGATCGACCTTCCGAAGACACAAAAGAGCGGGCTCATCGAGGCCTTACATATATTAAAAGATGTGGAGGGCATCGGCATTGTGGAACTCACGAAGAAAGACATTGTGCGCCACCGACTTGTCACCCGCATCGTCAACGCATACGAGCAACATGACGCGAGCACGGCCTCGAATGAAAAATGAAAAGTGAAAATATAAACACATAAATTATCATCAATTATAATTCAGGGTTAATTCATAGAAATTCGTGTTAGATATGAAGAATAAATAATTATGAAAACACTGACAACAACTGACTTCCATTTCGACGGACAAAAGAGTGTATATCACGGCAAGGTCCGCGACGTTTACGACATCAACAATGACCTCATCGTCATGATTGCCACCGACCGCATCTCGGCTTTCGACGTGGTATTGCCGAAGGGAATCCCCTACAAGGGACAGGTGCTCAACCAGATAGCCGCCGACTTCCTTGACCGCACCACCGACATCTGCCCCAACTGGAAACTGGCAACACCCGACCCGATGGTTACCATCGGCCTGAAATGCGAGGGTTTCCGTGTGGAGATGATTATCCGCTCCATCCTCACTGGTTCGGCATGGCGGGCATACAAGGCAGGCAAGCGCGAGCTGTGTGGCGTGCCTCTGCCCGACGGAATGAAGGAAAACGAGCGTTTCCCCGAACCCATCATCACTCCGACGACAAAAGCCGATGAGGGCCACGATCTGGATATATCGCGCGAGGAGATCATCCGCCAGGGAATTGTCAGCGAGGAGGACTATGCCGTAATGGAGGACTATACACGACGTATCTTCCGTCGGGGACAGGAGATAGCCGCCGAGCGCGGGCTCATCCTCGTCGACACGAAATATGAGTTCGGCAAGCGCGACGGAAAAGTCTATCTCATCGATGAGATTCATACACCCGACTCCTCACGCTATTTCTATGCCGACGGTTACGAGGAGAAACTCATGAAAGGCGAGCCACAACGGCAATTATCGAAAGAGTTTGTGCGCCAATGGCTCATCGACAGAGGCTTCATGAACCAACCCGGACAAGTAATGCCCGAGATAACCGACGAGT
Source organism: uncultured Prevotella sp. (assembly GCA_905234845.1). Classification (GTDB taxonomy): domain Bacteria; phylum Bacteroidota; class Bacteroidia; order Bacteroidales; family Bacteroidaceae; genus Prevotella. The sequence continues at coordinate 75,091 of CAJOIW010000007.1, read as the reverse complement.
ACGCCCTTCAGGTAAGCGAACGTTACATAGAACTTTATGAGCACATCACAGGAAAACCTTTCGTCCGCACAGCCCAAGACGAAGACCTTGCTGCGCGCATCGAGCGTAATTGCAGAGAATACTTGAACTCCTTAACTCCTTTAACTCCCTAATATTATGTCAGAATTCAATGCAAAAGAAGTGAAAGACCAAGTAGTGCGGTGGATTCGCGACTGGTTTGAGGAAAACGGAAAAGGTTGCAATGCCGTGGTTGGCATCTCAGGCGGCAAGGATAGTAGTGTCGTCGCGGCCCTTTGTGCCGAGGCTTTGGGCAAAGATAGGGTGATTGGTGTCACCATGCCCAACGGTGAGCAGAAAGACATTGCCGATAGCATAAGACTGATAGAGCATTTAGGCATACGCCATTGCAATGCAAATATCGGCGATACGTGCCAGACACTCACGGCCATGGTCAGCGAGCAACTGGCTACACTCGAAAGCGAGATGTCAGCCCAGACCATCATCAATCTCCCACCACGTGTGCGCATGACCACGCTCTACGCTATCTCACAATCAATGAACGGACGGGTGGCCAACACCTGCAACCTTTCCGAGGACTGGGTAGGTTACTCCACACGCTATGGAGATGCCGCAGGCGACTTTTCCCCCCTTGGCGGCCTGACCGTAAACGAGGTGGTAGCCGTCGGCAAAGCCTTGGGCCTACCCACCGACTTAGTCGAAAAAACACCTTCCGACGGACTATGCGGGAAGACCGATGAAGACAACCTTGGATTTACCTATGCTGTTCTCGACCGCTATATCCGCACTGGCGAATGTGACGACCCCAAGACAAAAGCCCTCATCGATGACAAGCACAAGAAAAATCTCTTCAAACTGAAACCCATTCCACATTTTGAACGTTTTGATTAAGCCAGATGAGCAGAACAAAGCTTGCTTTGATTCTGCCATGGCAAAAAAGGTCGAATAAAATTCAACTACAAACATTTTAATAAACCATGAAGCAAATCCTCACCGCACTATGTGCAATCATCGCTCTTCATTTTTCGTTTTTCATTAACCCAATAGGAGCGCAAGACATGATAGGAAAACAGAACATCAAACTCACAAGCGACCTAATGACTCCCGAGGCACTTTGGGCAATGGGGCGCATCAGTAGCTATGCCCCATCACCCGACGGACAGCAAATTGTCTTTCAGGTAGGCTACTATAGTGTAAAACAGAACAAGAGCCACCACATGCTCTTCATCATGAACGCCGACGGCACCGACCGCCGACAACTCACCACTACGGCCAAGAACGAGACCGACCCAGCATGGATTGACGGTGGACGACGCATTGCCTACCTTACCGACGGACAAGTGTGGTCGATGAACACCGATGGCACTGACCGACGGCAACTCACCAACGACGAAACCGAGATAGAGGCTTTTAAGTTCTCACCCGACCAAAAGCACGTCATCCTCATTAAATCGTTCCCCTATCACGGAAGCATACAAGAGAACCCCTCCGACCTGCCCAAGGCCACGGGCCGACGCATCACCGATCTCAACTACCGTCATTGGGACCACTACGTGGAGAGCATCGCCCACCCCTTCGTAGCCAGCATTGCCAATGACGGCACCGTTGATGCAGGTACAGATATTCTCGCTGGTGAGCCCTACGAGTGTCCGCTCGCACCCTTCGGTGGCATAGAGCAACTCGACTGGAGCACCGACTCAAAGACCATCGCCTACACCTGCCGCAAGAAAGAAGGTGTGGCCTACGCCATCTCCACCGACTCCGACATCTACCTCTACGACCTTGCCACGCGCCAGACACGCAACCTCTGCAAGCCAGAGGGCTATGTCGAGCCCGACATCGACCCCACCAAGACCATGGCCCATCAGTCCGTTAACCATCAGCAGGGCGACCTCAACGTAGGCTACGACCAGAACCCACAATTCTCGCCCGACGGGAAATACGTGGCATGGATCTCCATGGCTCGCAACGGCTATGAGAGCGACCGCCAGCGGCTTTGCGTCTATGAGCTTGCCACAGGCAAGAAAACCTATGTCACCGAGTCCTTCGACTCCAACGTCGATGACTTCTGCTGGAGCGACACCAAAGACGCACCCCTCTACTTCATCGGCGTATGGCACGCCACCGAGAACCTTTACTCCACCAACCTCCGAGGCGAGGTACGGCAACTCACCGACAACTGGGCCGACTTCGGCTCATTACAGATGCTAGGCAATGGCCGTCAAATCATAGCCGAGCGCCATAGCCACGTCGAGGCCGCCGACCTCTACCTCATCACCCCTGGCAAAGACCCTAAGAAAACCAAAATAGAGCAAATCACACGCGAGAACGAGCACATCTTCTCTGCGCTCGCCAAGCCCACCATCCAGCAACGATGGGTAACCACCACCGATGGCCAGCAGATGCTCTACTGGGTCATCCTGCCCCCGCACTTCGATGCCAGCAAGAAATACCCCACCCTGCTCTTCTGCGAGGGAGGCCCACAAAGCCCCGTCAGTCAGTTCTGGAGCTACCGATGGAACTTCATGATCATGGCCTCACAGGGCTATGTTGTCATCGCGCCCAACCGTCATGGACTCCCGGGTTTCGGCAGCGAGTGGTGTGAGGAAATCTCCGGTGACTGGACCGGCCAGTGCATGAGCGACTATCTCACGGCCATCGACGATGCCGCCCAGAACCTCCCCTATGTCGACCGCGACCGTATGGGAGCCGTAGGGGCATCGTTCGGAGGATTCTCTGTCTATTTCCTTGCCGGCCACCATGAGGGTCGCTTCAAATGCTTCATCGCACACGACGGTGCTTTCAACCTCGAATCGATGTATACCGATACCGAAGAAGTATGGTTCTCCAACTGGGAGTACGACGATGCGTATTGGAACAAAAATCAGACCGAGCGCGCCCGCAAGACCTATGAGAACTCCCCTCACCGTTTCGTCGACAAGTGGGACACTCCCATCCTCTGCATCCATGGCGAGAAAGACTATCGCATCAATGCCAACCAAGGCTTTGGCGCGTTCAATGCTGCCCGACTCCGTGGCATACCCGCCGAGTTGCTCATCTTCCCCGACGAGAACCACTGGGTGCTCAAACCCCAAAACGGCATCCTCTGGCAACGCACCTTCTTCGGATGGCTCGACCGCTGGCTAACTCCTTAACTTCTGAACTCCTAAACTCCTTAAAATAATTATGGAAGTCATACAAAGTTTTACAATCGACCACACACACCTGAAGCCAGGCATCTATGTGTCGCGCGAAGACAAGGGCTTCACAACGTTCGACCTGCGCATCACCGAGCCCAACAAAGAGCCGGCGGTAGCCCCCGCCGCCATTCACAGCATGGAACACCTCATGGCAACATGGTTCCGTAACTCTACGGTCAAGGACGATGTGGTCTATGTAGGTCCGATGGGATGTCTTACGGGCATGTATATCATCATGACAGGCTCCTACACCGTCGAGGACATGCGCCGGCTCACCATAGAGTGTCTGGAGTGGATACTTACGCAGACAGAGGTTCCCGCCACCACACCAGAGACCTGTGGCAACTGCCTGCTCCACGACCTCCCCATGTGCCTTTGGGAGTGCCGCCGCTACTTAGACCGTCTGAAGAACCATTTCCACTACGAATACACCAAGCTCCAAATCACACTCAGCGATGGCCGCACATTTGCCGACGCATAGCTGGGATTGCCTTATATAAAACAGGATTTCTTTACTGATGTTCACGAGAATTTTGTCCCCAAAGACAATCTTTCCCGAAAAATTCCCTAGAGAATTTATTCCGAAAGACGGCATTTCGCATATAATTCCCTAGGGAATTTCTCCCAAAAGACGGTCTTTCGTAATCCGAAAGACCGTCTTTTAGGTAGCCAACTATCAGCCTACCGTCAAAGCATCATTTCCGATGCGGCAATGGTTGAGTGGTCATCTTGTTTTTCTTTGCTCTTGTAGCGTTCTATCTCTTCCCGCTCTAACTGGCAGAAACGCTCATAGTCACGTTTCATTGCATCGCGGTCATATTGTTTCAAATCATCCTCATCATATTTCAGATGTTGCAGATTGAAGGCTGCCAACATGTCGCGTTGATGAACATCGCCATTTGATAATGTTATGCTACGCTCCTTAAGCTCATGTTTCGTGAATGTGTCATTAGTAAAATCATATTGGCTTGCCGCGTTCTGAGTTTCAACTTTCACGACTTTACCGCCTAATGATTTTACTTTATTCTCCAAGATTGTCACAAACATGGCAGGCGCATGATTGGCAACCGATTTACCAAAGCGTTTATTCTTCTGAATTTTGCCAGTTTTCTCATTCACTTTGGTTTCTTTTGCCCTTGCCGTCCAACTGCTTATTTTATTGTTCTCTACGATAAACGTTTCACCCTCTTTCAACAAAGAGTTGGCTCGGTCAATGTGTTGCTGTTTTCTGATGGCAGCCTGTTTGCGCTGTAACTCTGCCTTTTCCTTCAAAAGCGCCCGATAGCGATTGGAGTCATTCCATACGAGTCGAATGCCCCGTTTTATGGTTCCGTCCTCATTGAAGTTTTCCGGATTGTTGGCTCGTCGGCTACGGTCTATCTTCCTGTTCAACTTAGCGATTTCCTTTTCTATGTTGTCGCATTTTGAAGCCAACTTATCGATGCTGACAATGTTATCTCCGGAAATAGCAATAGTGGTTGGCCCCAAATCAATACCCACATTACCCTTGCCCAGTGCTCTGCCTTTTTGCGGTTTCTCGCCTTCAATACTTATTTGCAGATAATACTTGTAACGTCCCCTCACCAAACGGCGGACAACCTTGAGCACTTTCACGCCATCAAGACCATCTTTCAGAGCCATCATCTCATAGTCGGCATGTTTTGGGTTATGCAAAATAGGTAAAGTAATGAATTTTGCGTTTTTACCCACCTTGCCATTCAACTTGATAGCAAGTTCCATCCTCTCCAGATGCAACTCCATACCAGAGAAATAAATCTTTCCACGTGCAACCTTTCTCCTACTCGAGAAAGAGTCGAGTTCGCCATGCCTCTTGAATGAGATTCGCTTGGTACGAAAGTTATACAGTTTTTTCTCCCATGCCGCCCAAACGCCGGAAGACAAATAATCAAAAATGTAAGTATTCAAGCCGAGGTCGGCATAGGTTACATCCGAACCAGCAGATTTCTGAACCAGTTTTTCGATGAAACCTTGAATGCCATATTCATCGAATGTAATGTTTAGCAATTCCTTGTCTTGGCCTAAAATTCCATTAATATGGAAAGGATGATTTCTGAAGAAATCTTTTTTATCTCTGAGGGTTTTGCAATTCTGAAACTCCTTCATTTGCTCGAAATATTTGTATTGTCTGAGCAACTTACCCTGCACGTAGTTATACAACTGGCGAAGTTGCTCATAGCGCTTGTCAAGAATATCGGCTTGATATTTCTCAACTTGCAAAGGTAGTTCCAATACAAATACTTCTTTCATTAAATTTCAATGACCTAGATTTTGGGGTGATTAACACCACTAAAGATGTCTGTTCTTCCGATGAAAACCTGTCAATGACCTAGATTTTTGGGTGACCAACACTACGGGCGACTGCTCGTCGGCCTCCAACACCCTGTCAATGACCTAGATTTTTGGGTGACTAACACTTGACCTGCTGACACAAAAGACACCGTAATCCTGTCAATGACCTAGATTTTTGGGTGACTAACACTCAACTTCGGCTGGACGTACAACGGCAATCCCTGTCAATGACCTAGATTTTTGGGTGACTAACACTGGAAGAGCCAAAAAAGGAAGAAAAGAAAACCCTGTCAATGACCTAGATTTTTGGGTGACTAACACTCTTTCTGTAAGTCGCCTTTGTTAAAGTACACCTGTCAATGACCTAGATTTTTGGGTGACTAACACTCTATAATGTCTAATCACCTGAAAATCAATAAAAAAGTCATGATTTGCATACTCTAAGACTTGCTCTATACTCCCATTCCCGAGGGAACTGACTGTTATTTTTTGCATTCCTAATTCTGCTAAATCGTTTGTCGAACCAGCCGCCCACCGGCATTAGCTTAACGTCCGCAAGGCCTGACAACACCTTATGGCGCAAAGGTACAAACTATTTCTGACATTTGCAAGAAACAGCAGGAAAAAATGGCAAAGACCGCAAACTTAGCCCACCGACGGACTATTTAAATAAATAATGAACAAAGAAATTTGCCATTTCGTTTCTTTTTCTTACCTTTGCAGAAAATTTGCATAAGTAGCGAGCTACACTCGACAAAATTGGAACAAGCTCCTTTGGCGCTCGCTTGTAAAATTTTTGCAGGCAAATGCAGACAAATTGTAAATAGAAACAAATCAGATAAGCAATGACACAAGCAATTAAGAAGACTCTGAGAGACTCTGCCGCGATGCGGTGGACGGCTCTGCTGCTGCTGGCGCTCGCCATGTTCTGCAGTTACATTTTCATGGACATTCTCTCTCCCATCAAGGACCTAATGCAGGAGACGCGCGGATGGAGTTCCAAGGCTTTCGGCACGATGCAGGGGGCCGAGGTGTTCCTCAACGTATGGGCGTTCTTCCTCATCTTCGCGGGTATCATCCTCGACAAGATGGGCACGCGCTTCACGATGGTGCTCTCGGCGCTGGTGATGCTCGCTGGCGCATGTATCAAATGGTTTGCCGTGAGCGAGGGGTTCGTGGGAAGCGGTTTGGAGACGTGGTTCACGAATCATCTGAACTGGCAGCCGCTGGCCGAGTGGCTCGACATCCTGCCGTTCTACGATGGCATGCCGGCCTCGGCAAAGTGTGCCGCAAGCGGTTTTATGATCTTCGGTTGCGGATGTGAGATGGCGGGCATCACCGTGTCGCGAGGCATCGTGAAGTGGTTCAAGGGCCGTGAGATGGCTCTGGCCATGGGCTCGGAGATGGCTCTGGCGCGTCTGGGCGTGGCCACGTGTATGATTTTCTCGCCGTTCTTCGCCCGTCTGGGCGGACAGGTGAGCGTGAGCCGATCGGTGGCCTTCGGCGTGGTGCTGATGTGCATCGCGCTCATCATGACCATCGTCTATTTCTTCATGGACCGCAAGCTCGACAGTCAGACGGGCGAGGCCGAGGAGAAGGACGACCCATTCCGCATCAAGGACATCGGGCAGATTCTCACCTCGAGCGGTTTCTGGCTCGTGGCGTTGCTTTGCGTGCTCTACTACTCGGCCATCTTCCCCTTCCAGAAATATGCGGTGAACATGCTGCAATGCAACCTCACACTGACGGCTCCCGCCGAGGGATCGTTCTGGGCGGGCGACAGCGTGACCATCGTGCAATACATCATCATGCTGGTGGTGGCCGCGGCGGGCTTCGCAAGCAACTTCCAGAAGGTGGCAAGCCGCCGTTACACGCTGCTGGCCATCTCTATCGCAGCACTGGTGACTTACTGCTACATGGGCTATATGCGCCAGTCGGCTGAGGCCATCTTCGCCGTGTTCCCCTTGCTGGCCGTGCTCATCACTCCTATCCTCGGCAACTATCTCGACCGTCACGGCAAGGCTGCGTCGATGCTCGTGCTCGGCTCGTTGCTGCTCATCGGATGCCATCTGACATTCGCGTTCATCCTGCCCATGTTCAAGGGCTCGGCCGTAGGTGGCGTGGTGGTGGCCTATGCGACGATACTGGTGCTCGGTGCATCGTTCTCGCTCGTGCCCGCATCGCTGTGGCCCAGCGTGCCCAAACTTGTTGACCAGAAGGTTATCGGATCGGCCTATGCGCTTATCTTCTGGATTCAGAACATCGGTCTGTGGCTCTTCCCCATGCTCATCGGACAAGTGCTCGACAAGACTAACCCTGGCATCAGCGACCCCACCAAACTCGACTACACCGCTCCGCTCATCATGCTGGCCTGCCTCGGCGTGGCCGCCCTATTGCTCGGCCTTGTGCTGAAGGTGGTTGACCGCAAGAAAGGCATCGGGCTTGAGAAACCGAATATTGTAAAGTGACACACCCTCTTGACCTCCTATAAGATTAAACAATATTTTATGAATAATATCAGTCCTTTAGCAGTTGTCCACCCTGACGCCAAGCTCGGCGAGGGTAACATCATTGGCCCGTTCTGTGTCATCGACGCCAACGTGGTCATCGGCGACAATAACCATTTCCTTAATAGTGTGACCGTGCATACAGGCGCGCGCATCGGCAACGGCAACGAGTTCTTCCCTGGTGCCAGTATCTCCACCAAGCCCCAAGACCTGAAGTTCAAGGGCGAGGAGGCTATCTGCGAGATTGGCAACAACAACTCTATCCGCGAAAATGTCACCATCAGCCGAGGAACGGCCTCGAAAGGCACCACCAAGGTGGGATCGCACAACCTGCTCATGGAGTGCGTACACGTGGCTCACGATTGTGTCGTAGGCAACGGATGCATCATCGGCAACAGCACGAAGTTCGCGGGTGAAGTCATCATCGACGACAATGCCATTATCTCGGCCAACGTGCTCGTGCATCAGTTCTGCCGCATCGGAGGATACGTGATGGTACAAGGCGGAAGCCGTAGCAGTCAGGACATCCCACCATACGTTATCGCAGGCAAAGAGCCCATCCGCTTTGCGGGCCTTAACCTCATTGGTCTGCGCCGGAGAGGATTCTCCAACGAGACCATCGACTTGATTCACGAGGCCTACCGCATCATCTACGGAACAGGCACACGCGCCGAGGCTATCGAGGAAATTAAACAAAAACTCACCGTCACTCCCGAGGTGCAATACGTTATTGACTTCGTAGAAGCGTCACAACGAGGCATCATCAAATGATTGTCCTTCTCGGACCTACAGGTGTTGGCAAGACGGAACTCTCGCTTCGGCTGGCTGAACATCTTCATACACCCATCATCAACGCCGACTCGCGACAAATCTTCAAGGAGATTCCCATCGGCACCGCCGCTCCCACACCTGAGCAGCAGGCACGCGTGAGGCACTACTTCGTGGGCACGCACCACATCGCCGACTACTACAGCGCCTCGATGTACGAGCAGGACGTGATGAAACTAATCAACTCTCAACCTTCAACTCTCAACCCTCATCACCAAACACTCCTCTCGGGCGGCTCAATGATGTATATCGATGCGGTGTGCAACGGTATCGACGACATTCCCACTATACGCGACGACATTCGCGCGGAAATGAAGCAACGGCTGGCCAATGAGGGGCTGGCCGCGCTCGTTGAAGAACTACACCGGCTCGACCCCGAGCATTGGGCAATCGTCGACCAGAAGAACCCACGACGCGTGGTGCATGCCCTCGAGATTATCCATCAGACGGGAAAGACCTACACATCGTACCGGCTGGGCACAAAGAAAAAACGACCTTTCCGCATACTGAAGATAGGACTTACCCGACCACGCGAGGAACTCTACGACCGCATCAACCGACGCGTATTGAGCATGATCGACCAAGGACTCATCGACGAAGCCCGTCGCATGTATCCCCAACGACACCTCAATGCGCTCAACACCGTTGGATACAAAGAACTCTTCACCTATTTCGACGGACTTATCAGCCTCGACGAGGCCATCCGACAAATACAATCGAACACCCGACGGTATTGCCGCAAACAACTCACATGGTTCCAGCGCGACAACGACATACACTGGTTCCACCCCGATCAATACAACGACATCATCAAAAAAATAGATAGCGAAAACAATGAAATGGTTCTTCCGCAAAATAGGTAACATGTGCTCGTGGTATATCTCGCTATACCGCGGACGAAAATGGTATACACGACTGGCCGTGCTCGCCACGTCGGGCATCATCAGCCTCATCACATGGCTTATACTCGTAGACATGAACTTCCTATGGCTATTCGGCAAATCGCCAGGCTTCTCGCAAATCATGAAACCCGATACCCCCGTAGCCTCCGAAATCTATAGCGCCGACGGAAAAATCATCGGAAAATACTTCAATGAGAACCGTATACCAGTAAAGTATGAGGAGGTGAACCCCATGTTCTGGAAAGCACTCATCGACACCGAGGACGAGCGCTACTACCGACACATGGGCATCGACTTCCAAGGACTGATCGCCGCATTGAAAGACGCGGCCGTACACCGAGAAGCACGAGGCGCATCGACCATCACCCAGCAACTGGCGAAGAATATGTTCCGCGTGCGTACCCAATACTCCACAGGCTTGCTCGGACAAATACCAGGGCTGCGCATGATTATCATGAAAAGCAAGGAATGGATAATCGCCACTAAACTCGAACTGCTCTACGACAAACAGCAAATACTCACCATGTACGCCAACACCGTCGACTTCGGATCGAACGCCTACGGCATCAAGACCGCCAGCAAAACCTATTTCGACACCACACCCTCGGAACTGACTACTGAGCAGGTGGCCACGCTCGTGGGAATGCTCAAAGGCACTACCCTCTTCAACCCACTTGTAAACCCAGAGCGAAGCCTTAAACGACGCAACACCGTACTGGCAAACATGCTCGAGCACGACGACCTCAACCGCATGGAGTTCGACAGCCTCTGCCAACAACCCATGCAACTACATTTCACCTCGGAGACCAAGGACAACGGCACGGCCAACTATTTCAGGGAAGCCATCGTCAAACACCTGGAGAAACAATTCTCACGACAGGAACTGGAGACGCAAGGCTATAAGATATACACTCCCCTCGACACACGTCTGCAGCGCTATGCCGAGCAAGCCGCCCGAAAGCAAATGAAACAGATACAACAAAGTTTCGACGAGCATTGGAGCGGACGTGACCCATGGACCGACGAGAACGGACAACCCATACAAGGCTTCATCGAGGGAATAGCCCAGCACCTGCCACTCTACAAGGAACTCTCTGCACGCTATCCTAACCAACCCGACTCCATACGCAACGCGCTTAACCGACCACACAAGGTAAAACTCTTCAGTTACGACCAAGGAACCATCGAACGTGAGATGTCGACCCTCGACTCCATTCGCTACATGGTGCGCTTTATGCATTGCGCCTTCGTGGCCATGGAACCACAGACGGGACATGTGAAAGCATGGGTAGGCGACATTGACTGGAACTCGTGGGAATATGATAAGGTGACGGCCATGCGACAACGTCTATACTGAAGCTATGAACCAAGGGCTCACCCCCTGCGATAAACGACGCGACGAGCCTATCTCCTTCCCCGTGTGGAATGCCAAAAAACAACAAGAGGAAATGTGGGTGCCGACCAACGCCAACGGATCATTCTCAGGTGACTCACTCCCGTTAAAGAATGCGTTTGCAAGAAGCGTCAACTCCGTAGCCGTAAGGATTGGACAGGAAATGGGCGTGAAACGCATCGCCGAGACCGCCTATGCCATGGGCATAGAGAGCCCGCTCGAGGAGACACCATCGCTCGCACTTGGCTCAAGCGACGTCAACCTGCTTGAGATGGTCAGCGCCTATTGCACCGTAGCCAACGACGGACGACATCAGGCTCCCGTACTTGTCACGAGAATTGTCGACCGAGAAGGACGCGAGGTGTACACCGCGCCCACCGATGGCGAGCAGGCCATCAGCTACAAAAGCGCATTCTTCATGCAACAAATGCTCCTCGGAGGACTACGTGAGCCCGGAGGAACCTCAGCGGGATTATGGGAATATGTGGGCGACTACGATGACACCACCTTCGGAGGCAAGACAGGAACCACCAACAACAATAGTGACGGATGGTTCATGGGCGTAAGCCCGCGACTCGTTGTGGGCGCATGGGTAGGAGGAGAATACCGAAGCATACACTTCCGTACGGGAGCCCTCGGACAAGGCGCACGCACCGCATTACCCATCTGCGGACAATTCCTCCGCCAGATGCTCGCCGACCGGAACTTCCGACAATACCATGCACGCTTCCTCGGACCAAAAGATAGCGACATTACACCAGACCTCTACACCTGCGAAGGATACACGCCCGAGAACAATGATTCGACTGACATGGACAGTCTCTACTACTATGAAGACGAAATTGTGTTCGATGAGGAGGGCAACCCCGTCGTACGCCAAGTGCGTCGCCGCCGAGAACTCCCCGACGACGACCCCTATAACCCCGACCGTCAATCGGGCCTCCGCGAAGAAGAAATCAATTTCGACAATCTGTAGTGGAAATATTCAACGCAAGCCCTTGCCGAACTTTTTCAATGTAGAATAAAAGAAAGGATGTTGTGTTCCTTTATACGGGATCGCTATCAGGAGCTTCTTTGAATAGGTTATCGGCCTGCTTCAACTCATCCTCGTCGAACCACGTGGCAAGCTTGGCCTTGGCTTTCTCTCTCACATCATCGGAAATCTCGCCCCAAACTTTATTCAATACAAAGACGAGCACAGCCAAGTCATCACCCAACCCGGCAATGGGAATGGCATCAGGTATCACGTCGAGGGGACTAATGAGATAACCCAGGGCACCTATAATAATGGCCTTGTCTTTCATCGACACTTGATCGCTTTGCAAGGTATAATAAAGTAGCAACGCCGCATAGACGAGTTTTGAGCCTGCGCGCTTGGCAATGCGTGAAATCTTCTCGACAAATTTCTCTGCCGAGAATTTGTCTTTATACGACATGAAATCGGGTAACTGATAGTTCATAGTTCACTTTATTTGTTTAGCATTTAGCGATTTGCGTTTTTCTCATCCTTCCCCTTATGAAGTAAAGAGGATGGCTCATTATTATTTATACTCCAATACGGCGGTGATATAGCGTTCTATCTTATCGTCATAGAGTCGACGGAGCTTCATCTTCACAATGGCTTTCCTCGCGAAATAGACAAAGGCCGAAAGCACCAATCCGATGGCAATGCCCACAAACACGAACAACTCGCGCCCTGGCAACATGGAAGGCGGGAAGGCAGCTATTACGATGATAGGCAGGATGATGAGAATACCCGTGGTGACGTAACGACTTTTCTCCGAGCCCTCGCTATCAAGGATAGCCTGCTTGTCGAAAAGATAGTCGTCAAGGTCGGCACGTGTAAGGTCGTAATCCTCCAGACGTGGAAAGTCAGGTAGATTGGCAAACTTCGCCATCTTATCCGTGATGCTATGCTCGTAGTCGTTCAGTATGGGGTTCATCGTATAATAATAACGCGGTTTTTTGCTTTTTATTGCAGACTTTTATCGCTTAGGTCTTCAATCTTTATATGCTTTAATTCATCAAGATAATGCTGATAGACCTCTGTGTAATCGTTCGGAAGAGCTTTCTCGTAGTTTTCTATATCAATGCCTGTCGGATGTTCTCCAATATCGTTCAAGCGCTCGGCAAGCACACCCATATTGATTTTATCAGGAGATAATGCTGGTTGGTAAACCGTTTCGGCATCAGCATCAGCCGTGATACTCTCATTGATAAGTCCCGCCTTTACCATCTGCTGGAGAAGATCAGTCGTTATGCGGACTGGGATGCCAGTGGCATTTTTCAGTTGCAATGCAGTATAAGGTTTCCCACCTTCCTCCAACCGTCGGCATAGGTTTCCAAGCAAGGTGGCGCTAAGCACGAGACGGTCGTGATTGCTCATGTCTTCCATGTTGTTGAGAAAACTGAATTCCTCAAGATTCTGATTCGTGTAGCTCAACTCAGCACCGAACAGGCAGATGGTCCAAGATATTTGCACCCAAAGCATAAACAATGGTAAAGCCGCAAACGAACCATAGATGGCATTATAGGACGAAAGAAGTATCTGCGCATAGATATAAAACCATTGTAATATTTGCATGGCCACACCAGCAAGTACACCAGGAACCAAAGCACTCATAAAGCGCACTCGCGTGTTAGGCATGAACATATACATACCTACGAACACTGCCGACATGAGCACATAGGGCATCAATCTCAGCAAAAAGCGAAGAAACGGACCAACGATGACATACTTATCGGCAATGGTTGTGACAAAAAGTGAGAGGCCTGACATCAGAACAATGACAATAGGAACAAGGAAGAAAACGGCCAAATAGTCGGTGCTCCTCCGCAAAAAACTCCTTTGCGACTTCACCTGCCAGATGTTGTTAAACGCCTGCTCCACGTTACGGGTAAGCATGAGCACCGTCCAGAGCATAAAGACCAAACCTATACCAAGAATAATGCCGCTTCGCGCATGCACCAGATAGGAGTTCACGAAACCGATAATGGCATCGGCCGCCTGAGGCTGAGACGATAGTGCATCGCGAAACCACACCTCAATATACTTGGAAAAGCCAAACCCGCGCGCAATAGCAAAAACCACGGCTACAACCGGCACAATGGCCAACAACGTGCTATAGGTCAGAGATGAAGCACGGTCCATCACCCCTTTTGTTGTGAAAAACCGTACTGCCAACAACAACTTCTTGAAAAGACTATACATAAACCGATATAGCCAGCTTCTTCCTTCGGGAAGAGGCTTCCACAACTCATCTCTGAAAAAAGTAACTATACGTTTCAGACTCATTGTTCGATAGGTTTAAAAAGAAAAAACAGTGCCTCTATAAGCCGGGTTCTGTACGTCAACCTTTCAGTAACGTGTCTGTCATTTATCTACATTGCGAGTCACCCCGCAACTTTAGCGTTCTACCCTCCGTCGTCGCTACGGTCGGACGGACAGCCCTCAAACGACGGTTTACATGAACTTGCAGCCTCCAGTCGGCACAGCCCGTCGGTCACCCGCCGGCTGGTGAGCTCTTACCTCACCTTCTCACCCTTACCACACAAAATGTGGCGGTCATTTTCTTCTGCCGTCACCCACTGTCACCAATGGCTTCTACTTTCAGAAGTGGAGCGTCCTATGCTGCCCGGACTTTCCTCTCGCACCTTTTATCAGTACCAGCGACAGACCGAGACACTGCTATTTAGATTTGCAAAAATACAAAAAAAAACGAAAAGTGAAAAGTGATTGTAAAGAAAATTGCTTTTTCGTCACTTTTAACCTCTTATCTTTTCTGCTTTTCAACTTTTTTTCTTACCTTTGCACTTTGAATTCATAATTTCAATAGACGATTTATCATTCAATAATTTAGTAATACTAAAAAATCGTGGCAGAAACAAAATACATCTTCGTCACTGGCGGAGTGGTTTCCTCTCTGGGAAAAGGCATCATCTCGTCGAGTATAGGCAAGCTTCTTCAAGCAAGAGGCTATAACATTACCATCCAAAAGATGGACCCTTACATCAACATCGACCCTGGTACGCTCAATCCCTATGAACATGGCGAGTGCTACGTTACTGTTGACGGAATGGAAACCGACCTTGACCTCGGACACTACGAGCGCTTCACTGGTATACAAACCACCCGCGCCAATTCGCTTACGACAGGCCGTATCTACAAGGCGGTTATTGACAAAGAAAGAAGAGGCGACTATCTGGGAAAGACCATTCAGGTCGTGCCCCACATCACAGATGAGATAAAGCGCCGTATCAAATTACTCGGCGAAAAATACCACTACGATTTCGTCATTACCGAGATTGGCGGTACCATCGGCGACATTGAGAGCGCACCCTTCATGGAGGCCATTCGCCAGATGAAATGGGAACTCGGGAAGAACGCCTGTTGCGTACACCTTACCTACGTGCCCTATTTGAAAGCTGCCGGTGAGCTGAAGACAAAACCCACGCAACACTCCGTAAAAGAATTGCAGAGTGTGGGTATTCAACCCGACGTGCTCGTTTTGCGCACCGAGAGACATCTCAGCAACGATATTCGCAAGAAGGTGGCCGCTTTCTGTAATGTTGATTTTGAATGTGTGGTACAAAGCGAGGACCTGCCCAGTATCTACGAAGTCCCCGTGAATATGCAGAACCAAGGACTCGACACCGCTATTCTACACAAGATTGGCGAGCCCATTGGTGACACCCCAGAACTTGGACCATGGCGTAGTTTCCTTGAGCGGAGAAAGAAAGCCAAGCGTGAAGTAAACATTGCCCTTGTGGGAAAATACGATTTGCAGGACGCCTATAAGAGCATTCGCGAAAGCCTCTCACAAGCAGGAACTTACAACGACTATAAAACCGTCCTACACTTTGTGAACTCCGAAACCATAAGCGAAGAGAATGTTGCTGAAAAGCTCGAAGGCATGGACGGGATTGTCATCTGCCCAGGCTTTGGACAACGGGGCATCGAAGGCAAGATTGTAGCCGCGCACTACACCCGTACAAATGATATTCCCACCTTCGGCATCTGTCTCGGTATGCAGATGATGGTCATTGAGTTCGCCCGAAACGTATTGGGCTATGCCGATGCCAACTCACGTGAGATGGACAAGACCACTCCTCACAATGTCATCGACATCATGGAAGAACAGAAGACCATCACCAACATGGGGGGGACGATGCGACTGGGCGCATACGAATGTGCATTGCAAAAAGGCTCGCGCGTCTTCGATATTTACGGTCAAGAGCATATTCAGGAACGTCATCGCCACCGCTATGAGTTCAACAACGATTTCCAACAAGAATATGAGCAAGCCGGCATGAAATGTACGGGTAAGAACCCTGAGTCTGGACTTGTCGAAATCGTAGAAATACCCTCACTCAAGTGGTATATCGGTACGCAATTCCATCCCGAATACCAGTCAACCGTGCTCAAACCCCACCCCCTCTTCGTAAACTTCATTAACAATGCTATAACTAACAAACAAAATGGATAAAAACACTATAACCGGATTTATTCTCATCGCTGTTGTACTCATAGGTTTCAGTTGGTATAGTCGCCCATCAGCCGAGCAGCAACGCGAGGCCTTCGTGCAAGACTCTTTGCGAAAAGTTGAGCAAAAGAAAACCGAAGCCATGAAGAAGCAGGCGGCAAAGAAAGCCGCCGAAGAAAAGGCAAAGGCAGAGACAGATACTACCGCGCTCTTCCATGCCGCCATGCAAACTGCATCCGCACAAGACATCGTACTTAAAAACAATAAAATAGAGTTGACCATCAGCACAAAGGGCGGCACGGTAAAGAAAGCCGTCGTCAAAGGCTATAAAGACCGCGAGGGCAAACCTGACGTGACACTCTTCGACGGTAAAGAACAGCAACTCAACCTTATGCTCGCCACCAAAGAAAGCAATATCTCCACACAAGACCTCAACTTCACGGCTTCCGATGTCACCGACACCACGGCAACCTTTGTAGCCGATGCCGGAAGCAACCGTAATATCACCATCAACTACCAGCTCACCAACGGATATCTGCTTCGCATGAAAATGCAGGCAAACGGCATGGCGGGCCTCTTCGCACCCAACTACAGTCAGATAGACATCGACTGGAAAGCCCGTTTGCGTCAGCAGGAGCGTGGCTACACCTTCGAAAACCGCTATGCCACCCTTACCTATAAAGAGAAAGATGAATCGACCGACTACCTGAGTGAGACAAAAGAGGAAGTAGACAAGCCTATGGAGAAAGCTCTCGACTGGGTGGCCTTCAAGGATCAGTTCTTCTCTTCCATCTTGATAGCCAAGAACGACTTTGCGGCTAATGCCTTGCTCAGTAGCACGCCCGAGGAGAAAGGCTCAGGCTACCTGAAAAGCTATGAGGCCAAGCTGAAGACCGCCTTCGACCCGTCGGGCAAGCAACCCACCGAACTGGAATTCTACTTTGGTCCCAACGACTTCCAGATACTCCAACATGCAACAGACCAGACCTCTACAGGCAAAGACCTGCAACTCAAGAAACTTGTCTATCTTGGCTGGCCTATCGTGCGTTGGATTAACCGATTCTTCACTATTTACGTCTTCGACTGGCTCTCAAAGATATTCCCCATGGGCATTGTGCTCATCCTTATCACTCTCCTACTTAAAGCCATCACCTATCCACTGGTGAAGAAGAGCTACATGTCGAGTGCCAAGATGCGCGTGCTCAAGCCTAAACTCGAAGAAGCCACCAAGCAATACAACAACCCCGAGGACCAGATGCAAAAGCAGCAAGCCATGATGCAGGAATATGCTAAATACGGCGTTTCGCCACTCTCTGGCTGTCTGCCCATGCTCATCCAGATGCCTATCTGGATTGCTATGTTCAACTTCGTGCCCAACGCCATACAACTACGAGGTGAGAAATTCCTCTGGATTGACGACCTCTCCACCTACGACCCCATCGTCGAGTGGGGAACCCACATCTGGGGTATTGGCGATCACCTTTCCCTCACCTGTATCCTCTTCTGTGTAGCTAACATTCTTTACTCATTCATGACCATGCGCCAGCAACGCGACCAGATGGTGGGTCAGCAGGCAGAGCAGATGAAGATGATGCAATGGATGATGTATCTCATGCCGCTCATGTTCTTCTTCATGTTTAATGACTATTCATCAGGACTCAACTTCTACTATTTCGTCTCTCTCTTCATGAGCGCTACCATCATGTTCATCCTTCGCAAGACCACCAACGACGAGAAATTGCTCGCTTTACTCGAAGCGCGTTACAAGGAGAACAAGAACAACCCAAAGAAAGTCGGAGGCCTTGCCGCTCGCCTACAGGCCATGCAAGAACAGCAACAGGAAATGCTCCGCAAACGGCAGGAGCTCGAACGCAAGAAAAACCAGTTGAATAAAAAATAATAAATCTCAACATATCAATTAAACTGCTGTGGACACAAATCCCACAGCAGTTTTTTATGAAATCATCTTCCGTATATAGTTTTATATAAGCCTATATGTATTCTTTTCTTATACTAAACGTATCGTTTATGACCCGAAAAGCATACGTTTACCACATGAAAAGCATACGTTTACCACATGAGAAGCATACGTTTAGCACTTGAAAAGTATATGGTTAGCATGAAATTCTCGTTAGAATTTCACAAAAAAAGGAACTGGTGTCAGTTCCTTTCCTCATAAGCCATTATTAGACTTTTATCGAATTCTGTCGGCTGCACGAACAAGTCGTTCGTCTGCAAGTATACCGGCACGCGCCAAAGCCAACAGAATCATGGCACATACAGGCAATACCGCAGCAAAGGCAGGGTGAAACGTGGTGTTCTCTATACCAACACCCCATCCCATTACAGCATAGGCAATACACCATGCAAGGCACAACACCTGACAAACCACGCACAATCTCGCTTGAACTTTACGTTTTTTAAATAGAAAAATTGTCACAAGAGTGACTGGCGCTACGACAAGCAGAATCGTGAACAATGGCCATACAGCAGGCGCACCATCCTTATCGCTTATAACGAAAAGATTGTACATTTCTGCCGACGTGCCCATATTAACAGGCTCAAAAGAGCCTACTTGCATACACAGGCAGCATACGATGGCCACGAAAGCCAAGAACAGATAAATAGTTTGCTTGCGCTGTATCATCGGTATTATTCGAACTCTTGTGAATCCTGAGAGGGATCACGATAGTATATCTTCCCGTCAAGAAACTCTTCTGTGGCAAGGAGAGTCGGCTTCGGAAGTTTCTCATAATAACGAGAGATTTCAATTTGCTCGCGGTTCTCAAAAACCTCTTCCAGAGAGTCGTTGTATGAAGCAAACTCTGCGAGCTTCTTGCTCAAGTCTTGCTTAATCTCGGAAGAGATCTGATTGGCGCGTTTCGAAATGATAGCGACACTCTCGTAGATGTTACCGGTTTCCTCACACATATCCATCACGTCGCGCGTAACGGTATTCACGGGTGCTTTTGACTTTTTGTAATCCATATTGTAATAATGTTGATATTTTATAGTTGAACCATAGAAACGATGATTGAAAATGATGGGGGTGCGTTTGTCAGTCTTTCACAACCTCCTTGCATTTTGCGATGTATTTCTCCGCGGTGGCAGCTTCTTTCGACTCGGGGAACTCATTGAGGAAGCCATAGCACTCATCTTCGGCATCTTGGAATCTGTCGAGTTTTTTCTCCTCGACACTCTGCTGGGCAAGCTCGAACTTGCTTTTCATGATGAGGATGGCGAACTTCTCGCGAAGCGTGGTATAGGGATAGTCCTTAATAGCATTTTGGGCAGTAATGATGCAAGCCTCATAGTTGTTTCCGCCTTGCACGCAGTTGCCGAAATATTGTCCGAGATTATAATAGAGCTGAGCGGAGTAAAGTTCTTTTTGGACAAGTTTATCTTGTAACTCGAAAAGACGTTGTTGGGCAAGAGACCGCATTTTTGATTCGGGATACAAATCGAGAAAATCTTGAAAAGAAGCAATGGCTTGCATCGTCGGTGACTGATCAAGTCGCGGCTCGGGTGTGCTCTTAAACAGACTCTCACCGATATAGAAGTTTGACTCCTCTCCATAAATACCACGCGGATAGCTCTGGTAATAACGCTTGAAAGTGGCCGCAGCTCCCTCGTAGTCTTTGTCAAGATATTGTGCCATTGCCAGCAGATAAAGACTTTCCTGAGCGTTATCGGTTCCCTTCATCGTCGTAATGACAGTTTCCAGAATTGTAGCCGCACGAACGTATTTGCCCTGAGCATAGGCTTCCTTAGCGTATTCGTACTTATAGGCGGCATCGGTACTCTTATACACTTGGTTGAATTCTTGAGCACAACCAGTAAAAAACAGTGCGAAGAGAGCTACGATAAACGATTGTATTTTCATCATTCCACTTATTTCAGCCTGCAAAGGTAAGCATATTTCTTTGAAATACAAAGTATTTAAAGTAATTTTTCAGAAAATATGTTTTTTTCAACAAATAATAAACAACGAACGATAAATTATGAACTTATTTTTTGTAACTTTGCGACAAAAGTCGCGAAGTTATTACGTCTCGGCATAAAAAAATAAACTCGTTTATTTTGTTCTGCTCTCGACTTTTTGTAACTTTGCAGAGAGAGAATATGGCATTTCAACTCACATCCGAATACTCACCCACCGGTGATCAACCAGAGGCAATCAGGCAACTAACAGAGGGGCTTGAGCGGGGAGACCATGCCCAGGTGTTGCTCGGTGTGACAGGCTCGGGCAAGACTTTCACCATGGCAAACGTCATTGCCAACGTGGGCAAGCCAACTCTCATACTTAGCCACAACAAGACACTGGCCGCTCAATTATACGAAGAGATGAAGGGCTTTTTCCCCAACAATGCGGTGGAATACTACGTGTCTTATTATGATTATTATCAGCCCGAAGCCTATCTTCCTTCCTCCGACACTTATATAGAGAAAGACTTGGCCATCAATGAGGAGATCGACCGTCTGCGACTGAGTGCGGTAAGCGCACTGCTCTCAGGGCGACAGGATGTTGTCATTGTCTCATCAGTGTCGTGTATCTATGGTATGGGGGGGCCTACGGCCATGTCAGAAAGCATCATTTCCATCCAACGCGGGCAGCATCTTGATCGAAACGAGTTTCTCCGCAAACTGGTCGACTCACTCTATGTCAGAAACGACCTCGAGCTAAAACGGGGATATTTCCGAGTAAAAGGAGATACCGTGGACATTTCAATGGCTTATAGTGAAAACGTATTACGTGTGACATGGTGGGACGATGAGATTGACAGCATCGAAGAAATAGACAGCACCGACTATCACCGATTAGCCACGTTTGACAATTATCAGCTATATCCTGCAAACATTTTCGTAACGTCTAAAGAGCAAACAGCCGCCGCCATTCGTCACATTCAAGACGACCTTCTTAAACAAATTGATTTCTTTAATGAAATTGGCGACAGTATTAAGGCTCAACGTATTAAGGAGCGTGTTGAATATGATATAGAGATGATAAAAGAACTTGGCCATTGTAGTGGGATTGAGAATTATTCGCGCTACTTTGATGGACGTGAGCCTGGACAAAAACCTTATTGTCTGCTCGACTTCTTTCCAAAAGATTTTCTCCTTTTCATCGATGAGAGTCACGTAAGCGTTCCACAGATAGGGACAATGTATGGCGGTGACCGTGCCCGTAAGCAAAACCTTGTGGAATATGGGTTCCGCCTGCCAGCAGCCTTCGATAACCGTCCATTACGTTTCGACGAGTTCATGGATATGGTTCATCAAGTCGTTTATGTCTCGGCCACGCCTGCCGACTTTGAGCTTGGAGAGGCAGAAGGGGTCGTTGTTGAGCAAATCATACGCCCCACAGGTCTTTTAGATCCCGTCATCGAAGTGCGACCGAGCGAGAACCAGATTGACGACCTAATGAATGAGATACTCGAACGCACCGAACGTGATGAGCGCGTTCTTGTGACGACCCTCACTAAGCGTATGGCAGAGGAGCTTACCGAATACCTGCTCAACCATGAGGTTCGTGCCAACTACATCCACAGCGATGTTGCCACACTCGACCGCGTGCAGATTATGAACGACCTGCGTGCAGGACTCTTCGACGTTCTCGTAGGCGTTAACTTGTTACGCGAAGGACTCGACTTGCCCGAAGTTTCACTTGTTGCTATCCTCGATGCTGACAAAGAAGGGTTCCTCCGCAGCCATCGCTCGCTCACGCAAACCGTAGGACGCGCGGCACGACACGTCAACGGAAAAGCCATCATGTATGCCGACACTATTACAGACAGTATGCAAAAGACCATCGACGAGACAGCCCGCCGACGAGCCCTACAGCTCAAATACAACGAAGAGCATGGCATTACCCCGCAGCAAATCGTGAAAAACATCAAGGGAACTCTGAAATCCGCCCAAAAGAGCCCCAAGGAAAACTTTGCCTACCAGCCATACGTTGAGCCCGAGCGTGCACTTATGGCAGCCGATGCTATTGAACGCCACATGACTCGCCCGCAACTTGAGAAGAGTATTGCCAACCTGACAGCTCTCATGAAACAAGCCGCGTCCGACCTCGACTTCCTGCAAGCCGCACAATACCGCGACGAAATCATCGTTCTACAAGAACAATTGAAAACGTTAAATATTCCTTAATTCTCGCGATAATCCCACGAAAATTTGTAAATTTGCTGCGTTAAACCAAAATAGAAATATGAAAAGAAGAATAATAATGATTGCCGCCATCGCATTATTGCCGCTTTTTGCAATGGCGCAAAGTGAATGGGAAAGACCGCTCACGGCTGCTGAGAAACTGGAACAAGCCCGAAAGGCCGAGATTGAAGCCAAGCGAGCCGTAAAAGAGGCAAAGGCTGCCGCAAAGAAGGCTGCAAAGGAAGCTAAACGAAAAGAAAAAACAGCCCAACACCCCTCGGCACCCACTATTGTGGCAACACCGTCAAAGCCTTTGGAGAACGAGAAACCTGCCACACCTATACTATCGGTAGCTCCAGAGACAACCAAAAAAGAAACAGCCCTCAGTTGGGAGACATCAGGAAACAAATATCTTGCCGGTGCCGTGCCCGTTGTTGACGGGAAAGTTGTGTTCACGCTCGACCTTGATGTGCCGGAAAAGAATGCCTCAGAGATTTATGATATCGTCTATGCCTTCCTTGACGCACAAGCAAAAGAAGATTGTCAGAAAGAAGAAAGCGGCATTACACTATTCAACAAGACAGAACACATCATTGCCGCACGCTATTCCGAATGGCTACAGTTCCGAAAAAGCATGGTCATGCTCGACCAGACGGAATTCAACTATACCATCATCGCCTACTGTGCGGACAATCATCTGAAAATGACATTGGAACGCATCAACTACGTTTACGAGGAAAACCGTCCCGATGGTATCCGCGAAACGGCAGAGTCGTGGATTACCGATGAGCGGGCGCTCAACAAGAAAAAGACAAAACTCGCCCCACTTACGGGCAAATTCCGACGCAAGACCATCGATCGCAAAGATCAGATTTTTGCTACTGTTACCCAGTTGCTCAACAAGTGAGAATTTACTGAGTTGAATATTTATATTTCCCATCGTAAACGAAATAAATATAGAAAAGTTACATGGAAGAAACTATCCCTCGTCATCATAGACGTGAAGAGCAACCTAAGAACGACAAGTTGCTCAAGACACGCAACCTGCTCAACGTGGCCTTCATGCTCTTGGCTGTTATCGGTTTGATCATCTACTTTGCCGCTAACGAGACCACCGGAACCGTCATCATCCTTGTGGGCATGGCTTTTAAGATTGTGGAATGCTGCATTCGCATGATTTACAAATGAGACATTCACTCCTTACCCTTTGTCTATTCCTCCTTGCGCTCACGTCAGGAGCACAGGTACGCATTGCCACCAACGACATGAACAGCAATGGCAAACTCTCGCGTCGAGGTGTGTCAAGGGGTACGGGTATGGTCAGTGCCGACTCGTTAGGAACAGACAAGGAGATTCCCATAGGCTTGCGAGTATGGACGATTGACAGTTACTTTGGTGATCGCACCGAGGCTGAGCCCGACACGCTGTCACACATGTATATGAACAGCATCTTTACCACTGGCCTACGGGGAGAATATAACACTACGGGCAATCTCGGTGCACCACGCATGAACCGTATCTTCATCGACCGCGACGATATGGAGGACTTCCCCTTTACCCAACCTTATGACTTTGTGGTCAAGCCCATAGAGGATTTCCACTTTACCAACACACTCTCACCTTTCACCAATCTCAGCTACAACTCCGCCGGAAACCGCACTAATGGCGAAGACCATTTCACGGCCAAGTTCGGGGTAAATGCCGGAAAGCGCATCGGTGTAGGATTTAAGTTCGACTATCTCTACGGGCGCGGATACTACCTTAACCAGAGCACCTCTCACTTCAACTATACGACCTACGGCTCCTACATTGGCGACCGCTACCAGCTTCATGCCCTTGTCTCGCTCAACCATCAGAAAGTGACCGAGAACGGAGGCATTACCGACGACAATTACATTACCCATCCCGAGAGCTTCAGCGACAACTATGCCTCAAACGAGATACCTACCGTACTCGAACGCAACTGGAACCGCAACGACAATCAGCAACTCTTCCTCACCCACCGCTACAGCCTCGGCTTCCATCGCAAGGTGAAGATGACCGAGGAGGAAATCAAAGCTCGCAAGTTTGCCATCGAGTCGAAGAAAGACAATGATGCCCTGAAGGCCAAGGAGGCCGACCGCAAGAGAGCCATGCGCGAGGGCAGGGAGTTCGACGAAGAAGCATACGATAACCAGCACATCCCTTCCGGTCGTCCCGATGATGCAAAGATTGTAGAAGGCGGCCGCATTGCCATCAACGGACAGGCAGCACTCGACAGTCTCAATCAAGCGATAAGTGATGAGGAAGAAAAGATGAAAGAGAAAGAGGAAGAAGAGTGGATGAAGATCGAATATGTGCCCGTAACGAGTTTCATCCATACCATAGAGCTTGACAACTATCGTCGCATCTATCAGGCCTATCAGTCGCCTGCCAATTTCTATGCCGACGACTTCTACACTCCACCCACCTATACAGGCGACTCCATTTACGATAAGACTCGCCACTACGAGCTTACCAACACCTTCGCCATTGCCATGCTTGAGGGCTTTAACCGATGGGCAAAGGCAGGACTCAAAGCCTTCGTCACTCATCACCTGCGCCACTATACCCTACCATCGCTCGAGAACACGCTCGATAAGTTCAACGAGAACGCCATGACCCTCGGCGGACAAATCAGCAAAACCGAAGGCAACTTCCTCCACTACGACATCATGGGCGAGGCAGGTATCGTGGGCAGCGACATCGGTGAGTTCTCCATCGACGCTTCCGCCGACGTGAACATCCCTCTTTTCGGCGACACTCTGCAAATAGCCTCCACCGCCTTCCTGTACCGTTATTCACCCTCATTCTTCCTGCGCCACTATCAGTCGCGCCATTTCTGGTGGGACAACGACGACGATTTCGACTATACCATCCATAGCCGCATACAAGGTGAGCTTACCTATCCCAAGACCCGCACCACTTTGCGCGTGGCCTTTGATGAACTGAAAAACTATGCCTACCTCGGTATGAGTTATAATAGTGTAGAGAGAAGAGAGGAGAATGGAGAGACTTTTACTCCCCGAATAGGCTTGAGGGCTGCCGCGCGTCAATGCACCGATGCGCTTACTGTGCTCACCCTTCAGTTAGGGCAGGACTTCACTTTCCGCCTCACGCCCCATGCCTCCATCAACTGGGAGAACTTGCTCACCGTACAGAAGACCACGAAAGAAGATGTTCTCCCCCTACCCTCCTTCAACGCTTATAGCAACCTCTACCTACGCTTCCGTATTGCACGGGTGCTGAAATGCGACCTCGGCTTCGATGTGCGCTACTTCACGAAGTACAACGCACCCGACTACTGCCCCGCCCTCGGCCTCTTCGCCGTTCAGGAAGACACCTCTGAAAATACGGCGAAAAACTCAACCATTACCCAAGTAGGCGGCTACCCACTCGTGAACGTCTATGCCAATTTCCATCTGAAACAGACACGCTTCTTCGTCATGATGAGCCACCTCAACGAGGGCATGGGCAACAACAACTATTTCCTCACCCCCCACTATCCACTCAACCAGCGTATCTTCCGCTTCGGCCTCAGTTGGAACTTTAACAACTAATCTCTCCCCATCGGGGGAGCAGGAAGGAGGCCGTAAAGTCGAAAGCATCACCTTTATTAGGTATAAAGCTATGGTTTACACATGCTAAAGCTATGGTTTAGGAGGTCTAAAGCTATGGTTTTTACACCCTAAAGGACTGCTTTAGACGCGAAAGGCATAGCTATACGATTCTGACAAAGAGACATCATGACATAATGACGAATCTAAGACATATTAACAAAATAACATATTAACGAGTTTCAAACTGAATTTTGAAACTGAAACACCCAGTATATGTGGCAAATACTGGGTGTTTCAAGTACAAATACGAGGCGTATCAAGGGCGAATACTAGCTGTTTTCCTTACTTATACTGTATGAGGATAACATATTAAACAAATAAATCGTAAATTGCTAAATTGTAAATAAAGCAGGCTACATAACGCTATCGAGGATGCGGCCTGCGACAAACAAGAGTCCGTAGAAGGCGATGTTGCGGGCGGTCTGTCCGAGTATGCGGTTCAACTGACGACCCTTCGCTATTCGTTTCATGCGATGGGCGGTAACGGCGTGAACGGCAAGATAGAAAAGGGGTAAAAGGAAGGTAAGGGGCTCGTGACGAAGAAGATACGGCAGAGCTAACAGGCAAGCGACGAGACCAAGAAGGAGATAAAGCCGTTCGGCTGCCGACTTGCCAATAATGACTACGAGCGTACGCTTTCCTGTCCGACGGTCGCCATCAATGTCGCGATAGTTATTGACGACGAGAAGGGTGTCGATGACCATTCCACAGGCAACCGAGGTAAGAACAACGTTTAGCGGGATGGTGCTGGCTTGCAGGTAATAAGTAAGACAGACGGGCACAAGGCCAAAGAAAACCAACACAAGTACATCGCCCAGACCACGATAGGAAAGATGTGTGGTGTAGAGAAAACAGAAAACAACGCAGGCCGCACCCATGCCGATAAGCCACCAGCCACCATAAAAGACAAGCGGCAGACCAATAAGGCAGGCTACAATGGTCGTTACAATAATACCGCGCAGCATGGCCTTTGGCGCGATCCATCCCTGCGCACAGGCCCGCTTCGGTCCCAGCCGGTGCTCATCGTCAGTGCCCTTGAGGTAGTCGAAATAGTCGTTTACGAAATTGGCGTCAATCTGCATCACAAAGGCAAAGAGCAGGCAGAGCAATGCCGGCCAAAAGCAAAGCCGTCCGAGGTCGGCCCATGCCATCGACAGGCCAACGGCTACAGGCACGGCTGCGCCAGAGAGCGTCTTTGGTCGTGAGGCAAGAAACCATGCCGTCAGCCCACTATGCCGACACCCCATCTCCACCGATGGAGAGGATTTAACCGTTCTATGATGAATCGGATGAGTATCCATACGTTTGCAAAATTACAAAAAAATGAAAGATGAAAGGTTGAAAAGTGAAAAAAAAATCGTAACTTTGCCTGAAATTTATGAATGACTCTTTGCAAACACCGTCTCTCGACCTTGTGGAATTCGTAGAACAGCAGATACTGCCCCGCTACAATGCTTTCGACCGTGCCCATGACATCGGCCACGCAAACCGTGTGATTGCCAACTCGATGGAACTGGCAAAGCGCACGGGTGCGGACCTTAACATGGTGTATGCGATTGCCGCCTACCACGACCTTGGACTGGAGGGACCGCGAGCCATCCACCACCTGACGAGCGGACGCATACTGCAGGCCGATGCCCGTTTGAGAAAATGGTTCTCGGCCGATCAGATCAAAGTGATGCGCGAAGCCGTTGAAGACCATCGTGCCTCGTCGAGCCATGCCCCCCGCTCGCTATATGGTCGGATTGTGGCTGAGGCCGACCGTGAGCTGGAACCCGAAATGGTGTTTCGTCGCACGATAGAATACGGACTTGACCATTATCCCGAGTTGTCGGAGGAGGAACAATGGAAACGCTTCGTGGCACACATTGAGAATAAATATGCCCACCAAGGTTACATCCATCTTTGGGTGCCTGGGTCGAAAAACGAACAATATCTTGCCTCACTCCGGCATATCGTTGAAACACCCGACCTGCTCAGAAGCTATTTTGACAGGCTATTTCATGAAGAAAAGGGTGATGGATTAAACAGAATATTATGATAGGAACAATTATCAACACCACTACCATTATCGTCGGGTCGGTTGTCGGTAGCATACTGCACCGAGGCATTAAGGAGAAATACCAGACGGTACTCTACAACGGACTCGGACTGGCAAGTATAGGAATCGGATTGAATGCAACCATCTCCAACCTGCCGAAGAGCCAGTTTCCCGTGCTGTTCATTGTAGCCATGGCTATAGGCGGAGTAGCCGGTACGGCACTTGACCTGAACGGTCGTTTCAACCGTCTGGTAGACCATTTCTCGCATAACCCGAAGAAAAACCTTGCCACAGGTCTCTCCACCGCCATCTTGCTCTATTGCATCGGACCGCTATCGATGCTCGGGCCGGTAATCAGCGCACTTAAAGGCGACAATACTTTCCTTTATACGAACGCCACGCTCGACCTCATCTCCTCCATTGTCTTTGCCTCTGTCTATGGCATCGGCATGGTTTTCGCCGCTCCGGTATTGTTTCTCTGGCAAGGGATGTTCTACCTGGTGGCTACGATTTCATCCGAAGCCGTAAGCGATGCCTTGATGAGCGAGCTGCTCATCGTGGGCGGACTGCTCATCACCGGTTCGGGCTTGTCGCTCCTTAAACTAAAAGACTGCAAAACGCTCAATCTTCTCCCAGCCCTACTTGTTCCTCCATTATGGTTCATCATTTATAGTCTATTTGTATGACTTACGAACAAACCATAACCTATCTATACAACAGCACACCCGTGTTTGAACACGTGGGCTCATCAGCATATAAGCCAGGATTGGCAACGACACTGGCCTTAGACGAGCATTTCGGACATCCTCACAATAGCTACAAAACCATCCATGTGGCGGGCACCAACGGTAAGGGAAGTGTGTCGCATAGCCTTGCTGCCGTATTGCAGGAAGCTGGATTCAAGGTAGGACTTTATACCTCGCCACACCTTGTTGATTTCCGTGAACGGATAAGAGTTAACGGTCAGTGTATCAGCAAGAAACGTGTGGTTGATTTCGTACAAAAAGAACGTGAGTTCTTCGAGCCACTACACCCTTCGTTCTTTGAGTTGACGACGGCATTGGCTTTCTTGTATTTCAAAGAGCAAAAGGTTGATATCGCCATTATGGAAGTGGGACTTGGTGGACGACTCGACTGCACCAACATCATCACACCCGTTCTGTCTGTCATCACCAATATCTCTTTTGACCACATGGAATTTCTGGGCAAATCCTTGAAACAAATTGCAAGCGAGAAAGCCGGTATCATCAAACGTGGTGTTCCCGTTGTCATTGGAGAGACTGACGAAGAGACACGACCCGTATTTGAGCAGAAAGCCAAAGAAATGGAGGCTCCCATCTTTTTTGCTGAGGAGTTTCAAATGCCCTATCCCCTACCCAAATTCCAATTAAAAGGATATTATCAAGAAAAAAACCTGCGTACCATACTCTGCGCCCTCGATTGTCTTAATTCTCTTAAGAGAGAAAAAAACGGGGAGAGAGAAGAGACAACGGAAGAAAAGGGGAAGAAATGGAATGTGGAAAAAGCTCTTACCCATGTATGCGAACTTACGGGGTTACGCGGACGCTGGGAAGTATTGAGCGATAATCCCCGTGTAATTTGCGACACTGGCCATAATGTGGCAGCATGGCAATATCTTTCGCGCCAAATCAAAGAACAAGAGGCAAAAACCACTCGCATCGTCTTCGGCATGGTTGACGATAAAGACATCGACACGGTAATGGAAATGCTACCCAAGAATGCTGTCTATTATTTCACGCAAGCCCAGACAAAAAGAGCCATCCCGGCAACCATTGTCGCAGAGAAAGGATTGCGACATGGACTTCAGGGGAAAAGCTATACTGATGTTTACAAAGCCTACGAACAGGCGCTATCCGAGGCTTCGCGCGATGATTTTATCTTCATAGGCGGCTCAAGCTATGTAGTTGCCGACCTGCTGGCGGCATTACCATCAACACCCAACATCTAACACCATAAATTAAAGAATATATGACATGAAACAGAAATGGTACATGATGGCCCTGCTCGGGCTGCTAACAACAAACCTCATGGCACAAGAGAAAAAGACATTCACACTGGAAGACCTGAACTATGGCGGCTACAACTACCGCAACATGATTCCCGAAAACCGCTATTATACATGGTGGGGCGACCAACTCGTCAGGCAGGACATGGAAGCGTGCTATCTTGTTGACCCCAAGACGGGCAAAGAAAGCACCCTGCTGACGCTCGACACAATAAACGACATCATTCAAGGCGATGAGCAGAACCGTATACGCCATCTTTATTATATTGAGTTCCCCTATCCAGATGAGACGATAGCGAAATTGATGAACGGCAAGCAAATCCTACTCATAGATTGGAAAAAGAAGGAGCTTCTACGCACCTTTGACCGTGACAACGTGCAGGCAGAGGAGTTTTGTACGGCATCAAAAATGCTGGCAACCGTGAAAGACCATCAACTCTACATTTCCGACGGAAGTCAGACAACACAACTAACCACCGACGGCTCACGAGAGATTGTCTATGGACAAAGCGTTCATCGCGATGAGTTCGGCATCACGAAAGGGCTCTTCTGGAGTCCCGACGGTCGTCGGTTGGCTTTCTACCGCATGGACCAGTCGATGGTGGCCGACTACCCACAAGTTGATATCTTCAAACGCGAGGCCACCTATGAGCCCGACAAATATCCAATGGCAGGTGAGACGTCACACAAGGTCACCGTCGGCATCTACGATACAGAGACGAAACAAACCCTTTATTTAAATGCCGGCGACCCCACCGACCGCTATTTCACTAACATCGCATGGGCACCCGATGGCAAAACCATCTACATGTTTGAACTCAATCGCGACCAGAACGACTGTCGGCTAGTAGCCTACAACGCACAAAACGGTGAGAAGGACAAAGAACTATACCGTGAGACCCATGAGAAATACGTCGAGCCCTTACATCCGATTACCTTCCTGCCATGGAATCAAAAGGAGTTTATCCTACAAAGCCAACGCGATGGCTACAACCACTTGTATATATATAATGTGGAAGGAAAACTCATCAAACAGCTCACCAGTGGCCAGTTTGTCGTGATGGATCTTGTTGGATTCGATACATCAAAGAAACAAGTTATCATCGCAACCAATGAGGCATCACCCATCTGCCGAAACTACTATGCCGTTGATATAAAAATTGGCAAACGCACCCCTATCGACAATCAAAAAGGCTGGCACAATGCCGAACTTTCTGCTACTGGAAAATACCTTATTGACAATTATTCCGAGCCCGACACACCACGTAACATCAGTCTACTCAATACCAATGCGCCAAACAAGATAGTTAACCTATTAAATGCTGCAGATCCCTGGGAAGGCTACGATATTCCCGAATACGTCTGCGGAACGATAAAAGCCGATGACGGCAAGACTGATCTTTACTACCGCATGGTGAAACCCACAGACTTTGACCCTGCAAAGAAATACCCCACCATCGTCTACGTCTATGGTGGTCCCCATGCCCACAACGTTCAGGCTTCATGGCACTACGGATCGCGCGGTTGGGAGACCTATATGGCAAGCAAAGGCTATCTGCTCTTCATCCTCGACAACCGAGGTAGTGAGAATCGTGGACGCGAATTTGAGCAAGCCACCTTCCGTCAGCTCGGGCAAGTAGAAATGGCCGACCAGATGAGAGGTATTGGGTACTTAAAATCACTCCCCTACGTTGATGCCGACCGCATCGGTGTTCACGGATGGTCATTTGGTGGCTTCATGACCATTACCCTCATGGTCAACCACCCCGAAGTATTCAAGGTAGGCGTGGCCGGAGGTCCCGTCATCGACTGGAAATGGTATGAGGTCATGTATGGAGAACGCTATATGGACACCCCACAACAAAACCCTGAAGGCTATGAAAAGGTATCGCTCCTCAACAAAGCCTCAAGTCTGAAAGGAAAGCTCCAGATTATCAGCGGTTACAACGATGCCACCGTTGTACCTCAACATTGCCTGTCGTTTCTTGCGGAGTGTATAAAGGTTGGCACACAACCCGACTTCTTCGTCTATCCTGGCGAGCCCCACAACATGCGCGGACATCAGTCTACACACTTGCACGAGCGCATCTCACAGTATTTTGATGATTATCTGAAATAAAAGCATCACATGATATAGAGCAGGCAAGCCGAATTACGGTTTGCCTGCTCTGTCAATAAAAAAGCCGAATATCTCACGATATCCGAGCTTTCAAAAACAAACTACTTAAAAACTAATCTACTAAAACAAATCAAAAATATTTCATATCCTCATCATAACAACCGTTATGAAAAATAATAATTTCAAACAAATCTCCCGATTTTTGCGCAAAGTTATAACTTTTCTACTTTACCTCCAAGCTTTTTGTAAGAAAAGTTGCGATTTTGCTTAAAATTTAACACAAAGGAAGGGTAAGTCATAACGATTTACCCTTCTTCTTTTATTTCCTGATTGATTTTTAACATTCAGAACGGTCTATTTACATCATGCCACCCATTCCCGGGTTGCCACCCATCGGCATGGCAGGCTCCTTTTCGGGTTTGTCTACGATGAGACATTCTGTGGTAAGGAACATACCGGCAATTGACGCAGCGTTCTCAAGGGCCACACGTGCGACCTTGGCGGGATCGATGACACCAGCCTCACGCAAATCTTCGTACTGGTCAAGACGGGCATTGTAACCAAAGTCACCCTTGCCTTCGCGTACTTTCTGTACGACCACAGCACCTTCAGCGCCACCGTTGATGGCAATCTGACGGAGCGGTTCTTCAATGGCACGCTCGATAATCTTAATGCCAGTCTGCTCGTCAGCATTCTCACCCTTCACGTCTTTCAGAACATCAAGAGCACGGATGTAGGTTGTACCGCCACCGGCAACAACACCTTCCTCAATGGCTGCGCGAGTTGCACAGAGTGCATCGTCCACACGGTCTTTCTTCTCTTTCATCTCCACCTCGCTGTTAGCACCAACGTAGAGCACAGCCACACCGCCAGCCAGCTTGGCCAGACGCTCTTGCAGCTTCTCCTTGTCGTAGGAGCTGGTGGTGTTCTCAATCTCCTTCTTGATCTGAGCCACGCGGTCGCGGATAACCTGCTTGTCGCCAGCACCGTTGACAATGGTGGTGTTGTCCTTCGTCACCTCAACCTTCTCGCACGTTCCGAGCATTTCGAGCGTAGCCTGCTCAAGGGTCAGACCCTTCTCCTCACTAATGACTGTTCCACCTGTGAGGATAGCAATGTCTTCAAGCATAGCCTTGCGACGGTCGCCAAAGCCAGGAGCCTTTACCGCACAAATCTTCAGACCTGCCTGCAGACGGTTCACAACGAGCGTAGTCAGCGCCTCTGAGTCAACATCCTCGGCAATAACGAGCAACGGACGTCCGCTCTCGGCTGCGGGACGAAGAATAGGCAGGAAGTCCTTGATATTAGAGATTTTCTTGTCGTATATGAGAATATAGGGGTTCTCCATCACACACTCCATCTTGTCGCTGTTCGTGATAAAGTAAGCCGACAGATAACCGCGGTCGAACTGCATTCCCTCTACAACACCGATGTGGGTGTCGCGACTTTTCGACTCCTCGATGGTGATAACACCATCTTTCGACACTTTGCGCATGGCATCGGCCAGCAGCTTACCAATCTCCTTATCGTTGTTGGCACTGACGGTAGCCACCTGCTCAATCTTGTCATAGTTGTCGCCTACAACCTCTGCGCTCTCCTGAATGAAATCTACCACGCGCTTAACAGCCTTGTCGATACCGCGTTTCAGGTCCATCGGATTAGCACCGGCAGTGACATTCTTCAGACCCTCATTCACGATGGCCTGTGCGAGGATGGTGGCGGTGGTGGTTCCGTCGCCGGCATCGTCGCCAGTCTTCGAGGCCACACCCTTCACAAGCTGTGCGCCTGTGTTCTCAAAGCGGTCTTCAAGTTCTATTTCCTTGGCTACGGTAACACCGTCTTTCGTAATCTGGGGTGCCCCGAACTTCTTCTCAATTACCACGTTACGACCTTTTGGGCCAAGTGTAACCTTCACTGCATCAGCCAACTGATCAACACCTTTTTTCAGGAGATCACGGGCTTCAATGTTGAATTTAATATCTTTTGCCATGATATAATAAAATTATGAATTGTTTATGAATTGATTACTGCGAGCACATCGCTCTGACGCATGATGAGATACTTCTCTCCATCAAGTTCAAGCTCTGTGCCACTATATTTCCCATAGAGCACTTCATCGCCCTCTTTGAGCACCATCTCTTCGTCTTTCGTACCTTTACCCACGGCAATCACCTTGCCGCGAAGCGGTTTTTCCTTCACTGTGTCGGGGATGATAATCCCGCCGACTTTCTGCTCAGCCGGTGCAGGAGCTACAAGCACGCGGTCTGCTAATGGTTTAATGTTCATGATTGTTGTTTTTTATTTGTTGTTTGTAATTAAAATTCTGTCCATTTCAATACGAAAACCGTGCCAAAGTATCTTCTGTAGGAAAACAACCAGGAAAACATGACAAATTGTCAGTAGCCCTATTGACAGAAGAGTAAGAATACATTATTAGCACAAACTAAACGTATCGTTTATTAAGGATAAAGCTATCGTTTGTTGGGTGTAAACGTAACGAACGCAAATCATATCCGAACGAACGATGAATTAGAGTGCTTGAGCAGATTAAGGTTGCGCCATAGACAATTTGGCAGACATCGCCAGAAGAATGTCAACAGACGGTAACGCCAGTCGATGACGGCAACATGGCGATGTCGGTCAATAGCCTTAACAATATGGCGAGCCACACTCTCAGCTGACATGGTCATTGGGAAGCTACTGCCTGCAATTAACGGTGTGTCAACAAATCCTGGGCGGATATCGGTAAAGCGTATCTTTAGCCGACGGCTCCGTGCCAACTGCTCCAGCGCCTGGATATAAGTGCTTTGCAGAGCTTTCGTGGCACTATAGGCGGGTGCGGGGCCAAGACCCTTCGTACCCGCAATGGAAGAGACAACTGCAATATGCCCCTCTCCCTGCCGTTCCATCTGGCGGAAAGCCTCGCCCACCATACGCATGAATCCCATGCCATTGGTCTCGACAGTCATCAGTTCCGTGTCTTCCTCCAGTTCTGTATTCTGCCGGCCTACGCCCGATACATGCAGATAGAGGTCAACATGTGTCATTCGCTCAAAAAGCGCTTTTAACTTATGCGAGGCATCTGCCTGAGTGATGTCTATCTTTTCCACCTCTCCCGTGCCTCCATGCTCAGACAGAAGCTGCTGAAGCGGGGCCACACGTCGGGCGCAAAGTCCAACTCTCCACCCATCGTCTAACAGTTGTCTTGCCACCTCGTGCCCTATACCCGACGAGGCTCCCATGATAATCGCTGTTCTCATAAGCAGAAAAAAGTGCTATTCTGGTGCAAAAGTACAAAAAAAGATGAGAGATAAAGGACATAGGTGAAAAAAAATAAACCAAATTTGTTGATATGTAAAAATTTTTCGTAATTTTGCACCTATTCTATATATTAATTGAACCTTCATAAACAATTACACAAATGAAAAGTTTCTTTAAGTATGTCTTAGCCACAGTTGTCGGCTTATTCGTTTTCGGAATTATCATGGGGCTATTTGCCGTGATGAGCCTTGTAGGTATGGTGTCGTCGAGTCAAGCCACACGCAATGTGAGCAAGAACTCGGTACTCGTGATGAATCTATCAGGCACTTTCTCTGAGCAAGAGCAACCCGATCTTCTCGGTAAGTTTACGGGGCAAACCATGAGCACAACAGGACTGAACACCACTCTTTCTGCCATCCGTAAAGCCAAGGATAACGAAGATGTAAAAGGCATCTATATTGAGGCTGGCGCGCTCTCCGCAAGTTATGCTACCTTGCAAGAGATACGCAATGCCTTGAAAGACTTCCGCAAAAGCGGAAAGTGGATTGTCAGTTATGGCGACACCTATTCACAGGGAGCCTACTATCTGGCATCGGTTGCAAACAAGATATATCTCAATCCGCAAGGCATGGTCGACTGGCATGGTCTGGCTGCTCAGCCCTATTTCCTAAAAGACCTTTTCGCCAAAGTAGGTGTCAAATATCAGGTTGTGAAAGTCGGCACGTTCAAGAGTGCCACCGAGCCATATACAGAGACACAAATGAGCGACGCTAACCGTGAACAGGTGTCGGCATTCGTCAATGGCACATGGGCAAATATTTGCAAGGAAGTGGGCGAGAGTCGCAACATTAGTGTTGACTCACTCAATGCCTATGCTGACCGGTTTACCGCCTTCGAGACAGCCGAGCAATTAAAGAAATATAAAATGGTAGACCAGCTCATCTATGCCGATCAGGTGAAGAGTGAAGTAAAAAAACTACTTGAACTGGACGAAGACAAGAGCATCAACCAAATCAGCATCGCTGACATGCAAAACGTGAAAGAGAAAAAGCGCGACGGGGAGCAGATTGCGGTCTACTATGCCTACGGCACCATTGTGCAAGATAATACTACTGGCATGATGACCAGAGAACACAATATCGTAGCTAAGGACGTCTGCGCTGATCTGGAAAAACTTGCGAAAGACGATGATGTGAAAGCTGTTGTCGTTCGCATTAACTCAGGCGGTGGCGATGCTTACGCTTCTGAGCAAATCTGGCATCAGATTGTAGAATTGAAAACAAAGAAACCCGTAGTAATATCGATGGGTGACTATGCCGCATCTGGAGGCTACTATATCAGCTGTGCCTCCTCATGGATTGTGGCACAGCCTAACACACTCACTGGCAGCATCGGCATTTTCGGAGCCTTCCCCGATGCCAGTGAACTGGTTACTCAAAAACTTGGTGTAAAATTCGATGAGGTAAAAACGAATAAAAACAGTGGTTTTGGCAACGTCATGGCACGTCCTTTTAACGGCGAAGAACTCTCACTCCTACAAGGTTACATCAACCGAGGATACGAACTCTTCCGAAAGCGTGTAGCCGACGGTCGTAAACAAAAGACCGAAGACATAGAAAAGATTGCACAAGGACGTGTATGGCTCGGACAGGATGCGCTCGGCATCAAACTCGTCGATCAGCTTGGGGGACTCGATGACGCTATTGCCAAGGCAGCCAAATTGGCAAAACTCGAAGAATTCTATACCCGCGAATATCCAGCTGCACCCGATTTTATTGAACAACTTACCGCC
This sequence comes from uncultured Prevotella sp., assembly GCA_905234845.1. Taxonomy (GTDB): domain Bacteria; phylum Bacteroidota; class Bacteroidia; order Bacteroidales; family Bacteroidaceae; genus Prevotella. The sequence goes on along the minus strand of CAJOIW010000007.1, from coordinate 37,423 downwards.
TCTATGTCAGGTGGTAACTATCTTGACGAGCAGATGCAAATGATGCTTGGTGAGTTCTACGAGCCGTTCTATATGCTAAAAACGCTCAATCAGCACGAAGCAATCCAAGCCCGTGTTCCCTTCATTCTCAATATCAGATAAAATCAATAATACTAGAAATACTAGTCATACTAGAATTACTAGAAACATTAGCAAAGTAAAAAGCTACTATGAGAAGCGAAGGCGATTTCATCCGAATTAACGAGTGGCTCAGACCTCTGAGCTTCTTCTACGGCATCGGGGTAAGACTGCGCAACCGCCTTTTCAATCTCGGAGTGCTGAAAAGCCATGCCTATGACATTCCCGTTATCTCCGTCGGTAACATCACCGTCGGAGGTACGGGAAAGACCCCTCATGTGGAATATCTCGTCAACCTACTTCAAAACAAGTTGAATGTAGCCGTGCTAAGCCGAGGATACAAGCGGAAAAGCAGAGGTTATGTGCTCGCTGATATCAATACGCCGATGAGCGACATTGGCGATGAGCCATATCAGATGAAACAGAAATTTCCCAAAGCATATATTGCCGTAGACAAGAAACGTACACGTGGCATTGACCGACTATGCGATGATGAACAAACCAGTAACGTAGATGTCATTATACTCGATGATGCCTTCCAACACCGCTACGTCAAACCTGGAATCAACATCCTTCTCATCGATTATCACAGACTTATTATCTACGACAAGCTCCTTCCTGCCGGACGACTACGTGAGCCAAAAGACGGGAAGAACCGGGCCGATATTGTCATCGTAACCAAGTGCCCCCATGACTTAAAACCAATGGAATATCGTGTGCTTACACGCGCACTCAATCTCTACCCATATCAGGATCTCTACTTTACCACTATCAACTACAAGCCCCTGCACACTATATTCACCCCACAAAAAGAAACGAAACAGCTCGAGGAACTCCGCGACACCAACGTGTTACTTCTTTCAGGAATAGCCTCGCCCCAGCAACTACGCTTCGACCTTAAACTCTATACAAGCAATATCACGCCTTTATCATTTGCCGATCATCATAGATTCAAGACGAAAGACATCGAACTCATCAATCGCACATTTGAGGAAATGCCATCACCAAAAGTCATTATCACAACTGAGAAAGATGAATCACGGCTTCTTGCTATAGACGGACTCAGCGAAGAAGTGAAACAAAATATTTTCGCCATCCCTATAGATATAAAATTCCTGCTTGATAGAGAAGAAAAATTCAATGAAAAGATTATTAGCTATGTACAGAAAAATTCAAGAAACAGCGTCCTGGTTAAAAGAAAAGATGACCACAAGCCCAAAGATAGCCATCATTCTGGGAACAGGCCTCGGACAATTAGCTTCAAAAATAACTGACATCTACGAGTTCCCTTACGAGGAAATTCCTAATTTCCCCGTTTCTACTGTCGAAGGACACAGCGGAAAACTTATCTTTGGAAAACTCGGAGGCAAAGACATCATAGCCATGCAAGGCCGCTTTCACTACTATGAGGGGTATTCGATGAAAGAAGCGACCTTCCCCGTGCGCGTGATAAATGAATTGGGAATTGATACGCTCTTTGTCTCTAACGCCGCAGGTGGTATGAATCCTCAGTTCAATATCGGGGACATCATGGTCATTACTGATCATATCAATTTCTTCCCAGAGCATCCTTTACGCGGAAAGAACCTCCCTGCTGGCCCGCGATTTCCAGACATGCACGAAGCTTATGACCGCGAACTTATTGATTTAGCTGACACCATTGCCAAGGAGAAAGGTATCAAACTGCAACATGGGGTTTATGTAGGTGTACAGGGACCGACGTTTGAGACACCTGCCGAGTACCGCATGTTCCGCATCCTCGGAGGCGATACCGTCGGAATGTCCACCGTTCCTGAAGTCATCGTGGCTCGTCATTGTGGCATTCGCGTATTCGGAGTATCCGTCGTTACAGACTTAGGAGGTTTCGATGTACCCGTTGAGGTAAGTCATGAGGAAGTACAGGAAGCCGCAAACCGTGCTCAACCGTTCATGACCGAAATCATGACCGAAATGATTAGAAAAAGTTAAACCACATGGAGATTGCAAAACTCGGTGAGTTCGGTCTTATAGACCACCTTACCAAAAACATAAAATCCACTCAGCCATCAACCCTATTGGGCGTTGGTGATGATTGCGCTGTGCTCCACTATCCCGATAGTGAGGTACTTGTTACGACCGATATGCTCATGGAGGGTATTCATTTTGACCTAACCTACATGGACATGCGTCATCTCGGCTACAAGGCTGCAATGGTCAACATGAGCGACATCTTTGCTATGAATGGCACTCCCCGACAGCTGCTTGTCAGCATTGCGCTCAGCCGCCGTTTTACCGTGGAAGACATGGAAGCCTTCTACGAAGGGCTGCGCCATGCTTGCCAACAATGGAACGTCGACATAGTGGGAGGAGACACCACATCATCTTATACAGGATTAGCCATCTCTATCACTTGTATAGGCGAAGCCCGCCAGGAAGAAATCATCTATAGAAGCGGTGCTCATAATACTGACCTCATCTGCGTGTCAGGAGACCTTGGAGCCGCTTACATGGGACTGCAACTGCTCGAACGCGAGAAAGCCATCTACTATCAACAGTTAGAAGAGGAAAAGAAAAAATCCCCGTCAAAAGAAATTCCAGATATTCCTTTCCAACCCGACTTTGCCGGCAAAGAATATCTACTGCAAAGACAATTACAACCCGAGGCTCGCGGCGACATTATAAATAAACTACGTGAGGCTGGTATCCGACCCACCGCGATGATGGACATTAGTGACGGTCTTTCCTCAGAGCTGCTCCATATCTGTAAACAATCAGGAACGGGTTGCCGCATCTATGAAAAGAACATTCCCATCGACTATCAGACTGCCGTAATGGCTGAAGAGCTCAACCTCAATGTCACCACATGCGCACTTAACGGTGGCGAAGATTATGAGTTGCTCTTTACCGTTCCCATCGGCGACCACGAGAAAATAGAACAAATAGAGGGAATCCGTCTCATTGGTCATATCACCGATGCTTCACTCGGTTGTCAGTTAATTAGCCGCGATGGAACTGAATTTGAATTGAAGGCTCAAGGCTGGAATCCACTCCATTTATAATGTGCCATTTTTATAAATAAAAAAATTTTTTCTTCACGATGTAATAAAGTGAAAAACTTTGCGTTATGATAATAGACAAATAAAAAAATGACTGCCTATGACGCATTTTACTCCTGAAGAATTAAGACCCTCCGAACAGATTTTGAACAACATTCGCCAGTTTGCCTATACCTATCGCGCTGCGAAAGCAGATCATTACGAATGGAACGGGCAATGGGGAGGTCAGAATTCGGCTTATTGCCTTAATTGAAAAACAACCACTGAGATATTATGGCTCATCTTCTATCCCCTTCACTCCTTTCGGCAGATTTTTTGTCGCTGAGGAGTGAAGTTGAAATGATTAACCAGAGTGAGGCCGACTGGCTTCACCTTGATGTGATGGACGGAGTTTTCGTGCCAAACATATCGTTTGGTTTTCCTGTCATCGAGGCCGTAGCCAAGATTTGCAAGAAACCGCTTGATGTTCACCTGATGATAATCCAGCCTGAGCGTTATGTAGCACAGGTAGCCCGAACGGGTGCCATGATGATGACTGTTCACCAGGAAGCCTCCACACATCTCCACCGCACCATTCAAGAGATTCACGCGGCAGGAATGAAAGCTGGTGTGGCGTTGAACCCGTCTACGCCAGTCTCGGTGTTGGAAGACATCATCGGCGATGCAGACCTTGTGTTGCTCATGAGTGTTAATCCTGGCTTTGGTGGTCAGTCGTTCATCGAGCACACCATCACGAAAGTTCAACAATTGCGCAAACTTATTGTTGAAAGAGGCAGCAAGGCACTCATTGAAGTGGATGGCGGCGTAAATGAAAAAACGGCGCCTCGCCTTGTAGAGGCAGGAACCGATGTTCTGGTCAGCGGAAGTCATATTTTCGCTTCACCCAATCCCTTGGAAACTATTAAAAGGTTAAAAGGTTAACAACATAACCTTTTAACCTTTTTACGTTTCAACGTTTCAGCGTTTCAACCTTTCTCAGGCCATTTGCAAGGCGATATTATACTCCTTTGCCATCCGGCGAAGGTTAAGCAGCGCATATCGCATACGACCAAGCGATGTATTGATACTCACGTTTGTGGTCTCGGCGATTTCCTTGAAAGACAACTGCTGGAAGTAACGCATGAAAACTACTTCTCGCTGTGCTGCAGGGAGACATTCCATGAGTTTTCTCACATCATTCATCACCTGATCGTTGATGAATTTACTCTCAATGTTGCTATCAAGCAATTCCCCTCCGCCAATGTTTGAAAGGTCATTATTCTCAGTAGGTTCTATGATGTGGTCAGCACGCTGGTCACGGTACCAGTCCATTATCACATTGTGAGCTATACGCATAATCCAAGCTCCGAACTTCCCGCTTGTAGTGTATTTGCCTTGCTGCAGCTTAGTGACCACCTTAAAGAAAGTCTCCTGAAAGATGTCATCAGCCAAGTCGCGGTCGCGAACCACGAAAAGAATATAAGAAAACAGTTTCGACTGATTGCGCGACAATAACAAGTCAAACGCACGGTTGTTTCCATCGATGTAAGATAAGGCCAACTCCTCGTCGGTCATATCACGCAGATTCTTCATTTTATTCTACTTTGAAATTGAAGTAAATGCTTTATCGATAGGCGTAATAATTTTAAGTTATTGTCAAAAATGTTAATGATTTCGGCGGCAAAGTTAAAGACTTTTATTGAAACCACCAAATTTTTCTTAAAAAAAATGAGGTTGGTGCAGGACGCTACCAACCTCGGAGACCGATTTCGTAAATGTCGAAATCATAAAAACACGTGGCAAATTTAGAGTATTTGTTTCAAATTGACAAGAAAAACAACGGAAAAATGCTGTTTTTTAACATTTCGCCTTACCATACGCCACCATTTCCTTATTTTGCTACACTATTCTGTAAAAAAAATAAGCGTAAAATAATTTAAAAAATATTGGCAGTACAATTTTTATTTGCTAACTTTGCAGGCAAATATATCAACTAATAATTTAAATCATTACACTTATGAAACATTTTTTACGTTATTCAATGGTTCTTATGCTGGCGTTGTTTGCTGGTAATAAGGGCTTTGCAACCGATGTGTTGTTCGATTTCGACACAGATGCCAACACGCTTTTCGGCATCAGCGGATCATCAAGCGGCAGTGGTTCCACCTACGACCCTGCCGGTGAATTCAATGAGGACAAGACGGCTACTGTCGATGGTGTGAGCATTACCGTAACGGCTTCACCCACCGAAGCCTCAACCCGCAATCGTATCTGGACGACCTCTCCACGTTTGCGCCTGTACAATGGGAATCTAACCGTTGTAGCTCCCACAGGGCACAAAATCACCTCCATCGTGTTCGTACCCAACTGGAACTCCTCGAAGAGCAAGCTCAACTTCGACCTGACGGCCAACACCGGCGCGCTGACCGTAGGCGACAAGGAAAATCAGACCGCCACATGGGCAGGACAGGCCAACTCGATTGTATTTACCATTAACAGCAATACCCAACTGAAGAAGCTCGAAGTAGAACTCGACGGTGAGGCACCTGCCGCTAAGCCTGTCATCAGTGGTACCACACCATTCGATGATCAGACCACCGTAACCATTCAGGCTGTTTATGAGGACGACGTTATCTACTACACCACCGACGGCACCAATCCCACAAGCGCCTCCACCGTCTATCGTGGTCCGTTCACTATCACCGAGACAACCACCGTCAAGGCCGTTGAGGAAGACGCCATCACAGGCGACCTCGGCGAAGTAGTCGAAATGGTATTCACCAAGAACGTTATCACCTACGAGACCGTAAATCCGCCCTATACCGAGACCCTTCAGGGCAGCTACGGCAAGTTCCAGATTGAAGGGACGAAGACCGCATGGAAGACCAACAACTATGGTGCAGTTGTCTCGGCCAAGAATGCCAACACCATGCTCGTCTCGCCATTCATCAACCTTACAAACGCCAACACGCCCAAGCTCTCCTTCGAGCATCAGGGCCGCTTCTTCACCACTCCTGCCGAAGAGGCCATGCTCTGCGTACGTGAGGAGGGAGGCGAGTGGCAAACCATCGCCCTTGAATATCCCGAGGCATTTACCGGTAAGGATTGGACAGACTTCACCACCGTAGAGAAAGACCTCACGGCCTACAAAGGCAAGACCGTACAGTTTGCCTTCAAGTATGTCAGTGGTGAAAGCTACGGCGCATGGGAAATCAAGAACTTCACCGTTCAGGACGGTGACATCGTTGTCACCTATCAGGATGAGACCATCGAGAGTCTTAACGGCAAGACCTCCACTGCCATCGACCGCGTAAACCTGAAGCTCAACAATGCACTCGTGGTCTACGTCAGCGAGACTCAGGGTGCATACGTCCGCGAAGGCGACTATGCCATCCTGTTCTTCCAGACCGGTCTTAACCTCACCGAAGGCCAGACCCTCACTGGCGACATCAAGTTCAACTACGCACCCTACTACGGACTTCCCGAAACGAAAGACATTCAGGATGTAACCTCCATTGAAGGCGTCACCACAGGCACCGGCGAGGTAGCACCCGTAGAGACAACCCTCGACGAGCTCATCGAACTCAAGCACATTGCCGACCTGTGCGTCGTCAAGGGCGTCACCCTCTCTTCCGAGACCACCGGCGAAGGCGAGAACCTGAAGACCAACTACTACATGAACCTCGACGACAAGAAGGTCCAGATCTTCGACAAGTACGAGCTTGGCGTCATCCCCACCGAGATCGACGAGACGAAGAAGTACGACGTGACCGGTATCTTCGGAACCATCTACAAGAACGCACCCGAGATCTATCCCACCAAGATCGAGGAATCCACCGGTACAGGCATCAAGAGTGTTAACGTCAACGATAACGCTAACGTCAACACCGACGCCATCTACAACCTCTCCGGTCAGCGCGTGAACGACACCTATCGCGGCATCGTTATCAAGAACGGCAAGAAGTTCGTTCAGAAGTAAATGCCGACTCCTATCCCCTCCCCATCTACGGGAGAAGAATAGTAATCCCAACAGGCAGCCTCTACCATCAGAGGCTGCCTGTTTTTTATTAGTTCTCTAACCACAAATTACACTAATTGCACTAATTCTTAATGTCTGATTTATTTTCTAATTTCACGAAAAAAATGCTTTCGCAATTTTAGGAATTGGTATAATTCCTCATAATTATGTTTGTAAGAACAATTTGTGAAATTCGTAAAATTCGTGGTCGAAATAATCACTCGCAATTTGCAAATAAATCTTAATCCGACACCTGAAACATATACCTCTCACCTCCGGAAATGTTAACGCACCATTCCCGATTTAACATTTCACTCTGCCCCCTAAATTAGGGGGTTGGGGGGCTCTATCGTCCCTTTCACTCCCCCTTTCATCCTTCATCTCCATCCCGAGCAAAGCTCGCCCCCCCGTAGCCTTCCATCCCTCATCCCTGAAAGATATATGTTTCGGGTAGTGAAAGACCGTCTTTTGCCCTCCAAAACACGGTCTTTTACCACCCAAAACCTTATCTTTCGCATCCCAAAACATATACCTTTCAGAAGTGAAGAGTGAAAAGTGAAAAATGAGAAGTATTAAAACGCTTTGACAACCAGCCATTTACAAACAACCCTCCAGAATCTCTTGTTTTGATGTTGCCAGCCAACAACCCCACCCCACCCGTTTCGTGCGATTCTGCGCGTTAAATTCCCCACTACCTCCCCACCCGATTTTAACATTTCGAAAACAACAAACACACAAAAAAATCTACTGAAGTAAATCAATATCGATAATTATTTGTACCTTTGTGCCAATAAAACATTTGAACGAAAATCAGATAACAATTGAGAACATGAAATACGAAAACACCTTCAAGGCAATAGACCAAATCTTGTGGAAAGAGCAGGGTTGCGGTAGCGAGCTGGACTATCTGGAGCAGAAATCATGGATGCTCTTCCTCAAATACCTCGACGACCTTGAGACCGAACGCGAGGAAGAAGCCGAACTGGAAGGCAAGACCTATAAGCGATTGGTATCAGGCTTCTATCGCTGGAGCCAGTGGGCTACGCCGAAAAAGAAAGACCCTCAGACAGGTAAGATGGTATTAGACACCGTCAACGCCATGAGCGGCAACGACCTCGTAGACTTTGTCGACCAAAAGCTCTTCCCCTACCTCAAAGACTTCCAGAACACAGCCACTCAAACCGACAGTCTTGAATACAAGATTGGCGAAATTTTCGGTGAACTGCACAACAAGATTCGCTCCGGGTTCAACATGCGTGAGATTATCAACATGATTGATGAACTCCATTTCCAAAGTGCCGAAGACAAACACGAGATGACAGTGCTTTATGAGAGCAACATCCAGCGCATGGGTAATGCAGGCCGTAATGGTGGCGAGTATTACACGCCGCGTCCACTGATTCGTAGCATCATCAAGGTGGTTGACCCGAAGATAGGCGAGACCGTCTATGACCCTGCCTGTGGTTCGGCGGGTTTCCTCTGCGAGGCTTTCCTCTACATGAAGGAAAAAATCAAGAGCGTGAAAGACCATGAAATCTTGCAGAAGAATACCTTCTACGGCAAGGAGAAGAAAGGGCTGCCCTATATCATCGCCACCATGAACATGATTTTCCACGGGGTATCGGCGCCCAACATCACGCACGGCAACACGCTGGCCATGAACCTCAGTCAGATTCAGGAGAGCGACCGCAAGAATGTCATCTTGGCTAATCCGCCATTTGGTGGCAATGAGCGTGGCGAGGTGTTGCAGAACTTCGAGATTCGCACCTCAGAGACGGCCTATATGTTCATGCAGCACTTCATCAAGATGCTGAAGGCTGGCGGTCGTGCAGGCATCGTCATCAAGAACACCTTCCTGAGCAATACTGATGCAAGCGCCATCCGCAAAATGCTTTTGGAGAACTGCAACCTTCATACCATCCTCGACCTTCCATCAGGCGTGTTCACGGGTGCTGGCGTGAAGACCGTCGTCTTGTTCTTCACCAAGGGCGAGCCGACCGAGAAGATTTGGTACTATCAAGTTGATAAGCACTTCACCAAGACGCAGCCACTGACCGAGGCTGACATGGAAGAGTTCCTCGCCTTGCAGAAGACACAGGCCGAGAGCGAACACTCGTGGACTATCGACGCCACAAAACTCGACGATGCTTGCGACCTTAGCGTGAAGAATCCCAACAAGGTTGAGGAAGTGGACGAGCGCACGCCAGAGCAAATCTACGAGTCGTTAGCAGCCCTCCACGCCGAATCAGCAACCCTCCTCAATAGCATCCACACCATCATCAATCAGAAAAATTCAGAAAACTCGGAATACTCTGAATAATCAGAAAACTCGGAACCATGGCTCCCAATAATCAAAACCCTCCAAAGACCTTTCTCCCCCAGCATGGCCATTATCGCCAACTGAGGGTGTATCAGGTTACAGAGATTATCTACGACATTACCTTCTACTTCACCCAGCACTATCTGCAAAGAGGCGACCGCACCATCGACCAGATGGTGCAGGCGGCCAGATCCGGCAAGCAGAACATAGCGGAGGGGAACCAGGCTGCTGCCACATCGAGTGAGACGGAAATCAAGCTGACCAATGTGGCGAAAGCCAGTTTGGAGGAATTGCTCGACGATTACGAGGATTATCTGCGTGTGCGTCAGTTGCCACAATGGGGTAATCTCCATCCGCGTTATGAGAGAATGCGGCAGTATGCACGGAGCAAGCAAATCAAAGAAAACTACACCCAACTCATTCAAAAGATGAACGACGAGGAGATTGCCAACCTATGCATCACCCTCATCCACCAGGCCATGTATATGCTCCACAAGTTGCTCATCACCATGCAGGAGCGCTTTGTCACAGAGGGCGGCATCAAAGAACGCATGTACCAAGCGCGAGTCAATTATCGCAGTAGCCAGAATCAACAGGGCTATCCGAATTATCAGAATAGTCAGAACACTCCGATTACTCTGATCACTCCGAACAACAATTCTTCTCAACCCCCTCTGAACTATACGAATAATCAAAAGGAGGACGTGAAATGAAAAAAAGATGGGAATATAGAAAGTTAAGAGAGGTAGCTACTTTTACAAGAGGATTGACTTATTCAAAAAATGATGAAGCTGAGCTCTCTAATAATATAGTACTACGTTCAAATAATGTTGATCTTTCAACTGGTAAACTAAACTTCGATGAATTAAAATATTTAAGACCTGAGTTTTCTATACCAGAAGATAAAATTGTCAAAAAGGGCAGTTTGTTGATGTGTATGTCAAATGGTAGTAAGATACATCTTGGAAAGGTCGCCCTTATTGATGAAGATTATCCTTATGCTTTTGGTGGTTTTATGGCTCTTGTCACACCAAACGAAGAACTAAACCCCAATTTCTTTCTTTATTCTTTGTCTTCTCCTGATTATAAAGGTTTTATAAAGAAGTTGTCCGCTGGAGCAAATATAAACAATATAAAGGTAAAAGAATTAGAATTGTTCACAATCCCTGTTCCCCCTCTCTCCGAGCAACAATCCATCGTTGATTATCTTGATTCTGCTTTTGCTAAGATAGATGCGATGAAGGCTAATGCAGAAAAAGCACTCAATGAAGCCAAAGCCCTCTTCCAAGCATCTCTCAAAGAAATGCTTGAACCAAAAGAAGGGTGGAAAGAGAAGAAGTTATCTGATTTATATGATGTCCGCGACGGTACTCATGATAGTCCTAAATATCATGAGACTGGCTATCCTTTAGTCACATCTAAGAATCTAAGAGGTGGTATATTGGATATGTCTAATGTAAGTTTTATTTCAGAGGAGGATTATAACGCTATAAATAATAGAAGTAAAGTAGATATTGGAGATGTACTTTTCGCTATGATAGGAACAATAGGAAACCCTGTTTATATTCAGGAAAAACCCAATTATGCAATTAAGAATATGGCATTATTTAAGGTTCCTTCAAATCAATCTGGTGAATTCTTAAGGTATTATTTATTAAATGATAATGTCTTGTTAAAAATGCAGATTGAATCAAAAGGTACAACCCAAAAATTTGTATCTTTGGGTTATTTGAGGAATTTTCTTATTAAAATTCCAGATTTATCCGTTCAGCAATCCATTGTTACCTCTCTCGACTCCCTCAAATCCAAAGTTGACCGTCTCCAAGCAAACTACGAGAAGATTTCTCAGGAGTGCGACGCATTGAAACAAGCAATATTAAGACAAGTTTTTGAATAGATTATGAACGAAGCGCAGACACGATTTAACAAGATTGACCCGAAGCTAAGGGATGCTGGTTGGGGCATTGTTCCTGGTAGTAAGATTCTTGTGGAACAGAGTGCCTATATTGCGCCTGGCCGTATCACAGCCACGGGAAACAAGAATCCCAAGAAAGCAGACTATATCCTTGAATACAAAGGACAAAAACTTGCCGTGATTGAGGCCAAGAGCGACGAGAAGGATGTGGCTGAGGGTGTGGACCAAGCCAAGCTCTATGCTGAAGCCCTAAAGATTCGCTATACCTATAGCAGCAATGGCGATGAGATTTGGTTCATCGACATGGGCGTCAAGAACAGCAAGGGAGAATATGTCGTTCCCAGCAAGGAGCACGACGTTGACCGCTTCCCCTCGCCACAAGATTTGTGGCAGATGACCTTCCCCGAGGAGAATCCTTGGCGCGACAAGTTCAACCTGTGTGCCCTCAACCGTAGCGGTGGCCGTCAGCCACGCTACTATCAGGAGATAGCCATCAAGAACGTGCTTGAAGCCGTGGCTAAGCAGAGAAACCGCATCTTGCTGACCATGGCGACGGGCACGGGAAAGACGTTCACAGCTTTCCAGATTTGCTGGAAGCTGACACAAACCAAGTGGAACACCAAGGGAGTCGACCGTGCACCAAGAATCCTTTTCATTGCCGACAGGAACATTCTTGCCAATCAAGCCATCAACGACTTCGACCAATTCCCCGAAGATGCCATGTGTCGCATCACACCGAAGGAATTGAGGAAGAACAATTACAAGGTTCCCACTGCCCGTAACCTCTACTTCACCATCTTCCAGACGATGATGAATTCTCCTAATGCACAAAAGGCAGAGGAACAGGGCATCACGTTGCCTGAAGGCTCTACCGACCAGCCATATTACATGCAATATGAGCGCAACTTCTTCGACTTCATCATTATCGACGAGTGCCATCGTGGTGGCGCCAACGATGAAAGCGAATGGCGCAAGCTGATGGAATATTTTGACTCGGCCTATCAACTCGGTATGACGGCCACACCAAGAAGAAAGGACAATGCCAATACCTACGCCTACTTCGGTGAGCCCGTTTATACCTACTCGCTGAAGCAAGGCATCGAGGACGGTTTCCTTGTCCCGTTCCGCGTGGACATCTCTACGAGCAATATCGACGACTATAAATATGAAGAAGGCGATATCGTAAAGAGTGGCGAGATAGACCTTGAAAAGGTTTACTCAGAGTCGGACTTCTATCATGGCAGAATCCAGATTAAGGAGCGCGATGAGCACCGTGTGCAGGAGTTGTTGAACAAGATTGACCCTGACGAAAAGACCATCATCTTCTGCGCGACACAAAAGCACGCCATGATAGTCCGCGACATGGTGAACAAGCACAAACGTCGCCCCGCCAGCAACTATTGTGAGCGTGTGACGGCCGACGACGGCGAAGTGGGAGAAGCAACACTGAGAGCCTTCCAGGACAACGAGAAGTTATTGCCGACGATTCTGACCACATCTTATAAGTTGAGCACGGGTGTCGATGCACGCAACGTGCGCAACATCGTATTGATGCGACCCGTACAAAACATCGTGGAGTTTAAGCAGATTATCGGTCGAGGCACGCGCCTGTTCGACAAAAAATATTATTTCACGATCTACGACTTTGTTGGCGCATGCGAAATGTTCAAAGACCCTGAATGGGATGGTGACCAGTATTGCTCGGTATGCGGCAACTGGCCATGCACTTGCAACAAGAAACATTATGTGATGCCTGACCGCGCCCCCGAAATGGCAAGTGAACCTACGCCCTGCCCAACATGCGGAAACCTCCCATGTACCTGCGAAGGGCCGAAAACAAACCTCATCGACATCAAGCTGTCTACAGGAAGAAAACTGTCGCTCGAAACGTCATGGGAACAGAAGATATTTTATGGCGATGAGTTTATCAGTCTTGAAGAATATGTTAAGAAACTCTTTGGCAGGATACCTGAGTTCTTCTCTGGCGCAGACGACTTGAGAGAAAAATGGTCGAACCCGGAAACCCGTGAGCAACTGCTGAGTACACTGGATGAAGCTGGTTTTGCAGAGGATAAACTGAACTTATTGAAGGACATGCTGAAAATGCAGAAATGCGACTTGCTCGACGTGCTTGAATATATCGCATACAACTCTACTCCTATTGAGAGAGCTAAACGAGTGGAACTTGTGAAGAAACAATATGTAGACTCTCTGAACAAAGAACAGCGAGAATTCGACAATCTGATACTGGAATACTATGTCAGCAATGGCTTCAAGGAACTTGGCTCGGATAACCTGAAGACCTTTATCACCATTAAGTTCAACTCGATGAGTGATGCCAAGGAAAAACTACAGATGTCTGTCGCCGATATACGGGCACACTACTTTGAGTTGCAACGAAGATTGTATAGCGCTTAGGTGCAGCCTCTTCAATATGTCTAAATACTCTCCTTGGCAGTTGCAGGCTGGCGGTTATTTCTGGTATTTGGCTTTGACAAGAGCGAAGGAGTTGCGGACCAGCTGCAGGGTGAGGTCGTCGGGCACGTCGTTGACGCGGATGCCTATCCAGTATTTCGGATTGAAGTTGACGGGGCGCATGATACCATCATAATGTTCTTTCAGCTCAACGATGCGGTCGGGCTGACATTTGACGGTGATGGTTTCGAAATTGTCGACGTCAATATATAAAAAGGTATGGCCGCAGGTATAGAACACGAGGATACCGTTTGCCGCCTTGAACTTCTGGAAGGGGAAGCGTTCCTCGATGTCGTCGGAGAGTGAGAGCGCAAAGTCACGCAGTTGTTCGATGTTCATTTTTAGTTTTTAGTTTTCAGTTTTTAGTTTTTAGACTTTCAACTTTATTTTTTGATAGGCCAGTCGCTCGTCGCCGTTGGCAAGAAAGATGATGCCGCAATAGGTGAAACCGAACTGCTGCAAGAGATGTCGCATGATGGTGTTGTCGCGATGGGTGTCGATTCGGATGTTGTGCGAGTGGGAGAAGCAATAGTCGAGCAAGGCCCGCATCACTCCATGAGCCTCGGGCCGACTGGCTATGCGGTGAACGACATGATAGGGCTGCTCGCGGTCTATCCACTCTCCCTCATAGATCTGTGCGTAGGTGGGTTCGGGACCGGGAAGGAAGGCGAAGGTCCCGACGGGTTCGTCGCCACTGAGCACAATAAAGCTGCTGTGCCTGTCGATGTCGCGCATGAAGTCTTCGGCCTTCGGGTAGCCGTTAGCCCACTGCGTCGGATTGCCGCTCTGTCGCATAATGCCACGGGCAGCCTCGGCCAGTTGCAACAAGGCTGGCACGTCGGCAGGAGTGGCATGTCGGATGTCGTAGGTCATCGTTCGTCGTTTTATCGGTTACAAATTTACGTTATATTTTCTATTTATCAAAATTTTGCTGAAACTAAACTTCTGTCAAATATCAATTAAAAAGATTTGGCGGAAAGGATTTTTTATGCTACTTTTGCATCACAAATTAAGACATAACGACAAAAGATTAACATAAACCCTTTATAACAGCAAGAGAATATGAAAAAACTGATGATGACATGTGCCTGCGCTGTGCTACTGAGTACAGCACTGGATGGCTGTCTGCCAAAGAAAAGTGGAAAAGACGATGCCGAGTTGCAGGAAATGATTGACAAGGCTGCCGAGAAGAAAGTGGCCGAGTTGGAAAAAGAGCGTGAGATACAGGAGAAGCTCGACCGTGCCGAGGCCATCATTGCTGCCGACGAGGCCAAGAAGGCTCAGGCCAAGAAAAAGCCTGCACAGACATCGACCGTGGTGGTCGACGTTCCTGGCACACGCTTTGCCCACGTCATTCGTGAAGGTGGCTACACCAATGCCCGGTCAGGCCCTGGAACAGGATATGCTATTATGAATAAGGTAAAAGATGGCAGCCCCATTCTCTATAGTGGACGGCTGGTGCGCAACGGATGGGTACAAGTCTACGACACACGAGGCAATTACTTGGGCTACATGAGTGCTAATAAGATTGTGCCATGAGAATACTGCTTTTAGGTAGCGGGGGGCGTGAACATGCGCTTGCTTGGAAAATCGCGCAAAGCTCCCAAACAGAGAAACTTTTCATTGCCCCTGGCAATCCAGGTACAGCGGAATGTGGCAAGAACGTGGCCATGAAAGCTGACGATTTTGAAGCTATCAAGGCTTTTTGTACAACCGAAAATATTGACATGGTGGTCGTAGGTCCTGAAGACCCACTGGTTAAAGGTATCAGCGACGACTTGAAAAGCGACCCGCTAACTGCACACATCACGGTAATCGGACCATCGAAAGCCGGTGCCCAGCTTGAGGGAAGCAAAGACTTTGCAAAAGCGTTCATGCGTCGGCATAGCATCCCCACTGCCCGTTACCAGACCTTTGACGGCAACCAGCTGGAGGAAGGATTGGCATTTTTGGAAACCCTTCCCCCACCCTACGTCCTCAAAGCCGACGGCCTGTGTGCAGGAAAAGGCGTACTTATCGTGCCCACGCTCGACGAAGCCAAACAAGAACTCAAAGCCATGCTCAATGGTATGTTTGGCGATGCCTCGGCCAAAGTTGTCATCGAAGAATACCTTGACGGCATCGAGTGTTCGGTTTTCGTGCTGACTGACGGCCTACACTATCAGATTCTTCCCGAAGCGAAAGACTATAAACGCATAGGTGAGGGCGACACTGGATTGAACACAGGTGGCATGGGCAGCATCTCACCTGTGCCCTTCGCAACCAAAGAGTGGATGGAAAAA
The DNA here is from genome assembly GCA_905234845.1 of uncultured Prevotella sp. Taxonomy (GTDB): domain Bacteria; phylum Bacteroidota; class Bacteroidia; order Bacteroidales; family Bacteroidaceae; genus Prevotella. The sequence goes on along the minus strand of CAJOIW010000007.1, from coordinate 21,282 downwards.
GTGGAAAATCGCATCATTCGACCAACAGTTGAAGGATTAGCGGAGGAAAACATTGATTACAAAGGGTTTATCTTCTTTGGTCTCATTAACGTAAAAGGCAATCCCATGGTGATAGAATACAACTGCCGTATGGGAGACCCCGAGACGGAAAGTGTGATGTTACGGTTGAAAAGCGATATTGTCGATTTATTCGAAGGTATAAAAGACGGCGACCTCGACAAACGTGAGGTTGTCTTCGATGACCGATCTGCAGCCAGCGTGATGTTAGTTTCTGGGGGATACCCGCAAACATATCAGAAAGGCTACCCCATCAGTGGACTCAATGATGTGAGTAATGCTGTTGTATTCCATGCAGGAACGGCTATGAAAGACGGACAAATTGTCACTAATGGAGGGCGCGTAATCGCCGTCTCAAGTTATGGAACAACCAGGGCAGACGCTTTGGGAAAAAGTTACCATGAGGCTGAAAAAATTAAGTTCACCGGCAAATATTTCCGCACCGACCTCGGGAGAGACTTGGATTAGCGATAGGTGTCGATGATGGGGGACGGATAGTTCCGTACCCTTGTCAATCATCACCCATCACCCAGCTTTAAACATAAAAGATTGAAAAGACTACAAAATATAATTGCGTGCAGCCGTTTCACGCTTCCCGTCGTAGCATCTATTTGTGTGCTCCTATATGTAGGAGCCTACTTTATGCAAGGGCACGACATCTGGTTGCCAGTTGTTTGCATTGCTATTTCCACGCTTTTAATAGGTGAATGGAGCAATGATAATGCGCTTATCCGTATCTACAGCGGTATGGTTCCATGTGCTTTTATTGTACTTTCAATCATATCAACAGGTTATTACCCGTCACTTTCTGGCTCTCTCGTACAGCTATGCTTCATAGTGATGTTATTATGCCTATTTAGGGCTTATCAAGACCATACTGCCACCGGTTGGACTTTCTACGCCTTCTTCGCCATAGGCATTGCCAGCATGATGTTTGTGCAGGTACTCTTCTTTGTACCCCTACTGTGGATACTTCTATTCACAAAACTTCAAGCAGGCGGTCTGCGCACTTTTGTCGCGTCATTATTGGGTCTGATAACACCCTATTGGCTTGCCACAGCATGGCTTTTCTACACAGAGAATACTACTTTTCTGGCAACCCATTTTATGTCGTTGACTCATTTTGAGCCGGTTTTCGCTTCATGGCCAACCGATACCAAGACGTTGCTCTCCTTTGCATTCCTGTTTGGTTTATCGATAATAGGTACCATACACTTCCTGCGCCAAAAGCACTACGACAAGATACGCACACAGATGCTCTACGAGTTGCTCATCATCCTCAATGTTTTCAGCATCATCTTTGTCGTACTCCAACCTATACATGCCGATTTCCTGCTACGCATTATTACCATAATAACCGCACCCATCATCGGTCATTTCCTTGCCCTCACACGAACTAAGATTACGAATATTGCCTTTATCGCCATCACGCTGCTTGCCTTTGCACTGGCGATTGTCAACTTATGGATTTCCTTACCGACATTCTCATAAACTGGGGTTATTGGGGAATGCTCGTCGCAGCTTTCCTGGCTGGCTCGTTCTTTCCCTTTTCGAGTGAGGCCATTATGCTGGCACTATTGGCCGCAAAGCTTGACGCGTGGCAACTCATCATCTTCGGGACCGTAGGAAACGTACTCGGCTCTGTGGTGAACTATGGTATCGGACGCTTAGGGAAGTTTGAATGGATAGAGCGATATCTGCATGTGAAGCAAGAAAGTTTGGACCGAGCCACACGCTTTGTTAGCGGACATGGCGCATGGATGGGCTTTTTCGCCTTTCTCCCACTGCTTGGAAGTGCCATCACTATTGTTCTCGGATTGATGCGAGCCAATATTCCTGTTACATTTCTAAGTATCACCACAGGAAAATTCCTACGCTATGTGTTACTTGTCTACGGCACTTCTCTTCTCTTCTAACCCACGATTTTGCTAAATAATATTAAGAGAGAGGGGCATTTTGCACGGTATCGGTGAAAATGTATTATCTTTGCAAAATTAAAGTATTAAATGTAGGGCACGTGGCGTGCCGCGTTAGAATTAAGAATAATCAATAGAAAAAACGATACATGAAACAGTACAGACTTGTGGACAATATTCTCGGATGGGTAGCCTTTCTTGTAGCTGCCGCCGTCTATTGCTCCACCATTGAGCCTACAGCATCTTTCTGGGATTGTCCCGAATTCATCACAACTGGCTACCGCCTCGAAGTGGGCCATCCACCAGGCGCACCATTCTTCATGCTCACGGCCAATCTTTTCTCTCAGTTTGCCAGCGATCCTACTACAGTAGCCAAGATGGTCAACATCATGAGTGCCCTGCTCTCCGCAACAACCATCTTGTTCCTGTTCTGGACCATCACACATCTTACCAGAAAACTCATCTTGAAAGATTGGGACCAGCTGACAACGGCTAAACTCATTGCTATTGAGGCCAGTGGTATGGTCGGCGCGCTCATATACACCTTCAGCGACACCTTCTGGTTCAGTGCGGTAGAAGGTGAGGTTTATGCCTATTCGTCGGCCTTCACGGCAGTTGTTTTCTGGCTTATCCTCAAATGGGAAGACCATGCCGACGAGCCTCATAGTGACCGTTGGCTCGTGCTCATTGCCTATATGACGGGATTATCAATTGGTGTCCACCTATTGAACCTACTCTGCATCCCAGCCATCGTACTCGTATACTGCTATCGTAAATATCCCGAGATTGAGTTGAAGGGTTCGCTCATTGCCTTGGCAGTATCATTTATAATTGTCGCCGCTGTGCTCTACGGTGTCGTTCCAGGCATTATCACCGTGGGTGGATGGTTCGAACTGCTATTTGTCAACAAGCTCGGTATGCCATTCAACACGGGTCTCTACGTCTATGTCGCTCTTTTGGTACTCATCGTTATATGGGCTATCTTTGAAACCTATACCAATAAGAGTGAGACACGTCAGAATATCGCATTCCTGCTCTCTATAGCCATGTTGGGCATACCATTCTACGGTTACGGCTGGTCTGCTGCAATTATCGGTCTCATCGTGTTGGTTGCACTTTGGTTTGTCCTCGGATATAAGCGCACCGAAGCGAAAAAGAAGATATCTCTCGTTTCAGCACGTCTAAAGAATACCACCCTGCTCTGTCTGCTCATGCTTATGATAGGATACTCTTCCTATGCCCTCATCATGATACGCTCAGCAGCCAATCCTCCAATGGATCAGAACTCACCAGAAGACATCTTCACGTTGGGCAACTATCTCAGCCGCGACCAATACGGTGACCGTCCATTGTTCTACGGACAAGTATATACCTCCGACGTAAATTTTGTTCCCAGCGGCGATTATCTGGTTCCCGAACGCAAGGAAGGCGCACCTGTATGGCAACAGCGCGAAAAGAAATCTGCTGATGAGAAAGACTCTTACTTCATCGTCACCACCAAGGACAAATATGTCTATGCTAAAAACATGCTCTTCCCCCGCATGTGGGATAAGAAGTATGCCCAAGCCTACGAAGACTGGATGGGAGGTGTGGAAGGAAATATCTCGGAGTATGACCGTGGAAACGGTGAGATGGTACAGGTGAAAGTGCCCACCTTTATGGAGAACATCCGTTTCTTCCTCTCCTATCAGTGTAATTTCATGTACTGGCGATACTTCATGTGGAACTTCGCTGGTCGTCAAAACGACATTCAAGGCAATGGCGAATTGGAACACGGTAACTGGTTGTCAGGAATTCCCTTCATTGACAATGCCATGTTGGGCGACCAGTCGAAGTTGCCCGATGAGCTAAAAGAGAACAAGGGGCATAACGTCTACTATTGCCTGCCCCTGCTACTCGGTCTCATCGGTTTGTTCTGGCAAGCATGGCGCGGACAGCGTGGTATTCGGCAGTTCTGGGTAGTTTGTTTCCTGTTCCTCATGACAGGCTTGGCTATCGTTTTCTATCTAAACCAAACTCCGCAACAACCGCGCGAACGCGACTATGCATACGCAGGCTCTTTCTATGCCTTTGCTATCTGGTGTGGCATTGGTGTGGCAGCACTTATTGATCTTGCTAAGAAATACCTTAAGCTTAACGAGACCATTGTGGCATCGGTACTCGCCGTACTCACGCTACTCGTGCCTATACAAATGGCATCACAAAACTGGGATGACCACGACCGTAGCGGAAGGTACATGTGCCGCGACTTCGGTCAGAATTACTTGATGACGTTGCAAGACGAGGGCAATCCCATCATCTTTACCAATGGCGACAACGACACCTTCCCGTTATGGTACAACCAAGACGTAGAAGGCTTCCGCACCGACGCACGTGTGTGCAACCTCAGCTATCTGCAAGTGGATTGGTATATCGACCAAATGAAACGTCCTGCCTACGACTCTCCCGCACTACCCATCAGCTGGCCACGAATCGACTACTGTTCTGGTACCAACGAGGCCATTCCCGTACAACCTGAATTTGAGAAGGATGTGCTTGACTATTACAAAACTAATCCGGAAAAAGCCCGCAAAGAGTATGGTGATGAACCATTTGAACTAAAAAACATTCTCAAATACTGGGTACGCGCTGAAGATCCCGAAGAGCGTATTATTCCTACCGATACACTCTACATGACCATCGACAAGGAAGCCGTTCGCAAAAGTGGAATGCTCATGGCCACCGACTCTATCCCCGATCGTATGGTCATCTCGCTCGAAGGCCGCCGCTCACTCTACAAAGGCGATCTTATGATGCTCGAGCTCATAGCCAACGCCAACTGGACACGTCCTATCTACGTAGCCTATACTGTAGGCAAAGAGAACTATATGAATCTCGGCGACAACTTTGTCTGTGAGGGACTGGCCAACCGCATCACACCCTTCACCACCACTTACGTAGGAACAAAGAACTTCGATACCGAGAAGACCTATAACAATCTTATGAACCGCTATAAGTGGGGAGGGCTGGAGAAACCAGGACTATATCTCGACCAAACTGTGTCGCGCCTGTGCATCACACATCGGCACCTCTTTGCCCAACTCGCACAAGAACTTTATGCCGAGGGTGATACGCTCATCAAGTCAGGCCAGGAAACCTTAGGCAAAGAAAAGATTGCCAAAGCACTCAAGGTATTACAAAAGCAGGAACAGGTTATCCCTGCCTATAACCTACCACGCAACTTCCTTTCTGGTGATGCCGATTTGGCCGAAGCCTATTCGCTACTTGGACAGAAAGTTAAGGCCAAGGAATACATTGACGCATGTTGGAAGAATGCCCGTCAATATATGGAGTGGTACCTCTCACTCAGCACCGAGCGCCTAATGCGCTATGAGCATGAAGTGATGACACAACGAGCCATCATGGAACGACTCATTAGCACAGCAGGAAGAACTGATAAGAAATACGCAGAGAAACTCACAGCCGAATACTATCAACTCTTGACGATATATAAAAGTAAAGGCGGACAAATAGACATTTGACACCATGTTCATAGAACAACCTGCCATGTGGCTCAGATGGCTTTGGCCGAAAGCTGTTTGGAGAATGAGTTCAAAGGAACGGGCTGTTTATCTAACTTTTGATGACGGGCCCATTCCTGAGTCTACCCCATTCATTCTCCAGACTCTCCGTGAGGCTAAAGCAAAAGCCACTTTTTTCATGGTCGGTGACAACGTGCGCAAATATCCCAAGCTATATGAACAAATTGTTTCCGAAGGGCATCAAGTAGGTAACCACACACACAACCACATCAGTGGCTTCCGCCATACCCTCCACGACTACAGCTACAACACAGAGAAGGCTAATGCCTACATTCATTCCCACCTTTTTCGCCCACCTCACGGCTGGATGCGCATGGCACAGTTCGCCTGGCTATCACGTAAATACAAAGTTATCATGTGGGATGTCGTCACGCGAGACTACTCCAAGTGGATAACCGCTCAGGATGTGCTTGATAACGTTAAGCGCTACACCCGAAACGGCTCTATCATCACATTCCATGACTCACTGAAAAGCATTGACAAATTGCGTTTTGCTCTCCCTGAAGCATTAAAATGGCTTAAACAAGAAGGATACGAGTTTAAAGTATTTGTAGAATGACAAGAGAAGAGCGGAAAGAGCGGCTGAAGCATTCCCGATTATACAATGGCATGAATGCCATCACACGCTATCTTGACCAATACTATATTGACGGTATCATAGGTATTGTTCCTGGAGGTATTGGCGATGCCATGACAACGTTGTTCGCCCTTGCGCATGTCTATTTCAGCCTGTTTCGCCTCCATAGTGTTCCGCTTACCTTGGCTGTACTCAACAATAGCCTCCGCGACCTTCTGCTCGGGCTGATACCTTTCTACGTCGGTGATGTCATTGACTTCTTCCACCAGTCTAACGCCCGAAACATGCGACTTATCGACGGTTTCATTAACGACGATCAATCAGTTATCGTTGAGGTGAACAACAAAGCACGACAATCGCTTATCACCTGCATCCTGTTGTTTGGAAGCATATTCTTGATGCTTGCTCTAATCGCATGGATTGCCACCAAACTCGGAACGCTTCTTTTCTCATGAAACCACATGTCTTGCTATTTGTTTCTCTGCTACTGGTATCTTCGCAGACTACTATAGCCCGCGACCGACAGAACACCATTGTTATGCAGCGCATCTTTGCCTATCCAACAACCATCAAAGACAGCTTACCTGAAAATGTCACACCCTTTACCTATGTCAACTACACTCTACGGGTCAACAAACGCAACCCCATTCTGCTTGCCGTACCAACCATGTATGCTATAGCCAGAGGCGAACAACGGACATATGAAGGTGAAGCCATCGGCAAAGTTGTCATAGTCAATGGACATCCGACAAACATAGAAGAAATATTCCACCGAAACAATATCCCACATCGGCGGAAGACACTTACTACTCTTAATAAATACCTTATTCCCGATATCTATGCCGAGACCATCGCCGGCGACATTCTCCTCTCCCCCTTCAACAAAGCCAATCGTCACCTCTACAGATACCGCTCCATGACTCGACCAGACGGCAACGTCGAAATCGTCTTCAAACCCCGATTAGTAAGTACACAGCTCGTTAGCGGAACCGCCATTGCCGACTTCCTCACTGGACGTATCATTTCCACCGAGATACAAGGAGAATACGACATGATAAGGTTTAGCCTTTATCTCGAAATGGGAAATCAGGGAGCAGCTTCGCTTTTTCCCGTCCGCTGCCAGCTCGATGCCTTATTCCGTTTTCTTGGAAACAATATCTCGGCTGATTATCATGCCAGCTTGGCCGACACCCTAAACCCCTCCACAACCCTCCCCGAAGGAGAGGGTGAGAGTCCTCTGTTGCCTACAACCCCTCCTAACCATCTCCAAGAGGAGGAACTAGCCCCCTCTCCCTCGGGGAGGGATGTGGAGGGGGGCCACATAAAGAAAAACCATCATTCGCCATGGCTCATTGTGGGTGAACATCTTGTCAACCGCACAAAAACCCACTTTGGTAGTCGTGATCAAGGTTATCTGCGCATATCCCCACTCCTCAATCCACTCTACCTTGGCTATAGCAAACGCAAAGGCATCTACTATAAGTTCGAGGTAAAAAGCAGTTTCATATTCAACGAAAACCAAGAAATCAACACACGCCTCAAAGCAGGTTATTCCTTTAAGCAACGACAGTTCTATTTCAGGCTACCCTCCTTCTTCTACTTCAATAAACGCCATGGAGGCTACATTGAGGCTGAAGTGGGAAACGGCAACCGAATCACCAACTCCGACATCATCGAACAAATAAAACACGAACGAGCCGATTCCATTAACTGGGAACACTTGAACCTCGACTATTTCAAAGACACCTACATCAAGACCTTTGTCCACTACGATCTGTCATCCAAGATCGGAGTTAAAGCCGGACTCATCATCCATTACCGTGATGCCGTTGATAAAAAGGGATTTAAACTGGCCGGCAAGCCTCATGCCTATCGCTCCGCAGCTCCGGCACTATCACTTGAATATCACCCAATGGGTTATTCCGGACCTATCATTACCGTTGACTATGAGCGCAGCATCAAAGGACTATTCAAATCGAATACAGGTTTCGAGCGATGGGAATTTGACGGCCAGTACCTGCATCGCATGCCCGGATTGCGCTCTCTATCCATGCGGGCGGGAACTGGATTCTATACCCATAAAGACACAGGAGCCTATTTTCTCGACTATACTAATTTCCGAGATGAAAATATTCCTGGGGGATGGAACGATGAGTGGACAGGCTCATTCGAATTGCTCGACCGCAACTGGTATAATGCCTCTGAGTATTATGTCCGTAGCAATGTCACCTATGAATCACCGCTGCTCTTCGTCTCATGGGTGCCACTCATCGGACGATATATCGAGACAGAACGTATCTACCTCAGCGCACTCGCCGCTCGGCACCTGCACCCCTACCTCGAATGTGGCTATGGCCTACAAAACCGTCTTTTTTCCATCGGACTTTTCCTTGCCAATCGAAACGGCAAATTCAACGAATTCGGTGCCCGTTTCGGTTTCCAGCTTTTCCGCCAGTGGTAATCTTCCACAACAAATTCAGCTACCCGAATCAAAGGAAGACAAGCAAAGTTGACTATCTACATTTGCTATCATCTGATAAAGAAATACCAAATAACGGCAAGAATGAGAACAACGACAATAAGGGCAAGGCTCTTAAGGATGCAGCCTGCGATTTTTTTGATAATTAAAATGCCAACAATCAAAACGGCAAGGCAAAAGAGGTAGTAAATTAGTTCATTGTCCATAGGGGTTCGTGTTAGCGTTTTTAGTTATTTGGTTATCGGTTTTGACCCTAAAAACTAAAACCAAAAGCTTCATACTTCATTATTCTTTAGTAACGCGCCAATCAGTGGGAATAGGTGTCTGAAATTCCATAGGCTGCCGTGTAATAGGATGGTGGAAACAAAGCATATAGGCATGCAAACACAAGCGGTGGAGAGGATTGTCGCCATTACCGTACTTGGTGTCACCACAAACAGGATGCCCCATGTCTGCCGCATGGACACGTATCTGGTTCTTACGACCAGTCTCAAGGCTAAACTCTACGAGTGAATGGCTGACGGTGCGATGGAGTACATGAAAATGAGTCACCGCATATTTTCCGCCGTTATCGACAGGTGAGCTGTAGGTAACATAGGCTTTGTTGTCTTTCAACCAGTTGGCAATGGTGCCACCCTCCTCAACAACCTCGCCCGAGAGGAGGGCTACATAGCGACGGTCATAGACGATATCGTGCCAGTTGTGCTCAAGTATTTGTTCGGTCTGCAGGTCTTTGGCATAAATCATGAGGCCAGACGTGTCGCGATCAAGCCGATGAACAACATGAGCGGTACAATGCTGACGAGTCTTTTGGAAATAATCATCAAGCACACTTTTTACATTGAGCGAGCGGTGTCCGGCAGCCATAGAGAGTATGCCCGGTTTCTTTTCTACAACAACAAGATATTGGTCTTCGTAGACAAGTTTGACATAACGACTCTTAAACTTGTCATTACGTTTCGACTTGCTTATACTGACTTTCATTCCAGGTTGGAGAGGATAGTCAAACTGCGTGATATGCTTGCCATTGACTTTTACACCATGGCCTTTCAAGGTGGCCTTCAACTTGGTACGACTGCCTTTGAGATTGGCAAGCATCCATTCCAGAAGCGGAATAGAAGATCCCTCCCCCCCAGTTTTCTCCCTCTCCTTCGGGGAGGGCTGGGGAGGGGCTCCTTTTACAACATAGTGGATATAATCATCCTGCAAAGTGGATTGCCGCTTCATTTTTTATTCTTCTTTTTAAGCACGAGCTTGGGAATTTTTATAACGTCGCCTTCCTTAAAGTCCCTCTTTCCGTTGAAAGCCTCAATATACTGGTCAGCTCCAGGGCTCGGGCCGAAATAGGTCTTACTAATAGTGGCAATGGTCTGACCTTTCTTTATAGTGACCTCTGCTGCAACTCCGTCAAACTCATAAGCACCATAGCGCATAATGGGATAGGAATCATAGTCGACAGGTGACGGATTATCAGTTGCCGCAGATAAAGCTTGTGTAGAGTCGGGGCGTGATTTAGGCGTATCCGCTTTTTCTTGTTTCACATTCCCTACGTCTTGCCTCTCGACTTTATTCCCAGTGGTGGCATCACGCAAGAAATAAAATGCGCCAAAAAGAACCAAAAGGAGTAAAATGGCAACAGTTCCATACTTGATTTTAGATGTGGGCCGAGAAAGGTCACGAGGTGGCGAGCTCGGTTCGGGATGGCTCGGGATGACCTGATCGGTATGATTCGGAAGTGGCTGCTCGGGATGGATGAGAGATGACGGTTTGTCTGTTTTTTCTACCAACCCTTCTTCCTTCGTATCGCTTACCTCATTCAGACTTTTCTCTTCCTCAATACTCACCTCTTGAGTTATATTGTCCCCATTCAAAATCTCTTCAGCTTGAATTTCCTCATTTTGTACTTCTTCATTCTGAATAGAGGAAACTGGAGATACTTCTAAGTCAATCCCGTCGTTCACGACAACCGTCTCAAACTGGGCGAACGGACTATTCACACGGTCGCGCAGACTCGCCTCGGGTGTGAATGTGATTTTATCTCGACTACCAATGACTATCGGCTCACCCGTATTCACATTTACACTTTTCCGGGCACTCACAGTAGTCACCTTGAAGGTACCCAAACCTTTTACTTTCACTTGTTTGTCTTCACGCAGGCCTTCGTTGAGCACCTCCGTCATCTGCAACAAAAACTGCTCGGCATCTTTTATTGTCAGACCGAATTTTCCTGCCAATGGTGCTGCCATTTCAGAAAACTTACTCATCCTCGTTTCCTCCCTTCTTTAATTTGTCTTTTACAGAAGCTACAGGCTTAAACGACAACACCATCTTTGGCGGTACCAACATTCTCTGGCCTGTTGCAGGATTAACCACGATGCGTTCGGCACGTTCTTTCACATCAAACGTACCGAATCCTGAGACAAATACACTCTCTCCTTCATCGAACTTTACAGCCATCAGGTCAATCACCTGTTTCACGAATTGCTGCGTCTGACTGGGCGAATATCCACTACGTCGCGCCAGTTCTGCTATATATTCTTTATTATTCATAATTCTGCAAATAAGTCAAATGCTTCATTATCAATTATCTTCACATCATAAAAATGACCTCTTCGTAGCTTACGCTTAGTTTGTATGAGCACCTCCGGATCAACCTCTGGCGAAGAAAACTCCGAACGTCCAACATAATAGTCACCCTCTTTACGGTCAACTATCACCCGCATAGTCGTACCGACCTTCTCAGCCTCAATCTCTTCACTGATATGCTGTTGCAAGGTCATCAGCCTATCCAAACGGTCTTGCTTCACTTCAGCAGGTACATTATCTTTATAGTGACGAGCGCTATAGGTTCCATCTTCCTCAGAATAGGCGAAAGCACCCATTCGCTCGAAACGTGCCCAACGGACAAACTCCATCAATTCTTCGAATTCTTCCTCTGTCTCTCCAGGGAATCCTACCATTAGTGTTGTCCGAAGACAGATACCTGGAACTCGCCTTCTCAGTTCACGCACGAACTCAATCGTCTGCTGCTTGGTGACATGGCGACGCATTCGTTGCAAAACCGAGTCAGAAATATGTTGAAGAGCTACATCCAAATAACGACAGACATTCTTCTTTGCGTTCATCACATCGAGCAGTTCCATCGGAAAGTCATTGGGATAGGCATAATGTAGGCGAATCCACTCTACACCTTCTATATCTGCCATCTCACTGACCAAGGAAGCTATCTGACGCGTACCGTCAAGGTCTACACCATAATAGGTAAGCTCTTGAGCGATAAGCTGAAACTCCTTCACCCCCCGACCGACCAATTGCCTTACTTCATCAAGTATATCTTCTCGTTGTCGGCTCACATGCCTGCCCGTCATCATTGGAATGGCACAATAGGCGCATTGCCGGTTGCAACCCTCCCCTATTTTTATATAGGCATAGTGTGGGGGTGTAGTGAGTTTCCTATCCGCATCCGACAAGTGGCTACACTCCACCAAATCAGCAAGCAATTGTTTGAAGTTAAATTTCCCATACCACTTGTCCACTTGTGGTATTTCCCGCCCAAGCTCTGCCTGATAACGTTGTGATAGACAGCCAATTACATAAAGATGTTGCAGTTTTCCCTCATCTTTTCTATTGGCAAACTCCAGTATTGTGTCAATACTCTCCTGCTTTGCGTCCTCTATGAAACCACACGTATTGATAACGGCAATAGGTGCTCGCGGATGGCTCGCGTCGTGGGTACAATGAAAACCGTTGCGCTCGAAAAGTCCCATCAGCACTTCACTGTCCACCAGATTCTTGGAGCAACCCAATGTCACAAAATCAATAGTCGGATGATTCATATTTATTAAGGATAAGAGATAAAAAGCCTTGACTTAACTTACTTTTTATCATGATTTGCCAAAAAGCGAATCCACAAACTCTCGACGGTTAAAAAGCTGCAGATCTTCCATGCCCTCACCCAATCCGATATATTTTACAGGGACTTTCAGCTGATCACTTATGCCTACGACCACTCCACCTTTTGCTGTACCATCAAGCTTTGTGATAGCCAAACTGGTCACCTGCGTGACTGCAGCAAACTGCTTAGCCTGTTCAAAAGCATTCTGCCCTGTAGAGCCGTCAAGCACCAGAAGAACTTCATCGGGAGCCTCGGGTATAACTTTCCTCATCACCTCCTTAATCTTCTTGAGCTCATTCATCAAGCCAACTTTGTTGTGCAACCTGCCTGCCGTATCAATCAGCACCACATCAGCATCGTTCGCTTTTGCCGATTGCAGCGTGTCGAAAGCTACGCTGGCAGGGTCAGCTCCCATTTGCTGTTTCACGACGGGCACACCTACGCGCTCGCCCCAAATGCATATCTGCTCAACAGCTGCGGCACGGAAAGTATCAGCTGCGCCAAGATACACTTTCTTCCCAGCTTGTTTCAGCTGCCATGCCAGCTTGCCGATGGTCGTTGTCTTGCCTACCCCATTGACACCGACTACGAGAATCACGTAAGGCTTATGGTCTTGTGGCAATTCCCACGAATCTCCATCCTCCGTATTGTTCTCTGCCAGCAAGGCTGCAATCTCATCACGGAGTATGCCGTTCAGCTCACTTGTAGAAACATATTTGTCACGCGCGACACGCTCTTCTATACGCTTGATAATCTTCAGAGTCGTATCTACACCCACGTCGCTTGTAATCAACACTTCTTCGAGGTCGTCGAGCACCTCATCGTCTACTGTCGACTTTCCTGCTACTGCACGGGTCAGTTTCTCAAAAACGCTCTGTTTCGTTTTCTCCAGCCCCTTATCCAGCGTTTCTTTTTTTTGTTTATTGAACAATCCCAGAAATCCCATACCTGATTTATCCCTCTGTTTTATTTCGCCGATATATTTTCAACTAAAAAATCCACTTTTCTATATCGAGTCATAAACCACTTGCATGATTTCTTTACCAAGTGCGTCGGCCTCCTCCATTGTGTGAGCCTCACTATAGACGCGGATGATGGGTTCGGTATTCGACTTGCGCAAATGCACCCAACGGTCGGGAAAATCAATCTTCACTCCGTCAATGTCATTGATTCGCTGGTCGGCATACAATTCCTTCACTTTGTTCAAGATGGCATCGATGTCAGTGGAAGGTGTGAGGTCAATGCGATTCTTAGCAATAAAATAATTAGGATAAGTGGCACGCAACTCGCTCACGGAGCATCCTTTATGAGCCAAATGACTAAGAAATAGCGCTATGCCGACAAGTGCATCGCGACCATAATGACTCTCAGGGTAGATTACTCCACCATTGCCTTCTCCACCGATAACAGCTCCTACGGCTTTCATCTGCGTCGTGACATTAACCTCACCAACCGCAGAGGCGGTATAATCTCCACCATGCAGTTTGGTAACATCGCTCAAGGCGCGGGTACTGCTAAGGTTTGATACGGTATTGCCGGGTGTCTTCGAAAGCACATAATCGGCTACAGAGACAAGCGTATATTCCTCACCAAACATGCTTCCGTCCTCACAAATGAAAGCCAGTCGGTCTACATCAGGATCAACGACAATACCAAGCGCATACTTCCCTGTCTTCATCTCCTCCATAATACCAGAGAGATTCTTTTCGAGCGGTTCCGGATTGTGTGCGAAATCGCCTGTAGGCTCAGCATTGAGTATCCTATACTCCACACCCAGCGCGTCAAGAAGTCGAGGCAGAATGATACCACCCACACTATTTATAGCATCCACACAAACACGGAAGTGGGCATTACGAATAGCCTCCACATCGACCAAATCGAGATCAAGCACACCATCAACATGCCATTGGTCTGCCTCGTCACAATTGATGAGATGGCCTAACTGGTCGACATCAGCATACTCGAAGTCTTCTTTCTCTGCAATAGCCAAAACCTCGGCACCGTCTTTGGCTGTCAGAAACTCACCTTCGCGGTTAAGCAGTTTTAACGCATTCCACTGTCGGGGATTATGCGAGGCGGTGATAATAATACCGCCGTCGGCACCCAGCGTACGAACGGCAAGTTCTGTGGTCGGCGTTGTAGCAAGACCGATATTGACAACATCATAGCCAATACCCATCAGCGTTCCGCTGACAATGCTGTCGACCATCACGCCCGAGATGCGTGCATCACGCCCGACGACAAGTGTCGGACGATGGTTATTGAACGAAGCATCACGGCCAAGACCGCCTTGCCGACGAATAAATGTGGCATAAGCCGATGTGAACTTAACGATATCAAGTGGGTTCAATGTGTTTCCTACCCGTCCGCCAATCGTACCACGAATGCCGGAAATAGATTTTATTAATGTCATTCTTTTAATTATTAATGATTTAAGATTGTGGTCAAACTCTACAGAGAAAGATTATCGACCACGTTCATAGCTTATATCATAAAAACAGGGATATACATTCTCGGCGGCATACTGTTGCCCCTGGGTATGTGGCACTATCAGCTTCACCCGGGCTATCTCATCACCTTCCTTCTCCGGACGTCCCACTTTAATATAACTGAACGGCACGAGCCAACCCGAAGGAACTGCAGCCGATTGGTAGCGGGCATACATCAAACTGGAGCCCTTTATGAACGACGCTTTAAACGTACCTGACGTATTCTTCACCGACATCTTGTCAACTTGCGACGAGTAAGTCAACACACGATTTGACAAAATCAAAGAATCGGTCATAATATTATACTCATCGAAACGGCAAAGCACGGTTGCCGTCTCACCTGATTTCAATTTCTCGCCACAACCTTCTCTGACAATCTGCATATAAACGCCCGTACTCCCGAACAACACGAATTCGTTTCTGGCCACATTTGTCTGATAACCATTGGCAATAAAGGTTTGTTCCGAAATCACATTGATGCCCTCATCGGCAATATAACGATTAATGGCTGAGCGTTCCTTATCTTTTTGCTCGGCATAGGTTTCTGTGTCGTTGCACGAAGTCGCCAGCACAGCCGCCACAAGCATCAAAATATAAAATTTATATCTTTTCATTGTCTACATTATTATATATTCGCCTGCAAAGTTAATAAAAAAAGGGTGAAGGAGAAAAGATGAGCAATGAAAAATGTCATTTCTTGACATTTTTTATTATTGCAAAGGCATACGCAAATGGTTAACTGAAGAGAGAATATTCAATTTGCTTTCAGTTTCTCAATGACCTCTCTGACTTTTTCCTCGGCCTGTTCCAATGAGCAGAACAGCTTCCCGCCACTGGCATTCTTATGTCCTCCGCCATTAAAGTATTGTTCAGCAATATCGTTACACGCGAAGTCTCCCACTGACCGCAGGCTTACCCAGACGAGGTTCGGATGGCGGTCGTCCTCACGCAACGACACGGAGAGTTTCATTCCCTTGATACGCAGAGGCTCGTTGACCAATCCCTCGGCATCGCCTTTGATGAAATGGAACTGCAGCATCTCGTTGCGCGACACCGCAAAATAGCAGGCGTGGCTCTCTGGAAAGACTTGCAGTTTCTTGTACATCATATAGCCGCGCATCTTGATGGCCCAGGCACTATAATTATTAAACACTTGACGATAGATTTTGTCCTTGTCTATACCTTTGGTGAGGAGCAGACCGATGATATAGAAAATCTCAGGACGTGAGGAATTGTAGCTGAATCCACCCGTATCGGTCATCATACCACAATAAAGTGCGGTGGCACACTTTTTCGTCACAGACTCAAAATCGCCCATCTGCCAGATGATACGGAAGACCAGTTCTGCCGTACTGCACAGCTCCGGACGTGAAATGGTCAGCACCGTGTCCATACTCGGGTCCAGATGGTGGTCTATCATCACCCGTTTGGCCTGCGATGCGTTGAGCGCATCCTGCATGGCCTCCGTCCTGTCAGGAGAATTGAAGTCAAGACAAAACAGCAAATCGGCTGTTTGAAGCAACATCTCCACACGTTCTTTGTGCTTATCATAGCGAACGACTCGCTCCGTGCCTGGCAGCCATTGGAGAAAATCGGGATAAGCGTCAGGAATGACAATGACCGGCTCTTTCCCGTGCAGAACAATCAGATATTCGGCCCATGCCAGACATGAACCAAGAGCATCACCATCTGGCGACTTGTGACATGTTAGCACCACGCGCTCGCTGTCGTTAATCAGCTTTTCAAGTTTCTCACACTCGTGTTGCGTTAATATATTGATATCCATGACTATGTTTCTATTCTTGAAATTCTAATAAAATGCAAAATTAAGAAAAAAAAATGAAAGACGGAAGTCGAAGGATAAAATTTTTCATTACCTTTGCGCCATGAACAAAATTCAGACCTTAGCAAAAGCTATCGTGGCAACCATCATGCTTGTCACCAGTATTCAATCGTCAGGACAGGAATCAACGAGCAAGCGCGAGTTTCGCGGCGCATGGATTCAATGTGTAAACGGCCAGTTTGTCGGCATGTCGACACAAACCATGCAGCAAACCCTCGCCTACCAGCTCGATGAGTTGCAGAAAGACGGTGTTAACGCCATCATCTTTCAGGTGCGCCCCGAGTGCGACGCGCTCTACGAGAGCAGCATCGAGCCGTGGAGCCGCTTCCTCACCAGCGAGCAAGGCAAGGCTCCCTCGCCCTACTGGGACCCGCTGCAGTGGATGGTTGACGAATGCCACAAGCGCGGCATGGAGCTCCACGCTTGGATAAACCCCTATCGCGCAAAGACCAAGAACACCACGAAGCTGGCCAACAACCATATCGCCATCACAAATCCGGGAAGGGTGTTCTCCTACGACGGACTGTTCATCCTCAATCCCGGGCTGCCCGAGAACCGCGACTATATCTGCCGCGTGGTCGACGATATCGTCAGCCGCTACGACATCGACGGCCTGCATATCGACGACTATTTCTATCCCTACCCCTCGCCCGGTCATGCCATACCCGACGACAACGAGTTCCGGCAATACAACAACGGCTTCCGCGACCGCAACGACTGGCGCCGCGACAACGTGAACCTCTTCATCAAACAGCTTGGCGAGACCATCCACAAGCGCAAGCCCTGGGTGAAGTTCGGCGTGTCGCCCTTCGGCATCTACCGCAACAAGCGAAGTGCCCCCGAGATTGGCAGCGAGAGCGCCGGCCTGCAAAACTACGACGACCTGTATGCCGACGTGCTGTTGTGGGTGAACAACGGATGGATTGACTATTGCGTGCCGCAGCTTTACTGGCAGATAGGACTCAAAATTGCTGACTACGAGACTCTTATCCATTGGTGGAACAAGTATTGCTCAAAGCGTCCGCTCTATATCGGCGAAGACGTGGAGCGCACCGTGAAGTTCCCCGACGTCAACAATCCCAACGTCAACCAGATGGCCGCGAAATACAAGTTGCACAACCAGCTTCCCAACGTGAAGGGCACCGTGCTCTGGTATGCCAAGGCCGTTGTCGACAATACCGGCAACTACGGCAGCGTGCTTCGAAACTCGTATTGGAAGTATCCCGCCCTGCAACCGCTCATGCCGTTCCTCGACGACAAGGCACCGCAGAAGCCCAAGGCGGTGAAACCCGTATGGACAAGCGACGGCTATATCCTGTTCTGGCAAAAGCCGAAAGCCAAGAAATGGGGCGACGAGGTCAACAAGTTTGTGGTCTATCGCTTTGCCAAAGGCCAGCCCGTCAACCTGAACGACCCGTCGAATATCGTGGCCATCACCTACGACACCTACTACAAGCTGCCCTATGCCGACGGCAATACGGCCTACACCTATGTGGTCACCTCGTTAGACCGTGTAGGCAACGAGAGCGCCGCCGCCAAGAAGAAAGTAAAACTATAGGATAGGAAAGGTGGAAAAGGAATAACGCGGCGGTCGGCTACGGGCGGGTTTGGAAGGCCACGTTATTCAGTTATACAACTATTTATTAAAACAAATGTTTGAAGAAGTCGTCGAGATCTTCTTCCAATCCCTCCATCAGGTCGCCGCCGATGATGATAGTGTCGTCGTCGGCCACATAAAGCTCGGCGATGCTGTTGCGCTCGTCGTCTTCAAGCACGAAGCTGTAGGGTTTCATGATGCCGAGGTTGTCCACCGTGCTGCTCATACGCTTGAGCACCGACCGCAGCGTTTGGGCGACATGATCATAGAACTGCTCATCCTTATTGTCAATCCACTGCTCCACCACACAGCGCGTGAGTTCCTGGTCGTCGTCGTCGAACGAGAGGAGCTCGCCGCTGTCCTGCGACACGCGCACATGAATGTCGGTCATCATCGACACATCGTCGACGAGGGGAAACTTCTGAGCAGTCTTTCTGATGAATCGCTCAACTTGCTGGAGGGTTTGTTCCGATGCTTTCATTTGTCAGATTTTGTCGTTCTTGCTTTTTGTGCTGCAAACTTACACATTTTTTTCCAAACGGCAATACATCTTCCATTATTTTTTTATATCTTTGCACCCATCACATCTGAATAAGCGTAGAGAAAAATATGTCAAACGCAAAGTGGATTAAGGATATACGCTCGCTGTCGTCGAAGCGTAACCGCGAGGAAGCCGGCCTGTTCGTGGCCGAAGGTCCGAAGGTAGTGGCCGACCTGATTGCCGCGGGATGGGCATTCTCGGCCCTGTATGCCTCGCAAGGCGGTTGCGAGCGTCTGCCGAAGAGTGTGCAACCGAAGGCCACCATCATCGCCGACGACGTGTTGGAGCGCATCAGCTTCCTGCAGCACCCGCAAGGCGTGGTAGGGCTGTTCCGCCTGCCCGCGACGAAGGTCGTCCGGCCGTCGGCCGACGAGCTCTGCCTGGCGCTCGACGGCGTGCAAGACCCCGGCAACGTGGGCACCATCATCCGCATAGCCGACTGGTTCGGCATCAACCGCATCTATTGCAGCCCCGACACCGCCGACGCCTATGCGCCGAAAGTGGTGCAGGCCTCCATGGGCAGCATCGCCAGAGTGCAGATGGTCTACACCGACCTGCCCGCGCTCATCGGCAGCCTGCCTGCAGAGATACCCGTCTACGGCACCCTGCTCGACGGCGAGAATATGTACGAGAAGGCGCTCACGCCTCACGGCATCATCGTCATGGGCAACGAGGGCAACGGCATCTCCGAGACGCTGCGGGGCATGATTGGCGAGCGGCTGCTCATCCCCAACTTCCGCCCTGCCGGCCAGGGAGCCGAGAGCCTGAACGTGGCCGTGGCCACCGCCATCGTCTGCTCAGAGTTTAGGAGAAAGTAGGAATAATCAGAATAATCAGAATAATCAGAATAATCAGAATAATCAGAATAATCAGAATAATCAGAATAATCAGAGTAATCAGAGTAATCAGAGTAATCAGAATAATCAGATAAAAAAATGAGAATACTTGTTCTTGGAGCAGGCAAGATGGGGAGTTTCTTCCTCGACCTGCTGAGTTTCGACCACGAGACGGCTGTCTACGAGAAAGACACCCGCCGCATGCGCTTCACGTATAACTGCCAGCGCTTTACGCGTTTAGACGAGATTGCCGCCTTCCGCCCAGAGCTCGTCATCAACGCCGTCACGGTGAAATACACCATCGCGGCCTTCAACGAGGTCATGCCCCACCTGCCGGCCGACTGCATCCTGAGCGACATCGCCTCGGTGAAGACCGGCCTCAAGGAGTTCTACGAGCAGTGCGGCCATCCCTTCGTGAGCACCCACCCCATGTTCGGCCCCACCTTTGCCAACCTCAACCAGCTCTCCGAGGAAAACGCCATCATCATCAGCGAGGGCGACCGCGACGGCCGGCAGTTCTTCCGCAAGCTCTACCACGACCTCGGGCTCAACATCTACGAATACACGTTCGACGAGCACGACCGCACCGTGGCCTACTCGCTCTCCATACCCTTCGTCTCCACCTTCGTCTTTGCCGCCGTCATGAAACATCAAGACGCGCCCGGCACCACCTTCAAGCGCCACATGCGCATAGCCAAGGGCGTGATGAGCGAAGACGACTACCTGCTGCAAGAGGTGCTGTTCAACCCCTACACCCACGACCAGGTGTCGCAGATACGCACCGAGCTGAAAGAGCTGCTCGACATCATCGACCACAAAGATTCCGACCGGATGAAGCAATACCTGACAAAAATTCGGAAAAACGTGAAGTAATTTAAAAAAAATCATTAACTTTGTCGGTTGAAAGTAAAACAACTATTAACAAAATACGAACTATTATGTCACAAAACAATGAATTGATTGCCCAGTGCGAGGCACGGGCTAAGGAATGGCTCTCGCCGTCGTTCGACGAGGCCACACGCAAGGCCGTTCAGGCCATGCTCGACAACGACGACAAGACCGAGCTCATCGACGCGTTCTACCGCGACCTGGAGTTTGGCACAGGCGGACTGCGCGGCATCATGGGTGCCGGCACCAACCGCATGAACATCTACATCGTGGGCATGGCCACGCAGGGCTTTGCCAACTACATCAACAAGGCGTTCGCCGGACGCGACGACCTGAGCGTGGTCGTGGGCCACGACTGCCGCAACAACGGCCGCCTCTTCGCCGAGACCGTGGCCAACATCTTCTCGGCCAACGGCATCAAGGTCTACCTCTTCGAGAGCCTGCGCCCCACACCCGAAATCTCGTTCGTCATCCGCCATCTGGGCTGTCAGGCCGGCGTGAACGTCACGGCGTCGCACAACCCCAAGGAGTATAACGGCTACAAGGCCTACTGGGACGACGGCGCCCAGGTGCTCGCCCCCCA